>CAMWYJ010000022.1 GCA_947178445.1 uncultured Clostridium sp.
ATATATAATTATCCTGATCCACGCCATTTCCACGAAATGCAACTGGCAGGCATAGAAACAAAAAAGAAATACACCAAAATAATTTTTGTGCTTTCAATTCATTCTTCTCATATACCGCATATTTTTGTGCCAAATAAGCAAAAAAAGTTCCACCTATTATAGAAAACAAATAGATTCCATATGAAATTTTTTCATTAAACTCTATCATACTATTTACCCGAATATTCCTTAATCTTTTTGAATAACTTCTTTTCCATTTTCAAATTCAGCAAAATATAAATTCCATAAACCAAAAGATATAAGAAAAAGCCTATTACATTACTACAATACCATGAAATTATCATGAATAATATAATCAGATATACTTCTTGTATAATCTCCCACATGATTTTTTGGTCAAAATAACCAGCTATATAATTCTGGGACATGATACTGCGCAATCCTATGGCCGCTATCATTGAAATGACTATGAAATACATATTGTGTAAAATATATCCACAAAACAAACTAAATATAAAGCTAAACAGAAAAGCAATTACATTATATTGTAATATTTTTCTTTCTTTTCTTAGAACCTTAAAATATGTATTGCACAACAGCTGCATTTTACCATCAAAAATACAAATTGGTAATAACAGACCTAGATATTGTACACTTTCTGAATATTGTGGAAGCCACATTGTCAAAAGAACTTTGATAGGAAAATACAATAAAAATATAATTGGCATAACTACATCTAATATTCTACTTACATCAATATATAATTCTGAAAGTCTGCTATTTGAAACTTGTCTTAAAAAAGGAAATAATACCATACTAACTTGGGATATAAATAAAAGAAAAAAATTTGCAATTGATATAGAAAGTGATAATTTTCCAAAAGTTTCTATTCCCCATAGCTTATCGATCACCATTCGCCCACTACCCAAAATAAGCATACTGGCTATATTAGCAAATGTTAAATTAATCCCAACAGTAATATTTCCCCATATTTCTTTTATTACAAGATGAATAGGAGAATTCTTTGAAAAGACAATTTCTTTTCCTTTTTTTATACAATAAATAAGTGAAATGCATTTACTTATTATATAGAAAATAACAAAAATTTCAAAACGTTTAACCTTCAGTAACATCAGAAATGTTACAAATATCAAAACAAAAAATCTATCAATTACAACTGAAATTGAAAATAATTTGGTCTGATTTGTTGCTTGAAAAATATAGCCCAAAAATAATGCAGCATTGGAAACCACAAGATATAGTCCAACAAAAACAAAAACGATACTTCGGTTCATATCAGTAATATTATATGTTATCATCAAAACTATTATAAAAGAAAAAATTGTCTCAACAATAATTGATATTCTAAACTGTGTACCAAGTAGGTTATAATTTAAATTATCATAATCACTACCACCCAATTTTAGATAAATTCCGTCATTCAAGCCAAAATGAAAAAAGCCGACATAACCTGCATAGAATATGAATAATTGCCAATATCCAAACTGTTCCACTCCTAATATTTTAGGTACAATCAAGGACATAACAACACTCAGAAGCAAAGAAACCCCTTGTGCAAAAAATGCATATATTATATTATTCACCAACTTATTTTTTTTCTTTGTCTGCTGCAAAATCATATCTTCCTTCATTTTATGGTATTTACTGATTCACAAAATTCGTTACTGCTTGGATAATCGTCTGCACATCTTCATAAGTCAACTGCATATGCATCGGTAAAGAGATGACATGTTCACTAATATATCTGGCATTCGGACATGTTCCTTCCGCATAACGGTACATTCTGTATTCTGTATTATCCACATAGTGAACGCCTGGATAAATTTCCTGCTGATTCAATGCAAGCATCATTTCGTCCCGGTTTTCAACAATAATTTGGAATAGATGCCTGCTGGATTCACACTCTTTTGGGACCTCTACCAATTTGATTTTATCTCCATATTCCTTAAACCCTTCTGTATACCACCGTGCAATCTGTCTTCTATATGCATTCTCTTTATCCAAATGTTTTAGCTGTACAATTCCAATTGCAGCCATAATAGAATTGCCATGATATTTATTGCCAACATACTCTACATCATATCGCCACTTATAAGTACCACCTGAACTCGTTCTCATATAAGTATCTTTATTAATCCCAAGCCATGTTTTCTTCCTGACGATTGCATCAAGCTTTTCTTCTTTAAAACATACCATACCACTGTCCGCTGTAGGTAAATTTTTCACTGCCTGAAAAGAATATACAATTGCATCTGCCTGTTTTCCCGGCATTTCTCCTCTTAACCTTGTTCCCGCCATATGAGCGGCATCTAACACTAATTTTAAATTGTTCTCTTTACAGATTTGGGCAATTTCCTCATAATGTCCTGTATTACCACCGATACCAACAAACAAAACCGCCTTTGTCTTATCTGTAATTCGTTCTCTCACACTCTTAGGATCCAGACATAACGTATCATCAACATCAGCAAATACTGGCTTTAAGCCCGCCAATAAAATTGCATGATTAGAGGAAATAAATGTAAGTGGTGTGGTTATTACCTCATCTTCTTCTCCCCATCCATATTCTTCTGCAAAAATATCAAACACAAGGTTAAGACCTGCTGTTGCAGAATTTAGAAAATGTGCATGTTCCCACCCTGTATATGCTTTCCAATTCTCCTCAAACTGAACCGTTTTAAATCCTAAACCAGTCCATCCCTTTTCCAAACACTCACGAATTTCTTCCAAACATCCATCCACATCAAATGTTGGTGTAAACAATTGAATTGCCATTTTATTTTTCTCCTTTCATTAATTGCTTTTTATTTTTCTATAGAAATTTCCTAATCCTTTATTCATATTATGCGCATAAGCCCAATCACCTAAATACATTGATATCCCTGAATAATACGAAATATACTTTAAGAGTGTAATATATGTGAAAAAATTCGGCTTGTTCAAATATTTTAATCTTTTTTCCTGCATTTTGATTGTATTCTCTATGATTGCAAGTTTTTGATTCTCTAACCCATCTTCTCTCTCATATTGCAATACTTTATTTAACCATTGTATATTTGACTTTATATCATTTATTCTCCTATCTAAGTTAGATGCACCAAAACTTGCATTCATTATAACTCCACTGGTATTGTTTTCATGCATTCTGTATTGAATTACAGGAAAATCTACTAAGACAGTCCCGTCTAAAATTTCACCTAAACGGCAAGATTGTGCATCATGTCCAAAGTTCACTTCTCCTATCGCTATTAACATATTCGCAAGTCTCCTTGAAATACACATCACGCATCCCAATAGAATCAATGTGTTAAATTTTTTAGAAAAAGAAAATCTTTTTTTCGAATATTCCTGCAGTCCCTCGCTATACTCCTTTTGTTTTTCAAATTCCTTTCCTTCTCCATCTACTCGGATCAATGTACCTGCCAGACAGTGTATCTGCTTTGATTTTTCCATTATACCTGCCATCTTTTCAATCTTATGTGTTAGCCAAATATCATCCTGATCACTAAAAAAAATAACATCTCCTGAAATATATTGCAAACCCTCTATAAAATTTCTCCGCCATCCTTTATTTTCCTTATTCTGATATAGTGTCCAATTTACCAGTCCATTTTTATAAATAAACTCCTTTATTATATCTACCGTCTGATCCTTTGAGCAATCATCACATATTATTACTTCATCTGCCTGCCGTGATTGCAGCCGGATGGATTCTAACTGTTCATATATATATTTTTCTCCATTATAAGTCGTCATCAATACAGATACTTTCATCCTATTGCTACTCCTGTTCCAGTTTTTCTTTCCATACTTGAAGATTTTTTGTATAGGAAAAGAACTCATCACAGCGTTTTCTCGCTGCAAGGCTATAATGATTCCATACGCTATAATCCAAAGCAAGTTTTACAATTGCATCAACCCAACCGCTTTTATCCTCAATATCTTTAACTAATATTCCTGAATCTTCTCCAGCAACATTGTAATTCCAACCTACAGCTGAGGCTATTACTGGTAAGTCTGCAGTCAAATACTGCACCAATTTAAAGCCGCCCTTACCCCTGTTAAACTCATTATCTATTAACGGCATAATACCGATATGTGACTCGGCAATAATTCGAGCCGCGCCATCCCTGGTCCAGACAATATTTTTCACCTGCAAAAACTGATGTTGTGCAATATAAGGTTCGTTACATACAATCCTTAATTCTAGCGTTTTATCATACTTTTCTTTTAATATTTTAGCTGCCTGCTCTAACTCATATGTTATATAATACATGTTCGGTAAATTAGATGATGTGGCAACCCAAACCAGATAAATCTCCTTTTGATACTTTTCTTTCTGCTGCTGTTTTGCACCTTCCACCAAATTCCTTGTAATATCTCCGTCTGCTTGTGGAATAAACGAAACTCTTTTCCAACATTCCTGGGGTAACGTCTCTTTCAAATAATCATGTGTAACCATTATCTCATCTGCATTTTTACATAATAAACCCCACTCCCTTGCAGATATTTCACCCATTTTAATATTATCATCAAAGGTCCAGATAACCTTTCTGTTCTGCAACAATTTCTTATATATGCCAACAAATATTCTCGGCATTTTCTGTGGGAACAGTTCTCGACAGATTACAATAATATCCGGTTTTTCCACCTGAATATCTCTTATCATAAATCGCACTACATTTACACATTGCACTATAAATAATGTACCCTTACGTATTATATTACCTATTCCATGCCGGAAACAGGGTTTCATAAACAAACGGAAAAGGCGATTTGGCCAAAGACCATACACACTTCCATTAAACGATTTTATCCCTCTTATATACTGTGTAATGCTGTAATATGCACTTGGAGAATCAATTGTATTTTTCATATAAATACTAACTTTTTTTTTCATAACGCATATTATCCTACAAATTTTCCTTATACCAGGAAATTGCAGCCTCAATTCCTTTCTCAAAATCCCAGTCCGGACTATATCCAAGTAACTCTTTTGCCTTTGTGATATCTGCATTGGAATGCTTTATATCTCCCGGTCTGTCAGGTCCAAAATTCGGTTCACATTCCACATTTAATGCCTTACATAAATCATAATAGATGTCAATTAAATATTCTCTTCCTCCATATGCTACATTAAATGCTTGTCCAGCAACTTCACCAGATGCCTGACAAGCTTTCAAATTTGCTTCAATTACATTTTCAATATAAGTGAAATCCCTGGATTGCTTTCCATCTCCATTAATGGTAGGTGTCTCACCATTCATCAACATTTTAATAAATTTCGGAATCACTGCCGCATAAGCACCATCCGGATCTTGACGGCGTCCAAATACATTAAAATACCGCAAACCATACGTATCCAAATTATACAATTTTTTATAAAGTTTGCCATATTCCTCATCTACCCTCTTTGTAAGCGCATATGGTGATAATAAGTTACCCTCCTGTCCTTCTTTCTTTGGCAAAACCGGGTGATCTCCATATACGGAAGAACTAGAAGCATATACAAATTTTTTAACCCCCTGTTTTCTTGCTGCTTCCATCATATTTAATGTTCCACGTATATTAACCTCTTCATAATATAACGGCATTTCAATACTTCTTGGAACACTCCCCCAAGCTGCTTGATTTAGAACATAATCAACTCCCTTACATGCCTCAATACAGGTATCCAAATTTGTGATATCACCTTCTATAAAAGTGTATCTTTCATTATCAATGAATAAATCAATATTTTCTCTTTTTCCAGTTGAAAGATTGTCCAGACAGCGCACATAGTATCCCATATTCAAAAGAGCTTCACATAGATTGGAACCTATAAATCCGGCTCCTCCTGTTACAAGAAACACACTGTCTTGTTCAAACTTCACATTTTCATATCCCATTTTACAACCTCCAATATAGATACCCTGCATCTTCATATTCTTTCTTATTAAGCAAACCCTTAATATCAATTAATACCTTTTGGGCATTCTTTTTATTATACATGGAATCAATATTTTCCATTCTCATATCCAAATACTTGGTATGTGCTACTGCTAAGATAACTGCATCCAAATCCTTAAACATATTTTCATCTACAAATGTCACTCCATACTCTCTTTCTGCCTCTGCTGCATCCGCAGTAGAATCAGATATCATCGGTTCAATTGTATACTCTTTCAGTTCATTTACAATATCAATAATTCTTGTATTACGAGTGTCCGGACAGTTCTCCTTAAAGGTAAATCCTAAAATTCCGACTTTTGCATCTTTCACTCTGATTCCTGCTTTAATCAAAGATTTCACTAAATTCTCGACTACATATTTTCCCATATCATCATTTATCGTTCTGCCGGAAAGAATAATCCTTGAATGGTATCCTAATTGTTCGGCCTTATATGTCAAATAATAAGGATCCACCCCAATACAATGACCTCCTACTAACCCCGGAGCAAAGTTTAAGAAATTCCATTTTGTTCCCGCTGCCTCTAATACCGCTTTTGTGTCAATTCCCAGTTTATTGAAAATAATGGATAACTCATTCATAAAAGCAATATTAATATCTCTTTGAGAATTTTCAATCACTTTCGCTGCTTCTGCCACTTTAATGCTTTCTGCCCTGTGCACTCCTGCTTCCACAACTAATTCATAAACTTTTGCAACAATATCCAATGTCTCTTCATCCATTCCGGATACAATTTTAACAATTGTTTCCAGTCTGTGGACTTTATCTCCCGGATTAATTCGCTCCGGTGAGTAAGCAATCTTAAAATCCGTACCACACTTCAAACCAGATTCTTCTTCCAAAATAGGAACACAGATTTCTTCTGTTACCCCTGGATAAACCGTAGATTCATAGACAACAATCGAACCCTTTGTCAGATTCCGTCCTAAAACATGACTTGCACCTTCTACAGGTGTCAAATCTGGTGTATGATCACGATTTACTGGAGTTGGAACTGCAACAATATGGAATTTCGCCTCCTTCAGTCGTTTTTCATCGTCTGTAAAATCAACGGTAGTATGTTTAATCACATCATCACCGACTTCTTTTGTCGGATCAATACCGGAACGATATAATTCAATTTTTTGTTTGTTCACATCAAAGCCTATTACATCTACCTTTTTAGCAAAAGAAACCGCAATTGGCATTCCAACATATCCCAATCCTACCAACGATATCTTTTCCTTCTTAGCAACAATATCCTCATACAAATTACCCATTATCTCGTTCCTCCTGATTTAAAATAACATTTATTTGTTCTAAATATTTACCTATAATGATATTTCTGTCAAACTCTCGTTCCATCTTCTCACGCCCCCTTATGCCCATGGCTTTCTTTTCTTCATAAGGCAGAGATAGAAACCGTTCTATTATTCTTTTCATATCTTCAACATCTTTTACTTTAAATGAGAAACCACTGATACCCTCATCAAGGGTTTCCATGCATCCTGGTATTGCTGATGCCAAAACTGGTCGTCCGGTCGATGCTGCCTCTAATAAAACATTTGACATTCCCTCAAAATAAGAAGGCATGATGACCGCATGTGCCTTTTTTATAAATGCATGTACATCATCCTGTTGTCCAAAATATTTTATGTTTCCATCCTTTTCATTTTGCCCAATTATTTCTGCATAATTCTCCTCATATGGACCAACAATCTGAAACTCAACATTTTCTTTTTCTTTCTTTATTTTCCTCGCTGCTTCTAAAAGCTCCCCAACACCTTTCGCTTCCATTACTCTTCCAATAAATAAAATCCGAATCGTTCCATCCTCCGGATAAGTTTCAAATAAATGTTGATTTAGATTGACTCCGGAACCCGGCAGCAGAATAGAATTGCCACATTTTATCTTATGATTCACAAAAAATTGCCGATTCTTTTCATTTTGAAAAAAGGTAACACTCGTTTTCTTTAACGCAGCCTTATATAAAATAATAGTCAAGCGCTGTAAAACACCGGGATTTTCTAAAGCCATTCCTAAACCCGTTATATTCACCATATAGGGAACTTTTTGCCATCTACACGCAAGACCACCATATATATTCGGTTTAATTGTATAAGTCAAAACAATATCCGGTTTTTCATTCTTTATAAGCTGACGGTAAAAAAACAACAGTTTTAAATCCTTAAACGGATTTTTGCCTCTCCGCTCCATTACAGAACAAATATATGTGCATCCGATTTCTTTCAATTTCGGAATATACTCCCCCTCGGGTAACGATATCACAACATCATATCCCTTTTGAATTAGGGTTTCCAAAAGTTCTCTTCTAAACTTATAAAGGCCCATATCATTATTTGCCAAAATCAAAACCTTTTTCATTTTACTCTCCTTGCAGGACTTCCAACATATGTGCCTGCCTCTGTAATATCTCTGATCACCACTGTTCCCGCACCTATGATTACATTATCATCTAATTGAATCCCCTGAATAATTTGCGTTCCTGTTCCGATTTCCAAGACTTCCCCTGTCTTTACAAATCCAGAAATATTAACATTTGGATATGCCATAACAAAATTATGGATATCAGCATCATGTCCAACAGTACAGTTCCAATCAAAAGTACAAAAATCTCCAATGGTAACATTTGTTGATATCACGCTACCAGCACAAATTATGTTTCCTCTCCCTATAGCAGCTGTATCTGATATAATCGCAGTCGGGTCCACTAAATTAGGAAATGTGATATTTTCTTTTTTTATCAATTTATTTACGAGTTTTTGCCGAATAACAGAATTGCCAATTGCACATACAACATGAACAGGCTGGTCTATATCCTGTAAAAATGAAACATCTCCCAAAACCTTATATCCATTAATCTCTGTTCCTTTGGCAATACCATCATCGATATATCCCAATATATTCCATTTATCACCCGCTACTTGGGTATTGATTCGTTCAATCAGCCATTGCACTTCTCTTCCAAACCCACCGGCTCCAATAATTATAATATCTCTCATTTTTTACTCCAATTTCTTCCAGTCCGACTTTGTATAGTATACTACTATTACATAGAAATATCAAATATAACTTTGGGAAAAGCATATCTTTACTTCCCTATTGACATGTAAATTCAAAATCATATTTTCCCGAGTTTAACCACAATATCATCTTATCATCCTCAATGTTTACTCCATCAATCCCTGATTGTTTTTCCAACTGTTCTTTCTGAATCGTTTTTCCATTCATAACAAGCAACGCATTATCATCTTTCAAAGCAGGTAATCGAAGCTGTGCTTTCGCATTAACTGGCAAATTTACACTATACCAAAGTCTTCCGTCTTCAAACTTCCACATAATTTCAATTTTACCAAAATCAGAATCATAGCAACCTTTACATTCTTTTATAGGATTCTCTTCGTTCCCCATTACTATTCCTGGCTCTAATAAGATTGGATATTCATTTAACAAATTATATCGAATGCCCAACATGTATTCATAAAACCATTCACCAACACTTCCGTATGAAAAATGATTGAAAGAATTCATGCCATTTGCATTAAATCCCTTTTCTTCTGTATAGGAATCCCATCTTTCCCATATTGTAGTAGCACCTTGATTGATGCTGTATAACCATGATGGATTCTCCTCCTGAAGCAAAAGTTTATAAGCAATCTCATTCATATCACTTTTGCTTAACGTCTGAAGCAGTGTAGAAGTGCCAATAAATCCAGTGGTTAATTTATAATCATTATTTACAAGTAGCGTCTTTAGATCATTGATTATATTCTCCCTTGTTGTTCCTTCTACAAGTTCCATATCCAAAGCCAGTATACATGCGGTCTGGCTCTTTTCTGTTAAATGTTCATCTCTTACATAAGACAGTGCAAAATAATCTTTAATTTCACTAAATAATTGGTCATATTTGACTGCTTCTTCCTGTTTACCAATAGCATCTGCCATTTCACTCATATATTTTGCATCTCTCGCATAATAGGCAACCGCAACGAATTCAGCATCTGTCTCTTCATATGCTAACCAGTCACCATATGTCGGATTTGCACCCTTTCGATCACCTTTCTCCAGCCAGTCCATATACTTTATCATGGAATCCCACATGATCTGGATAAAGCTCTCATCTCCGTAATGCTGCCACAACCGATAGGGGATAATAATTCCGGCATCTGCCCATCCAGCATTTCCGGCACCTGTAATTTTATTATATGGAATTAAATTCGGAAAACTGCCATCCGGCATCTGGCTTTCCACTGCATCTGTACACCATTTTTTATAAAACTGATAGGATGCTCCATTGTATAAAGAGGTCTTACAATATACCTGCAAATCTCCAGTCCACGGTAATCTTTCATCTCTTTGGGGACAGTCTGTCGCAACCAAAAGCCAATTATTCCTCTGTGTCCAACATATATTGCTAAATAATTGGTTTACCTTTTCATTCTCTGTTACAATCTCATTCTCTGAATCATTCTCTATCCCTATGAAACGAGAATCTAATCGATATAAAGTAATATCTTCACTAGGGATGATCTCTATATAGCGGTATCCAAAATAAGAAAATGTGGTCTGATAGGATTCCATCTCCCCACCATTACAATAATAAACTACTTTCGACTCAGCTGTACGGTAATTTGCCCGGTAAAGACTTCCCTTGGGACCATCATTACCTCTTTCTTCTTCTCCGGAGTCATTCAGCATTTCGGCAAATCTCAGTTCTACCTTTGTTCCTTCTTCCCCATGCAATTCCATAAATGGAACAGCCTGCATATTCTGTCCCATATCCAATATGAGAGATTCTCCGCCTTTCACCACAACCGGCATTTTTATCTTTGCTGTTTTACTATATTTATTCTGCACAACAACATTTTCGCCATAATAAGAATGATATGTTAAATCATCATATCGTCTTACTTCGGCATTCTCCCATAAAACATTACTCTCTTTATATTCCGAAGCCTTTTGTAATGTAAGCTTCCTTCCATCAAAAACTTCTCCGTCATATATATCTGCAAACCGGACAGCACTATCACATGTATATTGCCATGATGCATCTGTAACCACCTCTTCTTTACTGCCATCATCATAAAATAATAGCATTTTGCCGATAAATGCTGCCTTGTTATAATTATATGTTTCATGTGCGATTTTTCCAAGACACCATCCATTACTGAGCATCACTGCAATTGTATTTTTCGAATGATTTTTCAAACAAGAAGTAATATCATATGTATTGTACAATACACTTTTATTGTAGTTTGTCCACCCCGGTTTTAATTCATCATAAATATTCTTTTTTTCACTATATCTTCCAACTCGATATCCATTGATATACGCATCGTAACAACCCAAAGCACTACTAATTAAATATGCCTTTACGACATTCTTATCTCCGGTATAAAAGTTCTTTACAAAGATTGGCAGCCCTTCACTCTTTTCTTCCCGAACCTGAATAAAGTCACATCCATTAAAAGGCTCCTGTTTCATATACGTTGTCTCAAAAGTTGAAATATCCGACTTTGATTTCCGGTTATTAGCATCCCATACAACAACCTGCCACTCATACTGACTGAAATCTTGTAACGCCTTTCCCTGATAATCAATCATTGACAGCCGTTCCTTTTCGATTTTTTTACTATCCCATACTAATTCCTTCTTGCCTGAAGTAAAATCAACTCTCCACACATAAACCTGGAATGCCTTTGTATAGTTACCTGAAATCTTTTCCCTATCTAACAATTTCCATGAAAAAACAGGGGCTTCCTCTGTAATTCCAAGCGGTTTTTCAGTATGATTAACCATTAAGCCTGTTACTTCCAGATTGTTTTTTCCCCTGTCTGCCATACATAATAAAACGGTCAGCACAACTGCCAAAATGAGCAATAACATACAATAAAATAATCTTTTCTTTGGCATTCGTTTCATAAAATATATTTCCCTTCTTGACTGTAAAATAATAGTTTGCCAGTCTAGTCTCTAAAAACCTCTTCGGGCTTTATTTCCAACTTATATAATGCTTCTTTCTCTTCTATAATATTGTATCCTGCACGTTTATAAATTTTTAATACCCTTTCATTTGTTTTCCATACCTCTGCCACAATCCTATTCAAATTTAAAACATCAAATCCAAATTGAGTAACTCCAACCGTTGCCTCAAATCCCAGCCCTTTCTCCTTCACGATTTCCCTATCAATTAACGTTCTGCCAAACTCGCAAGTTCTCTTCTCCCAGTCAATATCATATAATGCGATTGCTCCAACAAAAACATCCGGTTTGCATGTTTGAACAACACGAAACATAATGTCATTATCTTTTTCCAAATATCTTTTATACCAATTCACCTGATTCTCTTTTGTTATCTCATCCTGATTGATGAAATACTGTTTTTCTCTATTTCTCAATAATCGCAACAATTCAATATCTTTCTCTTCCAAAGGTTCTAAAATAATTCTTCTGAACTCATAAGTATAGGAATGTTTCATGGCATTTTCCTCCTTTTATTTGCTGCCTTTAAACTCTTCCATCGTAACACTCGTATCCGAGCTAATCCCATCTCTTTTTATCACTTTGGCTATCGTTTGAAAAATAATCTTTATATCCCCTAATAAAGTCACTTTTTGAACATATTTCACATCATATGCAAACTTATCTTCCCAGCTTAAAGCATTCCGACCATTAATCTGGGCTAACCCCGTCAGTCCAGGTCTTACATTATGTCTTTTTTTCTGTTCTTCATTATAAAGAGGCAGATAGCGCACCAACAGAGGTCTTGGACCAACAATACTCATATCTCCTTTTATAATATTTAATAACTCCGGAAGTTCATCTAAGCTTGAGGAACGTAGCTTTTTTCCAAAGGATGTCAGCCGGACTTCATCCGGCAGCAGTTGTCCCTTCTCATCCGTCTCACTTGTCATAGAACGGAACTTATACATTTTGAAAATCTTTTCATCCTTACCGGGACGCTCCTGCGTAAAAAGAACCGGACTGCCCAGTTTGCAATGTACCAAAATTGCAAGAATCAGATAGACTGGCAGTAAAATAACAAATGCACTTCCCGCCAAAATAAAATCTAAACCTCTCTTTATATATTTTTCATACATTTATTTGACCATTCCCTAACATCATTTTATCAAAATAAACTTTTCACAATTGCAATTATCTTATCCATATCTTCCTCCGTATTCTTTATATCGCTAGGAAGACAAACTCCTCTGTTAAATATATCCTCACCAACACTTCCACTCGCCTCAGTTGTAACAAAATCACAGGTTTTAAAAACAGGCTGTAAATGCATTGGTTTCCAAATTGGTCTGCTCTCAATATTTTCTTTCTCTAATGCCAGCATAATATCAAGCGGTTTCACTTCACTGCCTTTATCCAAAAGTATGCAGCTCAGCCAATAATTAGGCTTGCTATTCTTCTCATCAAAGGGGTTCATTGAAACACTTGTAATGTCTTTAAAATTCTCTTGATAGTTTTCATAGATTTTTTTCTTCAAAGCAATATGTTCATCCAAATGCAATAACTGACCTCTTCCAATACCCGCTATCACATTACTCATGCGATAATTATATCCAATCTCTTTGTGTTCATAATGCCTCTCCGGTTCTCTGGCCTGAGTAGACAGAAAACGCGCTTTATTTACAATTTCCTCTTCCTCTGATACCAACATTCCTCCACCAGATGTTGTAATAATTTTATTACCATTAAATGAAAATGCTGCTATTTTACCAAAACACCCGGTTTGTTTTCCCTTATAAACAGCCCCCAAACTCTCTGCTGCATCCTCAATTAGGGTTGCATGATACCGATCACAGAGATCCATAATTTCATCCAATTTTGCCGGAGTTCCGTATAAATTAACCACCATAACATATTTCACATCCGGATACTTCTTAAATGCTTTCTCCAAAGCTTCCGGTGACATATTCCATGTATCACGTTCTGAGTCTATAAAAATGGGTTCAGCACCTATATAGGTAATAGGATTCGCTGTCGCAGAAAATGTCAAATCGGAACAAAAGACCTTATCTCCTTTTTTTACACCAGCAAGAATCAATGCTAGATGAATGGCTGCTGTACCTGCTGATAATGCTGCTGCATAACCGATTCCGACATAATCCGCAAATTCTCTTTCAAAAGAATTTACATTTGGTCCCAAAGGAGCAACCCAATTAGTATCAAATGCTTCCTGTACATATTTAAGTTCTTCACCATGCATGGTAGGACTAGATAAATAAATTTTTTTGTTTTTCATTTTCAACACCTCTAATTCAATGCTCATCTACTTTATAAGTTGGCACAATTTCCTTTACTTTTTGCTTAATCTCCTCTGAATCTTTTTGCGAAATTTTTTTAAGTTCCTCCAATTGTATGATAAACTCTTCCTCATCAAAATCAATTGGTTTTCCAATATGGATTAATTTGTTTTCTGTATCCTGTAATCCTTCTTCGTCCATCAGCAGTTCCTCATAGAGCTTTTCGCCTGGTCGCAAACCTGAAAACTCAATTTTAATATCTCTTCCTACCTTGTAACCCGATAAACGAATTAAATTCTTCGCTAAATCTAATATTTTCACCGGTTCTCCCATATCCAATATAAAGATTTCGCCACCTTTTGCATAGGCTCCAGCTTGCAGTACCAGTGAAACCGCTTCTGGTATCGTCATAAAATATCTTATAATATCTGGATGGGTAACCAAAACTGGACCACCCTGTTCAATCTGCTTTTTAAACAATGGAATCACACTGCCATTACTTCCTAAAACATTTCCGAAACGAACTGCCACAAACTCTGTATCATATTTATGGTTTAACATCTGGATTATCATCTCACACATTCTTTTGGATGCACCCATAATATTGGTCGGATTTACTGCTTTATCTGTTGATATCAAAACAAATCGCTTTACACCATACTCCCCCGCTGCTGTAGCAGTTTTCAAAGTTCCAAACACATTATTCTTGATTGCCTCATTCGGGCTATCCTCCATAAGCGGAACATGCTTATGCGCTGCTGCATGAAAAACAATTTCCGGTCGATATTTCTTTATCAAGCCACTTATTCTATGTGTATTTCTTACAGATGCGATAAGCACCTGCAAATCAAGTTCTGGATAATCATGTTTTAATTCCTGCTGAATATCATAAGCATTATTCTCATAGATATCAACAATTATAAGCTGCTTAGCGCCATGAGAAGCAATCTGCCTGCAAAGTTCACTTCCAATAGACCCTCCACCACCAGTAACCATGACAACCTTTCCATAAATATACTGCATGATATGATTCAAATCAACCTTAATACTCTCACGTCCAAGCAAATCTTCAATTTCCACATCTCGTAGTTTCGCAACGCTTACCTCTTCATTAATTAACTGATAGATTCCTGGCAATGTTTTAAGCTTTGCATCTGTCTCTTTACAAATGTCTAAGAGTTCTTTAATCACTTTCTTGCTAGCAGATGGTATGGCAATAATAATCTCATCAATCGCATATTTACGTGCCGCCTCAACAATACACTCTCTATTCCCAATTATCTTATAACCATCAATATATTTTCCCTTTTTATAAGGATTGTCATCTATAATACAACGAATCTTCTTATTTAGATATTTACTGGATGTAATCTCTTTTATAATTGCCTGTCCTGCATTACCGGCACCAATAATCATTGTATTTACCGTTACAGAATCTTTTCTTCCATGTTTACGTTTAACATGCCGTAACCAACGGTACGAAAACCGACTCGCTAACGTAAACGCACTTAATAACAATGGATAAATAATGTAGTAACTTCTAGGCATCCATACTCCCATGATTATATAACCAAACGCCATAAAGAGTGTTATGGCAATGTTTGCCAATATAATATTAATCACTTCTGTTTCTCCAGCAAAACTCCATATACTACTGTATAGCTTAAACACCGAGAAAGTAATAATCACCAAAATAATATTATAGGGCATAAATTTCCATATTGCCTCAATATACTGAACTGGTATATGCTCATAAGAAATATCAAACCTAAGCATAAGAGACAAAACAGACACTAGTACTGTAACTATAACGTCTGCTACAACAAAAATACCTATCTTAACATACTTTTCATAAACTTTTCCTTGTTTGTCTGCCCCCATCATTTATCACCTCAATATTAATCTCTCGAATACAAATCCCTCGTATACACCTTATCCGCCACATCTATGAGCTCCTCGCTGTTACGGTTTGCAACAATAACATCTGCCATCTTTTTGAATTCATCGAAATCACGGATTACCTTACTGTTAAAGAAATCTTCTTCCTTCAAGGTTGGCTCATATATAACAACCTCTACGCCCTTTGCCTTGATCCGCTTCATAACGCCCTGGATAGAGGACTGTCTGAAATTATCCGAATTCGCCTTCATCGTTAAACGATAGATTCCAACAACCGTGTTCTTCTTCTCCGGGAATCCTGCTTTTTGTAAAATCTGTTCTGCAATAAAATCCTTACGGGTTGTATTTGCATCCACGATTGCCCCAATAATGTTATTCGGAACATCCTCAAAGTTTGCACGGAGCTGCTTCGTATCCTTCGGCAGACAATATCCACCATATCCAAAGGATGGATTGTTATAATGAGTTCCAATACGTGGGTCTAACCCAATTCCCTCAATAATCTGCTGTGTATTCAGTCCCCTTACCTCGGCATAGGTATCCAATTCATTGAAGAATGCCACACGCAAGGCAAGATAGGTATTGGCAAACAACTTCACTGCCTCTGCCTCTGTCGGATTTGTATATAAAATATCAATATTTTCCTTGATTGCACCCTCAGCAAGCAGACCTGCAAAGGTATGTGCTGCCTTAGCAAGCCGCTCATTCTCTAGCGGTGCACCCACGATAATTCTGGATGGGTACAGATTATCATATAGGGCTCTTCCTTCTCTTAAAAACTCCGGTGAGAAGATAATATTGTCACAGTTATATTTTTCCCGCACAGATAACGTATATCCTACCGGAACTGTTGATTTGATGACCATAATTGCATTGGGATTTATCTTCATGACCAGTTCAATGACCGCCTCAACGGAAGACGTATCAAAATAATTTTTCTTCGGATCATAATTGGTTGGAGTAGAAATAATCACAAACTCCGCATCCTTATATGCTGACTCTGCATCCATTGTTGCTGTCAGATTAAGTTCCTTGTTTGCAAGATAATCTTCAATCTCCGCATCCACCAATGGAGACTTTTTATTGTTGATCATCTCTACCTTTTCCGGAATAATATCTACCGCATATACCTCATTATGCTGGGAAAGCAATATTGAATTTGATAATCCCACATATCCTGTTCCTGCCACTGCAATTTTCATATTTCTTACCTCCAAATTTGTAACCAATTTTGCTCTGCAAACTCCGTTTGTTGCGATAGTCGCCAAATGTATGTGCAAGCACCCACGCTTGGCTCGTTATTCACACAAATTGATTGCCTGCTTGCCCGCCATCACGAAGTGATTTTTAATGCGGCAATTCCCGTCTCATAAATTTTCATAATCTACTTGACACTATCCCAATTTTACACGCTTTTACCTGTATTCTAAATATGGAATTTTATTTGTCCCATACCATAATCGTCTTACCAATCAGCTTATGAATATCCATCTCAAATGCTTTTGTGATATCCTGGATTTCCCGGACTGTAACCTGTTCTCCCACAATATTTTCCAAATAGTCCACAACCTCCGGTTTTCTTCTATAAAGCTCAATTAAATTTACAAAATCCTCCCTGCCACTGCGGCTGCTGCCAATGAGCCGCAATCCTTTTTCTAATACCATTCTGGTATTGATCGGTGCTAAATCCTCGGTTACCCCAAGAATTCCAATCGTGCCTTCCGGATTGATATAATCAATAATCTGATTGATTGCCCTTGGTGCACCATTGCCGCCCACACACTCAAATGCATGATCCATATGAAAGCTTTCCGGTATTTCATTGATTAAATACGTACCATCTGCAAAGGTAAAGTCATTTAATTTTGACTCATTCACACCCATAATATATACCTGTATCTCAGGATACAGACTCTTTAACAGCAGGGAAGTAATATAACCAAGATTCCCATCTCCCCATACACCAATAATCTTTCTTCTGCTATGCGCTGTTTTCATGAACCGGTCAACGGCATGGAAGCTCACACTGACAATCTCGGTAAATGCAGCAACTGTCAGATTGATGTTTTCTGGCAGCTTGACCAAACGGTCCGGAACCGTCTGCACATATTCCTGCAAAAAACCATCGGTTCCGCTGGCGCGGAATTTAGAAGATCTAAGGTAATTTTCTCCAATCACTTCATCCACTTCACTCGGCAGATTTGGTATCATAACTACATAGTCCCCTACCTCAAACTGATGTGTCGGATCATATACCACTTTCCCAATTGCTTCATGAATCAAAGCCATCGGAAGCTTTTGTTTCAGAATCTCCTTCGGTCTGTTTCCCTGATAATATCTCTGGTCTGCATTACAGATCGACAAGTGTGTCGGTCTCACAATGATATGTTCTTCATCAAACGTAATATCCTTAAAAACCAGTTCAAATTGTCTGGGATGCTTTAACTGATATACTGCATTTAACATATTATACGCCTCCTAAAA
Source organism: uncultured Clostridium sp. (assembly GCA_947178445.1). Classification (GTDB taxonomy): domain Bacteria; phylum Bacillota; class Clostridia; order Lachnospirales; family Lachnospiraceae; genus CAG-590. The sequence goes on from CAMWYJ010000022.1 coordinate 18,613, forward strand.
GTGCTTCAGCAACCCGCATATCATAAGGATATGTAATCTTAATGTTTGATTCTTCTCCCTCCACTAAATGCACATGCTCACCCTTTATCACTAAGATTTTACAAGCATCCGTCAAAATTTCTTTCTCTTCCACGGTCAGAGATTCATATATGTCTTTTAAGTGTTTTGCCTTAAAAGATTGTGGGGTCTGACCCTGGTACATGGTCGAACGGTCCGGAATATGACTGATCAATTGGTGATCCACACTTTCCACAATCGTATCTGTCGCTGGAATCACCGTATCACAGGCTCCATATTCCTTTGCGTATTTAATATTTTCCTCCAAAATCCGGTGCGTTACAAATGGTCTGACCGAATCATGCGTTACAATAATCGTATCATCATTGAGCCTTCCCATACGTTCAATATATGAAATCGCATTCATAATGGTATCATTACGGGTAACACCACCCTCAATCACCTTAATTCTGTCATCCATTGGGATATATTTCCGTATTAAGTCTTGTGTATGTTTGATCCACTGCTTTGGTGATAGTACAAGAATGCTTTCGAACTCAGAATTCATAATAAACTTTTCAATTGTATGAATAATAATCGGCTTACCACCAATTTCCATAAACTGCTTCGGCTTTTCTACATTTCCCATTCTGGTTCCTTTGCCACCTGCAAGAATCACACCATAAATATTGCTTGCTTCCATATCTTCCTCCTGTCTTTAGAATGCATCTTCCAATGCATACTCCAATATTCTTTTCGTTGAATGACCATCACATCCACTCATATATTGTTTACAAAAATCTGATAATCTACTCCAATCAAACTGCTCTATGTGACTCAGTGCACCAGTCAGTTCTTCTGTTGTCTTAACGATCGGACCCGGAACAAAACTTTCATAGGGATAATAAAATCCTCTCTCATCATAATACTCTTCCAAATCGTAAGCAAAGAACAGGATTGGTTTTTGTAATAGTGAATACTCAAATACAACAGACGAATAATCCGTCACACAAATATCCGCTGTTATCAGCAAATCTTCAATTGATAACTCATCTGTAATTTCAACACAAAAATCCTGATATTGCTCTGGAATTACCATTCGCTCCTTCACAAATGGATGATTCTTTATGAATAAGACACACTGCTCCCTTAATTGGTCAAATATCTGCAAAGCGAGCTGATCCGGCGCTTTTGCATGCTCAATATCCCCACGAAAGGTAGGTGCATACAAAACAATCTTTCTTCCTTTTATCGGAAATCCAAACTGTTCTAAGCTTTTGAATGCTGCCTCTCTTCTTGCTTTACTAAAATACACATCTGTCCGGCTTACGCCTAATGGTCTGACAACCCCGGGGTTATCCTGTAATCCAAATGCTTCCTCGTATGCCCAGCATACTGCCTGTCCACTCACCGAAACAAGGCTGTAATTTCTATGTCCTGAAAATGTATCCAGCTCCTTTTTATCATCACCAAAAGATTTGTCTGCAACACTATAGCCCCATTTCTTGAATGCTCCACATGCATGCCATATCTGTATCAGTTTTGTTCCTTTCCGCAGGTGAAATGCACCAAATACACTATTCGATTCACTGATAAAAATACAGTGTGCAACAGCCATATCCCAAATCAAAGGAATAGTTCGAAGAATAATGCTTCCCCATCCAGAAGAGGCAACACGCAGGTAGTGAATCCTTACATCATAATCCTTTTGCCTAACCATGTCGAATAACAATAAAAAATTATCGGATAACTGCTCTGCATGGTTTTCCACAAAGATAATTCTATCTGTGTGTACTCTTCGAAAACATCCAATATAATACACAACCGGATATAACCACTTAAATATAACCCATTTGCAAATGCGCCTAATCATTATTTCATAAACTCCTGATATTCAGCCAGAACTTCCTTAGGATCTCCTATCCGCTTAATTTCTCCATCATGCATCCACATTACCCTGTCACAAAGATCCTGCAATGTACTTTCGCTATGTGAGACAATCACAACGGTACGATTCTTATTTGAAATCAGCTCTTTCATTTTAGCATAACTCTTCTTTTTAAATTTAGCGTCCCCTACACTCAACACTTCATCAATCAACATAATCTCTGTTTCCAAAATTGCTGTAATAGAAAATGCTAGCTTGGAATGCATACCGCTGGAATAGGTCTTAACCGGCATATCAATAAACCTTCCCAGTTCCGCAAATTCGATAATTTCCGGCATTTTTGCACGAATTTCCTCCTCTGAGAAACCTAAAAGCATACCGGATAAAAGGATATTTTCTCTTCCGGTAACCTCCTTCTGAAATCCAACACCAATTGATAAAAGAGAAACACTATGTCCTTTTAAATCAATACTTCCCTGATCCGGACAAAAAATACCTGCAAGTGCTTTGAGCGTAGTGGATTTACCACTGCCATTTTTACCAATGATGCCTAAAATTTCACCGTTTGGTACTTCAAATGATATTCCTTTTACCGCCTGGAATTCCTCCACATGTGCTTTTTTTAACCGCAGAAGACTCTTCTTAATGGAATATGCCTGAATATTCTTATAGCCAATCCAAAGGTCTTTCACCTCAATTGCAATATTATTATTTGTTGTTTTTACTTCTTCCATTAAATCACCTTTACATAACTGTTTTCATTTTTATAGATTGTACGAATGCCAATAATTGAAAATATAACCGCTGCCAAGGTCCACGCTGCTAACGCAATCCAGCTAGGCGCCTTTTGATATAAAAGAGCATTACGCATGTCCTGTATGAGTAGTGCCATCGGATTACCATATGTTAAAAACTTTGCTGCGAAAGGGTAATCCTTTCCTAATCGAGAGTCAATACTATAAAATATTCCGGTCATATAAAACAATAGCTGCATTGCGATATTAATCACATTTCCCAAATCCTCTATGAATACTCCAAAATGCATCAAATTCACACATACAGCAAACGTCACCAGAAGCATCACAGCTAATACCGGAACACAGCACAAGACATATGGTGAAATTTCTACTTTTGATAATATCATCATAATAATCACAAGGACCCAGGAAATTATCATCTTAAAACCATTTACCATCATGTTTGAAAATAAGAGAACAAATTTCGGAATATACACTTTCGATACAATTGCTTTATTTCTTTTAATCATCTTCACACTCTGTACGACATTCTTGCTGAAAAATGCCCACATTGTCTGTCCAATAAATAAAAAGGTCGTAAAGTATGGCTCTTTTGCCTTAAAAACAACACCAAATATGAGATAATATATCATCATTGACAGCAAAGGATCTAATATCCACCATATCCAGTTCAAATAGGAATTCGCCACCTCTGTCTTAAGGGAAGACTTTGCCGACCTCACTTCATAACTATAATATTTTACCACATCATCAATAAATCGTTTCATTTCTATATCTCCTCATTTGCCCATTGTATCACAGAATTTTTAAATCCACAAGGCATGTTTGTTTCCGTTACTGTTCCCTCATTCATACCCTATTGATAACCAGCCTGTCTCTCCCACTAGTTTAACAATTCCATCACAAAATCCGCCACGCGTTCGGAAGCCCTGCCATCAAGATCATCAAAGAAGCGATGTTTAAAACTTGAAACCTTCTCCTTTTCATATTGCTGCTCTTTTACCGCACAAATGATATCTGTAAGGTTTCTGACAATCCTTCCCGGCACAAAATTTTTAAACGGATAATAAAAATCTCTGTTCACCACATATTCTTCTAAGTCAAATGCATAAAACAGCATCGGAATATCTAGAAGAGACGCCTCAAATATAACAGAAGAATAATCCGTGATCAGAACATCTGTAATAAACAGCAAGTCATTGATTTCCGATTCCTTTGACAGATCCAACACCCGGCCCTTTACTGCCTCATCCACCGGATGAATATCTGTAACAAATGGATGGTGTTTTATAATCAGGATATATTCCTCTCCCAATTGTTCCAATAATGCACCTGCATCAAACTTTTCAAACGGATAATAGGCTGAACCTACACCATTCCCCCGGAATGTCGGTGCAAATAAAATCACCTTTTTCCCTTGCAACGCAGGATACTGTTCATATAGTCTTTGTCTGATTTTTACTTTATATTCCTCATCAAAGAAATCATCCGTTCTCGGAACACCTAGCGGTTTCACACTTTTCTCATCAATTCCAAACCCTTCCGCATAAAAGCGGCAGATTTCTGAAGAACTCACCATTGCATAATCATAGCTTCTATGATTCCTGCTGGTCTGATTCGGTCCTCCATCTTTTCCGATTCTGGAAAACCCAAAGGTTTTGAATGCTCCACAGGCATGCCATAGCTGAATCAGTTTTCTATGCTTCAGTGCCCAAATATCATTTAATACCGGCGTATAATCATCTACAATGATAACCTTGCTTTTTGCAATCTTATATGCCAGGCAAAAAACTTTTCGGAATTTAATAAATTTTGTTTTACCTGGCTCTAACCAAAATAGCACATCTGCATTCTTTTCCTGTAAAACATTATTTACATATGCGATATTACCCGTCACATCACTTCTTCTTGACGATACAAAAAGAATACACTTTTTCCGGCAAAACAGAGACAGAAAGGATGTCGATACATTTAATATCAGGCGCTTTAGCGTCGCTAAATTAATTGTCCATCTGCAAAAAGAGGAATATCGCCACTTTGCAAACAAAATTGTCCGTTTTATCTGGTTTCCACCGTAAGTTTTCTCTTCAAGCCACCTCTGTTTTCCCAACAGGACCACATATATTCCATCCAGCAAAAACAATGGAATCAATAGCGTTCCAATTCCAAACTCGATAATCCGGTAAATACTGCAAAAAAACGATAAAATCCAATGATTCAAATAAGTCACCGGCTTTTTTCTTTTGATCACTATTCTTTGCTCCGATACCGTACAAAGATATTCATTCTCTTCTTTTACCTGGTCAAAGTCCTGATTATCCACCGTCACATCCTGATACCGGCTTCCATTATATGCCTGCAGCCGGACAATAAACCGGTTCAGATCTTTATTAGCAAACAGCACATCTAACTCATACTCGAAAACCGCATATCCAACATAATTTCCATGCTCGTCAATACTGGTATCTGTAATTGGAAGAGGAAGAATCCTTGTCTCTGTCTCGTTTTCAAATTTTACAGCCAGTTTCACCTCTATGGACTCTGGTTTTCCTGATGTGTTTTTCACCAGTGCACCCAAAGTCATAATATTATTTCGAATTGCCAGTTTATCTACATAAACCTCTGTATTCTCATTTAACTTCATCTTCTCACCTTGCTCCTTCTGCCCTCTCAAACAACGCTTTACACTTTCTTCCGTCCTCTGCTAAAAACTCTGTGATAGAGACTTGTCAATTTTGCCATGAATTTATACCGCTTTGTACTTTTAATATAATTTAGTTCCCTTTCCTTTTTCTGCAATTCTTTTTTTTCTTTACGCAAATCTTTAAGACATGCTTCCTTTTTCTTTATCTGATCATTCTTTCTGCTAATCGTATCCCGATATTCTATACATTTAATAAGCAGATACTCTTCATAGGAATTGTCCATGATATATTTTAGATTCCGATATTCTAATAGATTATAATAATAATCCTCCCCATAGTCCTTTAATTCCAAATAGGATAAACCTTCTTCCCTCAGCTTATTATACAGTATCTGAAAGCCTTCTATATTATTTTGAATATTTAAACCGTGAAGCATGGTATTTAGTGCTTTATTAGTAAATGACTGTTTAATCAAATCATCCTTTAACAAACCCAATTCCAATAATTTTCTCTTCAAATCGCATTGAACATCATATTTACAAAGCGGGGAATCAGATGAGCTGTTTGTTAAATTATTTTTTTGATTGACACGATAATGCACCAACACCTCATCCACAATCGTAATACATTCTGCCAATGCCATACTGACCGATACAAAATAATGATCATTAATTCTTGGTATCTCCTGAAACCGGATTGCATTTTTTTCAACAAATTCTCTACGAAACATCTTATTCCACGCAACCTGCGAAGTAAAATTAAAGATATACCTTCTATTCGTCATGTTTGAAAACGGAATCTCATCTGGAAGCTTTTTCTTATCAAGATACTGGGGCTTTTCAATATATATCTGCTCTAAGGTATCATAATGGTCTGCATTACAGACGCCAATATCTGCCTTATCAGCCTCCATTTTCTGATAGAGCATCTCCGCTGCCCGCACATCAAACAAATCATCACTATCCCAAAAGAGAAGATATTTTCCATGTGCTCTGTCTAATGCATAATTTCTTGCTGCACCCGCATTTGATTTTTCATTGCAATATAATTGGATTCGATCGTCCTTTTTTCGGAATTCTTCAATAATGTCAACAGAATCATCTGTCGATCCATCATCAACACATAATATTTCAATTTCCCTTAACGTTTGGGACACAATACATTCCATTGACTCTTTTAAGTATTCTCCACCATTATGAATCGGTACTATTACAGAAACTTTTACATCCATATCTATCTGCTATTCCTTTCATCACATGCTTTACATATTTTTGCTGCAACTTCTTTGCAACATATTCCTGTCTCATAACCTCCAAGTTGTTTCAGATGTTTCTCTATGTTAATCTGAGACATTTCCTGCCGATAAAATCCGATATTCCCCACTAGTTCCTCCATATCCTTTGCCTGTGCAAACGGCCATTCATCTATACTGACATAAAAACCAGTGTTTGCAATATACGCTTCCTTATCCGGCACAAACAAAAAGCAGGGACGCTTCAAAAAAGCATAATCCCAGACACAGGAGGAATAATCGGTAATCAGAATATCCGCAGCACATAAAAGCTCCTGCATATCAGGATAATCCATTACATAGATGACATCCCTTCCTGCCACCTTAATATCCATACTTTTGTCCTGATAGCGGTGGTAACGGCACATAAAAAACCATTTAACCGCTTCTGTCCTGTCTGCCTTGCTATCCTGTTTCAATAAATCTCCCACATTTTGTATTTTATTAAGCTGTTCTAACAGATAATCACTGTCCATGATAACCGGAATCCCTGTTTTTCTATAAGTCGGTGCATAAAGTACGATTCTTCCGTTTTCCGGAATATGATACTTTTTCCGCACTTTTTTTCTCATATCGGCAATATCGCCATTTACCAGCTTATCATTTCTTGGAGTCCCTGCCCGCAGCACCTCACCCTTATACTGATATGTCTGACGGATCATCCTATCTTCCTGTACTTTACAGCTTGCCAGGAACAGACTCATATTTTCCGCACAAAATCTGGCGCGCTTTCTTGTTGCCCAATTGGCATCCGGACGTTCATTTTCCACCTTTTTATAGGCACCACCGCCATGCCAGGTATTAATCACATACTGCTTTTTCCGGAACGGAAACCACGGCACATAGGAACCATTTGTCACAATCACTTTCGATGTCAATAACATAGGAAAAGAAGAAACAGTAAAATGCTTCACAAGTTTCACTCCTTCTTCTTCTAAAAATGCATATTTCTTCTTATCACTGACAGCCCATACATACTCAAACTGTCCCGGAAAATGCGTCCTCATATATTCATATACATATTTGGGATTACAGGAATAATCATATATATTACCCCCGGTAAGCCCGGTAAACAGTATTCTGTTTTTCTTGACCGGCATCATACGGATGGGAATGGTTATCATTCTGACTATTTCCGAAAATACGACTTTAAAAAATACCCTGTTCATATGGAGCTACTCCTTGTTCTGCTTAATTGCAGTAATCTGGTTTGCATCAATCCCCTCGGTATTCTCCCTCTGGAATAATATTTTAAATGTCAAAAACAACAGCTTTATATCCAGCCAGAATGAATAATTCTCAATATATGTCAAATCAAGCTTCAGCTTATCATAAGGTGTTGTATTATACTTTCCATATACCTGCGCATACCCGGTAAGTCCTGCCTTCACCTTCAGGCGGAAATCAAATTCCGGGATAATCTCTTTATACTGTGCAGCAATCTCCGGACGTTCCGGTCTTGGACCGACTAAAGACATGTCACCTTTAATAATATTAATAAGCTGTGGAAATTCATCAAAATGGATTGCACGCAGCACCTTTCCAACCGGAGTAATCCGGTCATCATTCTTCTTTGCTAACTGCGCACCCTGTTCTTCAGAGTCCATCCTCATACTCCTGAACTTATATATATCAAAAATCTTCCCATCAATCGTCAGCCTTGGCTGCTTGTATAAAATCGGTCCACCGTCATATAGCTTAATCAGCAATGCAATCACTAAAAACATTGGCAGCAGCAGAATGGATACCGGAATACAAAGTGCTAAATCCAGCAATCGCTTAAATATAATCTGTTCGCCAGACAATCCCTTGTTTCGAGATAAATAAAGCGGTGTGTCAAACAGATGGATACTGTCCGAACCTCTTAATAATATATCCGATATCTTCGGTGTCACATAGGTACGGACGGATTCTGTAAAACAGCGCTTTAATATAATATTTCTCTCATAAGCAGGAATATCATAAATTAAAACCGCCTCATAATTTTCTACCATATCGCATACACTGTCTAAATCCTCCACCGTCAAGTCCGCCATATCACAAATCTCATATTTGTCCCGTCTCGAGCTCATTTTCATAATCATATCATCCGGATCTCTGTCATAACAGACTAACAGCATCTGCCTTGGCGGATATAACAGTCCATATATCACTTTACAGATACACACCCATACAAGAATCGCAATAATCTGTACTCCTGTCATCTCAAAAAGCGGTAGTGCGGACAAATAGTGCCTACTGATCAGCACAATCTGTATATATGCAACTACGTTGGCACATACCAATGACAAAATCTGGGAATATAACACATCCATCAGCCGCAGATACCCTATTTTAAATCCGCCATATAAATTCGTCAGCAAAAACAAAATCAAACCATAGATACCAATCACAGCCCAGTCACCACGCCGGAAAAAGGGAATTTCTAACTGCTCCACATAAGCTGCATACCACACATAAGCAAATATCAGAATATGCATCGCCAATAAAATAAAGCCCTCAAAAAAATTAATTACTCTTTTAAATTGTTCCCTTTTTCTAACCTTATTCTGCATACTGTTTCACCATTTACTTCACTAGTGTACTGACACATTGATATTTGGTAAAACTACGCCGGATATTTGTCCATCTGCAAGACGGATTTTCGACGGCGTAGCGGTGGCTACGGCTAGAAAATCCAACATAGCAGATAGGCAAATAGACAAGTAGGTTTGCCTAATTATCAACGTGTCAGGACACTAGATGTCCTTTTTTGTTAAATTTATACTTCTTTCCCTTGATTTTAATTGTCTGGTTCTTTACCATCTGTCCATTACTCTTAAAGTAATATCTCTTTTTCTTGTATGTGAGCCAGCCCTTTTTCATAACTCCGTTAGACTGGAAATAATAGCGCTTGCCCTTTATTGTTTTAAACCCGGTTACACGGTAGCCTTTGCTGTCACAATAATATTTTTTCCCTTTTACCTTAACCCATTTATTTTTTGCAGTTTTGCCCGATGTATACTGGTAATAATATTTTCCTTTGGCATTTTTATACCAGCCAGCCTTAATCACACAGGAACCATCCTCACGGATTGTCACACCCTGTTTATTAGTTGTTTTCTGCAGCACACCTTCTGAATTAAACAAATAGATTTTTCCCTTTATTTTTGTAAATCCGGTCTGCATTTCGCCATCACTGTTAAAATAATAGCGTTCTCCTGATATCGTCTTCCATCCAACAAAAGCCTCACCATTTTTCAAATAGTATTTTTCACCCGCCATAGCAAGCCAGCCGCTCTTGTTCTTCTTTCCCTGATAATAGTAGTATAACTTGCCACTTTCTTTATGCCATCCATATTTTAAAGCCTTGCTTCTCATTTTTACAGATTTAAAATAATCCTCATAAAGGAAATTCAAATCCACTGTGTTTTCTGTGATTCCGCTAAGCTTCTGTGTCGAGGTTGCCTGCCACATACCGTAGTCATATGTGCTGCGGTCTGGTTCTACATAGGTATATCTGGCATACCAGAACTCATAATCCTTTAACTGGTCTGCATATAAGTAATTATTATACCAGTTCTGATTACAGTAAAACATTGGTGTGTATCCTGCTGCCTTGATCGTCTCCATGTAAGTTCTTGCCATTTCCGTCCTGGTCGCTTTATTCGTTGCCTTTACAATCGCCTCATCCTCTATATCATAGGCAACCGGGAAGGACACATCAATTCCCTCTAAATGTTCAATCGTATATTCTGCTTCTGCCTGTGCCTGTTTCGGATTCTTTGCATAGGAATAAAAGTAAATACCAATCGGCAGCCCGACCTCTTTCGCACCTTCAACATATGACTTGAACTTAGAATCCATTGTACAATTCTTACTTCCATATCTTCCCTTGCCATATCCAAGACGAAGCATAACAAAATCCACACCGGAATCCTTTATCTTTTTCCAGTCTACATTCCCCTGCCACTGTGACATATCAATACCCATAGTGAGTACTTTATTACTTAAAGTAGACAGACGAACACCTGTCTTTTTCTTACTGTTTCTTATCTTTCCCTCTTTTCCCTCATTAAAATAATAATATTTTCCACGAATCTTTTTCCAGCCTGTTACCTTTTTTCCGGATTTCCCCACATAATAAGTTCCATGCTCGTCCTTCACCCACGTTGAAGTCTGTTTTTTTCCATCGACATAAAAATAACCGCCGGACCAGCCATTTTTTTCCGCTGCATAACTTGTCCCGCCTGATATAAGACCCGCCGCCATTAATATAAAGGCAAGTAACATTACCCTGATATATCTTTTCTGTTTTCTATCCATAATGAATCCATACCTCCAAAACTTCAAGGGTGATAATCCGTATTTCACTTCTCAGGCTTCATGACCTTTTTCCCTGATTACCTTTACCACACTGTCTACATACTGTTTGCAAAGCACATCCGTTGCTGCTTCAACCATAACACGGATAACCGGCTCTGTACCACTCTCCCTAATAAGGATTCTGCCGTCCTCTCCTAAGGCCTCTTCCACCTTCTTGACAGCTGCAATCACATCTTCATCTGCCTTTGCCTCTGGTTTGCTCTTAACTCTCACATTTTCTAAAAGCTGTGGATAAATTTTCAAATCACGGAACAGTTCCGAAGCATTCACCTTCTTCTCTAAAATAACCTCCATCAGCTTAATTGAGGTAAGTACTCCGTCACCGGTTGTCGCATATTTGCTGAAAATAATATGTCCGCTCTGCTCACCGCCTAACGAATGACCGTTCTCCATCATATTTTCAAATACATATTTGTCACCTACAGCAGTTTTTACATAGGAAATCCCTTTCTTATCCAATGCCTTGTAAAGACCAAGATTCGACATAACTGTTGTGACAACCGTATTGTTGTTAAGCTCTCCTCGTTCTGACAAATAGCATCCACAGGCATAAAGAATCTTATCTCCGTCAATGATCTCACCCGTCTCGTCCACAGCAAGACATCTGTCAGCATCTCCGTCATATGCAAACCCAATATCGAGCTGCTTATCCTTCACCATCTGCTGCAACTGTTCAATATGGGTAGAACCACAATCCTGATTGATATTTGTTCCATCGGGATCGTTACTGATCACATAGGTTTTTGCCCCTAATGCCTCAAATACAGCTTTTGCAACTGTTGAAGCTGCACCATTCGCACAATCTAACCCGACTCTTTTATTCTTATAGGAACGGGTTGCCAACGTCATGAGATATCCAATATAGCGGTTTCTTCCCATTGCATAATCGACTGTCTTTCCAATATCCTCCCGTTTTGCAAACGGAATCTCCGGAATCTCACCATCAATGTATGCCTCTATTTCCGCTTCCACATCTGCTTCTAACTTATATCCCTGTCCATTTATAATTTTAATTCCATTATCATAATATGGATTGTGGCTTGCTGAAATCATAATCCCACAGTCAAACTCATCTAACCGTACAATATAAGATACACTCGGAGTCGGTGTAACATGCATCAGATACACATCCGCACCACTGGCAGTCAGTCCCGCCACTAAGGAATACTCAAACATATAAGAAGAACGTCTTGTATCCTTTCCGATTACGATACTTGCTTTACCGTTCTCATGTCCCCTGCCATAATAATAACCAAGATAGCGTCCCACTTTATAGGCATGCTCCACTGTCAGATCAACATTTGCTTCCCCACGAAAACCGTCCGTTCCAAAGTATTTACCCATTTTTACAATTCTCCTTTATTTTATAATAATCAAACACTTACGAAGCCATATTAAGCAATCCAACTATTCAAGCCGGATAAATTCTTTACTTGCAGATTACACTGACTGCTCTCTTTAAATTCTCAATCTTTGCATACGTCACATTGCCGCCAAACTCTCCATCTAACGTCCACATAATAGCTTCCGGACTTTCTATGATAATCTTGCTTGCTTTAAACTGATACATATACTCCGGGTTAAATTCTCCCATCAGATAAGCAGTTACTGTTGCCTGCAAATCTATTGGATTGGTCGGATACTTTACAAGCAGCGCCTCATACATACCATCATCAAATTCCGTTATTTTGCTGTTCGGATTTGCAAATCCACCTACTGTCAGTGAATTGGTGATCATTCCAATAAAGAAATCATCCTCTATTATATTACCATCATACTCTACCTTCAAATGATAAGATGTCAGACTTGGCACACTTTTAATTCCTTCTAACACATAGGCAGCATGCCCTAAATAATTTTTATATCCCTGTGGTGTTGTGTAGGTAACGTCTGTAAATGCCCCAAAAGCCGCCACATAAATAAAATAGTCTCCATTGAAAGAACCCACATCAATTGGACGTGGTGAATATTTTACAATCCGCCGTGCTGCCCTTATTGGATCCTTTGGTATTCCGAGACTCCTTGCGAAATCATTCGTGGTCCCGCACGGGATATACCCAATCGGTGTATCGCAACCACATTCCATACAACCGGTAACCACCTCGTCTAATGTTCCGTCCCCTCCAGCGCACACAATCAGATCATAGAGCCATCCCTCTTCCGAGACAATACGGGTGGCATCTTCCTTTGCCTGGGTTGGATACACCCTGACATTATATTCTGCTTTTACAAACAGATCTACAATCTCAAATAATTTACTTTTGATATGTTTTCTACCCGCCGATGGATTTACAATAAATAACAAATTCTTCATAACTGGTCTCCTGGCATATTTATTCACACTCTGCTTTTCATCGACCGTACAATATATACTGATATATTATACTCAATACATTAATTTTTGGCAAGGAAATTATCACAGCAGCCGTTCCTTTTGCCTGATTGCTCTCGTAAGAGCATTCAAAACCCTTTTCTTATCTCCACTCCATAATGGTGCTACGAGGATCCGCTTATCGCCATCTCCTGTCATACGGTGTATTACCATATGCTCCGGCAGTCTTGCAATACAATCGGCAACTAATTCCACATATTCTTCCATGGTAAGCACATCAAATTTCCCTGCCAGATATTCCTTTTCCAAATCCGTTCCCTTCATCACATGCAAAAGCTGCAGCTTAATACCATCCGCACCGCTTTTCCCGATATATTCTGCCGTCTCAAGCATCTGTTCCCTCGATTCCTCCGGCAAGCCTAATATAGCATGAACAATCACTATTATTCCTTCCTCTTTCAGTCTTTTGACTGCTTCATCAAAAACAGACAGGGAATATCCCCGCCGGATATACCTGGCAGTTTTCTCATGTATAGTCTGCAAACCAAGCTCCACCCACACCGGTTTTTTCTGATTCATCTTACATAGAAGTCTTATTACCTCATCCGGCAGACAATCCGGTCTTGTCGCAACAGAAACCGCCACCACATCCGGGTGACTGACTGCTTCATCATAAAGCTGTTCCAAATGTTCAACCGGTGCATAGGTATTGGTAAACGCTTGAAAATAGGCAATGTATTTTCCGTCCTGAATTTTTTGCCAAACCCGTTTTTTTCCCCGTTCAATCTGCTCTGTAATGGAAAGCATCCTGTTTTCAGCAAATTCTCCAGATCCGGCCCCCGAACAGAAAATACAGCCCCCTGTTCCTAAAGTTCCGTCTCTGTTCGGACAGGTAAACCCTCCGTCTAGTGCAATTTTATAAACCTTCTCTCCAAAAGTATCCTTCAGATATTGATTCAATGAATAGTATTCCAAAATATCTCTCCTGTTCCCAAAACGCTTTCCTATATGCTAAAAACCGGCATACAAGACTCTTCGCACTTTGTATACCGGTTTCCCATATTCATCTCATAACTTATATCTTACCATTCGGAATCTTCTTCATCCAACGATTCCTCACCATAGCCGCTTTTTTCTGTATCAAATGCTTCCTCCATCATCTCAGACTGCGATTTCAATATACCATCCCGTAAATTATATTCCTGAACCGTTTCTTTCAAAGCATTCGCACAGTTAATCAATTCTTCACTGATTGCTGCATTCTGCTGGGAATTTGCCGCATTGGAATCAATAATGGCAGCAATGCCCCCAATACTCTTCTCAATCTCTTCCACAGCATTTGCCTGATTCTTAACGAATTCTGTAATCTGCATGATATCATCATTTGATTTTAAAGAGTTGTCAATACCAGTCTGTAATGTCTCAGAAGTACGGTCTGCCAGATTCTTTCCAACCTCTACGGCATTCATTGAATTTTCGATCAGCTTTGTAATATTCTCGGTCGCATCTGCTGAAGCAGTAGCCAACTTACTAATCTCATCTGCAACAACTGCAAATCCACGTCCCGCTTCACCAGCTCTTGCTGCTTCAATAGAAGCGTTAAGTGCTAACAGGTTCGTTTCTTCTGAAATATCGTTAATGGTGGTAATAATAACTCCGATCTGCTTAGAAGTCTCTTCAATGGTTCCCATTGCCTCAAGCAGTGACAACATCTCCTTATTACCAAGGGCAAGCTGCTCATTTGTTTTCTGGGATACTTTACTTGCAGCCTCTGCATTTTTTGTAATGTGCTGAATCTGCTCCGATAACACCTTGATATTGCCAGCTAATCCCTGAACCGCAAGATTCTGCTCTGTCGCGCCATCTGCCACCTGCATGGTACTTTCCTGTACCTGTCCGGAATAACTAACCACAATCTCTGACTGTTCATTTACCAGACCAAATGCTGTATTCAGCTTATCAATAATCATATTCAGACCATTCTGGATTGCAATAAAGGCTCCCTGGTACTCAATCGTGGAACGTACATCCAGATTATTGTTCGAAATATTATTTACCACGAAAGAAATATCACTGATATAGGTCTTTAACTGTGTTACGGTATCGTTGAGTGATACAGTAAGCATTGCAATCTCCTCAGACACTGCTTCCTCGTTAAATTCAACATTCAAATTGCCGCATGCAATCTCCGTCACTTTTTCGCTGATAGAGGTAAGTGGGCTGAACCAGCGATTCATCTCCCGCTCACAAGCCATCTTCGCAATCTTAATATTAATGAAATAAAGAATCAATAAAACAATTAACAATATAATCGGAGCCTTAAGTTCAATGGTTGCCGGCGTCATATAGATAACCTTCCACCCAGCAGAAGTGACATTTTTTGACATTGCCGCCATCATTCCAAGCTTATAATTTTTTACTAAAAAATGCTTATCCGTCTTCTTTAACTTCTTGTACTTACCCTTCATTACATCATCCAATGTATAGGCATGGTCTGCACTTAGTGCAATCTCCTCACTTGGATGTGTTAAAATCGTATTGCCAGCAGATACAAGGAACGCATATTCGTTCTTCCCATATGTATCCTCCATCAAGGATATGATATCATCCATATACATATCCATCGCACAGGTACCGATAAATTCGCCATTCTTCATTATCTTCTTTGAAAGGGTAATGCAATACCCACCTGACTGTTCATCAAGATATGGCTCAGAAATGTATACACCCTCTTCTAATTCCTTTGCACCTATGTACCATTCCCTTGTCCTAAAATCAAAATCCTCTGGTGCCTGCCATCCACCACTCATAATCAGCTTCTTATCATCATAAGCCACATAGACCGCAGAAAAGCTGTCATTTCCGTCAGCAATTGTATCCACATAGCTCAGCGTCTGTTCATCACCGGACACCTGTCCGTTCTCTACCATCATAGTCAGACTGCCAAGCTCCGTAATCGTATTGCTGAAAATACTGTCTACTTCTCCTGCACATTCTGTAACCTCTGCCTCCATTTTATGAGTATTTATTGTCGTGGAAAGATAACAGATAATAACAAACATTCCCACACCGACAACCACCATCACAAACCGAACCAGCTTCATAACAACCTTTGAAATTCGATTGACATATGATCCCTGCATTGTTTTCGCTCCTCCTTCGCTAGTAAATTCTCGTGCAACAATTATATATAATTCTACTCTATTTATATCATTGTTTCAAGCTGATTTTCCTGAAAATATCAACTTTAATCATTTTTAAAAAAATTCTTTCCCAAACTATGCCTATTGTTCAAAACAATGCCCGAAATTTAAATCAATGCATCTGGTACTTCTACATCATAATCAACTCCATCTACATAGAATCCGAACATGTGATAAAAGTCCTCCCAGTAGCCCTTTGTATCTGCCAGTGATAAAATATTGCCTGAGTCAATCTTTTCCCAGATATCCATGACCTCACTTTGAACATCCTCTCTCATCTCCCAGTCATCCACATGGAGCATGCCATCGGATTCCGTCACTGCCCCCTTTTCTCCATAAAGCTTGTCAGAAAACAGACGGTACATCTGTTCAATACAACCTTCATGAATTCCTTTTTCCTTCATGACTTTATATAATACCGATAAATAAAGCGGCACGACTGGAATTGCTGCACTTGCCTGGGTTACCAGTGCTTTATTCACAGAAACATATGCCTTAATTCCTCTTTTTGCATATTTCTTTGTAATCCCCACTGCACTATCTGCTAAATGCTGCTTTGCCATACCAATCGTTCCTTCATGATAAATTGGATAAGTAAGCTTTGGACCAATATAGGAATATGCCACCGTTACAGCATGATCCTCCACCGCATCAGCCTCTGTCAAAGCGTCTATCCAGTCAATCCAGTCTTCACCACCCATGACCTTAATGGTCTCAGCAGTCTCTTCTTCTGTCGCCATCGGAATCGTTGCCTCACTAATGGAATCGTCTTTTAAATTCCAGTTTTTCTGGGTAAATTCACTCCCTCTGGTCTTGAGTACGGATACGTGGCTCACTCCGTCTGCGGTTGTTCTTCTTGGAGCCGCAAGAGAATATACAATTAAATCTACTTTTCCCAAATCCTGTTTGATAGCCGCAATCACCTGCTGTTTCATTTCAGCAGAAAATGCATCTCCATTGAAAGATTTTGCGTAAAGCCCTGCCTTCTTAGCCTCCTCATCAAATGCTTTCGTATTATAATAGCCTGGCGTAGCAGTTCTTTTCCCGGAAGCCTCCCGTTCAAAAGCTACCCCAATGGTTGCTGCCTTCATACCAAATGCTGCTGTAATCCGTGAAGCCAATCCATAACCGGTTGAAGAACCGATTACAAGCACCTTCTTTGCACCACTTATTTCCCCTTTTTTCCTCACATATTCCATCTGATTTTCCACATTCTTACTACATCCAAGAGGATGTGCAGTTGTACAGATAAATCCTTTCACCTTAGGCTCTACGATCATTGTGATACCTCCTCCATATTTTTTTATTTTACCGTATTATATTTTCTTAACTCTTGTATCATCATATTGAAATTCTGTTGTTTTGTCAACATCCCGAAAAATAAACAGACGGCACACCTATGTATGCCGCCAGCCTCTATCACTTTCCCCTACATTACAGTTTACAGATATCAACCAAGGTCAGATGTTCTTTATTTGCCTTCTCTAAGGATGTAAGGAGTGCATCCGCAGTATCCAAGCTTGTAAGGACAGTGACTCCCGTCTCAATTGCATGACGGCGGATAATAAATCCGTCCTTGCTTTTCTCAATTCCCTGTGCCGGTGTATCGATTACCAAATCAATCTCATGGCTTAAAATCAAGTCTAACAGATTTGGCGATTCTCTTTCCACCTTATTGATATGCTGGGCAGATACCCCATTTTCATTCAGCACGCGGCAGGTTCTTCTGGTCGAATAGATTTTATAGCCAAGCGCAGCAAAACGCCTGCCAATCTCTACTGCATCCAGTTTATCGGAATCTTTCACTGTAAGTACCATTTTCTTGTGCTTTGGAAGATCGATACCATTTCCAAGAAATGCCTTATAAAGTGCTTCATTAAAATCTTTGGCAATACCGAGACATTCACCAGTTGACTTCATCTCCGGTCCAAGACTCACCTCCGCACCACGAAGCTTCTCAAAAGAGAATACCGGCATTTTTACTGCAAAATACTCGCTTTCCGGCTGCAAGCCCGGTTCATAGCCGAGGTCTTTGATCTTCTCTCCAATAATCACCTTTGATGCAAGATCTACAATCGGAATGCCGGTTACCTTACTGATATACGGAACTGTACGGGAAGAACGGGGATTTACTTCGATTACATATACCTCATCCTGATATACAATAAACTGAATATTGATCAGACCGATTACGTGAAGGCTTGTCGCAAGCTTTCTGGTATAATCCTCTAATACCCGCTTAATCTTATCCGAAAGACTTCTTGCAGGATATACCGATATACTGTCGCCAGAATGGATTCCTGCCCGTTCTACATGTTCCATGATACCGGGAATTAAGATATCCTCACCATCGCAGACTGCATCTACCTCAACCTCTTTTCCCATCAGATATTTATCTACCAGAATCGGATGCTCCTGAACAGTTCGGTTGATAATCTCCATAAATTCTACAATATCATCATCACTGATGGCAATCTGCATCCCCTGTCCACCTAACACATAGGATGGTCTTACAAGCACCGGATATCCTAATTCATTAGCGGCCGCAAGTGCTTCTTCACAGGTAAATACCGTTTTGCCGGCAGGTCTTGGAATACAGCATTTTTCCAAAATCTCATCAAAAAGTTCACGGTCCTCTGCTGCATCTACGTTTTCTGCTGAAGTACCAAGAATCGGTACACCCATCTTAAGCAGATCCTCTGTCAGCTTAATCGCCGTCTGTCCACCAAACTGAACCACTGCCCCATCCGGTTTTTCCAATTCGACAATCGCCTCCACATCCTCCGCTGTAAGTGGCTCAAAATAAAGCTTATCTGCAATATCAAAGTCTGTCGAAACCGTTTCCGGGTTATTATTTACAATGATGGTCTCATATCCACTTTCAGAAAGTGCCCAGGTGCTATGTACCGAACAATAATCAAACTCGATACCCTGACCGATACGAATCGGTCCGGAACCCAATACCATAACCTTTTTCTTTGTCCGTGCTGCATTTACCTCGCACACTCCGTCATAGCAGGAATAGTAGTAAGGTGTAGATGCTTCAAACTCAGCGGCACAGGTATCAACCATCTTATATGCCGGATGCAGATTATACTCATAGCGCAGATCATGGATTTCCTGTTTTGTCCTGCCGGTAATCTGAGCAATCACATTATCCGGAAACTCAAGCCGTTTTGCCTCATACAAGAGTTCTTTTGTAAGAGGCTCCGTGGCAAGACATTTTTCCATCTTCACAATATTCTCTATCTTATCTAAAAACCACATATCAATCTGCGTGATTGCATGAATCTTTTCCTTTGCAATGCCACGGCGAATTGCCTCTGCCACAACAAAAATCCGGCGGTCATCTACACGGTGAAGCTCCTCTTCAATCTTGTCATCCGGCTTACTGTCTAAATCACCGTAAATCAAACTATCCACATGCTGTTCCAAAGAGCGGAGCGCCTTCATAAGAGCACCCTCAAAGTTGGTGCATATACTCATAACCTCACCAGTCGCTTTCATCTGGGTGGTAAGCTTACGGCTTGCCTTGATAAATTTATCAAATGGTAACCTTGGAATTTTAACAACACAATAATCCAGTGCCGGTTCAAAGCTTGCATAGGTTTTTCCGGTAATTGCATTCTTAATCTCGTCCAAATGATAACCTAATGCAATCTTCGCGGACACCTTTGCAATCGGGTATCCGGTCGCCTTAGAAGCAAGGGCAGAAGAACGGCTTACACGAGGATTTACCTCAATTACACAGTATTCAAAAGAGGTCGGATGAAGGGCAAACTGCACATTACATCCACCAGTGATTTTAAGCTCTGAAATAATATTAAGAGCAGCGCTTCTAAGCATCTGGTATTCCTTGTCTGCCAGTGTCTGGGATGGCGCTACAACAATGGAATCCCCGGTATGTACACCAACAGGATCCAGATTTTCCATATTACATACGCAGATTCCTGTACCATTTGCATCCCGCATAACCTCGTACTCGATTTCCTTCCAGCCCGCAATGCAGCGCTCTACCAATACCTGACCTACACGTGATAGACGAAGCCCATTTTCCAGAATCTCCTTAAATTCCTCTTCATCTGCTGCAATACCGCCGCCGGAACCACCCAACGTATACGCAGGGCGAAGCACAGCCGGATAACCGATCTTCTTTACAAAATCAAGGCCTTCCTCCACCGTCGTTACTACCTGGGATGGTGCAATCGGCTCACCGATCTTTTCCATCGTCTTTTTGAATTCATCACGATCCTCAGCCTTTTTTATAGTTTTCGCGGACGTTCCAATCAAACGCACATTATGCTGGCGTAAAAAACCTGACTCTTCTAATTCCATAGCTATATTTAGGGCTGCCTGTCCGCCAAGAGTCGGCAGAATACTATCCGGCTTTTCCTGCACAATTACCTTTTTGACTATTTCCGGGGTAAGCGGCTCAATATACACCTGGTCTGCTATATTTTTGTCAGTCATGATAGTCGCAGGATTTGAGTTGATCAAAATAACGTAGATTCCCTCTTCCTTAAGTGCACGGCATGCCTGCGTTCCGGCATAGTCGAACTCTGCCGCCTGCCCAATTACAATCGGACCGGAACCAATTACTACTACCTTTCTGATATTCGGATTCTTTGGCATTATTTTGACACCTCCATCATATTTATAAACTCATCAAACAGATAATTTGTATCAAGAGGACCTGCACACGCCTCCGGATGGAACTGGACTGTCTGTACGTTCTTCCCAAGATAATGAACCCCCTCTACCGTTCCATCGTTTACATTTATGAAGCTTACCTCAGCAATGTCCCTGTCTATGGTAGCTTCCTTTACTACATAGCCATGGTTCTGGGTAGAAATATAAACCTTTCCAGTTTTTAAATCCTTAACCGGATGGTTCGCACCTCTGTGACCATATTTCATTTTCTCTGTATCTGCACCATTTGCAAGGGCAAGTAACTGGTGTCCCAGGCATATTGCAAAAATCGGAATTTTCGTTGCAAATAATTTCTTAACTTCCTCTATAACCTCTACATTCGTCTTCGGATCTCCAGGTCCATTTGTCAACATAATACCATCCGGCTGATCTGCAAGGATCCTCTCTGCCTTCGTAAAAGAGGGATATACGCAAACCTCGCAGTCTCTGTTTCGAAGCTCTCTGATAATATTTTTCTTTGCACCGAGATCAATAACCGCCACCTTGAATCCGGTTCCGTCATAATGCTCAATCTCCTTGCAGGTTGTCATTCTTACCACATCCCCGATTTCATACTCCTTAAGGCGGGCAATCACGGTCTCAAGGTTATAGCTTTCATCCGTTGTAATCATACCTCTCATAGTACCCTTTTCTCTCAAACGCTTTGTGAGCGCTCTTGTATCGATTGCCTCAATTCCGGTTATATGGTTTTGGATAAGGAAGTCCTCTAACGTCTCTTCATTTCTAAAATTACTCGGAAGTTTTGCAATTTCCCTGGCAATAAAACCGGACTGCCATGGCTTGTTCGCCTCCATATCTTCAAAACAGATACCATAATTACCAATTAACGGATAGGTCATACAGACTGCCTGACCTGCGTAAGAGGGATCGGTAAGAACCTCTAAATAACCGGTCATCGATGTGTTAAATACAATTTCACTGATGATTTCATCTGTACATCCGATGCTTTTTCCCTCAAAAACATGTCCGTCTTCCAGGATTAAAAATGCTTTCATAAGTACCTTCCTTTCCGATTTTTGCCCAAAAAAAAAACCACTAACAGAACCTATCACTTCATTGCTATAGGCTTGGCTTTTTTCATAACTTTTCTTTTATATTCTAAAATATCCTAGCACACTTTCCCTATTTTGACAACCCCTTTTTTCCAGAAATAAGAAATAAAAATACAATATATTTTGTATTTTATTCATTGGTTTACATAACATAATAAAGACTCCGGTCTGCTTTGGAACCGCAGCCTTTATTTTTCCTTCATAGTCCCCTTCCTCTTTGCCTCTTCTGCCTTACTGTAAACACAGCCGCAAAAATCCTGACGGTACAAATGATACTGTTCCGATAATTCAATGGAACGTTTATAGCCGTTTTTTTTCTTAAAATCAGCGTATAGGTAGGCAACTTTATATTGTTCAGACAACTGCTGTCCAATCTCATTTAACCATACCGCATTTTTATGGGGACTGATAGACAGCGTGGTTGTATAATAATCAAATCCTTTTTCTTTTGCAAGTCTCGCGGCATAATCCATCCGAAGCTTATAGCATTCGTAACAACGCCTGCTCCGTTCACCTAAATGCTCGAATCCTTTCACAGCCCTATCATACTCATCCGGATCATAATCTCCTTCTATGAATGTCACAGGATATTTAACAGGAAGCTCCCCTAACAAACGTTTTAACTCCTCCACCCGTTTCTCGTATTCCTTCTTTTCTGATATATTGGGATTATAATACACTATCGTAATCTGAAAATAATTTGTCAGATACTCTAAGACATAACTGGAACATGGCGCACAGCAGCTATGTAACAAAAGAGTTTTTGGATTCATCCCCTGCTCATTTTCTTTCTTTACCAACGTTAGTATTTCATCCATTTTTTTTTGGTAATTGATATTCTCTCCCATTTTTTCATCATCCTTTTTTCTATTTTGTCTATTTTGACAAGCAAATTTGTTGAAAACTTAACAAACGGAATTATTTTTGTAGAATTTTACCAATTGACTTTGTGCACGATAGACAATATACTATTATTAAAAGAACATATATAATTATGTATAAATTATGTGAATTTGTCAATTCTAATTATTTTTAGAGGAGGTGTCTCATATGACAGTTGAACAGGCAGTAAAGAAATTCAAATTAGAACCACTCAATGTATATACTGCTAAGGCTAAGGCAAAGGAGCTTAACGTAGACGAAGTATTATATATGAATGTTCAGAAGAATAAATATGCATATATTGTAAAAGACGGTTCCCGCGGATATGTTTTATACCAGGACGAGATTAGTTTTTACACTAAGATGTATAAGGGTCTTAAAATGACTCCATTAGAACCATAAATACAGGTTTTATGGATCATATTCTTATTTGAATAGATTGTACTTACCAGATCAATATCATGGTTGCTTTGGATGGCTGCCTGATATTGATCTTTTTGTTACGATTAAAAATCCTGTTTTTTGACAGCCTGTCCTTTTTTGCCTGAATGGAAAAAGCAGCCTTTTTTTGTTTCCTCCGTGCTTTGGCGTATATTATCGCATATTTCACACATACTATCTCCACTTAATATATTTGTGCAAAGCGAGGAAGTGTTATGAATAAACGGATCGGGCATATCAACAATAACCGTGAGAGACTGATTTATCAATCCTTTAAGTATCTGTTTTTATTTCTTTTAGGAGGTTTTACCTATTTTTATATAGAAATCATCTATAGAGGATATTCCCATTTTTCCATGATTATATGTGGTGGACTGGCTTTGATTCTATGCGGTTTATTAAACCAGCTGACACATTTTAAAATGTCTGTCATTACACAGATGATATTATCCTCCATCATTATTACAGGACTGGAATTTGTAACCGGATACATTGTAAATATACAGCTTTCCCTAAACGTCTGGGATTATTCCGGCATGCCTTACAATTTTTATGGTCAGGTTTGCCTTGCTTTTTCCTGTATCTGGCTGCTACTGTCACTTCTTTGCATTTTTATTGACGATTTTGTCCGATGGAAAATATTTGATGAAGAAAAGGCTGCGTATCGGTGGTGGTAAGGATTAAGCACCGAGACATCATCTGCCCCGGTGCTTCCCTTTCCTTTATTACTATCCTGCAAATAGCTAAATTTATTATTTTATTTGCATACCGTCTTTAAAAGCATCACCCACTCTTTCAGTAACTTTGTAATATCCATGCGTATATGGATCAAACGAAATAGCATTGACTAATGAAATGTCCACTTTATCGTCTTTCATAACGCTTTCATCTGCTGTAACGTTCACAACCTTAGCAATTACTCCACAGCCATATTCGTCATTTTGATACTCTATAAATTCACATTCCATGCAAATAGGAAGTTCATTTATAATTGGGGCATCTACATTTTCAGACTTTGTTGTAGTAAGACCACTCTTTTCAAATTTATCCTTTGTATCATTTGCTGAGACAACACCAAAATAGTCAGCCTCTACCGTATGCTCTGCATCTGCAATACTCACAGTAAATGCCTTTCTCGCTTTGATATTTTTAACAGTCTTATGTGTTTCTGTTAAGTTTAATATAACACAGTCCCTACTTAACATAGTTCCCCATGCTGCATTCATCACATCTACCGTTCCGTCTTCATTATAGGTTGCCACCAACAATACAGGCATAGGAAAAATCGCTTCTGTAGTTTTAATGTTCTTTCTCATAAAAATCCTCCATTCTACTACTAATTTATTGATTTACTACCCCATTGTACCATACACAAAGCGAAAAACCTAGTAAAATCAGTGAATTCCAGTAGTTTTTATTACCTTTCCAGTAAAGTAAGGGATTGATTTTGATTCGACCCGGTAGAGTACACCTCACCCATAATAGCCAAAAAACTCCGGTCACAAGCAAGCTTGTTTCCGGAGTTTTTTCTGGCTTATTGCACGTTAGATTATAATTACATCATTCCGCCCATTCCGCCCTGCATTGGTGGCATAGCTGGAGCTTCTTCTTTGATATCTGCTACAACGGATTCTGTTGTCAACAATGTAGATGCAACAGATGTCGCATTCTGTAATGCAGAACGGGTAACCTTAACCGGATCAATGATGCCGGCATCGATCATATTTACATAATTTTCATTTAATGCATCAAAACCTACACCTTGCTCTGCCTCTCTTACATTATTGATAATAACTGCTCCCTCAAGTCCCGCATTGCCTGCAATATGGAATAATGGAGACTCTAAGGCCTTTAAGATAATTTCCGCACCGGTCTTCTCGTCATCGGAAAGAGTTGCTGCAAGCTCTGCAACCTTCTTGCTTGCATGGATATATGCAGATCCTCCACCTGCGATAATACCTTCTTCTACTGCCGCTCTGGTTGCTGCAAGCGCATCCTCCATACGGAGCTTTGCTTCTTTCATCTCTGTTTCAGTAGCTGCACCAACACGTACAACAGCAACCCCGCCAGCAAGCTTAGCAAGTCTTTCTTGTAATTTCTCTCTATCAAAATCAGACGTGGTCTCTTCAATCTGAGACTTGATCAAATTCACTCTTCCCTCAATTTCTGAAGTTTCACCGGCACCATCAACGATAATTGTGTTTTCCTTCTCCACGCGAACACTCTTTGCACGGCCAAGATCATCTAAAGTAGTTTCCTTTAAGTCAAGACCTAACTCATCTGTAATCACCTTGCCGCCTGTAAGGATTGCGATATCCTCAAGCATTGCTTTCCGTCTGTCACCATAACCAGGAGCTTTTACACCCACTACCTGGAAGGTTCCACGGAGCTTATTAAGGATTAATGTGGTAAGTGCTTCACCCTCAATGTCCTCAGCAATAATTAATAACTTCTGCCCGCTTTGCACAATCTGCTCAAGAATCGGTAAAATGTCCTGAATATTGGAAATCTTCTTATCTGTAATTAAAATATATGGATTATCAAGCTCTGCCACCATCTTCTCCATATCTGTTGACATATAGGCTGAGATATATCCACGGTCAAACTGCATACCTTCTACCAAATCAAGCTCTGTCTTCATTGTCTTTGACTCTTCAATCGTGATAACACCGTTTTGTGAAACCTTTTCCATAGCATCTGCTATCATGTTACCAACATTTTCATCACCAGCAGAGATAGAAGCAACTCTTGCAATCTGCTCCTTGCCGGAAATCGTCTGGCTCATGTTAGAAATTGCATCCACTGCAACATCGCAAGCCTTTTTCATACCTTTTCTTAAAATAATTGGGTTCGCACCTGCTGCTAGATTCTTCATACCAGCATTAATCATTGCCTGTGCAAGAACAGTTGCTGTTGTTGTACCATCACCCGCAACATCATTCGTCTTCGTTGCAACTTCCTTTACAATCTGTGCTCCCATGTTCTCAAATGCATCTTCTAACTCAATATCCTTTGCAATGGTTACACCATCATTTGTAATAAGTGGTGTGCCAAATGATTTTGCAAGGACTACATTTCTTCCCTTTGGTCCTAATGTTACTCTCACTGTGTCTGCTAACTGGTTCACGCCAGACTCTAATGCCTTACGGGCATCTACGCCATATTTAATCTCTTTTGCCATATCTAAAAAACCTCCATAAAAATATAAATAATACTACAGGATTCTCACCTGTTGTTTATTGCAGTCTTCTTTGCATACACACCTGTACACCAAGATATTCATTATCCTTCAACAACTGCATGAATATCACTCTGTTTTACAATAATGTACTTCTCTCCGTCAAGTTCTACATCATTGCCGGCATATCTGGAATAGATTACCTTATCTCCTGCCTTAACCTGCATCTCAATCTTCTCTCCATCTACAACTGCACCAGGACCAACCGCTACAACCTCTGCATACTGTGGCTTCTCCTGGGAGGCAGTCGGTAATACGATACCGGACTTGGTTGTCTCTTCTGCTACACACTCTTTTAAAACAACTCTTTCACCTAATGGTACTAACTTCATGATTCATGTCCTCCTTTTATTCAGTCTCTATTCTTGACTGTTTCCTTGCTTGTTAATCATTAGCACTCACTTTGTTTGAGTGCTAACATATTCATTATTGTACCTTATTTTTCAAAAAAATCAACCCCTAAATTACAAAAATTTGTAAGGAATTTATAAAAAATTATTTTTTCACCTCTCAACCCCAATTTCTTTCATTGCCACTTTTCTTATCTTACGCTATAATCCTATTAGATCATTAGAAAGTTTAGGGGTATTTTACCCTAGTATCATTATATGATGCTAGGGTAAAAAGGTCAAAATGCCGTTCATGCTTGCATGATAAGGCATTTGAACTTGAGACCCGCCAAACATGAGCAAGTAGCGATTTACGCAGTAAATCAGCGGATTGCGAATGTTTGAAGGATTGCGAGAGTTGTGAAACAACGAAGCAATCCGTAGCATCTGTTGGGGGCAAAATACCTTTTGACCCCAACATCATTATATTAATCAGACAGGAGAAAATGCTATGAAAGAACAGCTTTACACAATTCCAGTGACAGATGCGTTCCATTCAGACTGTGAATGCCCGCTTTGCAGAATGAAACATGAATTAGAAAGAAATGCCATCGAATACACCATGGGACCCAGTTACATGGAAGATGACAACCGTGCCATGACAGATGAAATGGGCTTTTGTGAAAAACACATTCAGGATTTATATGGTGAAAAAAACCGTTTAGGTCTCGCTCTGATGCTCAGCACACATATGCAGAAAACAACCAGGGATTTAAAAAAGCTTTCTGAAAATCCTGTTAATGGCAAATCCCTTATCAAAAAGAAATCAGATTCCTCTCCTCTTTTTGAGTATGCAAACAAATTAAGCCACACCTGCTTTATTTGCAGCCGTATAAACCAGACTTTTGACCGGTACATTGACACCATCTTTCACCTATATAAGAAAGATGCCTCCTTCTCTGAAACAATCCGGCAGTCAAAAGGCTTTTGCACTTATCACTATGCACTGCTTTTTGACCGGGCCGGCGATTTTCTTTCCAAAGAACAGGCTTGCTCTTTTATAAAGGATATCAACACCGTATATTTTGGTAATATGGAACGTATGCAGGAAGATATAGAATGGTTCATCAACAAATTTGATTACCGATACCAGAACGAACCATGGAAGAATGCAAAAGATGCACTTCCAAGAGCGGTTATGAAAACACATAGCAGCATCACGCCGGATATGGAGCTTTTATAGCATTTATAATTTGTATGTTCCATCAAACATTACAAACCTACCACGAGTCAACAGCCCCGCTGCAAGCAGCGGGGCTGTTGACCCTCACGGCAGTCGCCAAATGCGAGCAAGCTCACACTTGGCTTGTTGGGTCGCGGAAATCAATCTCACACACCCAGGACCCAACAGTCCATAAATTACAGAT
>CAMWYJ010000023.1 GCA_947178445.1 uncultured Clostridium sp.
GAGCAAAGTAGATAAGTGTGATGTATGCCTGAGTCCAATTGATGTAGGAAACAGGACAGAAAATTAGAATTGCATAAAATATGCATTATTGGTAGAATAGATTGGATGTTTAAATGGTGAATGCTAAGTACAATTATGGGAAAAGCCATTGTACTTAGGATAGCAGAGGTACTATATGAATATACAGATTCAGTGTTGCGGACTATTTGTTTTGGTGATAATTTTATATTTTTATTTACGGCAGAAGTCCGTTGGTTTGAAAACAGAACAATTTTTTAAGTGGATGCTGGTCATCACATGTGTGAGCCTTTCACTGGATGTGTTGTCTGTTTTGGCAATTGTCAACCGGACAGCGTTACCGGGATTACTTGTTGAGGCAGTATGCAAAGCATATATCACTACTCTGGTCTGGGCACCCTGTTTCGGTCTTCTTTATGTATGTACAGACCTGTTTTCAGGAAAAAAGTATCAGAGACTGATAATCATATATTCGGCGCTCGCAGTGGTAGGTACTGTTCTTATCATTATATCAAAAATTGAGTATTTCCATGAAGACAGGGAAGTATACACCCATGGACAAAGTATCAATTATACATATGTGTTTGCATTTTTTTATGTGGTTTGTATAGTATACATGGTGCTTCACTATGAAGAGCGGATAAATCCAAGAAGGCGCCAGGCAGTGCTTGCATGGATGGCAGTCTGGTTTGCAGCATCGCTGATCCAACTGTTTCACAGGGAGCTTTTGGTCATAGGATTTGCAAGTGCACTGGGAATGATGATTCTTTTTTTTGAACTGGAAAATCCGGAGGCTTACATTGACAAAGGGACAGGTGCGTTTAACCTGCACACCCTGCATGAATATATATGGCAGCTATACCAGAGAAAAGAGACTTTTAGTATGCTTGCTATTTATTTAGAGCCGGATCAGGACAGTAATGTGGATGTTGGGCAGCTTGACGGTGCAATGCTTTCCATGGTGGATTACCTGGAAAAAACAAAGGGTGCAAAGGTTTTTAAAAATGTAGAGAGAGAGCTGATTGTGCTCTATGAGAATGCAGAACAGTTAAAGGATGCGTTTGAAAATATCAGTAAGCGTTTTAGCAGTGTATGGAATGAATATAGCAATGTACATAAACCGGTGAAGGTAATACCGTTTTATATATTAATGCCGGACAGCCATGTGGCAGAAAATGCCGAGGATATCTTTGACCTGATGCGTTATTACAGGATGAAAGAGATTGACCTGTCAGCCGAGCGTATGATTCAAATTGACCAGTCCCTGGCTGAAGAGCGCAGAGAACGAAAAAAAATAGAACGGATGATTGTACATGCTTTAGAGGAGGACCGGATGGAGGTTTTTTTGCAGCCGATTTATTCTACGGAAAAGAAGTCTTTCGTATCGGCAGAAGCATTGGTCCGTTTGCAGACAAGGAGGGGAGAATATCTTCCGCCTGCGAAATTTATTCCTGTGGCAGAGGAAAGTGGTCTGATTGCCAGGATTGGTGAGCGTGTATTTGATAAAACCTGCGAATTTATTAAAAAGTATGATATTGAACAATATGGTATCAAATATGTTGAGGTGAATCTGTCAGCGAGACAGTGTGAAAGTCCAGAATTACCGGAAATATATAAGAGTATTATGGAAAAACATAAATTAAATCCGGGCTGTATTAATTTAGAGGTGACAGAGTCTGTAGGGATTCAGAGGAAAGAGCAGGTTGTAAAGAATATGCAGTCATTGATCGACTATGGTGTAACCTTTTCTTTGGATGATTTTGGAAATGGGCAGTCAAATCTTAACTATATTGTAGATATGCCAGTACATATTGTAAAATTTGACAAGGATATGACACAGGCATATTTCAATAATGAAAAAGCCAGATTTGTATTGGAAGCAGCAATCCACATGATACATGGCATGAAGTTAGAAATGGTATCAGAGGGAGTAGAGACGGAAGAGCAGCTTCAGGGAATGACAAAGCTTGGCATACAGTATATTCAGGGATATTATTTTTCAAGACCTCTGCAGATGTCTGAATTTCTGGAATTTGTGAAAGAATGGAATTTAGGAGATCGATAAGAGAATATCCATATGATAATGAATTGCGCTGATGCGCAAGCAGGTCATCAAGTTTCTTTGAAAATTGGTGACATATGATATAATATATTATGAGGTAGAAAGAAGAACAAGATGAAATTATCAGATTTTTATTACGATCTGCCGCAGGAACTGATTGCGCAGGATCCGTTGGAAAAGCGAAGTGATTCAAGGCTTATGGTTGTAGGCCGGGAGGATGGCAGTATCTGCCATAGACATTTTTATGATATTCTGAATTATGTAAACCAGGGGGACTGTCTGGTCATTAATGACACAAAGGTTATTCCTGCTCGTCTTATGGGAGTAAAAGAGGAGACAGGAGCTTCCATTGAGGTTTTGCTATTAAAGCGGAGAGAAGAGAAGGTGTGGGAGACCCTTGTAAAACCGGGAAAAAAGGCAAGACAGGGGGCGAGAATCTCTTTTGGGGATGGACTGCTTGTGGGTGAAGTAACTGATATTGTAGAGGATGGAAACCGATTGATTTCCTTTGAATATGAGGGGATTTGGGAAGAGCTTTTAGACAGGCTTGGTCAGATGCCGTTGCCACCATATATTACACATCAATTAAAGGACCGTAACCGCTATCAGACTGTGTATGCAAAGCATGAGGGTTCTGCCGCAGCACCGACAGCGGGACTTCATTTTACGGAGGAATTATTACAGCAGATTACAGATAAAGGCGTAGAGATTGCTCGTGTGACATTACATGTCGGTCTTGGAACTTTTCGTCCGGTGAAAGTGGACAATATATCAGAACATCATATGCATTCGGAGTTTTATATTGTGGAGAAGGAGGAGGCTGCTAAGATCAATGCGGCAAAGGCAAGAGGGAATCAGGTGATTTCGGTTGGAACCACCAGCACAAGAACAGTGGAATCTGTAGCGGACGAAAATGGAGTGGTTCATGCCGGAAGCGGCTTTACGGATATATTTATCTATCCGGGTTATGAGTTCAGGGTAATTGATTCCCTGATTACAAATTTTCATCTGCCGGAATCTACATTGTTAATGCTGGTATCGGCATTTTCTACAAGGGAAAAAATGCTGCATGCTTATGAGGTGGCGGTAAAGGAACAATACCGGTTCTTTTCGTTTGGAGATGCGATGCTGATACGAAAAAATCTCTAAAAGGGTTACAGCGCCAGATCTTTTGTTGTAATTTCCCTTTGCAGCAGCCAGATACATAACAGATTTGGAATTGCCATTAAGAGATTCAGTAAGTCTGATAATTCCCAGACAAAGCTTAGTGACATGACAGCACCCAGATATATAAATACGATATAGATAATCTGGTATAGTTTAGTTCCTTTTCCGTGAAAGAGATAATCGATACAGCATTCGCCATAGTAGCACCAGCCCAGGATTGTTGAGAAGGCGAATAAGATCAGGGAAATGGAAAGAATCTGAATGCCAAAGGCGGGAAGATGGGAAAAGGCAGCAAAGCAGAGCCGGTCGGAGGAAAGGGCGGTAAAGTCTGCCGGAAAGTGAAGCATGCTGCTGACAATGACGATTCCAGTTATGGAACACATGACAACAGTGTCCCAAAAGGGTCCCGTCATGGACACAAGCCCTTGTTTTACAGGTGAAGGAGAACTTGTGGCGGCTGCCATTATAGGAATGGAGCCAAGTCCTGCTTCATTTGTGAATAATCCTTTGGATATTCCGGTGCGGAGGGCGATGATGACGTTAGTGCCCGCAATACCGCCGGCCAGGGATTTGGAAGAAAAGGCAGACTGAGTGATAAGGCAAAGAGCCGAAAACAGATATTTTCTGTTTAAAATTAGCAGATAACCACAGCCTGTCAGATAAAACAAGCTCATAAAGGGAACGAGTTTTGTGCATACCCTTGAAATCTGTCGGATACCGCCGAGCATGACGGTTCCGGCAAGAAGAGAAGCGGTTATTCCAATCCAATGGGAAGAAAGGTTATAAAGCTCTTGGATACCGCACCGGATGGAGTTAGCCTGTACACTGCTGCCAATTCCAAAAGAGGCAAAAAGGGTGAAAAAAGCAAATGCTTTAGCCAGTTTTTTCATATGCAAGGCATTTTCTAATACATACATAGGACCACCGGTGTACCCTTTTATAGCATCGGTTTTTCTAAATTTAACGGCAAGAAAGCTTTCTGCATAACAGGTTGCAATGCCAAAGAGTCCGGTAAGCCAGCACCAAAATACAGCACCTGGCCCTCCGATGGAGATCGCAGTGGAGATACCGATGATGTTGCCGGTGCCAAGTGTTGCTGCTAATGCAGTGGCAAGAGATGCCAAAGGAGAAATTCCTTTGGCAGAGGATTCTTTGGCAGAGAGGCTTAAACGGATTGCTTTTGGCAACATTTTTTGTATAAAACCAAGCCGAAACGTGAAATAGAGATGGGTTCCAAACAGTAAAAAGATTATAGGAGCATTCCAGAGGAAATGATTAACGAAGTGAATGTATTTTTGCAAGATAGGTAACTCCTTTCCGGCAGGTTACATAGTAAATGATATATCATATGAGAGAAAAAGTCGGATTATACATAGCTTTTAAAGTCTGGAATGCGCCAGACTGCAAAGAGATATCCGTTGAATGAAATATAAAAAAATGATTTGGAGCATTGTACCAAAAAAAAGACAAAAAATGTGCTGTTTTTGTAAAAAAATTGTTGAGAAATTTAAATAAATTTATATAATAGTATATAGGACAAGATTGATAACAGATGGAGGTTATGTATAATGTATGGTTTTGGGCAGTTGATTGATATTCTTAAGAAAAATCCAAAGAAGATTGTGCTGACAGAAGGAACGGATTCCCGTATTTTAGAGGCATCATCCAGACTTTTGGCAAGTAATTTCTTACATCCGATTTTGATTGGGAATCCTCAGGAGGTTTATGATGCAGCGGAGGAGAGTGGTTATAATATCCGTGGTTCCGAGATTATAGATCCGAATGATTTTGGAGAGATGGATAAGATGATAGAGCTATTCTGTGAGCTTCGTAAGAGTAAGGGAATGACACCGGAAGAGGCAAAGAAATATGTGTACCAGAATAACTATTTCGGAACGATGCTTGTGAAGATGGGTTATGCAGATGCGTTGCTTGGGGGTGCGACCTATTCAACCGCAGATACCGTAAGACCTGCATTGCAGCTTATTAAGACAAAGCCGGAGAATAAGATTGTTTCTTCCTGCTTCATTTTAGTAAGACCTTCTGCGACAGGTGGAAATGAAGTACTTGCTATGGGTGATTGTTCCATTAATATCAAGCCAAATGCAGAAGAACTTTCTGAGATTGCAGAGGAGACAATCCGTTGTGCACAAAGATTCGGTATTGATCCAAAGGTAGCATTTCTAAGCTATTCTACGCTTGGTTCTGGTGCCGGTGAGGATGTAGATAAGATGAAAAAGGCAGCTGAGCTTACAAAGGAGAGATGTCCGGATGTTCCGATTGAAGGAGAGATTCAGTTTGATGCAGCGGTTTCTCCGAGAGTTGCAAAGAAAAAATGTCCGGATTCAGAGGTGGGAGGACATGCAAATACTTTTATTTTCCCAGATATAAATGCTGGAAACATTGGCTATAAAATCGCACAGAGAATGGGTAATTTCGAAGCATATGGTCCGATTTTATTAGGACTGAATTCTCCGATTAATGATTTGTCCCGTGGATGTACTGCAGCAGAGGTATATTCGATGGCGATTATCACAGCGGCACTCGCATAGAATTTTGGGTAGTTAGAATATAAGAAAAAAGCAGAATGGCTGTTACATGAGAATGTGGCAGCCATTTTTGAATTACACACAGGATAAAACAGTGAAAGTGTTCTTTGTGTGGGTATTGTTCATTTTATGAAGAAAAAATGGTAAGCGTTTTGCAATTACCTGTTTTGTCTATATTTCTGTATGGGAGAAAAGGTCAGTTCCATCTAATACAGCTTCTACAAGGAGATTGTCCTCGTATCGGAGTTTTAATGAAAAAAACGGATGTTCGTTAAGTAGAAGTTTAAAGAAGATTTTATCGCCTGTCCAGATTGGAAGAGAAGCAATCTCATTTTTTGAAATCCATTCTAATGTGCCTTCCTCACAATCACAAAGATTGCCGGAAAAATCATCAGAGGTATACAGGCACATATACTCTGTCTGGCATTGGTTACTCATAAAGGTAATGATTCCACGGAATTTCCAGGAATGCAGGGTGAGACCAGTTTCTTCATACACTTCCCGTAAAAGACACTCCTCCGGGGATTCATTTTCTTCAAAATGACCGCCGACACCAATCCATTTGTCCTTATTAATATCCTTTTCTTTTTTGGTACGATGTAACATTAAATACTTTTCGTCTTTTTCTATATAACAAAGTGTGGTTAAATTTGATCTCATATAAATTTCCCCTTCTGTATTATGTATATGTCTGATATTGATATCTTATCAGAAAGGAGAGAAAAAAGCCAGTTTTTGGTGGGCAAGCCGGTCATTGTCTAAAAGATTCAGACGGCACAATATCATAAAGTGCTGTTTGGGGTTGCAAATATGCAAAATTATGATAAAATAGAATATAAGTTCGGAACATATGTTCTAATTTTGGATAAAATACAGACAGTGGATTGATATTGGAGGATGGAATGGTCGTAATTGAGGATTTAACTTTGGAAGAGAAACTTACGATACTGTCAGATGCGGCAAAGTATGATGTGGCATGTACTTCGAGTGGTGTGGACCGGAAGGGAGAGAGCAATGGTATTGGGAATACTGTTGCCTGTGGTATCTGTCACAGCTTTGCAGCCGATGGAAGATGCATCTCTCTTCTTAAAATTCTATATACAAATGAATGTATCTATGACTGTAAATATTGTGTGAACCGTATTTCGAATGATACACTGCGCACATCTTTCACACCGGAGGAGATTTGTGACCTGACACTTCAGTTTTACCGGCGCAATTACATAGAGGGATTGTTTCTAAGCTCTGGCATACGGAAGAATCCTACGCAGACGATGGAAGAGA
Source organism: uncultured Clostridium sp. (assembly GCA_947178445.1). Taxonomy (GTDB): domain Bacteria; phylum Bacillota; class Clostridia; order Lachnospirales; family Lachnospiraceae; genus CAG-590. Next base: position 7,081 of record CAMWYJ010000023.1, read on the forward strand.
TTTATATCGCATTGAGATTATTGAGGGAGAAACATCATTTTAATGGTTATATCCATGTGAAGGCAATCCCGGGAGCAGATCCGCAGGTGATTGAGCTTGTAGGATATCTGGCGGATCGCATGAGTACGAACTTAGAGCTGCCTACAGCAGACGGACTGAAGGAACTGGCACCGAACAAGACAAGAAGGGCAATTTTGTCACCATTGCGTCAGATACAGCAGGGAATTGGAATGGGACAGCAAAGCGGAATTCATATGATTGGGAAAAACAGCGGGAAGGACCGTTCGTTATTTTTAGATAGAGATACTACCAAGAAAAAAGAGGACGGATGGAAACTTTCAAAGATAGGGAAGATTGATGCTTCCCAAAAAAAAGAGATGCTTTTAAAAAACACGGATGCAGGGGTACCTCAATTAAATCTTCCTGTTGTCTCAAAATCGTCTTTTGTTCCAGCAGGACAAAGTACACAGATGATTGTGGGAGCAACACCGGAGAATGATTACCAGATTTTGACGGTTGCGGAGGCTTTATACAGGAAGTTTGATTTAAAGAGAGTGTTTTACTCTGCTTATGTTGCGCTGAATGAAGATGAAAAGCTTCCGGCAGTCGGAACAAAGCCGCCGCTGCTGCGGGAACATAGATTGTATCAGGCGGACTGGCTGTTGCGGTTTTATGGGTTTGAGGCTGGTGAGCTTTTATCGGAGGAGAAACCTAATTTTAATGTTTATATCGATCCAAAGTGCGAGTGGGCAATCCGGCATTTAGAATATTTTCCTGTAGAGGTTCAGACGGCTTCCTACCAGATGCTTTTGAGAGTTCCGGGAATCGGTGTAAAATCTGCCAGAAGAATCGTTGGTGCGAGGGTAAGTACAAAGCTTGATTTTGATGGACTTAGGCGGATTGGAGTTGTATTAAAGAGAGCGCATTATTTTATTACCTGTAATGGAAAGATGATGTATCAGACAAAGATAGAAGAGGACTATATTACAAGGCGGATATTAGAGCTGGATCAGCGTAAGAATTGGGAACTGGATTATGATGTAACATTTAAGCAGTTATCCTTATTTGATGACAGTATGCCGCTGGCAGAGCAGCGTATGTAGGAGGGAATGTATGAGGAACAGGATATGCTTTTTGTGTGAAGATACACCGGATGGTGTATTTACGGCAATTTATGATATATGGGCAGCGAGGATTTTAAGAGACGAGTTTTTTGTCCGGGTAGACCGGCAGCATGCCATACAGTTATTTGTAGATTATGAATATATAAAGACAGATATAGATAAAGCATTAAAGGTAATCCGGTCATTGCGGCAGAAGATTGGACCAGAGGTATGTGACTGGGTTTACCATGCAGCATTATCCTATGAGGAGGACAAGGTAGATTGTATTTATGATTTTTTGAAACTTGCGTTTCGGTATGGGACGAAGGTGACAAAGATGCATGGAGAAAGTACGGTATGCCGTATGTATGAGTTAGAAAGGAATGTTGGAAACGAGACGCATATGTTTTGCCAGTTTATCCGTTTTCGTGAATCACAGGAGGGGATTTTGATATCGAGGATTAATCCAAAGAACCAAGTGCTCCCCCTGCTGGCGGAGCATTTTTCTGATAGATTTTTGAACGAAGATTTTGTCATATTAGATGAAAACTATCAAATGGGACTGTTTCATCCAAGGAAAATGGATTGGTATCTTGCACCACTGCAAAGGGATGTATTAGAGCACTTATGGGAAAGGGGGCAGTCTGCTCAATATGAAAGGCTTTGGAGAACATTTTTTCAAAACATTGGGATTGCAGAAAGGAGCAATTATCAGTGCCAGCGTAATATGTGTGCAATTCGGTATCGGGATTACATGACAGAATTCCATGGGGCATAGCCTTATGAGCGGTTGAATGGATTATGATATACAATTGAATAGGTAAAGAAAAAAGTGATTTTAATTATTCATATTTATGTAAAAATAGAATATATTTTAGTAAGATAGAAATGTTGTATTTATCTAAATACACAAAAAACACTGTTGAATTTGCATAAAAAAGAACTAGGATTGTTGAAAAATACCAAAAAATATAGTACAATATGCACATACCAAAGATTTACGTACAATATGTAAAGGGGGAATGCTTATGGCACTATTTGGTAAAAAAGAGATTAAGAATTATATTGTATTTGATCCTTATACAGAGGAGGCTGTAGCTGTATGCACAACCCCTGAAGTGAAGCAGATTTTACAAGTGCAGCCAAGGGCAAAGTTTCTGGAGTGTTCACAGTTTGAAATTTACAAGTATAAAGAACATAGAATACTGCCAGAAGATGTGAAATTGCGTGGACTTTTAGAGGCAAAAGATATAAGATAATAATATTATTGCTATAATGTCAGGGACACATCATGGATGTGTCCTTTTTCTGTATTTGTGATATAATGTCACCAACCGAAGTGAAACGAGGTTGAATGGATTGCGATAATAATCCAAAGCTCAAGTCCATAAAGGAGTGTGGATGAGTCTGGCAATGTCATTTAATATATAGAAGTGGGAACGCAATAGCAGGTAATAAGTGGAAAGGATAAAAGAAATGAAGAGACTGGCTGCGGGAATTCTTGCCCATGTAGATGCAGGAAAAACTACCTTATCAGAGAGTTTGTTATTTCATAGCGGAATGATTAAACAAATGGGTCGTGTGGATGCACAAAATGCATTTTTGGACACAGAAGAATTAGAACGTGCAAGGGGGATCACTATTTTTTCAAAGCAGGCTGTTATGAAAATGGATGATGCAGTGATTACTCTGGTAGATACACCGGGACATGTGGATTTTTCTGCTGAAATGGAACGCTCTCTTTGGATTATGGATTATGCGATTTTAGTGATTAGTGGTGCAGATGGAATTCAGGGACACACTTTAACCCTATGGCGGCTACTGGAACGATATAAAATTCCGGTTTTTTTGTTTATAAATAAGATGGATCAGCCGGGAACAGAACAGAATGCATTATTAGCGGAATTGCAAAACCATTTCGGCAGTGGATGTGTGGATTTTACAGATACACAAACGGAAGTATTTATAGAACAGATTGCAGTATGTGATGAACAGCTTATGGAGGAGTACTTAGAAGGCGGAGATATTACAGTTGAACAGATACAGGAATTAATTGCACAGCGCAAGGTATTTCCGTGTTATTTTGGCTCTGCATTGAAGGATGAGGGTGTGGAAGCATTTTTGCAGGGTTTTTTGATGTATACAACGGAAAGGGGAAAATTAATAAAGCTTCCTGCAAAATCAAACCGGAATGAAGGAAGTAAAATACAAGATACAAGTGGCGACTCCATGTTAAATATGCAGCAAAGCTTTGGCGCAAGAGTATTTAAGATTGCAAGAGATGCACAGGGCAACAGGCTTACGTACATGAAGGTTACAAGCGGTGTATTAAAAATTAAGGATATGGTGGTGAAATATAACAGAGGAAAAACAGAGTGGGAAGAAAAGAATAACCAGATCCGTATTTATTCCGGTGAGCACTTTGAAGTGGTACAAAAGGCAGAGGCAGGATGTGTCTGTGCGGTGACAGGACTTACAAAGACAAGACCGGGTGACGGATTAGGCTGTGAGAACCAGGCAGAGCTTCCGGTTTTGGAACCGGTACTTACGTATTCTGTGGAACTGCCGGAAGATGTGGATGCAGCAGTTATGCTTCCAAAGCTTTTGGAATTAGAGGAAGAAGAGCCGGAACTTCATGTAATCTGGGTGGAAGAGACGAAATCCATTCAGATTTCCATGATGGGTGAGGTACAGATTGAAATTCTTACAAAATTGATTTTGGAACGCTATGGCATCTGTGTAAAATTTGATAAAGGAGATATCGTATATAAAGAAACGATTCGAAATACGGTGGAAGGTGTGGGACATTTTGAACCATTGCGGCATTATGCAGAGGTGCATCTGCTGTTAGAGCCAGGAGAGCCTGGCAGTGGAATGCAGTTTATGGCTGATTGCAGTGAGGATGTGTTGAGCAAAAACTGGCAGCGGTTGATTCTTACCCATTTAGAGGAGCGGGAGCATATAGGTGTTCTAACCGGTTCGGCTTTGACGGATATGCGTATTACAGTTGTTTCGGGACGTGCACACACAAAGCATACCGAGGGAGGAGATTTCCGGCAGGCAACCTATCGGGCAGTGCGGCAGGGACTTATGCAGGCAGACAGCGTATTATTAGAGCCATATTATGATTTCAGAATGGAACTGCCTATGGAAATGGTGGGACGTGCTATGTATGATATAGAAAATATGTCAGGAACAGTAAACCCGCCACAGATAGAAGGGGAAATGGCAGTTCTTACCGGAAATGCCCCGGTTGCGACTATGCGGGATTACCAGATTGCGCTGAGTTCCTATACCAGAGGAACGGGAAGCCTTCTTTGTACTTTGAAGGGATATGATGTGTGCCACAATTTTGAAGAAGTGGTAACTGCAATGAAATACAATGCTGAGGAGGATATGGAGAATCTCTCATCTTCTGTATTTTGTTCTCATGGTGCAGGCTTTATTGTTCCATGGAACCAGGTGAAGGATTATATGCACGTGGAGAGCTGGTTAGAGAACTCTCACAGAGAAAAGCAGGAAGAAGAGTATTATGCAAACGCATTGAATAATATAGAGCATCAAAAAGCAGAGCCTGTGGAGTATTCCATTGATGAAGAACAGATCCAGGCAATCCTTAATCGGACCTTTCATGCGAATGAAAATACAAAGAAACAATGGAAACGGCATTCGAACCCTTTACCCGTTGTAACTGGTAAAAGGCAGCCAAAACCCAAATATTCAGAAAAATATATGATAGTAGATGGATATAATATTGTACACGCATGGGAGGATTTAAAATGTCTTGTGGAGGATAACTTAGATGGTGCAAGGATGAGGCTTTTGGATATTCTTTCCAACTATCAGGCAGTTACAAAGTTAGAAACTATTGTGGTATTTGATGCCTATAAGGTAAAGGGAAATCTTGGTGAAATGTTTGATTATCACAATGTTCATGTCGTATATACAAAGGAGGCAGAGACGGCTGATGCATATATTGAGAAATTAACTCATGAAATATCGAAAGATTATCAGGTCATAGTGGCGACTTCTGATGGATTAGTGCAGTTGATTACAAGAGGAAATAATTGTACTGTGATGTCAGCCAGGGAGCTTAAAGAAGATATTGAGCGGATAAATGACAGCATTCGCAATTATCTCTCCTAAAGCATTTTTAATGAGTTGACAAAAAGTAGGAATACATTATAATGAAGTAATAGTGAATAGTATTATTGGTATATTTCAATTTAGGAAAGAGCGAGGATGAAGAATAATGGAGAAGAAAACATCAAACTTAAATTCTATCAAAACAAGGATTTGTGCATTAGTCGTTGTAGTTATTGCCATAGCGGGAGTTTTGATGATTGTACTGTATTCGCCGAATTCAAAGAAACAGCTTTTGAATATGTCACAGAATTATCTGGAAGACTTGGCATATGCTTATGGAGATGAGCTTGATTTGGCAATTCACGATTCCGGAGTGGATGTCGTATTAGAGGCAGATTATTTAAAAGGTCTGTTGGAAGGTGTAGGACTTACCGGTATTGAGTCGAGTTATGTATATGCAGTTTCGGCAGAAGGAATAATGTTATATCATCCCACACCGGAAAAAATTGGTGAACCGGTTGAAAATGAAGTGGTGAAAGGTATTGTAGCGGATATTGAGGCAGGGAAGAAGCCGGAAAATGGTGTAGTGTCATATGAGTTTAAAGGTGCAATTAAATATGCTGCAGTGTATACGAATGAAGCATGTGATTATATCCTTGTAGTAACCACAGACGAGGATGAGCTGTTAAAGCCAATTGCAACCCTTAATAAGGTTGGTATTGTTGGTCTGCTTATAACGATTGTGATTTGTGGATTTATTGGGTATATGGTTGCAGGCATTTTAGTAAAGCCGATCAACTTGATTACAGAATTGATTGGAAAAATTTCAGATATGGATTTTACAGCAGATGCAAGGCAGGCGATGCTTGATGTGCGCAAGGATGAGACTGGTAAAATGAATGAAGCACTGGGAATATTACGAAGTGAGCTTGGCAGGGTTGTAGATTTGATCAAGCATCAAAGCAATGAGCTGGTAGAATCTGCAGATAACCTGAATGTTGGAGCATCTGAGACTGCAACTACAATGGAGCAGGTTGAAAATGCAGTAAATGATATTGCCATGGGAGCAGCGAATCAGGCAGAAGAAACTGCACGGGCAAATGAAAATGTCACTGTTATGGGTGAAATGGTAAGTGAGACGAACAAAGAGGTTGAGAACCTGATGCAGTATTCCAGAGAAGTTCAGAAATCCAGTGAGGTTGCACAGAGTATTCTTAATAGTCTTGAAGAGGTGAACGCGAATGTAGAGCGGTATGTTGAAATGATTGCGGAGCAGACACAGGTTACCAATGATTCAGCAGTACGGATTGGTGAGGCTACGAAGATGATTGCAGATATTGCAACCCAGACGAATCTGCTATCCTTAAATGCTTCCATCGAGGCAGCAAGGGCAGGTGAACAGGGAAGAGGATTTGCTGTTGTAGCTTCGGAAATCCAGAATCTGGCAGAGCAGTCTAATGCATCTGCAACAGAGATTGGTAAAATTATCGAGACCTTGAAGAGTGATTCTGAGGCTGCTGTTGAGACAATGAATCAGGTGCGTGAGATTATCCGTGAGCAGAGTAATCAGATGTCGAAGACCGATGAAGCATTTGCTAAGATAAAATCAGGTATTAATGATTCTGTAGAAGGAATTAATCAGATTTCCATTAAGACAAAACGATTGGATGAGGCAAGAACCGAAGTGGTGGATGTTGTTCATGATTTGACGGCAATCGCAGAAGAGAATGCTGCTGGAGCCCAGGAGACTTCCGCATCTGTAACGGAGGTTTCTAGCATTGTGACAGGTATCTCAGAAAAAGCCAGCCATTTGAGAAAGATTGCAGAACAGTTAGATGAGGAGATGAACATCTTTAAGATGTAGAATAAAGCATTTAAGAGAGGCTTTTGCGTTCTGCTTTGTTTTCCGGCTTATCCCCGTAGAGCCTGATAAAGCCTGGCGATTGGAAGTCCTACTACATTGTTGTAATCACCATGGATTTTTTTAATATGAACGGCAAATGGTCCCTGGATGCCATATGCGCCTGCTTTGTCTAGTGGATCGCCAGTAGCAATGTACTTTTTGAGTTCGTAGTCTGAGATTGGATAAAAGGTGACATCTGTTTTTTCGTGGAGAAGATAGGTCTGTTTTTCCCCATTGGATTTCAATATGATGGCAATACCGGTATATACCTGATGGGTGCGGTCGGATAGCATTTTGAGCATGTCAAAGGCCTCCTGTTCATCTGCCGGCTTTAAAAGCACCTCTTTGTCATAGTATACAATTGTGTCAGCGCCGATCACCATAAAATCTTTTCCCTTATATTCGGATTTTATCCGCTGATACACATCATTTGCTTTTAAGAAAGCAAGCTTTTCGACTAACTTATCCGGTGCTGCTTCCTCTACTGCCTCATCAGCATTTGAGGGAATTACCGTGAATTCAAAACCAGCCTGTTTTAAAAGGTCGGAGCGTCTCGGGGAAGCAGAGGCAAGTATGATTGGAATTTGTTTGTTATACATAGGAAACCTCCTTCATATCTCTATTTTTTAGGCAATTGCAAAGTGCAATCTACTCCTTTTTTGTCACACAATATAGTGTGTAAGTTAAGGCAGTCTCTTAATTATTCATAGAACAGAAATTATGTATTATCTGGATTTTCAACCTTTTGAATGGAAGCGGTTGCAAGATCATTTGCAGTGATTTTTTCGTTGCTATACCGTGCCTTTTGATAAATACCGGTTAGATCACAGATATCTTCGTTGTAAAGTGTGGCTATTTGGTTTTCAAGCTCTGCGGAGGTATCGCTTTTTTTGTGTTTTAACCGTTTATATTGGCGGATTTTTGTGCGATAAGCGCGGCGTATCTGGGCAGAGGGGGATTGGTCAAAAAAAGCTTTGATTGTTTCTTTTACAGAGACAGAGCTGGTTTTGATTGAAATACGTTCCTCTTTCGTATCTAAGGTCAGAACGACATCAGCATCCTCTACATATCGGTTCATATAGGTTTTGATGAAATCAGATAATATACGGTATAATATGTAAAGGAGGAATGCAAAAACGAGTACCTTAACGATGCCAGTCGTAATTTCGGCAAGCAGGGAGGGTTCTACCATTTCCTGGAAGGACTCGTAGAAATTCTCCTCCTGTTCGATGGGTTCTTCCGGGGGAGTTTTTGTGTTTCTTGCTGTAAGTGCACGTAATACTGCAACGATATACATGACAGCATGCACAAGAAAACGTAAAATCCGCAGTAAAAAATCCCCTAAATCCTGCACGAGAAAATCCAATTCAAACAGATGAAAAAAGAGACAGATTAATACAAATACCAGTAAAAAAATTCCAAATAAAGAAGAATTGGTTAACATAATTTTTTTTGTTGGAAGAGAAGTGGTATTGCCGGGTTTGGATAATAGTTTTTCCAGACCGGTAATAAAATAGCGGACAAAATGAAGCGAGACGATTCCAAGCCCGATGTAGTATGAAGCTTTTGTAAGTAAAGCTTGATGGCTGGCGTTCGAAATGGTATAGGTCAGCAATATAAATGCAAATAAAAGCAGCGGAATATCTTTATATGGTGGAACACCGCCTATTGTCCAGACATGGATATTGCGAAGTGTCTCAAACACAATCAGTGTAAGATAAAGATAGCGGTAATATGGGGAGGGAACCGGTATCAGAAAAACCGGAATCAGGAGTAACGCATGCAGTATTATGTAAACAAATAGATTGAAACAATATCGCTCATATAATGCCATGACGATTAGAAAGAATGGAATACCGATCAGATACCATGGTGCTGTCACACCACCTGCATATATGGTTAATACAATAAGGAAAATAAGCAGATAGGTAAGGGAAAAAGTAGCGATTCTGCTTATTTGTTTATAGAGAGTAAGATTATATTTCATCTGGTAAAACCTCCCATAAATAAATGTTGTGAAGCGGTAAATACTGATATCTGTCGTTATCTTTTGTGGATGTTGGTTGCGCTGCATAAAATTCATTCTTTGCAAAATTTTCCGGTTTGTCCGGACAGACAAAATACATAGAGTATCCTTCCTGCTGTCTGGCATGATATGCAAGCAACAGGTCCTGTTTCCGGTAGTTTGATACAACCACATAAGATACACCGCTCATTTGCCCGGTAAATGCACTTTGTGAGCCTTCAAAATAATCTAAAATATTACTGAGGCTATCTGTAATATTTACTCTTGCCAATGCTTCGCAAAGTGTCTTTACGTGTTCGTTCCCGGATCCCATTTCTGTTGTGACAGAAAGACCGGTAACAATATCCGGGGCGTTTGATAAAAGCTGCAGGGCAAAGTGCTGTTTATTCATAGATTCGATGAGAGTGGCACATAATTTTACGATATATTCTCTCGTTTGGTCTTTGTGAATCATGGTATGGGTGTCGAAATTTGCAATAAGCACTACGGATGTGGTCTGGGTATCAAAATAGGTGTTTACCATAAGTGCCTGCTGTTTTGCACTGGATTTCCAGTTAATATAGCGCATTTCATCAGAAGTGGTATAATTGCGGATTCCACGGAAGGATAAGGGATCTGCATAAAGATTCTTTGTAAGGATATCTCCAATCAAGGTCTTTGTGAGCTGCAATTCCTTTCTGCCATATAAGGTATCCGAAAATACATAAAGTGCGCAGTGGTTAGAGAGATTACAGCCTCCGGAACGCCGGAAAAACATGTCATTAACCACCATATTTATTGTGTCAATGGTAAAATATCCCCGTTTGGTAGTGGTAAAGGTAAGGGAACGCTTTACCTGCTGGTTTCCCAAAATGGAAAAGACATCATTACGGTAGTAATAGTCTGATACAGCGCTGTTTTCTGTTGTCTGATGCAGAAAAGTTCTGGATGTTTTGAATTTGACATATAACACTGGCAGCGGGAGTCGTTTTTTATTTGTAAGTTCAATAAAAAGATCTACAGAGTCTCCTATTTTTGCATGTGTTTTACTAAAGGAAATATTAGCGGATAAGTTGTCTGTCCAGTGTTTTGAAAAATAGATTGCCTGCGACAGATAAAGAATAATCGCTAATAGTATAATAATCAATGCCTGCATGGCAGCTCCTCCTTGTAGTGTATGCCTCTTTGCGCTTAAATGTAAGGATAGAAAAATCAGGTTTAGTTTGCAAAGTTTTCTGTAGGAACCGGAACAGTGGATAAAATATCTTTCATGATGGTGGATGCAAGTTCCGTAACACCGGCACCATGAAAGGTTAATATACGGTGTGAAAAACAAGGTGTTGCAAGGTATTTCACATCTTCGGGAATCACGTAGCTTCTCTTTTGCAAATATGCGTAGGCCTGGGAAAGCCGCATGAGGGCTAATGTTCCTCGCGGGGTCACGCCCATGGCAAGCTGGTCGTGGTTCCTCGTTGCCTGTACGATGGAAACAATGTATTTCTTTACATCCTCATGGATGAAAATCTGCATAACATCCTCCCTTGCAGCCGTAATATCTGACAGGGAACAGACAGGCTGCAACGAATCAAGCGGGTTTTCTGTTAGAAAACGGTTTAAAATACAAAGTTCTTCTGTTTCTGTCGGAAAGCCAAGGGAAAGCTGTAGGGCAAACCGGTCAAGCTGTGCTTCCGGGAGTGGAAATGTTCCTGCTGTTTCAATGGGATTTTCTGTGGCGATTAGAAAAAACGGGTTTGGAAGCTTTCGTGTGATGCCATCCGTGGTAACCTGTTCCTCTGCCATAGCTTCTAACAGGCAGGATTGGGTTCTTGGGGTTGCCCGGTTGATTTCATCTGCCAAAAATATATTGGTAAAAACAGGACCGGACATAAATTCAAATTCATGATTTTTCTGGTTGTAAACGTTTAATCCTGTTACATCAGACGGCAGGAGATCCGGTGTAAACTGAACCCGTTTGTAAGTGCCGTTGATGGAGGCAGCAAGCGATTTGGCAAGCATTGTTTTACCGGTTCCCGGCATATCTTCCAGTAATACATGCCCTTTTGCAAGCAAAGCTGTAAGTAATAGAACGATTGTGTCAGATTTGCCAACGATTACATGCTCCATGTTATCCTTTAATGCAAGGATTTTTTTGTAGTCAGATGTAAATTTCATAGTCAGTCCCCTTTGTATATATAATGTAAAGTATGCACATGCAAATAAATTCTGCATGGCGGGAATATTTCTACAAATATTTTAAAACATTAAAATAGGGTTTGCAAGGAGAAACTATCAATGTTACAATGGAAATTCGATAGGAGCTACTGTCCATACTCTGGGTGGATGTTTGTTTTGTATGCCACATGATATCCGTTACCTTAAAAAGTCTGAATAGTAGCAGTAGGGAAGAAGTATTGTATTAGGTGTATTAGGATTATATAGGAGCATAGGATGGGAAAAAGAATAGGTGTATTTATAGGAATATTTATAGCAGCATTTGTTGTAATGGCTGCTTATCAAAAGGTGCCGGCTTTTCAGGAAAAGATTGCTTCGTTGACAGAAGAGAATTTCAATGAGGAGAATATTTATTCTTTGCTGACGGAGATTTCAAATCGTCTGGATGAAGAAATTTTAAATGGATCGGATTCTTTTACAATCTATTTAAAAGATATGGATATAAATGAAATTAATCAGATTAATTCTTCGTTGGATGGTGTCTTTGGAAGTGGGGAAAGCTATCAGCAGATAGGCATGATTGGAAGTACATATAAAAAAGTGAAGATCACAATTAAGAAAACGCCCAATTATTATGCTTATGCAGCTTATATTGGAAAACAGGAAATACCGGATACAGAGACGAAAGCGCAGGAAATATATACGGTAATTAAGGAGATATTAGATACGCAGATAACAGAGCAGATGTCAGATTATGAAAAAGAGCTTGTGCTGCATGACTATCTGACGACACATTGTGTGTATAGTGATGTGGTGGATCAACAGCCAGAGAGTGATATTTATCGTGCATATGGTGCGCTGGTAAACAAGGATGCGGTTTGTAATGGCTATGCAGAGGCCATGCAGCTTTTGCTGATGTGTGCAGGCGTAAATACAAAATTTGTCGTCGGAACGGCAGATGGGGTTGACCATGCGTGGAATCTTGTAGAAATAGATGGGAAATGGTATCATTTAGATACCACATGGGACGATCCCACACCGGATCAGGCAGAGGATACGATTCATCCGTATTTCAATGTGACGGATGAGATCATGGAGCAAAGTCATAGCTGGCAGAAGGAAAATTATCCGAAGGCAGATGATATGACATATAATTATTATATGCAAAATGGTTCCTATTTTAAGGATTTTATGTTTTATAAGGATTGTGCATATATACAGTTGGTCACAAATGGTGAAAAACGGTATGAGGCTGTGATTGAAAATTATTATCCGGATAAAGAAGATATGCAGTTTCTTTTTGAAAATAATTATAGATATAATAGTATTAGCTGGCAGTCTTTTGGAGAAGGAGCATATAATGTTCTGGTACTGAGAGGAGAGTAAAGATGACAAAACAGGAATTTTTAAATGAACTGAAAGAGGCTCTTATAGGTGAGGTAACACCAGAAGCAATGATGGATTCTTACAGATATTATAATTCTTATATTGATGAGTATGTACGGAAGGGAAAAAGTGAAGAGGAAGTAATTGAAACGCTTGGGAAACCTGCATTGATTGCCCGTTCTATCATTGCTGCCCAGACCGGAGAGCGTGTGGCTGACGTTGAATTCACTGAAGACGGCAGGGAGAGAAAGATATGGCGAAAAGAACGGGCAAATACATATTCAAGCGGGCAGGAGCAATCCTTCAGATATAAGGAGTTTCATTTTGATCCGGGAGCATGGTACGCAAAGATCATATATGCATTGATCATCATTTTGCTGGTTGTCCTTGTATTCTGTATTTTGAAGGGTGTTATATGGGTATTTATTACCTTTGGCATTCCGATTCTGATTTTGCTTGGTATCATTTATCTGATCATGTATTTTACAGGAAACAGGTGATGGAATGTTTATAATGTTTGATTTGACGGCAATGAAATATCGTATGAATAGAAACGGGCAATTCAGAAAAAAATAAAAAAAGTGCTTGACATTTTTAGGGAATTTTAATATACTAACATTCGTGTCGAGTGCACAATGGAATCTTAGCTCAGCTGGGAGAGCATCTGCCTTACAAGCAGAGGGTCACAGGTTCGAGCCCTGTAGGTTCCATTTATGGCGGAATAGCTCAGTTGGCTAGAGCATACGGTTCATACCCGTAGTGTCGAGAGTTCAAATCTCCCTTCCGCTACTTGGGAAGTCAGTGATGACTTCCTTTTTTAGTGACAGAATAAGAAATGAATGGTATAGTATTTTCTGGAAATAATGATAGGAAAGTACTATGTTTTATAGAGGTGTCAGGAGGTAACATATGAACGTGAACAATTATACAGTGTTAAAGGAAGAGTATATTGAGGAGATGAATGGAACAGCATATCTGCTTTCCCATGATAAGACGAAGGCAAGAGTAATGCTTGTGAAAAATGATGATACGAACAAGGTGTTTACGATTGGGTTCCGTACCCCACCGGCAAATGATACAGGTGTTCCGCATATTATTGAACATTCCGTTCTTTGTGGTTCTAGAAAATTTCCAGTGAAAGATCCGTTTGTGGAGCTTGCGAAGGGTTCCCTTAATACCTTTTTAAATGCCATGACGTATCCGGACAAGACGGTATATCCGATTGCATCCGTAAATGACAAGGATTTCCACAATCTTATGAACGTTTATTTAGATGCTGTTTTTTATCCGGATATTTATTCAAATGACAAGATTTTAAAACAGGAAGGCTGGCATTTTCACCTGGAGAACGCAGAGGATGACCTGACCTATAATGGTGTCGTATATAATGAGATGAAGGGTGTTTATTCTTCGGCGGATTCCCAACTTGCACAGGCAGTACAGCGGGCACTGTATCCGGATACCACCTATGGCTGCGATTCCGGTGGTGATCCCAAAAGCATTCCGGAGCTTACCTATGAAGATTTTTTAGATTTTCATAAAAAGTACTATCATCCTTCTAATAGCTATATTTACCTGTATGGTGATGTGGATATGGAAAAAGAGCTTGCCTTTATTGATGAGGAGTATCTGAGTGATTTCGATTATTTAAAAGTGGATTCCGAAATTCATTTACAGGCAGATTTTGAAAAGGCAAAGGAGGTCACAGTTTTTTATCCGTTGTCTGATGCAGAGGAGGAGGAAAATAATACCTATTTGAGCTATAATACGGTAATTGGCAACAGCCTAAACCGTACCTTAAATCTCGCATTCTGCATTCTGGATTATGTAATGATCGATGTACCGGGAGCACCTGTTAAAAAAGCTTTGGTGGATGCGGGAATCAGCAGTGATGTGTACAGCTCTTATGATGACAGCATGTATCAGCCATTTTATGGTATTGTGGCAAAGGGATGTAAAACAGAGGACAAAGAGCGTTTCGTATCGGTCATTGAGAAGACACTTTCCGACATGGTTGAAAACGGATTGGAAGAGAAAGTATTAAGGGCGGCTATTAATCATTTTGAATTCAAGCTCCGGGAGGCAAATTACGGAAGATATCCAAAGGGGCTTATGTATGGTTTACAGGCATTTAATAGTTGGCTCTATGAGGATGACGAACCGTTTATGTATTTAAAATACATTGATATTTTTGAGTTTTTAAAGGCACAGGTGGGAACGGATTATTTCACCAATATATTAAGGGAATATGTATTAGGCAATTCTCATAAGGCGGTTGTAGTGGCAGTGCCAAAGAAGGGATTAAATAAAGAAAATGATATGCAGACAGCAAAGAAGCTTGCAGAATATAAGGCATCTTTGTCAAAAGAAGAGATTGCTGCATTTGTTGCAAAGACAAAGGAGCTTTTGGATTATCAGTCAGAATCGACACCGGAGGAAAAATTACTGACCATCCCATTGTTAGAGCTTTCGGATATCGGGAAAGAGGCATATAAGCTTAAGAATGAAGAGGATATAGTAGCGGATGTCAGACTTTTAAAGCATGATATTTTCACCAATGGAATTGACTATGTGACCTACCATTTTGATCTGACGCATGTGTCGATGGAGCTTATGCCATATATTTCATTGCTGACTGCGCTTTATAAAGAGGTGGATACAGACCGCAGGGATTACAGAAGCCTTTCAAATGAGATTGATTTAAAAACTGGTGGTGTTGGAACTACCGTTGCCGTAATGGGGGTAAAGAAGGAAAAGGGAGAATATGCAGCAAGTCTTGACGTGAAAACAAAAGTGTTGCATGAGAATCTTCCGGATGCATTGGCACTTATGGAGGAAATTGTATTTACCTCCCATATTACAGATAAGAAGAGAATGAAAGAACTGGTTGCAGAGATTTATTCTCAGTTAAAAGAAAGCATACAGGAAGGTGGTCATATTGCGATGGCAAACCGGGCATCATCCTATTTTTCAAAGGCAGCATATTTAAAGGAAATGATAGAGGGTATTACCTTTTATGAATTTATTGCAAAATTAAATAAAGATTTTGAAGCCCGGTATGAGGAGACTTGTGAAAAGCTTAGATTGTTACTACATGCTTTTGCAAAGAAGGAAAATCTGTTTATTTCGTATACTGGTAAAGAAGATATCCGGGATTCCTTAGAAGTAGCAATTACATCAATGGAGAAATATTTAAATGATGACACCTCGGATATGGTAACACAGCAATTTGATTTACGGGCAAAGAATGAGGGCTTTAAGACATCAAGCAAGGTGCAGTATGCGGCAGTGGCTGGTAATTTTATAGAAAAGGGACTTAAGTTTACAGGTGCGCTGCATGTTTTACAGATCGTCTTTTCCTATGATTATCTATGGGTAAATGTGCGGGTAAAAGGTGGTGCATATGGCTGCATGTGTTCTTTTGCCCAGACAGGTGATTCCTATTTTACCTCCTACCGTGATCCAAATCTTGCAAGAACTTATAGCATTTACGAACAGGCGGTAGAATATGTGAAAAATTTCACAGTATCGGATCGTGATATGGTAAAATATATCATTGGAACGATTGCAAAGTTGGATGCTCCATTGACTCCCGCAGCGGACGGAAGACAGAGTGATCTGATGCATCAGGCAGGAATTACACAGGAAGAATTGGAAAAAATCCGACAGGAGGTATTATCCTGTGACAAAGAAAAAATCCGTGCATTGGTACCTTATTTAGAAGCAATTTTTGCGGAGGATTATCGGAGTGCATTAGGAGATGAAGATGTGATTGAGAGAGAAAAAGGGCTGTTCAAAGAAATAAAGGCATTTGCGTAATTGACAGGGAAAAGGAAAAATTACATTCTTTGCAACACTTTCTGACTTTTTGAACACTTATATCATATAATGCCAAAAAGGAAAATGCGAGGAGGAATTACCATGATAAAAAGAGAGAACAAAAGAAGAATCAGACACAATAAGCTGTTTGCCGGATTGTTTGCAGCAGCAATGGTATGTACTGGTATGGCAGGCTGTGGAAATGCAAAAAGTGAAAGTCTATTGTCAAACAGCTACGAAACGGCTTCCTATGCGAATGAAACTGCAGGTTATGATGCTGCGGCATATGATTCTGCACCGGCGGCTGATTATGAAATGGAAGCGAAAGAAGACTTCGCAGACAGTGATTATGGCTTAGAGGAAAATATCGCAGAGGCAGAAGGCGCTTCTTCATCTAATACAGTGTCTGGTGCAAAGGAGCAGAGTACTGCGCAGAGTGTTGGAAAACAGGATAGTAAGAAGATTATCAAACGGTATAATTATTCTTATGAAACAGAGAGGTTTGATGAGGCGCAGGCATATTTAAAACAGCAGATTGATGCATATGATGGATATATTTCCTCCTCTGAGGTTTATGGTTCCGGTAGACGGTCTTTATATCTGACAGCCAGAATTCCGGCGGAAAACAGCGACCAGTTTGTGGGGCAGCTTGGCAGCCTTGGAACGATGGTGAGCCAGTCAGAATCAGCAGAGGATATTACGCTTCAATATACAGATACAGAGAGCCGTATTGCATCCTTAAAGACGGAGCAGGAGCGTCTGCTTGCCTTGCTTGATAAGGCAGATTCCTTAGAGACTATTGTGACATTGGAGGATCGGCTTACAGAGGTTCGTTACGAGCTTGAAAATTATGAATCTCAGAGAAAGCTTTATGACGATTTGGTTACCTATAGCACTGTAACCATTACGTTAGAGGAAGTGACTTATACGGTGGAAGTGGATGACAGTACATTTCTTACAAGAATAACGACTGGTCTGGAAAAATCTTTCCGTGACATCCGTAATGGATTTGGGAACTTTTTGGTGGGACTAATCGTGGCACTTCCATATCTAGCTATATGGGGCTTTATCATATTTTTAATTGTTTGGATTATCAGAAGCCTTATCAAAAGACAGAAACGTAAACGGCTTTTGAAAAAGGAGAAAGAAAAAGAGGATGTTACCGGACCTGAAGCGGTTTTGTCCTTGGATGATGCAAAGGAAGAGCAACCGTCCTTTATTGCGGAGGATATAGAAAAAGAAGAATCTGGGAAAGAGAATACACAGGAATAGGAAAAACGGTTTTTTAGCTTCAGGAGGAGGATAAGTGTTTAAGTCAGGATTTGTAACAATTATTGGAAGACCGAATGTAGGAAAGTCAACACTGATGAACCATTTAATCGGACAAAAAATCGCCATAACGAGCAAAAAGGCTCAAACCACAAGGAACCGCATACAAACTGTATACACCGGGGAGGAGGGACAGATTGTGTTCCTCGATACCCCGGGTATCAACCGGGCGAAAAATAAGCTTGGTGAATATATGTTAAGTACGGCGGAAAATACATTAAAGGAAGTGGATGTGATTTTGTGGCTGGTGGAACCGACTACTTTTATTGGAGCGGGGGAACAGTACATTGTGGAGAAGCTTTTGAAAGTTTCGACACCGGTGATCCTTGTAATAAACAAAATTGATACAGTAGAAGAGGAAGCGGTATTCAAAGCAATTGAAACATATAAAGAAGTTTGTGACTTTAAGGCGATTATTCCGGTGGCAGCATTGAAGGACAAAAATACGGATGAATTGCTCAAGACAATTTTTTCTTATTTAGAGGAAGGACCGCAGTATTATGATGCGGATACGATTACAGATCAGCCGGAGCGGGCTATTGTGGCAGAAATCATAAGAGAAAAATCTCTTCGATGTCTTGACAAAGAGGTTCCACATGGGATTGCGGTAGTGATTGACCGGATGAAAGACCGGGAAACCGGAAATATCGTAGATATTGATGCAACTATTATCTGTGAAAGAAATTCCCATAAAGGGATTATTATTGGTAAGCAGGGAACGATGCTTAAAAAGATTGGAACCCAGGCAAGGAGAGATATCGAAAATCTGCTGGATACGAAGGTAAACCTGAAACTATGGGTAAAGGTGAAAAAGGATTGGAGAGACAGTGAATTTCTACTTAAGAATTATGGCTATAAGGATATCGATTATTAGGGAAGCGATAAGAGGCAAGGGCTCAATGTGTTTCAAGATAACGGACAGGGGGCAGTAGGGGATGCGTGATAAAATAGAGCTTACCGGAATGGTGCTTTCTAGTACGCTGGTGGGTGATTATGACAAGCGGTTAGTGATTCTTACAAAAGAACGTGGTAAGATTACTGCTTTTGCACGTGGGGCGAGAAAGCCGAATAGTCCGTTTCTGGGAATCAGCGAGCCTTTTAATTTTGCAGTGTTCACAGTACTAGAGGGTTTTGATGCTTACCGTCTAATCGGCGCAGATGTAAAGGAATATTTTCTTGAAGTAAAGAATGATATTGAGGGAATCTGCTATGGTACATATTTTTGTGATGTGCTGGAATATCTTTGTGTAGAAGGTGTGGGAGATGTCAATATGCTGAATTTATTATATATGACATTAAAGGCATTGATAAAAAAAGAGATTCCAAATCCGTTGGTCCGGAGAATCTTTGAACTGAAGGTTCTGGCTTATGATGGTGAGGCAATGGCGGCATTTTCCTGTGCAAATTGTGGGAATACAAAGGTAGTGGCTTTTTATATGGCAGCGAATGGCTTCCTTTGTGAAGAGTGTGTCAAAAAAGCCGGGAATGTTTTGATGATTTCGCAGTCTGCTGTCTATACAGTGCAATATGTACTTTCTGAAGCGGTGAATAAGATATATACATTTCAGCTTTCAGAAGAGGTATGGCGGGAATTTGATGAGGTTGTGGGGCGATATTTTGAACACCAGATACCAAAAAAATTCAACTCTTTAGAAATTCTTGCTGCTTTGTCTTGAAATATTATCTATTTGTGTGTAAAATGTATTCGTCCTTGTAGTGTCACATTAAAAATGCATATACGAAATAATGGGATGGAAAATTTACAGAGAACGATTTGGGATGTAAAGGGTGATAGAAAAAAGAAAGAAAGGAAAGATTGCAGACACATACTTTCACCCGTTGTGTTTGTGAATCAAATGGACAGGGGAACTTGTTCGCTTGAGATTCGGTGCAGATCATGAAGAAAATTCAGTTAATAATGTTTTTTGTGGCATTTATCTGTCTGCTTACAGGCTGCAGTATGGATGCAAAGAAGTATGACAAGAATACATTGGTGGTAAAAAGGAATGGCTCTATAGTGGAGATTGCAGTGGAGGATTTCAAGGACTCTTCGATACAAGCCGGGGATTTGGAAGCCTACATTGATGAACAGATTGAAGATTATAATGGAGAGAATGGAAAGCTGGTTAAAAAATCATATATTGATACAGAGGATATGAGTAAAGTGAAGCTTGTGCTCAACTATAAGGATATGGAAAGCTTTAATGGATTTAATTTGTTAGAGTG
The DNA here is from genome assembly GCA_947178445.1 of uncultured Clostridium sp. Classification (GTDB taxonomy): domain Bacteria; phylum Bacillota; class Clostridia; order Lachnospirales; family Lachnospiraceae; genus CAG-590. The sequence goes on from CAMWYJ010000023.1 coordinate 27,110, forward strand.
TACATTAGATGCTTATGAGAATGTAAAGGAAGAGGATTTGGAGGGAGACTTTACTTCTGCAGATGGAAAGAATATATCTTACACAAAGCTTTCCGGGACAGAAAAAGCAGATGTTCTGATTCTTTCTGAGGCAACGGATGTCGTAGTAAAGGGTGACATTTTATATTATAATGACCAGGTTAGTGTAAAAGATGGAGTCGTGACCACAAGCGGTGAAGGAAAGGCAATCATTATTTTTAAATAGTAATAAAATATAATAAAAAGGCAGGTTTAGTAATTATGGAAAAAACAATGGATAAGATTGTAGCATTGGCAAAAGCGAGAGGTTTTGTGTACCCGGGTTCAGAAATCTATGGTGGATTGGCAAATACATGGGATTACGGAAATCTTGGTGTTGAGCTTAAGAACAATGTTAAAAAGGCATGGTGGAAAAAGTTTATTCAGGAAAATCCTTATAATGTAGGTGTGGATTGTGCGATTTTAATGAATCCGCAGACCTGGGTTGCATCAGGACATTTGGGAAGTTTTTCAGACCCTTTGATGGATTGTAAAGAGTGTCACGAGAGATTTCGTGCAGATAAAATTATTGAAGATTATATGGAAGACAAGGGAATTACGATAGAAGGTTCTGTGGATGCGTGGTCGCATGAGAAGATGGCAGAATATATCGAAAAAAATGAAATTTGCTGTCCAACCTGTGGAAAGAGGAATTTTACAGATATCCGTGAGTTCAATCTTATGTTTAAAACATTCCAGGGTGTAACGGAAGATGCAAAAAATACAATCTATTTAAGACCAGAGACAGCGCAGGGTATTTTCGTTAATTTTAAGAATGTGCAGAGAACCTCCAGAAAGAAAATACCGTTTGGAATTGGGCAGATTGGTAAGTCGTTCCGGAATGAGATTACACCAGGTAATTTTACATTCCGTACAAGAGAATTTGAGCAGATGGAGCTGGAATTTTTCTGTGAACCGGATACCGATTTAGAATGGTTTGCATATTGGAAGCAGTTTTGTATTGACTGGCTTAAGGATCTTGGCATGAATCAGGAGGAGACCAGATACAGGGATCATGATAAAGAGGAGCTTTCTTTTTATAGCAAAGCGACCACAGATATTGAATACCTGTTTCCATTTGGCTGGGGTGAACTTTGGGGAATTGCGGACCGGACCGATTATGATCTTACCCAGCATCAAAATACATCCGGTGAGCCGATGGAATACTTTGACGATACAAAGAACACAAAGTATATTCCATATGTTATTGAACCATCGCTTGGTGCAGACCGTGTTACTTTGGCATTTTTGTGTTCCGCTTATGATGAGGAGAATATTGGAACAGAGGAGAAACCGGATATGCGTACAGTTCTTCATTTCCATCCGGCATTAGCTCCGGTTAAGATTGGTGTATTGCCATTATCTAAGAAACTGAATGAGGGTGCCGAAAAGATATTTACCGAGCTTTCTAAAACCTATAACTGTGAGTTTGATGACCGGGGAAATATCGGTAAGCGTTATAGAAGACAGGATGAGATTGGTACTCCGTTTTGTGTAACCTATGATTTTGAATCAGATGAGGATGGAGCAGTAACTGTCCGAGACCGTGACACCATGGAACAGGAGAGAATTAAGATTGAGGATTTGAAGACTTATTTCGAGAGGAAGTTTGAATATTAATCCCCTTTACACACAAAAAAAAGATGTGTCTTAAGCTTTCGCAGACACATCTTTTTTTGTTGTGTAATTACTGCTGTCTTGCACGATGTTCTAGATCTTTGATTGCTTCTGTAAGTGTTTTCAAAGACTGTTTGATGGATTTATTGATTTCTCCGGAATTAATTGCCAGTTTGCCGACTTCAGCAGCGACAACCGCGAAACCACGACCGAACTCGCCGGCTCTTGCTGCCTCGATTGAAGCATTGAGGGAAAGGATATTCTGCTTGCTCTCAATCTTATCGAGCTGTTGCGACTTTTCGTTGATTTCATTGATTAATCCGGCAGCTTTTTCGATATCGTCATCCAGACAGTCAATCTTGCTCTCATCCTGTAGTGCTTTGTAATTGGCGTTAACGATTAGATTTACGATGTCACCGAGTAACTGTGCTGCTGCCTTGATAGAATGTTCTGAGCGGACAGGAACCAAACGGAGGGCAGCAATATATTCGTCAGGATCAATCCCCAACTCTACAGCGATTGAACGGAACTTTTCTTCATCGGGTTCTGCTGGAAGAACCTGTCCACCGATGATTGCACCGACTTTCTCGCCATTTACGATGATGTCACGGCTGAAATCCATTAAACCAGCATGACAGTAATAAGTTCCTGTGCACTCTGCATCACATTTGGCACAGCGGCTAAGTCCTTCTTCACTGCCTCTTGTATACTTGATACAGAAGTCATTAAAATTAATATCTTTTGTGAAGTATTCTCCATTGGAATCAACTCCGATTGTAGCAAGTCCGGTTGCATCGGACCAATCCTGCATTAATTCCTCTAGTTCTGTTACATTAACAAAATCTCTAATATCCATAACCCCATTTATCCTTTCATATAATTTAGGTAATATTGTATTTATTATATATAATGTACGAAAAAAAAGCAATAGCGATAGAAAAAACAGTTGGTGCAATATGCTGATATTTTATCAAATTAACATAATATGGTTTGTATAATGTTACACAATGTGTAATGAATATCCAAAAAAGTCTTGTAAAATATAAGAAAAAGTTTAATTTAGTGGTTGACATAAATGGTAAGCTTTGTTATTATTAACTTGTTGGTAATTTTGTAACAATTTTGTAACAAATTTTTACGAGTATGAAAAAGAGGTATAATATGAAAAAGAACATAGCGAGATGTTCGGTATTAGCAGTTGCGGCTATGTCGCTTATGTTAGGTGGAACATCTTACAACGCAAGTGTAAAGGATCAAGTAACAAAGGCTCCGGTTGTTGTTGGTAAGGCAATTGAGAATAGCGTTGCAGCAGCAGATGATTTTTCAAAGGGAACTGCTGTTAAGAAGGAAGAGGCTGTTGTTGCTGAGAATACGAAAGTAGCAGACGAGCAGGCAGAAACGCAGACGGAAGAGACTCCGATATCGTATGAGATTGAAGAGAAGGCTGCTAAGGTTGAGAGTAAGCAGGTTGTTGCTAACATCGACAGTTATCTGAATATTCGCTCAGAAGCTTCAGAAGAGGCTGATGTTGTTGGTAAATTCTATACAGGTAATGTAGGCTCTATTGTTGAAAAAGGAGATGAGTGGTCCTTAGTATCTTCTGGTAATGCCTATGGTTATGTAAAAAATGATTATTTACTTTTTGGCTCAGAGGCTGAAAGCTACATAGAGAATAACTGTGATCAGATAGCAAAGGTGACTGCGGAGACGTTGAATGTGCGTGCCGAAGAGTCTACAGAAAGTAAGGTCGTTTCCCAATCAGATGAAGGAGATGCATTTACGATTCTTGGAAAAGAAGGCGACTGGATTAAGGTTGCGGCTTCTGAGGATACAGTAGGATATGTATCAAAGGATTATGTATATATTGATTATGTATATGAGACTGCAGTGACAATTGAAGAGGAGCAGGCAGCTCTTGCAGCAGAGGCGGCTGCTGAAGATACAGATTCAGCAGATACTACAGCACAGGTACCGGAGACACCGGAAGCTCCTGCAACAACAGAAGTAGCTCCGAAGCAGGAAACACCGGCAACCACTGAGGCACCAAAGAAACAGAAGGAAACAGTAAATTCTGTTGATGTAAGTGTTTCAGATCAGAATTCGTCTTCTGAGACAGTTGGTCAGGATTCTGTGAGTACAACAGGTCAGCAGATTGCAGATTATGCAGTTCAGTTTGTAGGAAATCCTTATGTATATGGTGGGACAAGCCTGACAAAGGGAGCAGATTGTTCCGGGTTTGTTCAGTCTGTGTATAAGAATTTTGGATATTCATTGCCAAGAGTTGCTGCCGACCAGGCAGGTGCTGGCAAGAAAGTAAGTACGAAGAATCTACAGCCGGGAGATTTGTTATTCTATCATAATTTCGGACATGTTGCTATCTATATTGGTGGCGGTCAAATTGTACATGCAAGCAACGAAAAGACAGGAATCAAGATTTCGAATTATGATTATTCACCGATTAACAAGGCAGTTCGAATTGTAGAGTAATCAATGGATTTATGGGCTATCAGGAAACTGATAGCCTTTTTTTTGTTTTTTATTTTATAAGTTTATTTTACTAATTTTTGAGTCTTTGACATCTATTAAGTTGATGACATTGCCGGATAAGCAGGTGGCTCTGATTGAGAAACCTAACAAAAAATAATGAACTTTTTCTTTTTTTATGAAACAATATAAGTGAAGGCTTGTGTTAGTGTAACAATTATTACAAAATCGTTATACTGAAGTTCTATTATGACGTCAAATATGGAGAAAAACATGCATTTAAACATTTTTGAAGAACTCATAGAAAAACATGGAAAGGATATTTATTCCTTTTGCGTTTATCTTACAAGAAATAAAAATGATGCAGAGGATTTGTATCAGCAGACTTTTTTAACTGCTATGGAAAAGGATGAGATGGATCAGGTAAGAAATCCCAAGTCGTATTTCATTACTATAGCGGTCAATCTTTGGAATAATCAAAAGCGAAAATTTCTGTGGAGAAAGAAAAAGGCAGATATTGTTTATTTTCAGGATAATCATCTCGAGCGGCTTGCAGACTATGCACAGACCGTGGAAGAGCAGGTATTACGGCAGGAAGAAATTGAAACGGTAAGAAGGTGTGTAATGGAGCTTCCGGATAAAATGCGAATCGTAATTATATTATATTACAAGGAAAATATGACAGTAGATGAAATTGCCGCTGTGTTAAAAATACCTTCTGGTACAGTGAAAAGCAGAATGCATCAGGCTAAAAATAAAATAAAAGAGAGGTTGATGAATGATGGAAGATAGGATTGATATTTTGATTGAAAAGTCGCTGCAATTCGATTTTGAACCTGATAAGGAAATCAATGAAAGGATACTTGGATGTGCAAATCACAGGAGAAAGAACGGAGTACTATTCCATTTGCCAAGAGTAGCTGTAGCAGCCATTGCAATCATCTGTATGGGCTCTGTAGGGGTATATGCTGCAACCAATATTATCAAGAAGGTATTTATTACGGATCATTCTATTTCAGTAGGAAATTCGGAATACGTGGATGATGCAGTAATCGCTTTGCCGGAGGAGGATGTCAAAACTGAGAACGTTGGGCATGAAGAAGGCGGTGAAAATGTAAAATGGATTTCTAAGGATGTGCAGGTTGTAAATGATTATGCAACAAATACGTATTATAAGTATAAGGATTATAAGACTGCATTACAGGATGCCGGGTTTGATAATTGGTTTGGTACGTCTTATGAAAACACAGAAAATGTAATCTATGTTGTTACAGAAACAGAGGCTACCGTAGATCGCTGTATTAATGCAGACTTCTCATACGGCGAGGGAAGCTTTCATGTATGCGAAGAGATTATGACAGGAAATATAGCAGAAGATGTGGCACATAGTATCAAGATTGAGAACACGAATAACAAGAGAGATTACACATCTGCATCCGGTCAGGTCTTTACTTTGGTAGATCAGATTACAGCTGATGGAGCGGAACAAAAAATAATGACTTTTGTTATGGTGGCATATGATGATTACTTTGGATATATAGCTTTTGAGAATCTGAAGGATGAGGAAATTTATAAGATTCTTGATACAGTGGAGATTCACCATTAAGCAAAATTGGTTACAGGAGAAAAAGGGGAGAGAGCATGAACAAGAAAAAAGTATTGATTGGATTACTCGTTATTTGTGTATTTATTTGTTTGCTGGGTATACTTTCGATAAAAAATTATATTGATAAAGTTCCTAAACTTACAGTGAAAGAGCTTGGAAGTGTAGAAGTGGGACAAACTCTTGAGTTGTCGGATATGGTTGACAGTGAATGTAAGGGAGATTATCGGCTTGCCTTGGCAATCGATTCGGAAATTGCTGATGCCAAGGTGAGCCAAGATAAGCAGTCACTTTTTGTTGGAAGCAGTCCCGGAACAATCAGAGTAATGATTACCGGATATGGCGGGGTTGCAGAGCTTATTTCCGAAGAGACTGTCATTCGTGTAGAGAGAAAGACAGATTCGCTTTCAGAAGCCGGGTCCATTATCCATACGACAAGTTTTTCGCTATCAATTTATGATACATATAAGCTTCAGGATGATGAAAGCTCGGAGAATGAAAAGTACTTTGAACGGGAGAATCCTGAGACTGTCCTCTTTGTTTATGATGCAGTGGCAGGAAATGCAAGTTTGAAAGCGAATGTAGAGTTTTACAAATCGATGCTGGCAGAGTCCTATGAAATTTCAGATAGCGGAATAAAAGCTTTGGAATCTCCGATAACCAATCATGACAAGTGCTATTATCTGACATGGGAATATGAAAAAGATAACCATAATTGTACTGCTGTTAGTTATATCATCTATGAAGAAGATACAATACTTGTTTTGACCGAAACCAGCTATAACATTGATGAGAAGTCTATGAAGGAAGAATTGCTTGAAATGGCACAGACTGTAAATTATACAGGTGATTATCATTTGCCGGAAGAGAGTGAATACCCATTTACCATAGAAAATGAATTTATCCGTGTAACTGTGAATGAAGGATACAATAGTCCACAGGCTGCTGATGTAAGAGCGGAGAGTCAGAATTCCTATATTACTGATTCAGAGATGATAGTGATTCGGTATGCAGAAGCTGATGATTATGATAAGGGTATGCTTTCAAAATTCATGGTAGAGTATTTAAATGATCAGGAGGCAGCGATTGGTGAACAGGCTGAGCATGCATATCAGAAATTTCAGATTGGTGATGTGTTTAAGGATTCATCACTTGAAGAGGTAAAGCTTGGAGAAATCTGGACGGATCTGTCTGATGAAAGCCTTTCTGGTTTAACGGCATATAAGATTCATGCGTATAGTAAAGAGGCAAATTATAATACGGATAAATACTATGTTGAAATCGATAATCACAAATTCTGTATAGGTATCTCGTATCCTTTTGATGATGAAGATACGATGGCTGAGCTGTACCAATTGTTTTATGAAGTTGAATTTCTTCCATAATAATAAAAATTTCTTATCTTCAAGGTTTTGCTATCGTTTCATATAACACATTAATTGCATCGTCACTTTCACATGGGATATCTGGATCCACCAGATTGCTGAGATTGTTCCGGTCAACACGGAAAAATTCCTTCGTTGAAATCTGCATAAACAGCTGCGAATTTGGCAGCTTGAACCCGGCAACATCACCATAGCTATTGGGCGTATTGCCGGGTGCTTCACCAATCAATGTACCAATGTGATTATCCTTCACATACTGTGGAAATAACATGGCAGAGCTAAAAGAATTCGCAGAGGTCAAAATATAAACCTCGCCATCAAAGGTCAGGTCATTATATCTGTCATTTTCGACTATAGTATTTTTAAAAGGGATCCTAAACCACCCAAATCTCCACTCATATTCTCCCGAATTCCATGTATCTACATCCAGATATCGGATAAACTCATCCGCCACGAGTGAGCTGCCGCCGCCATTTGCACGCAAATCAACTGCAACGTTGCCAATCTGCTTTTCCTTCATCTCAGTAAACATTTCCTTTAAGCAAGCCCTGTACTCATCATTATACTCACAGGAATTTAAGGTGAGAATTGCCACACTCTTTTCCTCATCAATTTCATAATATACAAATGGTGTGTTGTCTCCCTGTGTTTCTTCAATCCGGTTATACTCCACATATTCATCATATAGCAGGAAATCCTCCGCATAATATGTATAGTCTTCCCTTTCCCCGTTCTCCGACTCATAGGTATAAATGATACCTTCATCAACAGAGAAACCAATATACTGCAATCCCTCCCTAGTTGAAAGGTCATTCTTTAATCTTCTTAGCTGCCAGCTTTCCACCTCATAGCTGTAGGCATCTTGTGTCTGTTTGAGCAAAGCCTCCAGCTCTATTCCATTTATTGCCGTCAATACACAATTTTCTTCGTTGAAATGATGTATATCCTTCATATAGTGCGGTTCTTCCAAATTAAGCATCACGTAGGAATGTCCATCCCTCAATACCGAAAATATATATTCTATATTCTGGCACAGTTCACAGACAGTTATACGGTCCGTCTCATTCAGCTTTGTCAGTACCATATCATAACGTTCCTGTACCTCCAACGGTACATTTCCGTAAAATGCAGGGTGCAGCTTGTCAAGATAATACATTGCATATTCCAAATCTTCCTTTGCTTCCGCCATGGTCAGCACAGTATCTGCCGGCTGCGAATAATAGGAAACATTTCCCTTAAGGTAAATGCTGTTCCAGTACGGATTGCAGTAATTACCCAATACCGAAACCACAATTACAAACAGGCTTGATATTGCCAGAACAATTCTCCCTCCACGCTTCTTGACCGCTATTTTCAAGCAAAAAATAAAGGATAGGGCAAAGGCTGCGCACAACAATATCGTCATATAGTGGGGAATCTGTATAAGAAATACACTTGCAGGAACAATAGCTATTGCTAATAGCCCTAGGATAATATGAATAGTAATGCATAATCGTTTTTTGAGGTTCATCTTATAGGTTCTCCTTATTGTATGTATTTTAAATTCAATTTCCGGTTGTCTCTTTTAATGCTGTTATTGTCTAAGTAGATTATATCACAGATTTTCCAATGCTGCTGATCATTCTCTGCACTTCTTCTTTTACTACTAAAAATATATATACAGAGAAGGATCCCCTTAAATACAAAATATTCCAGATGATTCTTATTTTAACCGTTGCCCACGATGTTATCCTGTTCAAGTTCTCTCAGTCTTTTATTGATCATTTTTGCTTCATTTCGGTTAAACAGATAGAAGCAAAACCAGATTACCATGAAAATACCACATGAGCACAAAAATTGCAGGACGGTATAGATTATTCGATCCGGATAAAAAGGAATCCAGCCTAAATAAATACCGACAGGATAGAAAACACCCATTCCGACACAAAAATGTATGATTATTTTCAAAAATCCGGAAGGACGGTCAAATTGATAGACAACCGCTGTGCCACCACAGGCAATGCCTACAATCATGGCACCGATAGACTGCCTTGCAAAATCTTTGAATATTTGCATCAATAAATCTTCTCCACCCCAAACGAAGTAGGATAAACACATAATCACAAAAAAAGTACAGCCAATAGAAATACCATATAAAATATACGTAATCACTAATTTAACAGTATGTTTCATTATAATCCCAACCTTTCCTTGAAACCTTTGCGAAAACTTCTGGAAATGTAATCCGTGACCCCATTTTTCATTACCAGCTCCATTGTTCCATTGAAACTTGCTTCTACATGATTGATTTGGTTGATATTAGCAATCGCTGATTTCGAAATACGTACAAAGCAAATATCAAGTATGTTTTCCAATTCGTACAGGGGTTTATCTAATATATATCTGTTTCCCCGTATATCGTAACAGACGATTTCCCTGCCTTCGGTACGTACCAGTGATATGTCTTCCGGTTTGATAAAATAAGTTTTTTTATCTTTTGCTGCAATTAAGGTCAGAAAAATTCTATTTTCTTTTTCCAGCATAGAAATAATTTCTGCAATCGTCCTGGTCATTTTGTTTATATGAAGAACTGCATATGGCTCTTTATAATCTGCACTAATTTTGCATTCAACTTTCATAGATGGACCTCCTTCCACAATTATTATAGCACGATTAAACAGCAAATGTGTGCATTTCAAACATGAAATCCGACCTCTTGCACATCATGGACTGCCACTTCCTCAAACCCTGTTGTTTACTGTCAAAACCTATTATAAAATGGCAATATCATAAAAATAGGAGGGATTATTATGTCACAGGCAATTGTACAGGTGGAAAATCTGAATTTGGCATATAAAAGTCTGCATGCGGTTTCCAATGTCTCGTTCTCTGTGAAAGCCGGAGAGATTTTGGCTGTTATTGGGCAAAACGGCTCTGGAAAGACTTCTACTGTGGAGTGTGTAGAGGGATTACGAAAACCAGACAGTGGTTTGATTCGGGTTTTTGGAAAAGACCCTTGGACACACCGCAGTGAAGTATATAAGGAAATGGGAGTTCAGCTGCAGGAGGCGGAATATTTCTCGAAGATCAGAGTGGAGGAACTATGCAGATTATTTGCCAGTTTTTACGAAAGACCAGTCGATTGGAATTTGTTACTGACACAAATGGGGCTTGATGAAAAAAGAAAACGTCCGATTCACAAACTGTCTGGCGGAGAGAAACAACGATTATCTATTTTGCTTTCCCTTATAGGACGTCCGAAACTTTTAGTGTTGGATGAATTAACGACAGGGCTTGACCCGGAGGCGAGACAGAATATGTGGATTAGCTTTGAGAATATAAGGAAAGGCGGCGTAGCTATTATTATGGTTTCCCACTATCTGGACGAGGTAGAAGTCCTTGCAGACAAAATCCTCTATTTAGAAAAAGGCAAACAGCAATTCTTTGGAACGAAGCAGGATTTTCGGGAGTATGTAAAAAATCGGCTTTCCAGTGATGAATGGCAGGAAAATTTATCATTGGAAAAACTTTACTTAATGATAGCACCCCAAACAACAGGACTTACGATGGAGGGAATATTATGAAAGGATTTACGGCGATATGCAAAATAGAACTACAGTTGTTTACACGAGATTTCTTTAGCTTTTTCTTTGCTCTTGTGTTTCCTGTATTAATGCTTCTTTTATTTGGCGGCATCTATGGAAATGCACCGATTTATGAAGGGGCAGATGTTGGAATGATGGATATTTCTGTACCAGCCTACGCTGTCATGGTAATAGGGGTAATCGGTTTAATGTCCCTGCCTCTGACATTGTCAGGTTATAAAGAGAAAAAAATCTATAAGAGATTTGATGCTACACCGGTTGGAAAGAAGAGTATCATGTTAGCACAAGTATTTGTCAATCTTATCATGACACTCATAGGAATTTCAATCTTATTAATAGTTGGAAGGCTTCTTTACCATATACAGATGAAAGGTGCTTTTCTTTCCATTTGCGTAAGTATGTTGTTTTCCATAGCGGCTATATTTTCCATGGGATTTCTTTTTACGGCTATCGGGCGGGATTTAAAGAGTACAACTTTGCTTTGTTATCTTGTTTATTTCGCCATGCTGTTCCTGTCTGGTGCGACAATGCCAGATATGCTGTTTCCCGATACTATTAAAAAAATCTCTGACTTTTTACCAATGACCTATGCGGTTGATTTAATGCAGGGGGTTTTTGCAGGAGACAGTCTTAGTCTGCATGGAACGGAATTACTTATTCTTGGGATAGTGGCGGTGATATGCACTGCTGTCGGGGCTGTTTTATATAGGAAGAAAGACTGGACGTAAAGCACAAGGAAGCCGGTGAACTTGAGAGATGGTTTGTGTTGTGGGAAAAGCATACATTTTGAAAACACATAATGGAGACTATTTAATGACCTATATTAAGGATGGTAAGACATGCTGGATAAAGAGAAACAGGTATATGGAAAAATATAGAAAAATGTCTAAAAATTTGAAAAAAACATTTTAAATTTTATGTAATATGTGCTATAATAATTAACAGACTGCGGACAGGTTATTGAATTTGTCCTGGTACAATTATCAAACACTTAGGAGGTATGAAACAAATGGCAAACAAATGGGTGTATATGTTCAGTGAAGGTGACATGAGCATGCGCAATCTGCTTGGTGGTAAGGGTGCAAACCTTGCTGAGATGACTGGCATTGGTCTTCCGGTACCACAAGGTTTTACTATTACGACAGAGGCTTGTACACAGTATTATGAGGATGGTCGTAAGATTAATGATGAGATTATGGCACAGGCTATGGAAGGTGTTAAAAAGATGGAGGAGATCAACGGCAAGAAGTTCGGTGATCATCAAAATCCATTGCTGGTATCAGTTCGTTCTGGTGCTAGAGCATCTATGCCGGGTATGATGGATACTATTTTGAACTTAGGTTTGAATGATGAAGTAGTAGAAGCTATGATTGCTGGTAATTCAGATCCAAAGTTTGAGCGTTTTGTATATGATTCTTATAGACGTTTCATTCAGATGTTCTCTGATGTCGTTATGGAAGTTGGTAAGAAGTATTTTGAGCAGCTCATTGATAAAATGAAAGAGGAGAAGGGTGTTAAGTATGATGTAGAGCTCACTGCTGCTGATTTAAAGACATTAGCAGAGCAGTTTAAGGCTGAATACAAGAGCCAGTTAGGTACAGACTTCCCTTCTGATCCTGTAGAGCAGTTGAAATTAGCAATTGAGGCTGTATTCCGTTCATGGGATAACCCACGTGCTAACGTATACAGAAGAGATAATGATATTCCTTATTCATGGGGTACTGCAGTTAATGTAATGCCTATGGTATTTGGTAACTTGAATGATGAGTCTGGTACTGGTGTAGCATTTACCCGTGATCCAGCTACCGGTGAGAAGAAGCTTATGGGCGAGTTCCTTAAGAATGCACAGGGTGAGGACGTAGTTGCCGGTGTTCGTACACCAATGCCTATCGCACAGATGGAGCAGGAATTCCCAGAGGCATATGATGAGTTTATTAAGGTTTGTGATATTCTTGAGAACCACTATCATGACATGCAGGATATGGAATTTACAGTAGAGAACAAGAAGCTTTACATGTTGCAGTGCCGTAACGGTAAGAGAACTGCACAGGCAGCTCTTAAGATTGCATGTGACCTTGTTGATGAGGGACATAAGACAGAAGAAGAGGCAGTTGTTATGATTGATCCTCGTAACTTAGATACACTTCTTCATCCTCAGTTTGATGCAGCAGCTTTAAAGAGTGCTACACCACTTGGAAAAGGTCTTGGCGCTTCGCCTGGTGCAGCTTGTGGTAAGGTTGTATTTACCGCTGATGATGCAGTTGCATGGAAAGAAAAAGGAGAGAGAGTTGTATTAGTTCGTCTTGAGACATCTCCAGAAGATATTACAGGTATGAAGGCTTCACAGGGTATCCTGACAGTTCGTGGTGGTATGACATCACATGCTGCAGTAGTTGCCCGTGGTATGGGTACCTGCTGTGTATCTGGTTGTGGTGACATCAATATGGATGAAGAGAACAAGCAGTTTACATTAGCTGGCAAGACCTTTAAAGAGGGCGATTATATCTCAATTGATGGTACAACAGGTAACATCTATGAAGGTGATATCAAGACAGTTGACGCTTCTATTGCTGGTGAGTTTGGTCGTGTTATGGCTTGGGCAGATAAGTATAGAAAGTTAAAGGTTCGTACCAATGCAGATACACCTGCAGATACAGCGAAGGCTGTTGAGTTAGGTGCTGAAGGTATTGGACTTTGCCGTACAGAGCATATGTTCTTTGGTGAGGATAGAATTCCAAAATTCCGCCGCATGATTCTTTCTGATACAGTAGAGCAGAGAGAAGAGGCATTGAAGGCAATCGGTGAATTCCAGAAGGCTGACTTTAAGGCTATGTACAAGACTCTCGATGGAATGCCAATGGTAGTTCGTTTCTTAGATCCACCACTTCATGAGTTTGTTCCTACAGAGGAAGAGGATATTAAGGCATTAGCTGCTGATATGGGAATTACCGTAGAGGAAGTTAAGGCAAAATGTGATTCCCTTCACGAGTTCAACCCTATGATGGGACATCGTGGATGCCGTCTTGCTGTAACTTATCCGGAAATCGCCAAGATGCAGACAAGAGCTGTTATGGAAGCTGCAATCGAGGTTGCAGAAGAGACTGGTAAGGCTATCGTTCCTGAAATCATGATTCCGCTTGTTGGCGAGGAGAAAGAGCTTAAGTTTGTTAAGGATGTTGTTGTAGAGACAGCTGACTTAGTTAAGAAAGAGAAGAATTCTGATATCAAGTATCAGGTAGGTACTATGATTGAGATTCCAAGAGCTGCTCTTACCGCTGACCAGATTGCGAAGGATGCTGAGTTCTTCTGCTTCGGTACGAATGACCTTACACAGATGACATTTGGATTCTCTCGTGATGATGCTGGTAAGTTCTTAGATTCTTACTATGATACAAAGATTTATGAGAATGATCCGTTTGCGAAATTAGATCAGACTGGTGTAGGCCAGTTGATTCAGATGGCAGTTGAGAAGGGACGTTCCGTTCGTCCAAACCTTGAGTTAGGTATCTGTGGTGAGCATGGAGGAGATCCATCTTCTATCGAGTTCTGCCATAAGGTAGGTCTTAACTATGTGTCATGTTCTCCATTCCGTGTACCTATTGCAAGATTAGCTGCTGCACAGGCTGCAATCAATGATAAGTAGGATAGAGATTGAAATGAAGATTGATTAATTAACCGACTCCTCGTATGTCTAATGATGTACGGGGAGTTTTGCTGTTTTTTTCCAGGAATGCTATAGCAAGCGGATAAACAGTCTGTTTTATTTATTTCCGCAAGCAAGAAGCCAAGTGACCGTTTGCAGACATTTGGCGACTGCTGATAGGGTCAAATACCCCGCCCCTTGGGGCGTTTCAAAATTGATGCTCCGCTGTTTACGGCGAGGTCTTTGACTGTTTTGAAAAAGGATGTCTGTAGGGAGGATGTGTCATGTATGAATTAAAAAAGGATAACGTAAAGATATTAGGCGAACAGAGGGAAACGGTTAGGTTCAAAAGTGTACGGGCTAATGTTCAATGTGTCAGGAATAAAGAGCTTATGCCGAACACGCTGCCTGATTTATTACAGAAGAAAAGGGTAGCAGATATTATCCAGTATGCAAAGGAAGATGCGCCTATGCCCGAAAGTCTTCCGGGTATATTGACCGGATTAAAGAGACATCATATTATACCGGACTCTATTTTACAAAGCTTTTGGAATAAGGTTTCTGAAAATGCGGTCAAATCGGAGGAAGATAAAAAATTATTTGAAAGAATGAAAAATATGGCATTTCACGTACACAAGAGACGTTATGCAGAAGATCGTAAAATTATAAGGGATGAGATCCGTTTGATGGATGAAATGCGAGAGTATGGTCAGATTTATTCTGCGGATAGTGAAATGCAAAAGGCAGACAGAGGGAATTTGTCAGGTCATAATATGGAGGAAATAGATGAAGAAGATTTGCGGAGTATGTTTGTCTGGATGCCGGGGAATATTGTGATTGGACCAGCACAGCGGCAATTGGAGCCCGGTAATACGTTAGACCGGGAGGCTATGTTAGTCGCCGGAAAGGACAGCATGAAGACACAGGAGTTGTATGCATGGATGCTGCAATATATTCAATGTGATGTTTTTGATAAGCACGAAAGAATTTCTGAATTGCTGACGGAACATATGGAATCGCCATATGTTAATGATATGGAAGTGGGAAAATTCGTAAAAAAGGGAATTAGAAAAGTGCCGCCGAGTAAGTATAGACCGTGGATGTTAGATATTAGGGAGGGGTGTGATGGAGAAAAATGGTTATTGGAAGATGCTCTTACAAGTATAAGGAAAATGAGAGACAATGTAGAAGATGAAAGGCTTGCCTCGTTGCTGGATTCAAAGGAACAGGAATTTAGAGAAAGATTGGGAAGGATTTGAAGGATTATTACCAGGATAAAAGGAACATTCAAGATAAACATAAATTCCAAAAGATTAAGATATTTTATGAAATCAGGCGAGTCGATAAAAACAAAAATTCCTCTGCAAAGCTCATATCTGGATTGTTCCTGCAGAGGGACTTTTTGTTAAACACCTTTTATCGAATCATACATAAACTAGTTAATAAGGACGGAAACGGAATGTTCTACAAAATTAGAACTTCTGGCAGGAGCGTTTTATTTGATAAATTGGTTTATTCATTTACATCCGGTCGGGCAGGGGCTGCTAGCTACATTATTTACTTATAGTGTTACCATGTTAGGGGCAGCTCTGGTATTCTTTTTTAAATCTGTGAACCAGAAATTGATGGATCTAATGATGGGGTTTGCGGCAGGTGTCATGATTGCTGCTTCTTACTGGTCTTTGTTAAATCCGGCGATTGAGCTTTCAAAGGAGCTTGGGAGAAATCCGGCATTACATGCTGCGGCCGGTTTTGCCGGCGGAGGGGTATTTATTATGTTGTCGGATTACCTGCTAAATAGAAAAAAATCATGTAAAGACAGGGGAGAGGGATGGCTGCGGTGTGTTTTGGTAAGTACTGCGGTTACGATACATAACATACCGGAAGGGATGGCTGTAGGTGTGGCATTTGGAAGTGCTGCCACTTCTGGAGGAGGAGCTTCTCTTGTCGGGGCTGTGATGCTGGCTGTGGGTATTGGTATACAGAATTTTCCGGAGGGAACTTGTGTAGCAATGCCGTTAAGAAGAGAGGGCATGAGCCGGTTTAAAAGTTTTTTGATCGGGCAGTTTTCCGGACTTGTGGAACCGATAGCAGGCGTGATAGGGGTATTATTTGCTCTTAAAGTACAGATGATTCTGCCGCTTGTATTATCCTTTTCTGCCGGAGCAATGATTTCCGTTGTTTGCTCAGAACTGGTTCCAGAATCCTTTAAAGATAACAAAATTCTTGCCACGGCAGGTGTTATGACCGGTTTTGTGGTTATGATGGTATTGGATGTAGTCCTGGGATAAAGAGCAGTCTCCAAAGCTGCTCCCGAATCATTTATCCATATGGTTTTATAGCAATCTGTTTTACAGACCAGTCAGCATGTTTTTTTGCCTGTTTTTATGAACCTTTTCCTAAGCCGCAACAATATAATAGTAGAATGTATAGGGAAGGTTTGCAAATGCAAGACAGCGGGAAAAGGAGGATAAGGATATGGGATGCTTAGGAAATATACTTTGGATTATTTTTGGAGGAGCAGAGGGGGCATTGGCATGGCTTTTATATGGCTGCCTGTGGTCGATTACAATCGTGGGAATTCCAATCGGAAGGCAGTGTTTTAAATATGCCGGGCTGACACTATTTCCCTTTGGAAAAGATGTAGATTATGGTGGAGGCAATATGTCGTTGATTGCGAATGTAATCTGGATGATTATAACAGGAATTCCAATGGCGGTTGCACATTTTTTAACAGGCTGTGCATTGTGTGTTACCATAATTGGGATACCGTTTGGTCTGCAGCATTTTAAACTGGCAAAGCTTGCATTGATGCCATTTGGAACAAGGGTACATTAGGTCTTGAAAAAACGCAGATTGACGGTTTTACGGATAATTGATATACTAAGGAGACCAGTATTCTATATTTAAGATATTTCCCTGACAGGAGAAAGAAGCAGTAATCCCTGCCTGGTCTGCACAGTGGTCTGGTGGTGAGGCGCCTTCTCCACAGAAAGAAAACCATGGCTTGATTCCATGCTTTACTTGAATATAAGCATATCAGGCAGCTGCCTGATAAATAAATACAAGAAAGGATACGATTATGAAAGCTGCAATTATTATGGGTTCTACCAGCGATTTATCAAAAGTAGAGCCGGCTGTAGAAATTTTAAAAAAATATGGTGTTGAGGTAAATGTTAGATGTTTGTCTGCACACAGGGCACATGAGGGACTTTCTAAATTTATTGAGGAGACAAATAATGATGGAACAGAGGTAATTATTACGGCTGCAGGAATGGCGGCTGCTTTGCCTGGTGTTGTGGCATCCCAGACTGTTCTTCCGGTCATTGGTGTCCCCCTTTCAGGCTCTGTGTTAGATGGTATGGATGCATTGATGTCTATTGTTCAGATGCCATCCGGAATTCCGGTTGCAACAGTTGCGATCAATGGCAGCAAAAATGCTGCTTATCTGGCACTCCAGATTATGGCAGTTCAGCATGATGAGATTAAGGAAAAGCTTCTTACAGAACGTAAGGAGATGGAAGAAGCTGCAATGAAGGCAAATAATGAGGTAATTGCGAAGTTTCAGTAAAATGGTTATACATGATGTAGAAACAGAAAGTCAGAAAAATAACGGTGCAGATTTATGCTGCACCGCTATTTTTCTATGGGCAATGGGAAAGACAGATATGCCCATTTGCTTAATATGTCCGGTTATCCTAATTTCTCGCCGGTCAATAATTCATATGCCTCCAGATATTTATCAATAGTTTTTTGGGCAATTTCTGCAGGAAGTTCCCAGTCGTGATTTCCTTCGTTATCTTTTAACCAGTCGCGGGCAAACTGCTTGTCAAAGGATGGTTGTCCGTGTCCGGCTTCATACCCCTTTGCCGGCCAGAAACGGGAAGAATCAGGAGTCAGCATTTCGTCGCCTAAGACAATATTGCCATCTTCATCTAACCCAAATTCAAATTTGGTATCAGCAATGATGATTCCACGTTGAAAAGCGTAATCCGCACATTTTTTATATAGAGCGATGGTGTAATCACAGAGTTTTTTAGCATATTCCTGACCTTTTCCCGGAAACTGTTTTTCTAATACTTCAACGCTTTGTTCAAAGGAGATATTTTCATCGTGGTCGCCAATCTCAGCCTTTGTAGAAGGGGTATAGATTGGTTCAGGAAGCTTGTCAGATTCTTTTAATCCCGCTGGTAATGTAATCCCACAGACAGTTCCGTTTTTCTTGTAGCTTGCCCAGCCGCTGCCGGTGATATAGCCGCGTACAATACATTCAATAGGGAGCATTTGAAGCTTTTTACACATCATGCTGTTGCCGTCATATTTTTCCTGTTGGAAAAACGCAGGCATATCCTTTACATCTGCAGAAATCATATGGTTTGGAAGGATATCAGAGGTCATATCAAACCAAAATTTTGACATTTGGGTTAAAACAGTTCCTTTTTTATGTATGATATTCTTTAAAATCACATCAAAACAACTGATACGGTCTGTTGCAACCATAATCAGGCTGTCGCCATTGTCATAAATTTCACGTACTTTACCTTCCTTGATAGGTTTTGGTTCATTCATTGTAAATACCTCACAATCTACATTTTCTTGAGAAAACCTGCAGCTATAAGTGAAAAACGTTTGGCAGGATTTCGTATTTGTTTCCTGTCTAGCATAGTAGATTTTGTGGTAAAAATCAAGAGCTAAAGAAAAATAGTTAAGTGTGTTTTCAAAATATATGTGATAAAGATAGCGAGAGCCTGTAACACATTTACAAACAAAAAAATAAAAACATTGTATTAAAAACTAAAAAATGTTATAATCTATAGAACTTCAGACAAATTTTACATGATGTAAGCAAATACGACAGTCCAGGGGGAGGAATTATGAAAAAAGGGTTTAAGATTACAACGAAGATTATTTTAATGGTGCTATTTCCGCTTTTGTTTATAGCGATAATGGGAATTATTATGGCTGGAAGCAATCAGGAAAAGACAGCTTATAAGCTGATTGAAGAAAATCTACAGGCGGTTGCATTAAATGTAGACAGTTTGTATCGTGTTTATGCAGAAGGTGATTATTTATATGAAGAAGGAATTTTGAAAAAAGGTGATGAGAATCTTTCTGAGAATTATGATTTGATTGACCGGATTAAAAAAGAATCCGATTTGGAGGTTACTTTATTCTGGGGAAATGAGAGAGCGATTACCACAGTACC
>CAMWYJ010000024.1 GCA_947178445.1 uncultured Clostridium sp.
CATCAATCGCATTTACATTCTCTTTCAGATTTACCTTTTGTATCATTGGTTTCTCACCCCCACAAATTCAAGTTTGTCAAGCCAGCCAAGCTGGAAGTTATTGCTTTCTAATAATCCAATCGTCATCTTGAGTTTTTCTTTCTGCATAGTAGCCGCAAGGCATATCCTTTAAGGCACTAACAGAGTTATCTAAATCAAAAACCCATTTTAGAGATACTAACTTTGCTTCATCTATTTCATGTGTTCCTCCACATAAAAATTGCCACATTCCGTCATCTTCATCATGTGATACATATAGAATAGGTGCTTGACGCTCCATTATATGGCAACAGATAATCGTAGCAGTATCGGGGGAATCATAAAAAGGAAATTCCATGTCTACTACTCCTTTCAAATTCATTTTTGTCTGTTTCGATTTACAATTCTTTTCCCATACAGAGAGATTCTGGCATATCTACATACGCACCATAATTAGGGATTTTCTTAAATCCTAATTTTGAATATACATGACAGGATTCCGCTAAAAGTTCTCCTGTTTCCAAAATCATTTTCTTATATCCCAGTTCCTTCGCCCACTCTATTAGTTTAGAAACCAACTCCGTTCCTATGCCCTTTCCTTGTTCAGTTGGTATAACAAACACTCTTTTTAGCTCTATTGCATTTTCATCATAAGGACGTATCGAACCACCACCAATCGGCTTATTGCCTCGATAAACAACTATCGCTTCATTTATTTTATCAATTAGGTTATATTGAGCGTACTTATCTCGTTTAATTAGTTTTCCAACTCGCAAATCTAAGTCCTCGTCAAGTAACCTACAATTTTCTATAAAATCTTGGTTATTCCCATCACATCTTAAAAATACAATTTCGCTCATCTTTATCTTATCTCCTAAAAATTCGCATTTTTGTGAGAACACAACAGGGCATTATCTGCCCCGATGTTTCTCTTTTTTCTTTTGCTGTTTCAGCTCAAACATTCGCTTGGCTTCAGCCAGTTTCTGCTCTCGGCTTTTCACTTTACGTTCCTGTTTGTTCTGCTCCTGCTGTAGTTTCAAAGCCTGCTGCGACTTTGTACCAATCCCAGTGTCCCGCAATTGTTTTATTACATCACGCTGCATTCTCTTGGGATTCCTTATGGTTTTCTTTACAGCAGTTGCCACAGCCGGACTAAATTGCAAACTGTAGTAGTGTTTCAGAATGAACTCATAAACCTCATAATCCTTTGGCTCTGCACCAAAAGTCACTTTAGCTACAGATAGATTCCCATCATCAATTCTCTCAAAGACACCTACCCAAAACGGTTCATCAAAATACACCGTCAGTTTGCTACTTACTTTGCCCATGACAATCCCTCCTTAATTGACTGAAATGAGCAAAGAATGGACAACCCGGAGGGGCAGGTTACTTACCCTGACAAGCAGGACGACCGGGCTACCTACCGGCTCTGGCATGTATAACTACACACGTTGCGTTTTTATCTTTGCTTTTTATTTAATCAAGTCTTAACGACTGGATTAACAAATTTTCGCCTGTAATCACAATTTGATTGTACCACAAATATTCACGCAGTGCCATTAAAAATCCAGCCTCGCTACTCCATTCCCAACAACTGCCTTGCTTTTTCCTCCGGCTTCATTGTTTCATCAGCCAAAACACCTGTAACAATCTCTATCGCCTCATCCTTTCCTAAGAATTGTATTTTTGAACAAGTCGCATTATCAATGACATTGAATACATATTCAAACACACTAAATGCACCTGCATCTTCCCAATGTTCATCCATTCTTCCAAGCAAAACCTTTTTCAACTGCCGGATAGCATCATAAACGGAAATGAGATTTGTCATATCTTCAAGTGCTAAAATAGATTTTCTCCCATCTGCTTCCTGCTCTACTCCAATCAAAATACCATCAGACAATCCCTGTCTATACGCAGCATCTCCATAAGACACATTGTATTCTAAGAAAACCTCCTCCACCTCCTGTAAGGCAAGCCATTGTTCATGTGTCATTGAAACCATACCATCAAATCTGTTGGCAGCGTCACGCCATTCCTTTTGTTTCTGCAAAAAGTGAGCATTTTTCTTTAATTCTTTCTCTAATGCATCTCCCATTCTTGCTTTAACTATTTCATCAATCTCAATAATCATAAGTACCCCTCCTAGTAATTTTTTTATAAAAATTTATTCCCCTCTATATCTTACTCCTACCCCGATTCCAGAAATCGTCAACTTGCTATCCCTATCATGTATTCCCTACCAGCCTTTCTGCCTGTTGTTCCATTGTCAGAGATGTATCTTCCACTATTTTCCACACACTTTCATAATCATTTTTCTTTAGTTCTTCCGGGACATTTCTTTCAATTATGCCATGAATCCGGCTCAATGCACCTAAAACCCCCTCATGATAGCCAACCATCAATTCCGTTCCCAATAATGTTATATTCAATTTGTCACAAGCCTCATGAATATAAAGTAAATCTGTCATATCCTTTGCATTTAACATATCTGTTCCTCCTACTAATATAAATTTAACCATTACCAGTCATTTGTATAACTTCTTAACTATAACAAATTAGAACTGATTTTTGAGATATGTGAAGTATATAATAAATTCAAAACAAATAAGGAGGTACACTATGTCAGACAGAGGCACTATTGTAATACATCTGGATGAACTGCTGAAGGAAGCAGGCTTGAGCAAAAACAAATTTTGCCAGCGGGCAGAACTACAGCGTTCACAGTTAAACGGATACCTTAATAACACAATAACCAGACTTGATACAGATGTATTGGTTCGGATGTGCGACACATTGAATTGCACTATTTCTGACTTATTAGAATATAAGCCAAAATCCTAAGAAATCACTCTATATCATGCTTCCCCCAATCCGACCACTTATCTTCATGATAAATTCTTCAGGATCAGGTATATGACCGACTCCAAACAATTCCACCCACATTTTTTGTTTATCAGCGTTCATATACCCGCTAGTGATTGCTCTTTTCATCTCCTCTCTTACTAAATTTTCATCCTTACCTTCCCTTTTTGCTATTGCCTTGATTATCCTTTTTGCTTTTTTTCTGTCCATATTTCCTCCCCGTTGTTGTGTAACTTCTTACACTTAATTTATTACCGATAACTTATTACATCTCACAAATATACTTTAACTAATGTATACTAGAAATGTCAACACTTTTTATTTTTATTATCCGACAATATTCGACAGGAGGACTGTTTTGGAAAATAAAGGAATATTAAAAATACATCTCTCCAATTTGCTAAAAGCATCTGGAATGAGTAAAAATAAATTCTGCCAAAAAGCAGAAATCCAACGCTCACAGCTTAAAGGTTATATGGATAATACCATTACACGTCTGGATACAGATGTGCTGATTAGAATCTGCCACACCTTAAACTGTTCTATCTCTGATCTTTTGGAATATGTATCGCCAGAACAGACAGAAAAATAGCAGATAAGCCATAAAACGGTTTATCTGCTATAAATTTAACGGCTAATATATTTTATCTGCTTTTTCCCACTTCCTGCCTTGCCACCTGTCCTACCGCCTCAACCACCTGCTCTGCCCCATGTTCCCGCTGATATTGCTCAAACAGTTCCGCACCATATTCTACCTGCGGTTCTGCCACCACTCCGTCTAATAATGGATTTTCACTTTGACTGCCCTTTCCCTGCTGCCTATGGTATTCTCCCACAGATTGCTCCAGACTTTCCATCCTGTCAACCGCCCGATCCACCTTATCTTTAATCGAAAGCAGCTTTTTTCTGACACCCGTTACCTCTGCTACTTTATACAGTGCTACCCTGCCCTTCTGTTTTGCTCTCTCCACAATTTTTTCTGCTTTCTCACATATTTCCTGTTTAACCTCTCTGATCTGTTCTTTCAGAATATCACACTGCTTTGAAACTGCACCTAATGCCTTTTGCAACTGTTCTTTCATATGCTTTGAAACAGTGTCCTCTTTCATGGACACCAGTTCTTTTCGCATGGACTTAATTTCTTCCGTCATAGAAGATAGCTGTTTCTCTATGGCTTCTACATAACCGCAAACCATATTTACATCTGCTGCCTGCGATTGCATCTGATGATTGGTAAGCATTTCCAAAAGCTCAACAATACGCTTATCGTCAGATAATACCTCATTCTCATTACTTTCCATATCTCCGATTCCTCCTCTTAAAATAGCCGAAGGAAACCTTTTCCTCCGGCTACAATAAATACTCTAATCTCCACTCTTAACGAAATGGCAGATTATCCGGCACATCCGAAATGGGCACAAAATTATCGCTCTGCTCCTTTGCTGCCTCCTGCTGATTTTTCTTTGCCTGTTCAAATCCCTGCATAATCACACTGTTCAGTTTCTCACGAAACTCTTTGGTAATTGGGAAACAGACATCCTTGTATACATTCCTTCCATTTCCGTCTATCTGCTTGGTTTTATAGGATGGCATAGAGATAAATACTCCATTCTTCCCCTGCAACAAAGACACGTTGTTAATCAGAAAACAGTCATCAAAATAAATACGGGCAAGTCCACAAATATTTCTGCCTTCTCTCTCGAACGGTGTAACTGATACCTTAAAGGACATCTCCTGCTCCCCATCGCCAATCAGATGCTTATGCTCTCCAGTCTGTCTAAAGTCCTCAAAGGACTGAATAATACTGTCCTCTAACTCCTGCCGGAACTCCTTTGTAATTGGATGGCAAATATCCTTATTTTCTTCATCATTGCTGTTTGAATAATAAGGCATGGAAATATACATTTTTCCCTCCTTGTTCTCCATAATTGTAATATTGCTGACCTTAAAACTGTCATCAAATACCACAGAGGCAAAGCCCCTCAAATTCCCCTTTGGATTCTTCACTTCGCTAACATTCACTTCATATTTCATATTGACCTCTCTTTCCGTATGGCACTTCATACACTAAAACATAATTAAATAGTTACTCCGGCTTGCATATCATACAGTCAAGATTTTTCAGCCTGTCCATGCTGTATGCACCATGCAGCCAGTTCGCAAGGCTGATTAAAAAATCATCCTGCTCATAATACAGCCAGCCTTC
This sequence comes from uncultured Clostridium sp., assembly GCA_947178445.1. Classification (GTDB taxonomy): domain Bacteria; phylum Bacillota; class Clostridia; order Lachnospirales; family Lachnospiraceae; genus CAG-590. The sequence continues at coordinate 5,090 of CAMWYJ010000024.1, forward strand.
TTGCCCATGCTCACGAATGACCGTAATGCAGAAATCCGGCATATACTCCTGTTCTTCTTCCTCAAAATTCAGAAAAACACCCTCGTGCAGACACAAAGCAAGCTCTGGAATATATACCCACCAACCACTACGGATAATTTTGTACTCCGTATCTTCTTCCATAATTTCTTCTGGGACTTCCATAAGTTCCTCCATCTCTGCAATCACGCCTTCCACATCACTTAATCTGTACTGGCTCATCCGTCGCACCACCCCCTTTCAAGCTGTAATCCTTAACCGGAACACACTTACACACAAAACGTCTTGTTCCATGACCGGAGCATGTAAACAGAGTCAGCATTTCTTCCTCGCTCTCCTCTGTTACCCACTCATCATAGGGATTTACTACCCTCATTTCCGCAACGGTATATTCATGAAGTTCCCTGTCTTTATTGGTTATCTTTACTTTTGCCCCTGCCTCAATGTTGCATAGATTGGTAAAATATATCCCCCTCCTGCTGCCATTGTGTCCAGCAAGCACACAGTTTCCCTTTCCACATAACCCTGCTGTGTTTTCCATATGACCGATACCGCTATTTAACTGCTCTGCCCCTGTTCCCTCAAAAATCGGATATTTTAAGTTCAGGCTCGGTATCTCAATAATCCCAATGACACCCTTTTCCAAAAGTAAGGCATCTTTCTTTTTACGGTTGACGGTTTCTTCGCTCTCATCTTCATCCTCCTCAAACTCTTTTACACACTGACTTGTCCTGTCATGCTCCTTTTGCCGAATGATAAAAGGGATAGCTGCTATGGCTATCCCCAAAATAATCATGAATACTGCTTTTCCCCTTTTTCGCTTCATCGGTTCTCCTTCCTTTCTGCTCTGTACTCATAGGATGGCTCCGCCACCTGACTGATTTTCTGTACCTCTGGAACTGCTTCATTTTCCAAATCAAGCAAGCTGTTTAATTCAAACTGCCTAGCCAGCTTTTCTTTCAATTCCTGCTCATGCTGAAATGGCTTATTATACTCGATTTCTGCCTGTTTCATATCAATCCGGTATTTCTCCAGTCTTTCCTTCAGAAATTCGATATTGCTCTGAATCCCATTAAAGAGATTTTCAAGCCTTGTCATGCACCCTACCGGAGAAGTGGAAAGTTCTGCCTTGTATTCCGTTTTCCCATGAAGAACCATATAGTCCGTTCCCATAAAATTCTTCTCCACCGACAAAGCAAACCCCTTATATTCCGCAATCTGTGTTGTCGTTCCGGTTTTACATTTGCCGGCAGCCGCCAAAAAAGCTGTCCCTGCATCCACACGCTCCCCATAAGTTATTCCACCTACTTTAAGAGAAAACTCTGCTTCTGTCAGCAGTCTTTTATCTCTTTCTTTCACATCTTCATGGATACATTTCAGCTTTTCTTCTGCTGTGGCAATCAGTTTGGGAAATTTAATCATAAAACTATCCTGCATAGCATAATGCTGACTGTCGTAAGAGGCTTTCAGCATTTTTAACCGCTGCACATCGTTATCAATCTGCATCTTCTCCTTAATCAGTGGATTCCCTGTTGCCACAGCCTTAATTTCCGCATAGGAAAGGGTAGCCTCGTCAATGTCCTCGCATGTCCTTGATACTGCTTTGCTCGTCATGACCTGTGAGATAAAACGTTGCTTATTTTCCACCAGACTCCAGCTATACGCATCAAACGTCCCTTTTGTCACATAACGGTACACTGCCACATCATCATTTTCATTTCCCTGTCTTAGCCCCCTTCCTTCACGCTGTTCAATGCTTGAAGGTTTCCAAGGACAATCAATGTGGTGCATGGCAGTGAGGTGTGTCTGCACATTAACTCCAGTTCCGCATTTATCCGTAGAGCCTATCAAAATCTTTTTTGTCCCTGCCCGCATTTCACGAAATAGGGCATCCCTTTGTGCGTCTGTCTTTGCATCATGGATAAATGCAATTTCTTCCGCAGGAATGCCCTGTTTTACCAGTTCCGTCTTAATATAGTTGTATACATCAAAGCTGCCGATTTCATGCCATGCTGTTGTCAGCATTTCCTCCGACCATGAGTGTTTGGGTGTACCAATGTCTGAAAAGATAAGCTGTGTGCCTATCTTCCCTTCCTCCTCTGCCTTGTGGTACTCATACAGTACATTCTCCACAACTTTATTCAACTTGCCGCCTACACTCTCTGGTGCGTCCGGTGTCAGAAGTCTTGCATCCGTTCCAAGCAGTCTAGCCTCATGGGTAATTTTAAGAAAATTATCAATACTCGGATCAACATTTCCATTACGGATTGCCTCTGCCCTGTCTACAAAACTTTCCATGACCTGTTTCACATACCAGTCCGGCTCACTCTCCACAATAATATATTTTCCATCCCGCAGCTCCGGAGTATCAAGGTCAAGCATATCCCTTGTCTGAATATCTGCAATTTCCTTGAACAAATTCATAAGCTCCGGCAGATTGGTAAACTTATTGAAACGAGTTTTGAAACGAAAACCGCTTCCCTCTACTGTCAGTTCCAATGCAGTTGTTTGTTCGCCAAAGTTTGCCGCCCAACTGTCAAAGTGATACATGCCGAGCTGTTCTAAGGTGTCTTTCTGTAAAAACTGTTGCATGACATACATCTCGCACATGGTATTGCTGATGGGTGTTCCTGTGGCAAATACCACACCTCTGCCAGCACTTATTTCATTGATATACTGGCATTTCAAATACATGTCCATTGCCCGCTGACTACCGCCTCCCGTAATGCCTGCCACATTCATTTTAGAAAAAATGGCAAGATTCTTAAAAGCGTGTGCCTCATCTACCATTACCGAATCAATCCCAAGTTCCTCAAAGGTAATCAGGTCATCTTTCCGGCTCTCGTCTGCCATGCTTTTTAACTGCTCTTCCAGTTTTTTCTTCTGCCCCTCCATCTGCTTAATCGTCCATCTTTCCTGATTGCGTTCTTTCATGTCTGCAATCGCAAAGCTGATATCATCTATCTGGCGGTTTATCAATGCCTCCCGCCTCTCCTTTGAAACCGGAATTTTTTCAAATTGTGAATGTGACATGATAATGCAGTCGTAATCTCCAGTGGCAATGCGTGAAACAAACTGTTTTCTCCTGCTCTTTTCAAAATCCCGTTCTGTTGCAACCAAAATATTTGCAGATGGATACAGCCTTAGAAACTCACTTGCGGTCTGTCCGATTAAAGCTTTTGGGACAATCATAGCCGTCTTATTTGCTAAGCCTAACCGCTTCTGCTCCATGCACGATGCCATCATCTCAAAGGACTTTCCGGCTCCCACGCAATGGGCAAGCAACGTATTACCGCCCATCAATATTCGTGCAACCGCATTTTTCTGATGTTGCTTTAACTGAATATCCGGATTCATACCCGGAAACTCCAGATGACTTCCATCATATTCCCGAAGCCTTACATTATTAAAAGTTTCATTGTAATAACTGACATATTTATTTCTCCTCTCTGGCTCCTTGAATATCCATTCCCGAAATGCCTCTTTTAGCTGATTCTGCTTTTCTCTGGCAAGCATGGTTTCTTTCTGGTTTGTAACATAATGATATTTTCCATCCGGTTCATCTATTCTGTCCTTGACCGTTACCGTCCGGAGATTCAGGGTATTTTCAAAAATAGTATACGCATCCATTCTGGAAGTCCCATAGGTTTTTGTTGCTGCTACTGAATTTTTATCCAATGCTTTATTTTCCACAAACCATTCCATCTGAAACTTGTTAAGCTGCACCTGTATACCTCTGGAATAATCCCTATTTCTAACCGCCTGTGCAGAAGCTGGTGTATTCAGAGTTTCATAGAGAAACTGCTCATAGTCCTCCGGTTCGATCCAAGTCGTTCCAATACGCACCTCAATCTCTGACGCATCTAAGTCCTGTGGCTGTACCTGTTCCAGAGCAGCCACATTATCACTGAATAATTCCGGATGCACATTTGCACTTGCCTTTGCCACCCGCAGCTTATCCCTCACATTGCCGGACAGGTATTCATCGGCTGTTTCCCAACCATAATTATTGTCATGTTCCAAATAACGCTGTGGATTGAGAAAAATAATCCCTTTTAATTCCTCTATCAGCTTATCCCTGTGCTGTTCCTTTGGGACAGACGGTTCATACAGACTTAACATAAAAGGAATATTTACCCCGTTATACTCATTGATAGATATATTTAATGCCTCTACCGCTGTTTCCACCCGTTCGATCTCCTGCTTTGCACGAATTGTTTGCTTGGTAAACATATCTGCCTTATTGACCACCCCATCTTCATCCACCACTTCCAAAGAACATAAAAGAGGGTAATCCTCATCGTCCCGAAAGGCTCTGGAATTACCCTGTGAAGTGATATAACCGTATTTTGCCACATAGCGGTCATATTCCGTATTTAATTCTTCCTGTGCTGTTTTCAACTCCTCCTCACTACAACCCGAAAGCTGAATGTTTATGAGATGTCTGGTTTTACTACGGATTTTATCCATTCCCCTTATCCGTTCCAACACCTTTTCTCCCACCTCCTGTCTGTACATCCGAGAATCTTTCCGAAAAAAAAGAACTCCATCCACAAAAGCATAGGTGTAATTTTTCACATCCGGATCGGCGGGGATAATTTCCTCTCCCTTTTCCTCCTCTGCTAATGTTTCAAAGTCCTGCAACTGTGCTGATATATTGTCTGCTGCCCGTTGTAATGCTTCATACAGATTAAAATTTTCCTCGTCATTGACACAGATTGTATAATGGGAATCACTGCCATATCTGCCTGTGTCATACTCCATACGTCCAAGTACCATCTCCGGATGCTCTGCAAAATAGGAATTGACGGGGATACCATTCTCTGTCATTCCCAAATGAACCCAATCCGGCTCTATGCTTATCTTTTGCTCCCTTTTCTGGAAAAACAGAATGTCACTAGTAACTTTAGTTCCTGCCTCTGCCAGAAATGCACTGTCCGGAAGCCTGACTGCTCCAATCAGCTCCGCACGCTCTGCCAGATATTTACGAACTCTGTTGTTTTTCTTGTCCATTGTGCCTTTTGTGGTAATCACAGCCACTATACCGCCCGGTCTTGCCTTATCAATGGACTTTGCCACAAAATAATCGTGTATCTTGAAATTCTCTGCATTATAACGTGTGTCATACACCTTATAATCACCAAACGGTACATTCCCAATAACCACATCAAAAAAATTGTCCTGATAATCTGTTTCCTCAAAACCTTTAATTTCTATCTGTGCCTGCGGATATAACTGCTTTGCAATCCTGCCACTGATGCTGTCCTTTTCTACACCAAACAGTTTGCTGCCCCTTAACTCCTCCGGCATCGTTCCAAAGAAATGACCAACTCCAACACTTGGCTCTAACACATTTCCCTGCCGGAATCCAAAACGCAGCAATGACTGGCTGATGACAGCAGCAATTTCCGGCGGGGTATAAAATGCTGTATTAACCGTTGCCCTTGCTTCCCGATATTCCTCCTCACTGAGAAGCTCCTTCAACTGCTTATATTCCTTTGACCAGCTTTCCGCATGTTCATCAAATGCCTGTGCCGTTCCTCCCCATCCGGCATACTTTGCAAGCACTTTCTGTTCTTCCTCTGTGGCACTTCTGCTTTCTGCCTCAATCGCCTTTAGTGTCTTAATCGCTTCCACATTCCACTGAAATCTGGTTTTTGCCCCTCCAAGCTCCCGATTAAAAATCTCCATTGTGTAATTGTGGGATTTATGACTGTCTGACGACTCTTTCTGTTCCACATCATTTTGTACTGGTTTTTCATGCTCTGTATCTGGTTCTGCCATTTCTTCCGCTAACAGTTCTCCTATTTCAACCGTCGGCTGATTCTGCTCCTGCTCGAACCGCATGGCGTCGGTTATGCCCATTTCTTCCACTTCATCAGGAATGGCATATTCATCCAGTTCCTCTACTGTGCTTTCTATGCCTTCTTCTGCTTTACCCACTCTTTGCAGATATTCTCCTGCTGACAGATGATACTCCCCAGAAAGGATCAATGCACCTATCTCTGCCTCCATTGTGTTCCAGCTAAGATAGCCTTCTTTTTCTCCCTCCTTATCTCTCCAGCAAAGTCTTAAACCTTTCCCATGAAAACTGTCGTAGCCATGCAGCCCATAGCCCTCAAGGGGCCAGCCTGCACCGCCTTGTCCATATTCCTTTTTGATCGCCTTTGCCCGTTCTTTTTTATCCGGAATATCCTGATACATAGCAATAATGCGTTTCTTTCCACCCTCAAAACCACTGCCATGCAAAAGTGCCTCCACAACAAAGTCATGCGGAATATCTGTTTCCTTTTTCGGATTCAGACGATGATATTTCCCCTGTGCCTCCGTTTCAGCAATCTCCCGATTAAGTTTATCCATAAAACTTTCCGCTGTTGGTTTTGGCATATCCATATAATCAAAAAGAGATGCCTGCTGATATGTGGCATCTCCCTTTGTATCATCCGAACTAACTCCTATAGAATTTAGCTCCTCCAGTTCTTTATTTAATTCCTGCTCTACTTCTAATGAAATCTGTTCACGATCTGATGTCTGACTATCTCCTCCGCCTGCATCCTTGCCTGCATGTGGATTTGATATTTCTCCATCGTGGACTCCGGATTGTGCGGTTTGTTCTTCTGAAGATACTGCTTTACCAGTTTCTCCATCAACTGATTCGCTTCCTCCTCCACTTCTTTCAGCTTCCGGTTCAGCAGATTGAACCTCTGCAAACTGCGAAATCTCTGCGGATGCTCTGCTTTCAGATACTCCATTGCCATTATCCCGAACTTGCCTAATGCCACTTTCTCCTGCTCCTCCATGCTGATGTTCGGATACAGCAGACCGTCCGTTCCCTCGTGGTAACTGATTGCTAATGCTTCCATACTTCATTCTCCTTTCATTTTCCAACTTTGCAATGTTACGGTTAAAATTCCTAAGAACAGTACAGGAAACATCGCATACCAGAGAACCAAGCACGCTGATATGGCTTTCATCTGCCAAATCAACTATTGAACCTAAGTCCAGTTCTTCGCTACTTAAATCAAATCCGCATCTTGTACCTACTGCATAAAACACACTGTTTTCCACTAACATCTGTGCAGCAAGCTCTGGCGTTTTATTCTTTTCGCCTGTCAATACATGCCCTGCAAGCGTAACAATTTCAGTAAAGCGTTCACTGAAATCCTCTTTTATTATGACTCCAATTTCACGCTTTGTAAAGGCTTTTAATTGATTTAATTGTCCTTCCCTGTCTGTCGCTATCGCTCCCTCTATCTCCCCCTCACTTTTCAGCAGTCCAAGATAATCCGGCAGATTATCTCCCTCCAGATTCCAAGTAAGTTTTTGTTTCCGCCCACCAGTATCACTTATATCAAACACATGCCTTACATTTGACCGCAACAGCGGAGTAGGAAAAATAGCAATTCCCTTGCTGCCCCTTTTTACATAACGGTTTACTTTTTTCCATGTATCGTAATCCGCTATCAATGTAGCACTCGGCTTCTGTGCATATACCAAAAGCACATTATCAAAGTCATAACGGTAAATCTGTCCCATCAGCCGACATACCGCTTTCCAGTCATCTTCTGTACTGGTGACTCTGGTAATGATATCCGCATAAATCTGGCTGACCATATAATCTACGCTCATACCTGTTACCTCCATTCCAAGCCGGACAGCCATATCATCGTGGCTATCCGGCACAAAACTAATCTTTAGAATACAGGGAAGGCAATGCCTCCCTTATATCCCTTCCATCAATCTCATTGCCTAAACAATCCCAGCCCTCATATTGCCTGCGGGCAAACAACTCAATTCGTGGCAAATCTCCACAAAGTTCAACTATCCTTTCCCTAATTTCATCCGGTTTTCTGCTATGCTCCATAATTCTTGCATCGCAAATCTGCGGAACGGATTTTGATATACGCTTCGGCTTGCCTTTTGTACCTAAGAGGCATATCTCGGAACAAGATCGAGTCCAATAGCCAAGTCCCATAAACCATGACTCTGCCCTCTTATTTCTCTTTACCCAATTAAATGCACAAGTTTTGTATAAAAACCCCCACTGCCTCAAAGTATCCAGCCCCTCACGCAATAACGGGAAAGTTACCCACAAAAAAAGTACACAGTCTGATGCCGCAATTTCCGACACTGGCAGATTTTGAATATCCTCCAACTGCATACATGAATAATGGCAGTCTGCGGATTTTTGCAAACTGCCTTTTTGGGAATATGCCTGAAATTTCCATGGTGGATCGGCATAAATAATATTATATTTTTTACCCATACTGCCCCCTATTCTTCCGGCACAATGCCCTCATATACCTGTGTTTCCTCCTTATCCAGCTTAATCTTTACAAAAACAGCTCCAGACTTCTTCTGCTTCTTCTTTGCTGTCACAAACTTTCTCATGGTTCTCAAACGGATATAGTTCTCATGGGAAAGTTTCACACTCTGCCGGAATGTCAAATCTTCTGCTGACTGCTTCTGACTTTCTTTAACCTGTCGGGTAATATCTGACACAACCTTATCTATCTCTGCCTTGTCTGCGACCACTTCCTTTTTTGCCTCACCGCTACGCTCCCATTCTGTCTGAAGCTGTTTCATAACAAATTCCATACTCTTAACCACATCATTATTCTGCATTTTCCATACCTCCATTTCTTATCTGTTATCTTTACTTACCGGAACATAGGAAACACCTTCGTAATCGTCGGCATCTAAGACAATTTCTCCACGCTTATACATATCCATCACATCATCAATGGCATCTCCTAAAGTATCTGCTGGAACTTTTTCAACTCTTGAAAGCACCTCCCGTATCTCAATGGAAAACTCGTTTCCCTGTTGACGATATGGCTCACAATATTTCGTCCTAAGTGCTACAAAATCAATTTCCGATGGTGTGGCAGACAAATAAACCCCATGCCCCCATTCAATTCCAACTTCTGCATTCTCTTTTGTATGCTCCCCCGCATAGGGATAGTGGAAACAATATTGTGCATCTACTGCTACCATAAAATTCCCTGATGCCATATTCATCATCAGTAAATTTCTTTTGCTAAAACATTCCAGAACTTTATAATCCGTTCCGTTATTCCGCAGAATTTCTCCCTGCTTAAAATCATGTTCTTTCTGTTCATTGTAGAACATAAAGCCCTTTGCTGCTCCACTGACATCAAGGTTATATTCATCCAATGCCTGCATACATTCCACACTGCTCTCTTGGATGTCAAACTGAAACTTCTTATCGTCATTATAGCTGCCAAGAAGAAAACTCTTTAATTCTTCACTGCTGCCACAAAACTTGGCATAATAACTTTTATTTGCTGTAATATAACATTCTGCCCATCCGGTTCCTGCCCCTGAAATCTTTGTGTCATACAGATCTTTCAGTAACTGTGCTGACTCCTCTCTTGATAATGACGATACAAAGAGATACGCTTCTTTGTACTCCTGTAACGTCATCAACATATTTGTTTCTTTTCCTTTGATATTCTCTATCACAAGAATCATATCCTGTATCTTCATATACCTCTCCTTTCCAAAAATGCCAGACACTAATACGGTCTGGCATAAAATACAACATGATTTGTTCTAAGCGGATCAAGCACAACTCCCCTGCTTGGATTTGCCGCATGAACCATCTTTCCATCTCCTACATAAATCGCTACATGAGAAATGTTACGAAACTCCCCGTTCTCCTCATAAGAATAGAAAATCAAATCCCCCGGCTTTAAATCCTTTTTGTTGATTATCATGGCATTGTCATAACAATATTTGCCCTGTGTTGCTGCTGTTGCCGGAAGGTCAATGTTCACTTCCTTATACAATCTCTGTACCAGAGAGCTACAATCGTAATATCCCTCCTCATACCGTCTGTCCTGACTGTAATTGCACCCTATCTTTGTCATGGCTAGGTCTGCAACTGCCTGTCCTCCCGCCCCTACATAATAATTGCCCCACATATCTTCTGACATCATGGATTTCAGCCAGTCAACCTGTTCCTCCGTAAGTTTATTCAAAGCAATATAGTCCTCATAGGTCAGATTGTGTACTAATGTTCCAGACACAACGACTTCTATGGTATTTTCATTTCCCTCTGCCAGATATGCCTCAACCTTCCGTTTTCCCCATGCTTGTGCTGCTGCATGGCTATCAAAATAAATGTCAAAGTCTGTACCATATCTGGCAAAGTTTCCTGTATCTTCTACCTTGTACGTCTTGCCATTCATCACAATCTTTGTTCCCATTGGCACCTTGGGGCTATGAGCATCCACAGCCAGTGTATGGTTTGCTTTTGGCACTGTACCGGAAGCGGTGTGTCCGCCTGCCCACTGACCACAGCATAAGGAACAGTTGCAATAGCCTGTGGTAACAACCTCCCCTAAAGATTCCCCTGCCGGAATCTGCGTTGCACTGCTTGATTGGTCACAATAGTTCATTTCTTCAAATACTTTTTTCAGATTTTTTTTGCCCTCGTCATCCATGACATAAGCAGCCTGTCCGGTTCCATACTTTACCATATACACCATCAACGTATCATTGAAATTTGATACCGGAACACCGTTCTCGCTGTTTTGATAAGTGATGGAATATCCCTGTTCTTCCAGTGAGGTAATCTGCTGATTAAACTCTCTGTAATATTCACTTAGCACCGTTCGGGGATTCTCATATCCGGTATCCGGCAAGGGGAAGAATATAGACAGAGGCGAATTATAAATGACTGCTAAAATGGCAACCACAACAATCCCCACCACAGAAACCAATGCAAACAACCCTAAGAGAATGGGAGCTAAAAAAGTTACTACCTGCTTCACTAACAATATTGCCACCTCTTTTGCAGCTTCTTTTGTGGAAGTGATACTATTCTTCTGTTCCTCCCGTTCTGACTGAAATTTCTCTAAAAAAGAGTCAATCATTCTGCCTCTGACAATATGATTGACTCCAGACTTGTGTTTCCCTTCCCCTTTGTGGGCTTCCTCTCTATTCCGTTTTGATTTCCCCCTCTTATCCTTCCTGTGTTCTATTGCGTTTTTCCGCACATGAAGGGAATCTGCTGTTCTCTCCTTTTCTCTGCCTTTCCGTTTTCTACGGTTTTCTTCTCGTTTCCTGCGATATAGACCAGCCCCCTGTGATACAGCCCCCAATGCCGGAGCAGATGTGACAGCCAAAAGGTCAATACTTTCCTTAATTTCTTCCCCGCCTTCTATCTGTTCTGCCCCTGCCCTTATACCAACACCCGCCATTGTGCGTAAGCTCTCTTTCCGAACTTTAATGGACTGTCCTGATTCCTCCATTTTCTTCTTTATGCCGCTTCGTGGTTTCTTTCTCTCCACAGTGACAGAGGTTGGAGTTACTTTCTTCTTAGTGACTGCCTTTTTCTTCGTGTGAAGATGGAGCTTCGGCTTCTTTTTCGTATGAATAACCATCGGCTTATCTTCTACTTTTTTGATTTTCACTTGTTCTCACGCCCTTCCAACAAACGCTGTCATGCTCTACGAGCCAGCTTATTGTAATAGAAAACCGAGGACGAATCCTCGGCTCTTATCCATATATCATCCACTCATTTTCCGGCTTTTCATAAATCAATCCCATATCTGGCTCTTTGTGGTGCTTAGGCTGATATATCTTAGTCGGTTCAGCTTCTTCTGCAAATACTTCTATATCACTCTCTGCGGTTTCCATATCCGACATTTCTTCCTGAGTTTGAAACTGCATTCCCTCTGCAATTTTTTCATGCAGATTTGTATTATACAAACGGTAAAGGTCTGTGTCCTTGCTAATCTGGTTATCAAACGGAATCACAACATTTCCACATTTCAATAAGCCTGTACCACTGGAAGAATTGCTGACAAAGCGGAGCTGTGCATCGGATACACCTATCGTTTCTGCCAGCTTTGCACTATCCACATTGGACTGTTTCAAAAGCACGACAAACTCACTGTTTGACAGCAGAGTTGCAGCAATATAGTTCTGTAACAGGTCAGACACATTCTGACTGATACCCGTACAAAGTCCACCCTGCTTTCTCACTTTTTTCCAGAGCTGTTGCAAATATTTTGCACTGTATTCACTGTTCAGCAAAACGTGACATTCATCAATATAAAGCCATGTTGCCCTGCCACGCTTTGCATTGTCAACAATCCTCTGCTGAATTGCCTCCATCATTACGAGCATTGCTACCGGAGCAAGCTGACTTCCCAAATCCTGAATACCATACACCGTAAAGCGGTTATCCACGTCAACATTCGTCTGATGATTAAAAATATTCAACGAACCCTCTACAAACAGTTCCAGTGATAAAGCAAGCTCCTGTGCCTCCATCTCCTGCTGTGCCTTCAGCACTCGGTAAAAGTCTGACATAACAGGCACTTTCTGCTGTTTCCAAGCTGCCATATACAGTCCTCTGATACAGCGGTCAATAATGGAATGGTGCTTCTGGTTCAATGCGTTGCCGAGCAACTGGTCACACAGGGAAAGCATAAACTCTGACTTATCCGCAATCACATCTCTCAATCCTTTTTCATTGATGTGTGCCATGTCTGCATCCAGCGGATTCACAAAATTTTTCGTGTATACGGAAAGATTCACAACCGCACCCTTGTAAGTCGCTGCAATATCAAAATACTCATTCATTGGATCAATGACAATCACATCGTCCTCTGTATTCAGAAAAACGCTTCCCATTTCCTGTTTTGCAAAAAAGGACTTACCTGAACCCGGCACACCGAAGATAAACCCGTTGCCATTGATGAGCTTTTTCCTGTTGCCCACATTGATATTCTTGCTAATCTGGTTGATGCCGTAATAATTCCCGCCCGCATCGTTTAGCTCCTGCACATTAAAAGGCATTAAAACCGCAAGGGACTGTGTAAGCATAGTTCTCATGGTTTCCACCTGTCTTACACCAATCGGTAATGCAGTATTTAATGCCTCTCTCTGTTTGAGATAATTTGTGTCAATAACAACGGAGTTACGCTTTCCAATCGTTTCAATGGTTTCTGTTACGCTGTCAAGTTCCTCCCTGCTCTCTGCCACAAGGATAATACTGACCGCCACATAAAATAGGCACTGGTCATTCTCTCTTACATCGTCCATGATTTCCTCGATTTCCTTTTTCTCTGTCCTTTTTGCGTAGGAAATTTCCGAGGAAAAATCATTATTTTTATTCCGGACTCTCTGCTGTTTGATAATGTCACTCTCAATCCCAAGATATTTTTTCTGTAATGTCTTTGTTGTCAAATCCTTTGGAATTGGTACAACATCAATACTCGTAATGGAATGGACAGGCAGCGAAGTGATTTCATTTAAGAAACGGTCTGACAAACTGCTAGGGTATTTCTTGATAAACAATGCCCTGACAAACTTTCCCTCGTCCTCAATATGGTCTGGAAAATACTTTAACAAACCATTGCACAAATCATTACGAAAATCTGCTCCCACCCTTCTTGCGTGTCTTAGGTCAAAATCAAACTCGTCCTCCCTGCCAAGATGATAGAAGTCATGCAGCACCTTTAACCTCTCATTGCCGGAAAGTGCCACAATGTCTGTCCCAAGTTCTCCAAATGCCTTGTGTATTGCCGCCTCCAGTGTGGCAAACTGTGCCTTTGCTTCTTCAAAATTCTTACGCTCTATGGTAAGGGTAAGATAACGCTCCTGTTCAATCCCCTGTCTGCCCTCTCTGATTTTATTCTCAATAATATCATTGTAAATCTTACGGAATCGGTCAAACTCGTCCTGCTGATAAGATAACAGCACCACTTCCCTTAAATCCATCATATCCTTATTCCTGTTATTGACTGTAATCTTAAAGTCACAGTCAAGGGAATTTAAGAATTTACAGTATCGTTCAAATATACTGATTTGTTCCTCCTCATTCGTTGTCGTATAGTTAATGTCCATAAAACGGTAACATTTAGAAAATCTGTTCAGTGAGCCATTCCGTCCCTTTCCTATCTCAAAAATGCCATTTTCCGCTACAGACACAATATCTATAGTTTCCTGTATAGATTTTGGTGTTTTATAGAGTGGCTCGCTTGCCTTTTTTAACTCCTTAAACCCATCTGCAAATATTCCCATGTCATTATCCTCCTATCTATCGTCCATATTTGAACCAGACTGCAAAACCAACAAAAGCAATAATCAACAAAACCACTCCACCAAGCATCCATAGCATCTTTTTCTTCGCTTTCTGAAAATCATTCTGTCCTCTATTGCTTTTCTTATCTGTGTCATTACCCTGCTTACCTGTCACTTCCTCTGCCTGCCTTAACTGCTGGATTGCTGTTTCTCCCTCTGTGGAGATATAGGTAAGCGTCTGGTTTCCAAAAGCAAAATGCAGTTTTCTTTTTACCATTTCCACAAATGTCATTCCATTGTAGGAATAAAACCCTGTAAGTGCAATAGGTGCTACCACCGGAATTGCGATATAGGTGCTTGCGGTCAGTCCGATATGCCTATATAAAAGCAGGACGATACCACCGCCAGTCACAACGGATAAAATGGAATAAATAAGCTGCCTTGCTGTCAATCCCATCACTACCGATTCTTTGTAGTTGTCAATATTTTTGTTAATCTCTATTACCATTTTCATCTGCCTCCTATAATCCTAATACTTTACTGGTTAAACTCTGTGCCCCTTTTACACTTCCAACAGTCAGGGCAATCGTAAATGTCATTTCACACAGATAGATCAGCGTCTTTGCCCAATCTGCATAATCTCCTGTGAAACTCGGCAGCCCTGCACTAATAAACGCATTACAGACGATAATTGCCAGTGCCATCGTGACCGCTTCAAATGCAACAGATAGGAAATACTTACTGTATGTGACCGCAGTATGTGCCACCATACGGTTTCCACCCATTGTAGAAAAAGCAATGGAACCGATTGGTACAATAATCAATAATTTCAAAAAACGGAAATATACTGTATAGAGCAGAAAGAAACCACAGATAATGACAATCAGTGATAACAATGCTGCCAGAATGAGCATAATCAGACTCTCACCAAAACCAAGATTTTTGATAATCTCTGCCTGTTCCTTTGCAATCGTAAGTTTTGTTCTGCTTCCCTCACCCAGCAAACCAACCAAATTTCCAATGGACGTAAAAAATGCTTTCATAATTGTTACGTTATTAACTACCAGATACTCTGCAATCCCTAAACGTATCAAAATACGGAGTATAACCTCAAATCTCATTTCCTCCCTGATGTCTATACTTTCCGAACAAAATCCTATTACGAAAAACAGGACAACAAGGGAGGAACCGACAGCCACGAATATCGGCTCAATTCCCGATATTACCGACCAAGGTCCCCCGTCCTTGAACGCTGTAGGTGACTGACCGAGCAACTCAAATATGAGGGAAATCTGATTATTCCAAAACCCAAACACCACCTCTAACAGTGCCAGAATCTTATCCCCCAGCTTAAAAATATCCATGTCATATCACCTCGTTTCTTATTTTTAGAAGCCTAAGAAAGTCAGCACTGAAGAAATTCCTGCCATCATCACACCTGCCACAATTCCTTTCAATGCAGAGTTCATAGTCGAAGAATCCTGCTGCTGGTAGGCTTGTGCAAACTCCATGACATTCTTTGCCAGAATAATAACGCCAACCGCACCGATAACAGCAATAACCAGTGTCTTTAAGCTGTCTAACGGTTTTGTTACTGCACTGGTATCTGCACCTGCAGCACATACCGTCACTGTCATGTTAGAAGCAGCATATACCGCCCCTGCAACCGCAGGCACCAATACCTTTCTGCATACATCTGATACCTTATTTTTCATTGTCTTAAACATGTTATTCTTCATCGTTGTAATCTCCTTTTCCTTAATAATGGTGGAGATAAAAATATGGACAGACTTCTTCCATCCACAGCTTTTATCTCCGCTGATGAAACAAGTCCATCCATATTTGCATTTATATTTTATCAGGATCACTCCTGTTACATAGATTATCTGGGCTTTCCCCAGAGCGTTATGCCATAACCACCTCCTTTCAGATTTGCGAAAAAAAGACACCAACCAAAATGGCTGATGTCATATTTCTTTAATTTGACTTTATGCTATATTTTCATAATGACTTTTCCCCCAATAAATCCGCAATCCCATGTTTCTAAATTCTTTTCAGGAAAGGCTGTTGCAGGGTGTTTGAAAGAATACTGCATATTCCCAATAGCATTCGTAAACTCATTCATTTCAATTATGTCTACTTCATCCAAAATAGCCCTTCCAAAAACATCATCATTGCAATAGACTTCCGCTTGTAGTGATGTTATTGACAATAATTTACCACAAACCAAATAAGACACATCAAAAATTTCTTTCTTTTCAAGAGCAGACATTTCTTCGTCCGATAGTTTATGATAGTCTATTTTAACCTTTTCAATATCTACTCCCAATCGCTTAAAAAACATCTTTTGTTCATCAGTTAAAATTTTTGTAAATTTTTGATTGATTTTTTTATCTAAACAATCATCATTATCAACATAATATTGCTGTGTCTTTTCAACATCTACATCTACCTTCCAAGGCATAAAATCAAGTTTCATTTGTTTTTTTCTCCTCTCTGCATTTACAAAATCCCATACTTCCTATATCTGCACCTTCTTTCTTCTTGGGAATTTTACTGTCTATACTTTCTGCATTCCATTATAAACACTTTTACCGAGAAGCACAACAAAGGATTTTATTCATATTCCCTGCGGATCTCCATCATCTTTGCAACAGAAGTTTCCGGATAGAAATAAGAAAGTATCACTTTCTTTGGAACTCTGACAGCCATAGCACGCTTTAACTCCTCCTTTTGTTCCACTGTAAAATGCCAGTGCAGCATACGGTAGGAAATAGAATCTTCCTTACTGGCAGCTACTTCTTCCCCTATGACAATATCCCCGAGTCCATCATCTGATTGCTGTTCTTCCTGTAGCTCTGCTTCCTCCGGTATCTCGTCTACATAGGCAAGTTCCAGCTCCTCCTCTGCGTAAAACCGTTCTTTCTGCTCCTGTTCATCCAAATCCATAAACCGCTTTTCCATCTCAAACTGCCCAAGAAGCATAAAATCCTCATATGGAATAGTATCAATATAAACTGGCTCACCCTTATTTTTAAGCCCTTCATAATATTCCAATGCCTTCTGATTCAGAAACATAAATGATGGTTCTTTATCTGGGTTATCTTCCAAGGAACTATGCACATATGCATTCCCGTTACCGTCAGCACTCTGTGAAAACATTGGATGCCCGACAGTTTTATACTTATCATCCAATACTGGATTAAAGCCACGAATAAAAAGAAGGCATTTCTTATTATCCATTTTCCGCACTTCATCCGGCATCATAATCTCCCTGCCAAGCACATCATAGTTTCTGCTGGAGCTTCCCTGCTTTCCTCTTGTTTCCCCGCTTGAACGCTTATCAATCGTTGCTTTTCCAAGTAATTTTGAGATATACTCATGGGTGCTTTGCTCATTTCCGCCAAGATACACCAAGGTATCACAGTTGCCGGGGATTGTTTCCCAAGTGTCCTTGAACAACGCTTTTATCTGTGCAAGGTTTTGAATGATAATTACACTGGAAATCTCCCTGCTACGCATGGTAGATAACAGCGAACAATAATCGTCCGGCAGTGCGACATTGGCAAATTCGTCAAGCATAAAGGTTACATGCACCGGAAGCCTGCCACCACAGTTAAAATCTGCCTGATAGTAAAGTTCCTGAAAAATCTGTGTATAGAGCATACCGATGATATAGTTATAGGACTTATCCGAATCCGGTATCACACAGAATAATGCGGTTTTCGTCTTTCCATCTCCATTGACGCCAATCCCCAATTCCGCAAGATTCAGCTCATCTCTTGACAGTATACGGAGTACCTGTTTATTCTCCAGAGTTGCCAGACGGGAATTGGCACTGATAATAATAGAACGGACAGTATCTCCCGCACCACGCATGCACTTATTATACTGCTTAACTGCCGGATGGTTTTCATGCAGCGGGCTGGTTTCCTCCAAAAATTTCATTCGCACATCCAATGGAGAAGGTTTTCCCTTCTCCATGACTTCTGCCTCTCCCATTAGCTTTAGTACCGATGCAAAATTCCTCTTGGACGGTTTTTCTTCCAGCCACACATAATAAAAGAGAGCCTGTAAAAACAAACCCTCTGCTTTCTCCCAAAATGGATCACTTGGTGTGGAACCTTTGGGAGTGGTATTACTCATTAAGTTAGTTATCAGCTTAACTACGTCTGTTTCTTCCCGAATATAAGAAAATGGATTGTAACAATCCGATTTATCCATTTCCAAAAGGTTAATCACTTTGACACTGTATCCGTTCTTTTTCAGCATCTCCCCCTCACTGCGGAGAATCTCGCCCTTTGGATCGGTACAGATAAAAGAAGAATTTAACTGCATGAGATTAGGCTTTACCTCATAAAAGGTTTTGCCCGCACCGGAACCGCCAATAATCAATACATTATTGTTCAAGCCTGTGTGTCTGGTATCTAAACTCATTCGCACATTCTGGCTTAGTATGCGGTTCTTCCCATCATCTTTATCTGCAAGTGCCTGATTGATTTGTTTCACATCTGCCAGTTTTGAAGTACCATATTCTTTCCCCGGCATATAATTTCTCTGGCTGGTGTAATACATCACAACCACAAGGGTATATACCAATAGTGCCACTGCTATCATCTTAAAAGTGTACTGATTGTAATAATCGTGCAACGGATAGGAACATACCACGCTAAACCGTTCCAGAAAGGCATTAAACTCTATGCCTTCTCTCCAAGCACCCGCCACCAGATAGCCAAGAAAGGCAGAAACGATTGCACCAAGCACAATGAAAAGAATGTTTGGCTTTTTCTTTGTTGTCTGCATACTTATCTCCTCCTTGTTCTCTCTGTTGCTTTGGCTGGTGTTGCTTTTGCCTTTGCATAACGCTGACGGACTGCCGACTCCACTCTGTCATAATGGCTGCTATACAACTCTTCCCCTCGGATTGTGCGGATTACCCGATTATCCGCAGAATATATCTTGTAATCCTTATTCTTATCCAGATAGGTAAGCAGCGTCTTTCCATTGTGAATTTCCATAATATCCGCTTTATTGATCCAAATATATCCCTCATTCTGCCCATACATGCCCGGCACTCTTGTTTTGACCGCATGGTCATTTTCCTCTGTAATCAGTTTCTTTGTGATGGTAATATCCATAAGCGAAGTATTATGGGCAGCTTCAATCTGTTTCATCCGGTTTGCAAGCTCTTGATACTTCCCCATCCGTTTTTCAAAAGCCTCTTTATCCATGACCACTTTATAACTGCCTGTAGTTTCTTCTCTATTCAGAACACCAATCTTTGCAAGCTGACCAATAACCTGTTCTGCCTCCTGTGCCCCTACCTGAAAATCTGCCTTAACAGCATCCACACTGATAGACTGTTTCTGCATGGCATACATGCCGACCTTCTGAATTAAAGTGTCAATGGCATGGTCTGCCCCTAACTTTTCCTCTGTGCCTAGATTGGGAGGGTGTTTGCTGCCCCTTTTTCCGCTTTTCTGATTTTCAAGGAACTCCAGCAGTTTTCCAAGCTGTTCCTCATTCCCATTCTTCAAATATTCATCCAAATTAAACAGCCTGCCATTCTGTAACTTCTGTGACATCATACGCATTCTCGGTGCTGCTTCACTGTGAAACATAACCTCTGTCAGACCATCCTTACGGTTTGCATCCGGCATAATGGAATAGAGGATGCCGTATTTTTTTGCCATCTTCTTAAATTTCCGCAAATCCTCATCCGCAAAGGACAACACCTGTATATCTCCACCCTTTGCAAGCAAGCCTTTCAACGTAGTCTTTCCCATTGTCTTTTCATACGCAAGCATACCCACAATCAAATCAAGTGCTTTTTGCATGGCACGAGTCGCTCCGGTAGTAACTTTCATTGCAATCTCAATCCCATCATACGTCACTCGGATAATCTGCACTGCCTCTCCTATCTCCGACATGAGCGTTCCTCCTCTCTCTTTCTTTCCTCCTGCCCTCTTTGCAACTGTTCCTCATGAAGTCTGGCTTCTCTTGTCTGCATAAGCCTCTCCCTTATGCTGTCAAAATCGGAAGTACGAATTTCTTCTTCAGAAAGTTCAATCCCCTTTTCCGTAAGAAGCTCTTTAATCTTGTTGAGTGCTTGATTTTCTGCTTCCCGATAGACTTCTAAAGCAGCAAAGAGATTATCTACATGTTCAAGCCATCCCTTATGAGTCTCTTTCATCATTGCCCCTGCAACCATCTGTATCCTCCTTCCCGTCACTGATACATCTTGTCAGCAACTACAATCTCAATTGCCTGTGCCATTTCCTCTGCACTGAAACCGCTGTTAATAATGTCAATGACCTCCTGCTCATTCAGACCAGATTGAATTGCCACCTTGACCTGTTCCATCTGTTCCGGATTCAGTCCCTTTCCTGTCAGCTCCTTAATCAGATTTACTCTGGACTTACCCTTAAAAATCTTCTTGCCTGCTAATGCCATTAAACGCTCCGGTCTCCTTGCCACAGTCCTTTCTACATGAACCATCTGACCGATTCCTTTTACAGCAGCAAAGTAATCTGCCTTTTCAGAGCTACCCTCCTCTGTATCTCCGTTTGTCTGATCCATATCAGATTTTTCCATCTTTGATAACTGCTCTGTAAGCTCACTTATCTTCTTTTCCAATTCCTCTTTCTCCTTCCCAAGTCTTTTATTTTCTTCCAACAACTGGTTTCTTTCCCTCGCAATGCCCTCTTTTTCCTGTTCAAATGCTGCCTTTTCCTGCTCAAAATTTTCCTGCCTTTCCTGAAGGGAAAAATATTTTGTACGCAATTCAGCACACTCTACTGCCAGCTTATTGTTGCTTCTCTGCTGTTCCTCTAACTCCCTATCTTTCTGCTCAATGGTTTTAGCCAGCGATTCCCTCACATCATCATTGCTTTGCTGTAACTGGTCAATGGAGCCTAACTTATCCATTACTTTCAACAGAAAATCTTTGTTATCGCCAATGCCATCTACCATAGCATCAATGCGCTCCTGCACCTCTTTGATAAAGACAGGTTCTTTTTCTGCCGCTTTCTTTGCCTGCTCTGCCGCCTCATAAACTTTTTGCAATGCTTTCTGCATGGCATGTGGTTTCATATCTCTATTGGCAACACTTTCAATCTGCTGTGCCGGAAGCCCTTTTCCCATGAACCGGATTAACACCTCCATCTGCTCCGCACCAAAATTTCCATTCTCCAACATAGAAAGAAAATCCTCATTATCGGTCATCCGAAGTGCCTTTGAAAACTGCTCCATACGTTCAATTTTCCAGTTCTTTTCGGCATATCTCTTAATCTGCTCTCTGCCAAGACCATACTCAAAATCCCCTGCCACAAGCTGTAATACCGCATTCTTGCAGCCTTTTGCCCTAAGTTCCTGCACATAACGGTTCATTTCCTTTTTACTTGTATCGTTGTCCATAGTTACCTCCAATTCTGAATACTAAAAAAACAGCCTATCGCTTTGGCTGTTCCTCTCTGTTATCCGTTCTATACAATTCTTCCTGTCTGCTTTCCATCTGTTCCAGTCCCGCCAGAATCTCCTCAATCATGGTTTGGGACATTTTAAGATTCTTTCCCACTGCTTTCCGCTTTTCGTAATTACCAGAAATCTTATTCTCATACCGTTTCCGTATGACATTCAGCTCTGACACTGTATATCCCTGTTTCGCCAATTCCTCATTGAGCTTTTCAAACTTGAGATGTTCCTTTTCAAAAAAGGTATCCCCATTCTGATAGCTCTCCTCTGCCGGCTCTAACTTTTCCATCTCATCCACTATGGCAAACAGTGGTTCAAGCTGCTTTTTCTCTCTGTATAACTGCCTCCTCTCCGTTTGGCACTCTTTCACTTTAGACTCCAGATTCCCACTGACTGCCACAAGTTCTGTAAGGGAATGAATATTATTTTTTACAAGGAACAGATACCTGTCATGGTATTCCTGCAATTTGCGTATCTCCTCCCTATATTCCCATGCCTTACTGTATGGCAGACGTTCCAAGCGTCTGATCCGGCACACCCTCGCATAATACGTTTTCTGTATTCCGCTTAGTTTGGTTCTCCGCAAAAACTCATCTTTTACCTTTTCAAAAGAATCGTCTTTCTGATTCCTATTGGCGTAAGAAAGCATATCTTCCTCTGCAATCCGTTTGCGTATGCGTTCCTCCGTATATTGCGCTCCAAGTGATTTGCACCTACAGAAACGCTGCATCCCCTGTGGCTTAACTGCCAGATATTTATTTTGCTTAATGTCATATCCCTTTTCCACCAACAGGTCAAGAAACTCCTCAAACGAATCCGACTGCATGATACAGGCATCAAGATCACGCTTAATCATATCCCGCCATATCAGTTTCCCATCACGAAATTCA
Source organism: uncultured Clostridium sp. (assembly GCA_947178445.1). Classification (GTDB taxonomy): domain Bacteria; phylum Bacillota; class Clostridia; order Lachnospirales; family Lachnospiraceae; genus CAG-590. The sequence continues at coordinate 27,532 of CAMWYJ010000024.1, forward strand.
TTCCAGTCTTTATACCTCTCATTACTTTTTCTTCCATGTTGCTCTATATCTATGGTAGAAAGACCATATTCTGTGCAAAGTCGGTTCGTAATCGGCTGTATGCTTTTCGCCCAATCACCTTTTTCATAGCGAAACTTCCTGCCACTCACATAATTTACACTGTTAAAGATGATATGACCATGCACATGTGCTGTATTGTCGTGAACCGCATAAATTGCCTCATATCCTTCTCCAAGATACTCCTGCACAAATTTTCCGATAATCTCAAAAGCAATATCTGATGCAACCTCTCCTTCCTCAAAGGATATAATCAGATGATACCCCTGTCTTTTATCTGCCTTTCCAAACTTGAGTTTTGTTGCTTTCATTTGCTCAAAGGCTTTTTCCGGCTGGCAGTTGATTCCTGTCACAAAACGCCCATCCTGTGTTTTCACATTATCAATGATATACTCGATTGCCTGTTTCAGATGCTTGCCGGAAAACTTTACCCCGCTGTCATTGATTGTCAGTATTTTAGTGATAGCCAAAATCTTCCACCGCCTTTTCTACGGTTTCATTTAATCTCCGCATATAGGCAATGAGGCGGTTCTTATCCTGTTCCCTGTATAATCGGGAATTATTGTTATAAACAACCTCATTGATATTTACCCCAATACGATTGATCTCGTTAATCAGTGACTTCAAACCACTCCGTACTTCCGGATAGTCATTAGGTTTCTGGGTAATCAGTAAACGGAAATAATCTGCCTCTTTCATTCCTGCCTCCCTTGCCAGCTTTGCAAAAACTTCTGCATCCTCAGCTGTCAGCCGGAAATGTTTCACAACTTCTTTTGCCATCTACCTCACCCTCTCCTGTTTCTCTACCTCCCTGCCAGTGTCTACTTCCGGCTCTCCCGCTTTCGGTTCTGTATCTGCCGGAACAAGACCAGCTTCGGTAATGATATTTTTGATAAGTTCCAACGTCTGCCTGCCATATCGTGTCCTCACAAACATTGCATCCAGTTTTGTTTCATCCTCCTTCAGAGAATCATAGGCATCCTTGTAATTACAAAAATCAATAAAATCCTTTGGATTTGCCATGCCATTCGTCGCATCTTGGAGCAGTTCATAATTCCATTCGCAGACAACATCTATGGCATCATCTATGCTATAGGGAATGATTTCTCCATTCTCCTCTGCAACATCCTGACGCAACAACTTATCCCCATCAAAACCAAGTCGGTAATCATGCCCCTCCATATAATTGAATAGCAAGGAAGCCTCTTGTTTTTCCAGCCTCACATCGGAATTTTTTATTTCCAGCCATTTACATAAATCTTCCGGCTTTTCAAATGCAGCCATATCCTCTGCCATTTCCCAAACACCTCCTTTTTCTTATCTGTCTTTTTTCTGCTACAATTTTCTCTCCCCCCCGAAACCGCTGGCTCATTTCAACTCCCCATCGGTTTCGCCAGATACGCATTTTGTATCACAAAACGCTACTGGTTAGGGGAGCTACCCCTAAAACCCCCTGCATACCCGCCCTAAAGGGACGGGAAATACGATATTTACACCAGTGATAGAGTAGATATAGTGCTTTTATATAGTCGGGTATATAACTTTTTGGGAAAGTGATATAACTATTCTATATCTTTTTTTCTTGATACAAAATGGGATATAGAACTGTTATAGTGCTTTGATATAGTCAGGTATATAACTTTTTAGGAAAGTGATATAACTGTTCTATATCTCTTTTCCTGTCCACAAAATGGGGTATATCACTGTTATAGTGCTTTGATATAGCCGGATATATAACTTTTTAGAAAAGTGATATATCTCCTATATCACTCTGCCGATTTCCTCCCTCTGCTGTTTCCTGCTCTCCTGCAACCATTGGTTATAATCCTTACATCCCTGTTGTGGCGGTTTATCTTTCACATGATAGCCTCGCATTCTATATTTCTCCATAAGCTCATTAGTTGCTTTTCGCCCCGGCTTATCGTTATCCAGACAAAACTGTATTGTATTGATTTCCGGATGCTCTGTCAGAAAGGTTTCCAGCGGGGCGTCGGCAAGCATACCAAGTGCCAGCATACTTGCCCTGTCATAACGATACATTGTGATATAACTCATAAGGTCAATCGCTGCCTCAAAAACCACCAGTTTCCTGCTGTCTTTGCAATAAAGATGAAACCCGTACCGTTTATCATTTCCTGCCACATCACACTTGAAGGCTTTTCCGTTCCTGTCAGATACACCCCGCATACTGGCAAACTTAGGAACTCCACTTTTGTTTGTCCCAATAAATACAATATTGTGATACCTCTTTGCCTCATAAATCAATCCGGCTTTTACAAAATAATCTATTACCTCCTTGTCAATACACCTTTCATTCTCCAGATAGTTGTAGAGATAAGCATTACTTCCTGCATATTGTGGTAGAACAAACGGCTTTGAAACCGCTTCTTTCTTCTCCACAGTTACCATGTGACGGATATTCTGAACAGGCTCATCTCTCTGATAACCCGCAAAATCCAATAGCCAGAATACAGCTTCTTTAATATCCATACCTGCAAACACCCGCAAAAAATCAATCTGACTTCCTCCGTTTACACCTTTTTCATGCTGTCTTGACCACCGAAACCAGTGTGAACGGTCATAAATGCGGATAGAGTCCATCTCCTTTAAGGTATGGTGTCTGCCAATCCGTTTTACCGTATAACCAAGATAAGCAGCAACATCACACAAATCCACCTGTTTTGCAACTGCAAGCTCCTCCTCTGTAAACCTCATCTGCCTCCCCTTCCTTTCTCCGCTACTGCCGGACTTTCCCATCTTAATTGCTGATAATTGTCCTGATAACATGGGGAATGGTTTTTAATCACTGACTTTTCTTTGAAACTGAAATAACTCCTGTTATCTCGCCCCACAATGATATGATCCAGCAAAGATATTCCCATAAGCTCACACACCTGCTGCATACGGTCTGTTGTACTCACATCATCTTTTGACGGAATCAGTGTTCCTGCTGGATGGTTATGAACCATAATAATGGCAGAGGTATTGGAAAGAATACTGGCTTTTAACATCTCTCTCGGATGCACAACTGTTGACGCAACTGTACCGACGCTTGCAAAAGTACAGTTAATTGGACGCATATCGGTTCTCAGATTGATAATGCACATTACTTCCCTATCCATCTCACAAAGCGTTTCTCCAACAATACTGACCGCATCCTCCGGTGTCGCAATGGGAGTATCTGAATACATGGGAGCATCCGAAACCAGACGTACCGAAACCTTTTCAAGTTGAAATTTATTTTTCTCCTCCACTTGTTACCTCCTCCCCAAAGGATACTGTAACCATTACATTATCAGGCATGGATTCTAAAAATTCTGCAAGCTCCTCCGTAGAATTGACTGCCACATCCTCCATCTGACTGCCTCCTATCGCTTTCTCTCTGCGTCATAAATAATCGGCTGTTCTGAAACAAAACCGTCCAGACGCTTGTTAGGGACATCCGTTGCCATCGTTACCTTCCGCAAATCTTTATCATAATGGTACACATTATTGGAAAGTCTTTCTTCCAATCTAATATGATTCCTGTTTATCTCCTGCACCCTGTCAGCAAGCACTTCCGGTTTCTCATTATCTACAGAAACAGCAAGCCACTCGTGTATCGAAGATGGCAGTAAATACATATCTGTCCCCATTTTTTCTGCCAGCTTATGCAGATTTTCCTCATAAAGCATCGCTGAAGCCCCATTGATACCAGATTCATTTGTAATAATCCATGTGGTTTCCTTTGGATCTTCCTCCATTTGTTCCAAAAGTTCTACCAACTCTGGCTCAAAATTTTCCGGATTAACCTCTAACATTGCCTTTTGCATGCTGATAATCTTTGGTGGGCAGATACGCTTTGTATTTTCAATCGCATGTTCCATAAGACTTTCTGCTGTAAGCCCTGCTGCCTTCATCATACTTGTTGTAACAATACTACCCACCATCCCTCTTTCATCCTGCGACATTACCCATCGGAAAATCACAGATAAATCCTGAAAAGGCTTGCTCGGAACATTGGCGAGCAGTTCTCTGTTCTGTTCTGTATTGACCAATATAAATATGACATTATCTTTCAGATCGTCTATATCAAGCTCCGGCTTCATTGCCATTGTCTCATCCAATATCTCTGTATATTCCGCTGCCATCAAATGCAGTGTTGCATCCAGATTTCCGACTTTTTTATACTGTTCATACATCTCATTCACATAAATGTTAGGAGAAATTCTCTCATTTTCCGGCATACGGATAGTCAAGGCATCTAAAGTTGTATTCACTTTAGTAACCGCACGAATTTCCATCTTCCCCCTCCGAAACCGCTCCGGCATATAATCCATAAACTTCTCTCTCACCGTTCCTAAAAACATCTCATAATCCATCATATACATTTCCTCCAATCAAAACAGGAGAGAAACCGTTTTGGCTCCTCTCCCCACTGTCTTTCCTGTTCTACAGGTATCTATATTCCTTTCAGTCAAAACCATCACACTGTCCCTTTACGCTTCCTTCTCCGGTAAAGATAAATCCCTGCACCGATTAAGGCACCGCCTGCCATGCCAAACATCCAAGGATGGTAGTTACCGCCCGTCTGCGGAAGTTTCGGCTTGCTTGGCTTATTCTTCAATTTCAGCGTATAAACCACTGTTTCTGTGGCACTGTCATCATACTGCAAAAGCACTTCATGCGGAGTAGCATCAAGAATATAACCGTCTGCCGCCTTTGTTTCCACAATATAATATGGAATATCCTCTCCAAAACTGCCATCTTCATTGTAAGTGCAGATATCAAGCAGCTCTGTTTCCGCATATCCAGCCTTGTCCGTTACCAGAGTCCCCAGCTTTTTCCCATCCTTATTACGGAGTTCAAAAGTAACCCCTTTTAACGGTTCTTTTGACTTACTGCTTGTTTTGTAGATTACAATCTTTCCTTTCACTCTCTCATCGTACATGGCTACCTTTTGGATTTCCCCTGTTTCTTCTACCGTAAAGGCAACTTCATTTGCAATCAGATATCCGTATGGGGACGCTGTTTCTCGCAACGTATAATTGCCTGCCGGAATTGCTTCTAATTGGTATGGCTTTCCATCCGTTACCCATGAAGCATATACATTCCCATCGGAATCAGTAACTTCCAGCTTTGCGTCTTTAAGCTCTTTCCCTGTAGTAATATCCGACTTTGACACTTCCACAATAATCGGTATATCTTTCATTTCCAACTGCTTCGTAACGGTTGGCATAGCCACCATTTCCTCCGTATATGAAAAATCCACATCATAAACCGTTTCATCCAGAAGATATCCTGCGGGAGCTTCAATCTCTTTTACATAGTACAGACCAAGCGGCAGATCAGCCTCAAACTTTGCACTACCGTTTTCATCGGTTATTGCTGTATCCACCAAATCATCGGCTTTCACAAGCACCTCTCCGGTCACACTTAAAATATCTTCTTTCGTGTATATGCCATAAGTGGCATCTCCCACCGGATAGTTGGTAACTCCATCCGTTTTAATCAATGACAATTCCGGCTTCACTCTGGCATTAACAAACTCTGCCTCCCCATAAATCACATCCGTATGCTCGTCAGCGTAGGAAAGTGTAATGCCCTGCGGTTCTTCACAGATAGCAAAACCTTTTGGTGGCTGAACCTCCAACACCTGATACTTGCCAAGCGGGAGATTGTCAATCCCTGCTTCGCCTTTCTCATTTGTCGTAAGGACTGCCACTACTGCTCCCGCTGTTGCAGGAACACCGTTAATCACTTCTAAGATACGCTCTCCATTTTCGTCAAGCTGATGGTCTGGTGTATAAATATTTTCTGTGACCACCACATGGAATACTGCCCCGGCAAGTGGCTGTTCCTCATAAGTGAACTCCATGCTCCGGTTATCCCCTGTAACTTCACTAAGGATACGGTCAATAATCGTATCGTATGCAGCGGAAGTCAAAACCTCTCCCGATTTGTGAATAGAAATACTGCCCTTGACTGGCTGGTTTTCAATATCCACTTCAATAACCGGATCACCGTCAATATCCTCCTCTACCTTAATTGCTCCATCTGTCCCCACTTCAAAAGGATAACTTTCTTCCGAAATGGTATAGCCTTCCGGTGCTGTGATTTCCTCCACTGCATAACTGCCAGACTTCAACTGAAGCGGTGTTGTTATAGTTCCGGTTTCATCTGTGATAAATTCACTGATTTTCTTATCCCCTACTTTTTGCTGCACATATTCATCGGTATCTGTATTTTTAATCTTGAAAGTGACACCAGCCAACAATACTGTCCTTCCTGTTTCCACATCCTTTTTCACAATACGGATATACGCCTTGAATGGTGCATCATTAAACACTCTCCATTGCTGTGGTTCTCTGGAATCTTCCGTAACTGTAATGGTAAAATCTTTCGTTTTATATAAGTCCTTTGGTACTTTTGTTTCTTTTACCAGATACGTTCCGTAAGGCAGCTCTTTTGAAAGTGCATACCCTTTTTTATCCGTCACAAGCACATCATAAACTTTTGCATTGTCCCAACCGTTCTTATCAATATCCGACTGCAATTTTACAGTAAACTCTGCACCTTTGACATAATCTGTTTCTGTGCTTGCACCATCGGTAGATACCTTGATTATCTCAAATGCCTGTTTCTTAACCGTTTCAACTACAGTGCATTTCAGTGAAATATCCTGATGGATATTTTCTGCCTCATTAAAATTGACCGGATAAATGCTTTCATCCAACAGATACCCCTCACTCGGTTCAATTTCACGAATATAATAACGACCATAATACAGATTTCCGAAGTTAAATTCCCCCTGTTCTCCTGTCTTTATGGTAGCAAGCAGCGCATCCTTCTCCGCTGCTGCTCCGGTTGACACAAACTCCGTTCCCTGTGTACTGGTAATGTTGTCATTGCCTGCATACGTCACTGTGCCTCTGCCATCCGGGTAAACAATGGTATCGGCTGCATACAGCCCATACGTTGCTCCGGACAATTTTGCATCTCCCTGTGCTGTTTCTCCTGTTTCTTTATCCTCTTTCTTTGCAGACACATCACACCGTATTGGTGTATTGGTAGCGGAAAAATCCGAAAACTCTCCATAATCCGGTGTTACTTCCCATACGGTTCCATCATCACGATACCCATCGGGAATAACAACCTCTTTTACATAATACTTATCCTGCTTTTTGACAAACTTTGAGGAAGCAGCTATCTCCAAATCCTCATCGAAATAGAAAACGGGGACTTCCTCTTTTCCATCCCCTGCTACTGATACACGATTTGTACACCCTGCATCCGTAAAAACTGCAAATCCTGCACCTTTTACAAAATTTCCGGATTCCGAATCTGTCTTTTTAACCATAACACCTACTTCTTCAGGATATTCATCAACAGGCATCTGCTTTCCCTTCTGTGTCACTTTCCCACTTGCTTCATAAATGGTAAAGTATTCCAGTCCCACCGGATATACCGTTTCATCCCTCTGATAGCCCGGTGCTTCCTTAATCTCCTTTAGATAATATACTTCCTGTGTCAGTGTTTCCTTTCCGGAATGTGCCAGACCATTTTTATCTGTTTTTGTCAGCTTGCACAGTAAATCCGTACACTCCGCATCCTCATACAGATAATAAGTAGCCCCCTCTACAGGTTTTCCGTCATAAACATTTGTCTTGTGTAACTCAAACTGACCTGTGACGAAATTAGAAGTAACCTTGACACTGGCTGAATCTGTAACAGTATTAAATTTCTCCAGAAACGTGATTTTCTGCTGCGACACAACGGTTGGTGTCCACTTTCTTCCACCTTTTTCATCCGACTTTGCCTTTGCTGTCAGTTTAATCGTTTTTTTGCCATCTGTGATTTTCTTCATGGCTTCTGCTGTACAGTACAGATAAAAGTTAGAGGACGGTTTATCTGCGTCCGTCTGTGCCACACATATATCATACTTTTTCAAATCCGAGGCATCTTCAATTTCACTTGCATCTGTCTTTAATTCTCCCACCGTCATTCCACTCGGATAACCAGTAATGCTATAAGAAACATCCGTAATCGTTCCAGATTTTGTCCTTACAAATTTGTCTACAGAACGGTACAGCCCATCTCCCATATCCTGCCACTCTGATTTTTTCGGAGAAATAGTGTAACTGATAGACTTTGTAAGCCCTGTTGCTTCCGAATACTCATCCTCATCATAATTCTTGGCATCTGATACCATAGAGGCAATCTTTTTATACACGCTGCTACCATTGTTGTAATAACTCAGCTTAACCTCCCCATTCAGTACATGGATAGCGGCACTGGTTATAAAATAATCTGCCGAAGCAGAATCAGCCGAATATTTGCTGTTATTGCACTTTCCATTTAACTTTCTGGCACCGTTTACCAGACAGAAAGTAATTTCGGGCTTTATGCTGCTTTTAGCTGTGGAAGATTCCACCGTTCCGTTTGTGGTATTTTTATTCAGATTCATACAGTATACCAGTTGATGGTAATAATCCCCCGATTCTGAAATATACTTAATACCTGTCCTATGACCACAATACGCAGCATAGCCACTGCAAGCCACCTTCATGCTGTCTTTACTGGAAGCCTTTGCTGCCGCCTTTAATACAGGCATTGACGCCATCTGGATCATCATGGTATCTCCTGCTGAAAATCCGTTAATCTCCCCCTCTGACAAGGAATACTGGCTAACCTCCTGTTCATGTGCAGGCTCCCCGTCATCATCGCTAATCTCTGTTTCTCCAGTTTCTGCACTATCCGAAGCAACCGTTTCCGGCTCTCTTACAGAAATGATTCGACAGATAAGATAGGCTTCCTTTCCGCTTACAGGCTCAACCTTATAATACGTTTCATAATTGCCTGTGAAATTTCCATTGAAATTCCCCTTATCCGCATAATAACTGACCTTTACTGCATTCTCATCATAGGAAATCCCATCAAAAGACTTCTCTACGTCAAATCCATAGCCAGCCGCTACAATAATATCCTCTGCTGTGGCAATCTCTGCTTCTTCCAAATCTGTTCTGTCTGCCTCGCTGTATAAAACAGGTTCGCTATCTTCCATAGCCGGAGCATCCCCTGTTGAACCTTCGTCCAAACCAGTTGCATAGGCATACGCCCCTGTAGAAACAACCGCCCCCACTGTCAAAACCAGAGCCATAATCAACGCTGTCAAACGCTTAAATTTCTTTTTTGTCATATACATCTTCCTTTCCTGCTTAATGTTCACTCCAAGCGATAATTCCCTGCCTGCACCAAGCCGGAAGATATCCCCAGCATCTGTGCATGAAAAAAACACGCATTTTTCAGCGTGTCTTTTCAACCCCATAAAGCCGGTTCGCTCACCGTACTTTCCCTTATTTAGTTGTGATATGCTTCTGTCTATGCCGCTTCACAAGCACCCTTGCATATGCAGCTATTCTCTTAGCTGTTCCCTCTGTGTGATACTTTGTAATTTCCATAAACATACCGTCCACCTCCTTCCATCTGCCACTGCCAAATACAAGCAGCACTCTCTTTTATTTTCTAACTCCACTTCACGACATCTTCCATCTTAACTCCGTTATCTCCATACTCGGAATAATCATTTTCTGCTTCTTCCACGTTTTCCGCTTCCTGCTCTATCGGCTTGCCTGTGACCACTTTGCCATTGCCGCCCAAGGCATTCCCTGCAATGAACTGTATAACGTCCCCGTAGATCTCTGTCCTTAGCTTTTCCCTCTCACTGGCAAGCCGACTTTCAAACGTTGCCATATCCACAAAATTCTGCCCGTTTATCTCTTTGTTGAAATAATACTCCAAGGCATCCATCACAATCTGATTTTTGGAACGCTTATCACTTTTTACCATTTCATCCAGTATGTCCATTACCTTCACATGCTGGTCATTGATAAGGCTGAAACGCAGCATAAAGGAAACAAACAATTTGCTCTTTGCCATCGCTTCCCCCTCCTTACGCTCTCTTGCGTGTCATGTATGCCACAAAAGAACTTCCTAAACTCTCATATCCTTTTGCATTGGCACAGACATCTTCAATATACTCCATATTGCTCTGATCCAAACCACCAAACCGCTTCATCACTCCTGCCCCGCCACCGACAAAGATAATCGGTGTAAGATTCATGTTATATCCTAACTCTCGGATGCTGTGGTAAATCTTCTGTGTGTAATTCACAAGCTCCTGTCTGATAATCTCCTTGTACTGCTGTGGAATATTTGCATCCCCCTCCATGATAATCTGCTGAATAATCGACTCATCCACTTCTTCATTAAGCTGTCTGATACATTCCTTGTTGATTTGCCGGATACAAGTAATAATTCCATGAGGCTGTGTCACACAAGCTGGCTCGTCCAGTTCGTGATTGATAATCGGCATAATATCCACTGTCCAGCTCCCCACATCCACTACTAACTGTTTCATCGGAAAACTGTTAATCATATCTGCAACTGCACCATAGCACTGTGGATATACGGATACCCTCTCAATCACAATCCGGTACTGCACTTTTTCAAACTTGAAAACAACTTCCCTATCTCTGGACAGGTAAGAGATAAAATCTTTCTTTTCATCCCCAAAACGAGTAAGCGGCAACCCTACCGCTAAAAGCACATGAGCCTTTTTCTGTCCTCTCTGCTTCAATTCCTTTGCAATTGCTGCCAGTGTGAGAAGATAATAGTTATCATCTGATACCTTGTTTTTCTTTACCTCTAAGCGGTTTCCACCAATCTTGAAGTATTTCCCCTTATACTCCAGTACATTTGAAAATAATGCTGGCTCTGTGGTAATCTCTTTTACCCCTGATGTAAATATCGTATGGACGGTTTTCATATTTGCCCATCCATGATCTATCCCGATTGCTATTGTATTTCTATCCATTCCTATCACTCCATTCTCTGTAAATTGATACATTGTCATAACATTTCTGATAACCTCTTTGGTTATGTAAGTATGCGTGATTGCAACGCAATCCCTCCTCGCCCGCATACATGGAATTACAGACTGGCTGCTTACGCATTCACGACACACCGTTTCCGGCATGATCTCCTCCATCTGCCTTTTGAGGATAAGGAAAAACTGCTTTCCCTTTGTGGTTTATTATCCATCCGCTACATGTTACTACCCTGTTCGCTCCATCTTCATTGCTAAATCCTTCAACTCTCCTCGCATAACTTCGACTGATTGATTGTCAGATACCGTACCGGATTTTTACCAGATAGGATTGCTCCTATACAATCTGTAATTGATATTCAGTTGTAACAGCTATCTTTCGATTGCCGCACCACTATACTATCTCACTTGCTCTGATTTGAACATTTCACCACATGGTATTTTTTCTGTTTTCCATACCATGTGATGGTATTTTTGTGCAAGAGATTCTAGTATAATCTTTTACTATCTCTCTTTTGACTTTCTAATTTTTCAAAATACAGTCTGTCAAGAAAATTCCTCTGAACTGCTTTATCCTGCTCATTCCATTCTCCCTGTTCTGACGCATGACGGATATTCCATGTATTTTCTGCTTCATTTCTCCGAATATACCAGTAAAGACTACTTCTTCTATCCGGCTTGATATCTCTTATGTATTCTTCTTCTGTTTCAAAGAAACTCCACACAGATACTTTTAATTCAGAGGCAATCATACACATCGCATGAGGCGGGATTTTATTGGCTTCTCTACAATCCGCCTTTGTGAACCATGCGTATACTGTCCCCATTGGCACTCCTGTCACTTCCGAAACCCATCTGCTTTTATCCCTATGAGAAATTCCTTTATTCCGCATTGCTTGATTGATATTTTTGATTAAAACGGATTTATTACATTTTTTGTGGGTGTCAATAAATTTTACTAAATCTTTCTCAAACTTACTCATTACTACCTCCTGTTTTTGCTTTTCACTGGCTATCTTCAATATCTATGAACCGAATCAGCTCCCAGTCTGCAAAATCCATATAGTAATTATCCCCTTCAAAAAGAAAAGGCAGAACAAGATTAGCAGCACATAAACGAAATATCCGTTTTAAGAGCTAATTCAGTCCTACCTTAGTTTTAATTATTTACCTCACCTCGCTTTCCTCAAAGCCATGAAGTGACTGTACCTGAACTCAACTTACATTTGACTTTTCATAATATAGGTTTCAGATTTTGTCAGCACTGCTCCAAATCTTAACCAAAATGGGCATAAAAAAATAGGACTAAATCAGTGCAAACCCTTTATTTATGGGGCTTCCCTTAATTTAGTCCTATTATAACACCAGCATAACCCACGAAAATCACGTCATATTTACGGATATTTTTTACTTTCCCCTTAATTTTAGGTCTTACCTTTCCACTTTTCTGTTCTACGTTAGCCCTACAATTATGATTGCTATAATTCAGGTCTGCGGATGTATATGGATCTGCTGCTTTAATCTGATAAAGTTTTCCGCCGGTTGCCTTACTAATTTTCTTTGCTGCACTTTTCGTAGTTCCTGTTGCAGAAAAATAGACAACCAGCACTTTTTTCTTTTTTGACTTGCCCGCAGCGCTTACATTTAATGCAGGAAGTGTCACTCCAACAATCAGTGCAAACACCAGTACTAAACTCATCCAAAATACTCTTCTTTGATTCTTCATGATTTTTTCCTCCTAATTTTCCATAAATAATTACCACATCATAGTTTTTGATACAAATATTTATTGCAATTCAAGTTCGTCAAGCCAGCTTACCACATCTGACTCTGATGAGCTGCCCGAAAACCTTCTTCCGGTTAGCCATATTGCCTGACTTGTATCTGCCGCCTGAAGATTTGTAGCGCTTGTTCCGATTTCACTGCTTGCCGAAGTGCAGAATGGAATCACTGTTTTCCCTGAAAGATTATAATGTTCAACAAATGTATACATAATCTTTGGCGCCTGCCCCCACCAGATGGGATAACCGATAAACACAACCGTATACTGTTCCATGTTCTCAACTGAACCGGATATTGACGGTCGGGCATTCGGATCATTCATTTCAATGGTGGTACGGCTGTTATTGTCGCTGTAATTGAGGTCTGCATCCGTATAAGGTTCCTCAGGGTTGATTTCATAGATATCAGCGTTCAGAGCATTTGCAATATGCTCTGCCACACCCTCTGTTGTGTTGGTAGCAGAAAAATAAGCTACCAACACTTTACTCTCCTGTATTCCGGAAGCGTCTTCCTCCTCCAGCTGTATTTCGAGAGCATCTGTGCTTTCCATATCATCGGTATTGCTATTTTCTGTATTTGCATTACTTTCTATAGGATTTCCATCTGTAGAGGACTGCCCGGTCTGGCTTACAGAATTTCCGCAGGCTGCAAGACTCCAAATTATAAATAGCGCAAATAAAATAGTGATTGCTTTTTTCATAATAAATACCTCCCTTTCTATCAAAGTTCTTTTATTTTACTGATCATATAGTCAACTTCATCAAGAGACTGCTGCTTTTCATGTATTTCGTCTAACAACCTGTATCGGTATTTTCGCAGCATCCGTATTTGCATCTCCTTGCCTTTACACCGTGAGATTTCGTTGATTTCTTCTTCACTAAGTCCGACCTTAGCAAGAGAATAAATATCGGGTTTCATGAACAGCACTCCCTTCTCATATCAGACAAGACACGTTTTGCAAGTTTCACTGGTTACATTATACTTTACGCACTTATAACATATCAAATACTTAGATTTTATCGTTTACTCATGCCCAAAAGGCATTTTGAAAATTCGATAAATTTTGTCGTTGCCGAACTGAATGGCTGTCCGCGTTTCCAAGCCAAAACGCTTGTTGCCGAAAGCTCCAGATACAGTGACCGATAAGTTATCTTTGATGAATCCCAAAAAGGTACGTTTCTCTCACTCTCAATGACCAGCAAATATACCAGTCCCGGATTTACCATTATGGCAGCGTTGTTACTCAGGTTTCTGGTAAATAGGACGTTCAAGTTTTTGTAGCAGTCACCAAACCAGCTTGCCAATTCGCTCTGCAGTTGCTATAAAAATATTAAAGGTAATGCGTTGTGAAATTTTCACTTTTTCAACATAAAACAAATGCAGACATTTATTCCCATGCAAAAAGTATAAACAGTAGGTCATCAACCTTTGGTTGGTGACCTTTTATCATGTACCGGATAACTCTACAAGCAAAATTCTTGTTTGTTCAGAGTAAACGCTTACTATTTTTTCCTCAAATTCATTGACATTTTTACAAAAAATAGTATAATTTTTAAAGAAATTGAAATAGATGCTAGTTGCTATTAAAAAGCAACACTTAAAGTTACGCCATATTTAAAAATTTATATTCCAATCTACGAACCCTCATTCAAAACTCTTTAAAATCTATTATTCAAAATGCGGTTCACATCTTTGAAACATAAATTTTCTAGCATGCTACAGGCAAAAGACAATAACAGAAGCTGCTATTTGGACTATGCATCAAAAAAAATAGTTGCTATGCAACAGATGGGAGCGTTTTATTAATGAACAAACACGAAAATATTGAAAAGAAACTAACAATCTCTATTTTTAAAGTATCGACTATTACCGCAGCAGCGGCAATCTTGGGTGTAATTGCACTTATTGTCATTTCCAGTCGATATTCTTATGCTTTACATAACTTCGGCTTTGCACAGGGAGATATTGGAAGAGCAATGTTTGAGTTTGCTGATATCCGGTCATCACTTCGGGCAGCAATCGGTTATGATAATCAGGATGCCATTGATACCGTGGTAAAACAGCACGATGAAAAAAAAGCCCTATTTAATGATTGCTTGGCAGAAGTTGAAAGCACAATCGTATCGAAGGAAGGCAGGGCAACATATGATGCAATTAAGGCAGAGCTAGATGATTATTGGGAATTGGATGCTAAAATAATGGAACTGGGGGCAACAACAGACCGTAATCTCTGTGTGCAGGCACAGGAACTGGCACTCACCGAATTAACAGATGCCTATAACAGTATATATAGTAAGTTAGAAGAACTGTTGGATGTAAAAGTCAATGAAGGAAATCGTCTTGCCAAAACACTCATGATTGTTCAATGGATTCTTGTGATTGCAATCCTTATCATAATTGCAATCGCAATGGTGACCTCCACCAAGATTGGAAGAAGAATTGCAAGAAGAATTTCTGTTCCTCTGGAAAAATTGGGCGAACGTCTCAAAACATTTGCAGCTGGGGATCTTGCCTCACCCTTCCCTATGGTTGAGACAGGAGATGAAGTGGAGCATATGGAAAAAGATGCAAGAGAAATGGCCGATAATCTCGACACAATTATATTCGATATCGGTGAAGTACTGGGGGAGATGGCAACTGGAAACTATACCGTCAGATCAAAGGTTTCTGAACGGTATACTGGAGATTTCCAGAAATTGTATGAATCCATGCGTAAATTGAGAAATCAAATGACAGAGACATTAATATCCATTGATGATGCCTCCAAGCAGGTATCTGCTGGTTCCGAGGAGCTGGCAAATGCAGCACAATGTCTTGCAGAAGGCGCTACTGATCAGGCACATGCAGTACTCGATTTACACACAACGATTTCTGATATCACTGAAACAATGGAAAAGACTGCACAGAGTGCAAATGAGTCTTATACTAAGTCACAGGAATATGCGGACAAAGCAGATCAAAGCAGACAGGAAATGGATACTATGATGACTGCCATGGAACAAATCAATGATGCTTCCACAAAAATCGGTGATATCATTACCGAAATTGAATCCATTGCAGCCCAGACCAATCTTCTGTCTCTGAACGCTTCCATAGAAGCTGCCCGAGCAGGCGAATCGGGACGTGGTTTTGCGGTTGTAGCAGATCAGATTAGAGATTTAGCGGATCAAAGTGCAAAAGCAGCAGTAGATACCAGAGAATTAATCGAGGCATCCATCCGTGAAGTTGCCAAAGGAAACAGTGTGGCTGATCACGCATCAAGTGCAATTGAATCCGTAGTAGATGGAATCAAACAGATTGCTGTTTTCTCCAAAAATCTAAAGATTATGATGGAAGAACAGGCAGAGGCAATGCGGCAGGTAGAAACGGGTATCAATCAGATTTCCGGTGTTGTAGAGAGCAATGCAGCAACTGCTGAAGAGGCATCAGCAACCAGTGAGCAATTATCAGCACAGGCCGCAATGTTGGATCAGCTTGTGGGGCAGTTTGAATTGACAAGATAAAACGGATATAAATTTCTTATTTTCTTCATTGCATTTCATAAGGCAAGAGGACGGTAGTTATATATGCCAATCCTCTTGCCTTGTTATTTCTGCCCTGTTTTATTCCTGGTTACAGTTTCCTGTACTCTTGCTTTCATCGCTCACTTTACGACAGCCTGTACCTTCTCCAGATATCTATCGGCAGTCAATCCGTCAATGTTCCTTTTTCATCGCATTAAATGCATTCTGCGCTGCAGCAAGTCTCTTAAGCTCCGAAAGGCAGCGCTCCATGTATGCCTCTAACTGATTCACTTCATCCTCAAGAAAACCATTGTTGTTTATAATCTTGCAATCCGGAATCGTTCCCTCTGCCGACCTCACATCATCCGAAAACATTATATAGGCATATTTTTTCCCATCCTTCACGCAAATCGGTGATACTGACATATTTAATTCGTCATTCATCTTATCCCCTCCTTGCCGTTTGGTTTACATATCCCTATTATGCCCTTTATTTCCTATTTTGTAAAGACACTTTACAGACATCCACCCATCCCGCATATCCGGAATATTGCTCCAGCTCAGGGATTGTAAGCTCTATCGCACTGTTAGAACTTCCGCAGGCGGGAAAAACCGTATCAAAGCGTTTCAGTGACACATCCAGATACACTTCCACACCCTCATTTACCGCAAACGGGCATACGCCACCGACAGCATGACCTACCAGCATTTCCACTTCTTCCGGTGACAGCATCTTTGCCTTAGCTCCAAACTGCGCCTTATATTTGGGATTGTCAATCTTCACATCCCCGGCTGACACCACCAGTACCGCATGTCCCTCTACCATGAAGGAGAGCGTCTTCGCGATTCTCTGCGGTTCACAGTGGAGTGCTGCGGCGGCAAGCTCCACTGTTGCACTGGATACATCAAATTCCTGAATTCTCTCTTCCATCCCATATATCTTGAAATATTCTTTTACGCTTTCTATTGCCATTTTCTTCTCTCCTTTTCTTGTTGTCATAAACATTTACAATAAACGCACCTGCCATGCAGCTTTTGTCGACCGAATTTTCCTTTGTACTATCCAAAACAGCAAAGAACAAAGCCCGCTGATGCTCACACAGGTTACTTTGTTTCAGTAATATTGTGCCCCACCGGGATCGGAACGTTTTCACCCTTTAATATAAGATTAAGTGGCTCACTCAGTATATTGCTAAAAAATTTTACAACAATTCCGGTCAGCAATGCGGAAATAATCGTCCCCTCTCTTGTACCGACAATAGAAAAATGAAAGAACACAGCCGACAAGGTAACTGCTAAAAGTACACAGATAATATCAAACGCTATTTTCACATTTCCGAATTCCTTATGGAGCGTATCCGAAATCGCCTTTACAAATGCTTCGCCTGAATTCATGATAACATTTGCTATAACAGAAAGTGAAACTCCGAAGCCAAGAATTACAATACCGACAACAACCATAATCAAACGGACCGGATAAGAATTTGCAGGAAGGAAGGATACAATCCACATTCCAAAATCGGTAAACCAGCCAAAAAGAAATGATAACGGCACCTGTAAAAGCTGTATCATCTGAAACCTTCTACCAAGGATAGCAATCTGTCCGGCAATTAAAACACAATTCCAGATAATCAGCCAGGTCCCCAGCGAAAGGGAATCAAATCTGCAGCTCATTACATTTGCAACGGAGGAAATGGGAGATACCCCAAGCTCCCCATGCTTTGTAAATGCCACACCCATCGCAGCAAAAAACAGGCTTATAATAAACAATAGATAACGTTTTGTAATTTCAGCTTTTGTCATTAGACACAGCTCCTTTCATGTTAAAATTATCATGCATTCTTGTCAGAAGGGCCGCCAGTGTTTCCTTTTCTTCATCAGTAAATCCGCAAAGGGCCTGCTCTTCAATTGTTTCAAACTCTGATTCTACACGCTTTGCAAGCTTCTTTCCCTTATCTGTCAGATAAACAT
>CAMWYJ010000025.1 GCA_947178445.1 uncultured Clostridium sp.
TCGTCTGGAAGATCTTATTCCCCTGAAAATATGTTTTCGTAATGAATAACGTATATTGGAGATTTACCTGGTCCTGCTCATAATTGCTGTCATTGGTAAACTCACAGTAACCAAACGCAGAAATATTTCTCTTTCGGTCCGATGTATTTGTCACTTTCAGCCTCCATACCTCATAGGTCTTATCAAGCGGCACATAATAAAGCGCCTCTGACTTGATATCCGCATACTCTGCTACCATATCCGTATATCCGGTACCATGATGGCATTCACTCTTATAAACAGACAGATCCTTGCCAACCGGCTGCCAGGATGCCGACCAGTAATCCTTTGTATCATCATCTCTTAAATAAATGTAACGTCCCGGCTGGTCAAACTGGTTAAAGACATAACGGATGATCCTCCCGTTTGCCCCGCTCTTTTCAAAGCTGTAGCCGCCTGCATTGTTGGAAATGATCGCTCCATATGCCGGTGAACCTAAGTAATTTGCCCATGGTGCCGGTGTATCCGGCCGGGTGATCACATACTCCTTTGCTGCATCATCAAAATAACCGTATTGCATTTCTTAATCCTCCTCTTGTTCTTAATATTTTTTATACCTTCTATTTTATTCTTTTTCGTCCCTCTTTATATAAAATAGTTTGGTTTTATATCACAATTCTGATATAATAATCCCAGTTGGCAGATAATACTCGTGGCTACTTACATAGACAGTTGTTTGCTGTATCAATCCATTCTTAAAGGAGCATTCTTATGGGGTTAGAAAAACAGTTAAACTTTCGCATGTTTCAACAACAGGAAGAAGATATCAACCATGTGGGATTCGAAGAAGAATACACGCTGTATCATGCCGTTGCATCCGGCGACATTGATACGGTTAAAACCTATGTCAAAGAATACAAAAAGGCAGATGCCGTCAGCAATGCCAACAACGGAATCCTTTCTAAAAATCCACTGCAAAACACAAAATACCACTTTGTTGTATTTGCGGCACTTATCACCCGCCTTTGTGCCGAAAATGGTATGGAGCGCGAGACCGCATATACACTTAGCGATTTGTACATCAATCAAATGGATGTATGTACAACCTCCAGTTCTATTCTGAACCTCCAGGGGGATATGCTACTTGACTTCACTACACAAATGTCACGATTAAAAAAGGAAAACATCTATTCCATTCAGGTAATCCGCACAATGGATTATATTTATAAAAACCGCCAAAAAAAATTAACCATCTCGGAGATAGCCGATTCACTTGGTGTAAATGCAAGCTATCTCTCTAATTTGTTTAAAAAAGAAACCGGACAATGCATAACCCATTTTATCCGCCACGAAAAGATCAAAGCGGCTTCTAATATGCTGCGGTTTTCCGACTACACCTATTCAGACATTGCAGAATACTTCGGTTTTTCATCCCAAAGCCATTTTATCCAATGTTTCAAACAGGAAATGGGATGTACTCCTAAAGAATATCGAAAAAAGAACTACCACATTGGATTATCCATGCGATAGTTCCCCCCATTGCTCACCCTGCAAAGTAATATTCCATTTCCGCACTCTTAATTTGTATCTCTCCCTTATAGGAAGCCTTATCATCTGTTCTCCTTCCATATGTCTTGCCAAGTACATGCTCTGCAATCCGGCCTGCCGAACAGCTTTTATCCGGATATTCCTTTTTGTCATATTCGTTACAGTCCATAATAACCGTTATACCTTCTTTCCCGCTTCCCAAAGAAGGCTTCTGTCTTAGCATACACCAGTTATCACTCTTGTCCAGAAAATGCATCGGCATCTGCATAAGATAAATATCCAGCATTTTATTCATAAAAAGCTCTCTCCACTGCCTGATAACCTGATAATCGATTCTCTCCCGGGAAAATGTTTCACACAAATCCTCCAGGCTCTGATATAACAAAACTCCCCTTAACCCATATGGTACAACTTTTTCACTTATCTGCTGCATCATACTGCATTTTACATCATGGTATATCATCATACCAATAGGTACTCGCAACTCTGTATAGAGAGCCTTTGCAAAATGATACACAAAATCATTCTCATATTCCGTACTGTTTTCAGGATAAGTCCCCCACACACCGCCTGGATTATCATTTTCTAGTTGAAGACAGTAGGTATGTATCGCATTTCCTCTGTGAATTTTCTCTCTAACATTTTGGCTGTGGCAAAACGAGATATTTATTATATCCGGTTTCCCACATACCAGCCAGACCTCACCAATCATTACATTCCGAAAATGTAAATGTTCCGTTTTACAATAGACATCCATTGTGTAGGGACCACCTGCATCCATGGGATCAAGCTCTATCTCCCATTTTCCGTCTCTTACCTCTGCAATATAAAAATGCCTCAAGAAACAAACTTCTACAACCTCCTGTTCCGGAGCAGTCCCCCAAATAAGATTTCTCTTATTCCTCTGCAAAACCATATTATCCCCGAATTTCGGTGCGGCCTTCAACATATCTATTCCTCCCATTTTTCTTCCTTTATCCTAAACATTTGGCAGTGTAATATATTACTGTCTCCATTGTACAAAGCGGATTTCGTATTCTATATAACATTTTTTGTTTTTATATTACACATTTTGTATAATTCAAGGATATTGGGAATAAAAACCTCACCACCCGTTCATAAATTAATATATGAAAAAACTGCCAGCAAGCATATGCTCACTGGCAGAAAAACTTGTATATCACCGTTTTATTGTCTCAGTAATTACTCTATTGATTTTTTACTAAATCATCAAATCTTATTTCTTAATTTTAGCCTTAGAACTCAATCCCTTCGACTTAAGAAGTCTCTTGTAAGCTTTAAGCTTTGCCTTTGGAACCTTCACTGTTGCCTTAGAAGGAACTCCCTTGAATGCTTTTTTCGCTACAGATTTTGATGTCAGCTTCTTCGTCTTAATTGTGATAGTCTTAAGCTTCTTACATCCGCTGAATGCTTCTTTTCCAATACTCTTTACATTTGCCGGAATCGTAATCTTGGTAATGCTGGTACACTTATAAAATGCTCTCTCTCCGATCGAGTTTACATTCTTACCAATGCTTACTGTCTTAAGCTTCTTACATCCGTTAAATGCCCGTTTGCCAATTGTTGTCACATTCTTACCGATGCTTACTGTCTTTAATTTGCTACATCCGCTGAATGCATTTGCACCGATTGTAACCATATTGCTTCCCATCGTTACTTTCGTAACCTTCTTATTGTTCTTAAGTGCATTTGCACTAATGGAAGTTACCTTATAGACAATACCATCCTTTGTTACAGTATTCGGAACCGTAATCTTTGTTGCTTTCTTGTTCGTAGTTCCTTTATAAGCAACTTCATAATTTCCAGCCGCAGACTTTGTTACAACAAATTTTGCTTTGCTCGCAGCATCATCAATAACCGTACCTATTGCCGCTACAGATTCCGCTTCTGCTCTCTTCTGCTCGTAAGTTGCCTCTGCATCTGTCAGCTTCTTTAAGGTATCTGCAGATATCAGCTTCTTCTGGTCGGCTGTCAATGCATCGTATGCCTTTCTTGCTGCCTCAATTGCTGCCTTGCTGGCATCATCATACTGTACATCCTTAAGGGCTTCAATTGCTGCTGTTACGTCTGCTGCTGCTTTCTTATCGGCTTCGGTAGCTGTAGCTTCCACAGCTTTCTTATAAGCAGCCTCTGCATCTGTCAGCTTCTTCAAAACATTACTTGATACAAGCTTCTTCTGGTCAGCTGTCAATGCATCATATGCCTTTCTTGCTGCTTCAATTGCTTTCTTACTTGCATCGTCATTTTTTACATCTTTGATAGCATTGATTGCCTTCATTGCAGCATCAACTTTATTATATGTTGCATCTGCATCCTGCATTGCCTGCACCAGTTCTTTAGAAACCAGTGCCTTTAATGAAGCATCCAGATTATCATATGCTTCCTTTGCAGCATCAATTGCCTCTTTACATTCTTCTGTATAGGCAACATCACCAATCGCCTTAATTGCCTCCTCAACAGCATCCCTTGCAGCATAATCCGGCAATGCTTCCACATCAGCCGCACCACATTCACTAATTGGCTTACTTGTAATAATCAGATTCGTGTCCTTATCTGCAGCAGCTAAAATATCTGCATCAACGGATACTGCCTTAATATCATCAAAGTAAAGAGATGAGTCTACAACATAGCCACCTTTTTCATCCTTTTCCCCTCTGTAATTCTCAGGGATAGAATTGCACCAAAGCTTATATGCGGTAATGTTTGCAGGATTAATCGGGTCTGTGGAACCTTTCTTGATGAATGCGCTAAGTGGAATTGTAACATACTTTGCCTCTGTTCCTCTTCCAAATTCAGTCAGGAATGCCTCAGCCTCAGCAGATCCCTCTAACAGCTGGAATACAATTTTTTGTCCGTTTCCATCCGGCTTCACCCACATTGTAATGGCATTATAGTCAGAGTAATCTGTCTTGTCTTCATCAAACTGACGTCCCAAACCACCAGTCCACACCTCTGAACCTGCATAGGAAAGCTTATAATCAAACTTCATTCCATAATCACCCTCGACTTTATTCTCACCATCCAATGAGACGCTGGAATCACAGCCTGCGGCAGAATTATCATCACCATACTGACTTGCAAGCAATCCGCTGTTTCCGTAATAATATTCAAAATTATCAAACAGAGGCTGTGCCATAACAGGTGTATCCTGATTAAAATTAATGTACTCGGCTTTTCCTATTAATATCTTTTGGGCTCCCTCACCTGTTCCGGTTGCATATGCATATATCTTACCAACGCCGGTTATACCCAGGCTCTCAAGGTTTGCTTTTGTCAAATCTGCTGTATAGTCATTTGTTTCCCCAACTTTCGTGGCATTTAAAACAACCTTCGCATCATCTGCACCATATACCTCGAATACTACCTTTGAAGCATTGTAAGCAACAGCTTTAATGGTTTTCATTGTTTCAAGATTCTCTGCCTTGATAACCGCTTTATCATTTGGTGTAACAAGCCAGCCGTCTACTTCTTCTCCATACTTATCTTCAGAAGCACTTACTGATTTCTTTGCAGCATCTGTATAAAATTTAGCACCTGATGCAAAAATAGATTTTGGATTATTGTAAGCCTTGATGAAATCATTAATCATTTCATGACCATACGCATTTCCATCTTCATCTGTTGCATCAATCTTATACGGAATGAAGAAATTCCCATCATCAAAGTTTGCCCACAACAAGAAATATGGTATGTCATTTTCCACAGCCGTCTCAATCAACTTGTCATACCAGCCATTATCTTCTCTATTTGTCAATACCGGAGGATTTCCCTTTGCTACCAGACTGTCTTTCCCTGCTCCGGTAATACGGATTCCACTCTCTGCAATAGCCGGAATTTTGTTTCTATCATCCGCCAGCTTCTTGATTACCTGACAGGTAGCAGCCACATTGTCAAAGAAATTATTCTCCTTTGCAGCATTTACATCTGCATAGTCATCATAATAATCAAAAGCCAATACATCTACATATGCATCGCCAGGATAACGTTCTAAATATTTTGCTTCGGAAAGAACCGGTCCGTTTGGTGAATATACATACAGGAAGTTATGAACATCCTTTTCATTTTTCAAATAATTCACCATGTACTTCCACATTGCTTTATACTCAGCTTCGCTTGTGGAGGTTGTGCCCCACCAGAACCAGCCACCACTGTTCTCATGGAATGGACGGAACAACACAGGTACATTTTCCTCAGCTAACGCATTTGCATAAGCCGCAATGATATCTAAATATGCCTTAAATCTCTTATTAGCTTCTGTTCCCTCCTGAATAACAAGAGCCGAACAATTTCTTAAGTCTTTTGACTCATTAAAATTACAATCCATGAAATCATATGGATATGTTTCACTATCATCCAATTCAGATTCCTTTATTTTGTCTGTATCTGCAAAGTTTGGCATATGGCATGAGAGCGTGACAATGGAACCAGCATCATAAGCCTTTTTAGATACCTCAACTGATTTTTCGATAGCCTTGGTCGGTGTGCCACCATCTGCTCTGGTAACAGAAACCTCTGCTCCGGTCAACGATAACGTGTCAATACCAAAAACGCCAGCCTCATCCTTTGTAATATCCTTAATATCAGACACTTCTCCGTTACTGTTGACAGAACGGAAGGAAGAATTCTGGTGACCAAACAATACCTGATTACTTTCCCGTAATCCGGTTAAGTATGCGGCTAACGCTTTTGTTTGTGCTGTCGCTGCAGCATCTACCAGCTTCACCTCTGACGGCATTTTTGTAATGTCCGCTGTACCACTGTTAGCTTTAACCTCTTCTGTAATCTTTACAAATCCTTCTAATGGATCCTTCTTTGACTGTGAAAATGTCACATTATCAATATAATAAGTTCCCTTATTACCATTTCCGATAGACGGACCAACAAGACCAATGGTCAATGCGCTAACCGTAACATTCTTTGGTGTGAAGTCAACAGCAATCGTTGCCTTTCCATCTTCACCGGCTTTAAATTCCACATTTGTATCCTTAACATTCTTGCCATTATCATCATTCATAAAGAATTTGATTTTTGACATAGTAGAACCTTCCGGACAAATTAAATCAAATGTAACCTGATTATAATTACTGATATCCACCGCATCAAATTTTCCATTAACCTTGGCCTCACTGTAACCTGTATCGCTGTCCGCGGAAAAATCAACACCTACTGCAAGTCTTTCATTTTCCTCATCCCAGCTAACATCAGCAAGCTCAGCATTTGTTGCATTTGCATCTCCATGATGATATAGGTATCCCTTTTCTGAAGCCCAGCTCTTTCCCGGATCAGTTGAAAAGTCTGCAACAACTTTATCTTCCTGCTCAACCAATACCGTTCCGTCTGTGAATTTAGGGTTTATGATATAAATATCACCTGTAAAATCACTGTTGGCACCTGCACATTCTACAGTAAACTCAGACAGATTTTCTGTAACTGCCTCTGCAAAATCAGTTGCTCCCTTAAAGCTTCCGTACCAAGCCTCTACTTTCGCACCAAAGGACCATGCTACATCTGCGGCATACCATCCCTCATGCCCTTCAACAGCCTTAAAAGCTTCAGCAGAAGTATAGTTGTAATCCTGACTTGCAACATAATTCCAGTTATCTCCCAGGCGCATTACACCTTTAAACTGAATACCGCCTTCATAAGCTGGTGCTGTTTGGGATTTAACCAAAACTGTTGCACTAACAACAGCCCCCTCCTTTGGCACTCCCGACAAAGATATACCAGTAGAATATTCTACATTTACTTTTTTTGTTTCCCCGGTCTCCGCATCTTCCTTTTCAACCTGAACCTGATCCCAATCTTTTGTATTTGTGAAACTACAGTTAAATGCTGGCTTCAGACTATCGTAATCTAACTCCGGCTCAGCTTCACTTGTCACTTTAACATTTGAAAAGGAAATCATTCCTTTAAATCCCTGTCCAATGGCAACGAAATCAATCTCATACAATTCATCCGGATCCATCTCTGTAAACGAGATATCCAGCCGTGTCGTCTTACCTTCAGAAAAATCTGCCTGAGTAAGTTCCTTTATATCCGGACTTGCCAAATAATTCCAAGTACTGCCTTTTACAACTCCCTGTATTTTCAGATAATCTTCATCGTCTGCAAGTGAGTTATATCCGTCATCATCCAAAGTAACATCCACTGACAAGGTATAATCAGCAGGCAAAGTAATCTTATCATTATTGGTATAAGCATATGTAACTTCCTTCTTATTTGCCCATTCAGCTTGCTCTTCCTCAAATGTCACTGCTTCTTCAGCAATATTTACGCTTGTCTCATTTTCATACAAGGTCACTACTGTTCCTGCTTCCGCAGCCTGCACATATCCCCCGGTATAAGGAACCGTTATCACCGAGAGCGCCATCGCCGTTGCCAAGCCTAATGCAACGAGCTTCGTTTTAATCGTCTTCCTTCTCATAAAATATCCTCCTAATCTGTCTACATTTCCAGTATTCTTAAATAATACCGCTATCCTCCTTTCCTTTCCCAAATCATATTCGTATTCAGTTGCAGACCTATCACGGTCTGATGCATGGGCTTATGTAGTGATATACATAAAGCAATTAAAAAGGCAACTTCCAGAGCGCACAGCAGAAAAAGATAGAAAATTACGCTATTTTTTTGCGTTGATTCCTACATTTATCTTTTGCATTCATCTGGTTGTGCCTTTTAACTTTTCCCCATTTCACAACTGTTCTTTACAAAATTATTTAATTGATGACCTACTTGCGCATCAGCGCAATTCCTTCAAATCAAATCCAGCTTCCCAATTCCAGACTGATTTTTTATCGGAAACACTAGGCTCGATAAAACCTCGCCAAGTACTCAATGCACCGCAGAGAATATAAATGTGGCTTCCCCTTCCACTTCCATATCCTTCATTCCTGCAGGGATGATAAAATGATCACCCTTTTTGACTTCTATGCCATCCATAACGGCTTTCCCTTCAATAACGGAAGCCAGTAAAAATTTCTGATCCTGTATCAGGGTTTCTTTGCCCTTAAGCTCTGCCTTCCATACCGTGTAATACTCACAAGTAATTAACTGCTTAAACCATGTATTTGCTGACTGCTGTTTTCCACTGTCATCCTCGGTCGGCTTAAATGGTACTTCAATCACATCTATACTCTGCTTTACATGAAGCTCACGGGGTTTTCCATTTTGTAAGCGATCATAGTCATACACCCGGTAGGTGATATCACTGTTTTGCTGGCTTTCCAAAATCATCGTGCCCGCCTTAATCGCATGTACACAGCCCGGATTAATCTGGAAAAAATCTCCCTTCTTAATCGGTATCTCACGGATAAACTCTGACCATCGCTTATTCTCTATCATATCCACTAATTCATCTTTTGTCTTTGCATTATGTCCGATGATAATGGTTGCATCCTCATCACAATCTAAGATATACCAGCACTCCATCTTGCCGAGAGAACCATTTTCATGTTCTGCCGCATAGGCATCATTTGGATGAACCTGAATACTAAGGTCACCCTTCGCATCAATAATCTTAGTCAAAAGAGGGAATTTATCTCCTTCGATATTGCCAAACAGCTCTCTGTGTTTATCAAAAAGCTCGCTTAATTTCATGCCTGCATATTCACCATTTGCAATCTCACCATCTCCATTTGGATGTGCGCTGATCGCCCAGCACTCTCCGGTATCATCCCCCGGAATGTCATAACCATATTCTTCCCTCATACGGTTTCCACCCCAAATCATCTGCTTAAATACAGGCTTCAAAAATAATAATTCCATACTCTCTTCCTCACAAATTATTCTAATTGTAAAACTCCTTATTTCCAAAACCTAGTTGTACAATATAGACAATATTGCAAGCAGGGTACTTTGGAGCCGTCGGTACTTAGGTGCCGTATTTTGGCACCTTATGTACCGTTACGAGCGACAAGTAGTGCAAACGTGCCCTGCGGCAAATTGTCTATATTGTACAACAAACGTTATAAAAAAACAGAGTTTCGCAATTACACATCAATCTTACTCATCAAATCTGCAACGGTTTTCTTGAGACGTTCATCAGAATCTACCAGGCTTGTACCCTTTACCCCAATATAAAACTTAATCTTCGGCTCCGTTCCAGATGGTCTTGCACAGCACCAGTAATTGTCTTCCATATCAAAATACAGTACATTTGACTTTGGCAAAGTAATCTCTGTCTCCTCGCCGGTTGCCAGATTCTTTGCAACCGAAGACTGGTAATCACGGAATTCCTTCACCTTCACACCACCAATTTCAGTTGGCGGATTATTGCGGAGTTTCTCCATAATTGACTTAATCTGCTCTGCACCAGTGATTCCCTTCATGGTAATCGTCTCTAATCCCTCACGGAAATATCCATACTTCTCATAAATCTCAAGCATTCCATCCCATAAGGTCTTGCCCTGTGCCTTATAGGAAGCTGCAACCTCACAAAGCATCATTACTGCCACACAGGCATCCTTATCTCTTGCATAGGTTCCTGCAAGACAGCCATAGCTCTCCTCTAAACCAAACACATAGGAATAACTGTTATCACGCTCAAACCATTTGATCTGCTCTCCGATAAACTTAAATCCAGTCAGCACTTCAATCAGCTTCACATTGTAAGCAGCCGTTAAAACATCTGCCATATTGGTTGTTACAATGGTCTTAACCAATGCGGCATTATCCGGCAATGTACCAGTTGCTTTTCTCTCTCTCAAAATATACTCGGCAATGAGCATACCGGACATATTCCCGGTAAAGCTTACATATTCTCCTGTCTTTGTATCCTTTGCATACACACCAAGACGGTCTGCATCCGGATCTGTTGCGAGCACAATATCGGCATCTACTTCCTTTGCAAGCTTTAATGCAAGCTCAAATGCCTTCGGATCCTCCGGATTCGGATAAGACACTGTCGGGAAATTGCCATCAGGAAGCTCCTGCTCCTTTACTACATATACATTCTTAAAACCTAACTCCTTTAACACGTTACGCACTGGAAGATTACCGGTTCCGTGGAGTGGTGTATAGACAATCTTGATATCTTCTGCCATCTTCGCAATCACTTCCGGATGAATGGACTGTGCCTTTAGCTGTTCCATATACTTTGCATCCATAGACTCATCAATGACATTGTAAAGACCAGCCTTCGTTGCCTCCGCCTCATCCATGGTAGTCACTTCATTGTAATCTGTAACCTTGGCAACCTCTGCTAAAATATTCTTATCATGAGGAGGTGTAATCTGCGCACCATCCTCCCAGTAAACTTTATATCCATTATACTCTGCCGGATTGTGGCTTGCCGTAATCACGATACCGGCAATACACTTTAATTCCCTGACAGCAAAAGAAAGTTCCGGTGTCGGTCTTAAAGAAGGAAAAATATATGTTTTAATTCCGTTTGAGTTCAGACACAAAGCTGCTTCCTTTGCAAACTCCGGTGACATTCTTCTGGAATCATACGCAATTGCCACACCCTTTTCCTGTCCATTCTGTGATTTTACATAATTTGCAAGACCCTGGGTAGCCTTTCTCACAGTATAAATGTTCATACGGTTTGTACCTGCCCCAATGACACCACGAAGTCCACCAGTACCAAACTCTAACTCTCTATAGAAGCGATCCTCAATCTCTTTCTCCTCTCCTTCTAATGCCCGAAGTTCTGCTTTTGTCTCCTCATCAAAATAAGGATTTGCAAGCCACTCCTTATACTCTTCCATGTAACCCATTTTTTCATATCCTCCTTAATATATAAATCTTAGAGATGAACAAAACCCACCATTTCCAAAATCTAGTTGTGCAATATAGACAATATTACAAGCGGGGTACTTTGGAGCCGTTGGTACTTGCATTTCGTACTTGGCGAGGTATTTTCGAGCCTAGTACGAAAGTACACTTGCACACTTAGCGAGATTCCATCGAGCTTAGTGAGCATAGTGTTACATTGCTTATGTACCATTACGAGCGACAAGTAGCGAAAGCGTGCCCGGCTGTAATTTGTCTATATTGTACAACGAATTTCTGCGAAAACAGAATTTTGATCATGCTAATAAAACTAAATACTAAACGGCACCAATGGCAAATCCGCATTATTATACACATTTGTCACACAGAAATTGGACCATGCATATCTTACATGAATTGGATTCTCAATCTCCGGGCTCCAAAGGGCAATCGCTTCATCACTGATGATTTCCCCCTGTGCCTCCACATAATTCTCACCGTCTCCGCTGATTTCAAACCCATAAAGCTTCTCTGGCTTTTCTCTCCGTTCCTTCCATCCAACAACAGCTTTATTTTCCTCCGTCATACGGTCAGCATATCTCCACAAATGAATGCCGCCATAGGTGCTGTGGAAATGTACAATCATCTTACCGTCCTGATATTCCACGTTTTCTATTCCCATCGCATCATACTGCTTAATTCTTCCATAGGTCTTGCCAAGAACCTGCAATGCAAGACGCTCACCTGGAATCGTTTTATCCGTTGGATGAAGATTGTCATACTCTCCACAATCAATAATAACTGCCATATGGGTCCGCTTATTGTCCTTCGTTACCTGCTTTTGCTGTTCTCTTAAAATGCACCAGTTTTTATCATCCTCTGCTCCATCTGCAATATACATTGGCAGCTGTGTCAGATAAAAATCAAGGTCCTCATCCTCAAAAACCTCTCTCCACTGTTTAATGACCATGGAGTTTAACTTACCATAAAAGCGGGAGCGCCCCTCATCCGACTCCCCCTGGTAATAGATAAAGCCCCGCAGTCCATAAGGTGCAACCTGCTTCACCATGGTCTCATAAAGACCGCACGGACGGTACGGAGATTTTTTACCCATCGGCGGCTCCCACGGATTATTTCCTAACTTCTCACAAAGCTCACCCCACTGGATATCCGGTTTTTCTGCCCTGAGCACATCCGCCTTGGCATCCCATTCCTTCACCTCTTTATTGAAGGCCTCAAGCTCAGCCTCATATTCCTCATCGGACTTACTATCGATAATTTTCTGAAAATCCATAAAAGTTGCAAACGCACCCGGCTCCGTGCGAACCATTTCCTCACTCATCCAGCAAAGAGCAGAGGTACCACCCCAGTAGCAGTCAATAATCCCAATTGGAACTCTCAACGCATCACATAATTTATTTGCAAAATAAAATGCAACGGCTGACATTGTATCACATACCGAACCTTTCATTAACTGCCAGCCCGTCTTCTCATATTCTTTTTCAAAATTATCATCGATATAAGAAAGCTTTGGTACATTGAAAAAGCGAATAGACTCCCTGTTTACCTGTGCGGATATCGCTTTTCCATCATCACTGTTTTGAAGCTCCAGCTCCATATTAGACTGTCCGCCTGCAAACCACACTTCACCAATTAAAATATTCTGAATATGAATCTTCTCTTCCTTACATGTGATATCCATGGTGTATGGTCCACCTGCATCAATTGCTGCCAGCTTAATTCTCCACTTGCCATCCTCTACATCTGCAATATATGTCCGGCGCAAGAACTCAATCTCAACAGCCTCTCCGTCTACACCTTCACCCCAGATATAATTTTCCTTATTTCTCTGTAGTACCATGTTGTCACCAAATATCGGTGCTAACTTTAACATCCCCAATTCCTCCTTATCCCTTTTTATTCCCTTCCCAAACCAGGCAAAACACACTTTAGGGTTCATACTATTTATATTGTAAGCCTTTATTGTATTTCACGCAAGATAAAATCACCAGAATCCTTAATATACAAAGGAACCGCCGCATGCCTGTAGATTCTTTCTGCCCAAATCTACACCCTACGGCAATTCCTTCAAACATTTCTTTTATTTCTCGTTCTTTAGATATTCTAAATTCTTAGCAATCAGGTCACATCTTTGTTTTACACAAAGAACGGAACGCAGCGGATCTTCTGGTGTATTAAATACAAAATCAATCAGCTTGTCCACTGTTGTAGTTGCAACATGCAATCTTGTATCAGATGATGCATAGTATATAAATACTTCCTTATTCTCATTTACAATCGCACCATTGGTGAATACCACATTCGATACATCTCCAACCCGCTCCTCACCCTGAGGTGCAATCAGATAACCGGATGGCTCTGCAATCACCTTCGTTGGATCCTTCAAATCCGTAGCAAATGCATAGACGACATAGCGAAGCCCGGCTGCTGTATTACGAACGCCATGTGCAATATGAATAAATCCTTTATCTGTCTTAATCGGGGTTGCACCGGCACCATTCTTAGCCTCTGTAATGGTATGATATTTACGCTTACTCGTAATAATCTCCTCTTCAATGACAGCATGTGTGATGTCTTCACAAAGACCAAATCCGACTCCTCCACCAGAACCGGTATCGATAAAGTCATCCATCGGTCTTGTATAGAATGCATACTTACCATCCACAAACTCCGGATGAAGCACAACATTTCTCTGCTGCGGGGAATTCTTCGTTACCAGGTTATCAAGTCTCTCCCATGTCTTTAAATCTTTTGTACGGACAATACCCGCTGCCGCAACTGCTGCGGATAAATCATTCACACTTGTGTCCTTGCTCTCAGAACAGAACACACCATAAATATAACCGTCCTCGTGCTTTGTCAGTCTCATATCATATACATTCGTCTCATCCGGACATACATCATCCAAAAGAATCGGATAATCCCAGAACCGGAAGCCGTCTACTCCGTTATCACTTTCAGCTACACCAAAAAACGATTTTCTATCATTGCCTTCAATTCTAGCCACTAAATAATACTTGCCATTCAGCTCAATTGCGCCCGCATTAAATACTGCGTTCACACCAAGACGCTCCATAAAATACGGGTTTGTCTCCGGATTCAAATCATACTTCCATGTAAGCGGAATATGTTCTGCTGTAAGAACCGGATTCTCCCATCGGTCAAAAATGCCATTATAAAAATCAGTCTTTACATTCTTCTTTGTAATTAACTTCTCATATCTTTCATTTTCAATATAGAATCTCTCATGCAACATCTGCGTTCCTCCTTTTAATACATTCATCCTTCGCCCCGCCCTGTTTTATTAATGGCAGAGGATGCCTCACACATAACAGCTAAATGCTCTTACTCCTTCTTATTACTTCTAAACACATACGCCCGTTATGGTATGGACACTTCCATGGTTCTACAATATCTTTCCTGCTGGTTGGTTTCTTATTCTCGTCAACCTCAGAGAACCATTCACTTCCCGGTCTTTCATCCACAAGGTTATCCCTGATATAACCCCATATCGCCTTTGCTGCATCTAAATATTCTGTCTTGTCCGGATTCTTCTGGTAAGCATTTAAAAATCCAACCACAGATTCTGCCTGTACCCACCAGATTCTTGTTGTATCAACAACCCCATTCTCACATTCATTCACCAGCGAATCATCCTTATATGCCAGCTCATATACAAATTCCGTCAAGGCATTTGTAATCGGGGTTATCTTTGCCGCAATGTCCTTGTCGCCAAGAACCTCAACGCCACGGTCCAACAACCATGTTGTCTCAATATCATGTCCATAAGACTGTAAATCAATCAGGTTATTCATCTCCCGATCAAAGAACACATCCTGCCTCTTTAATTCCGGATTATAAACCTTCTCTGCAAAGATATCCAAAATACGGATCATCTTTTCCTTCACGCCTGCATCCTTCGATACTCTGTAAAGCTCTGTATATGCTTCAAATACATGTAACAATGTATTCATTGTCTTTTCTGCGATAATACCATTCTCAGAAAGCTTGTCATTCTCCACTGGCTGGAACGTCCTGTCAAACGCTTCTAAATATCCAAACTCATCGGTACATTTTTCCTCAATCAGATTATAAATTCCCATCGCAATATCAAGTGCTTCCTGTTTTCCGCTTGCATCATAATATGATGACAGTGCATAAATGGCAAAGGCCTGATTATATGTATGTTTGGTCGTATCAAGCGGAGTACCATCATAGTTCGTGGACCAAAACACACCACCGTACTCCTTGTCCAAACAGTGGTTTACCAAATAGTCGTATGCATGGTTTGCACACACAATATCGTCTTCATTAGGGAGGGTTAAATATGAATTCGAAAAAAACCATAAAATCCGACTATTCAGTATAACACCTTTCTCAGCATCCTTGTAAAGATTCAAGTCAAAATCCTTACGTCCGTAAAAACCACCGTTTTCCTTGTCCATCAAACCAATCCAAAATGGACGAATACAATCATTTAAATTTGCCTTCACCTCATCAATAAACATGATATGCACCTCTATTCCCAAATATTAGAAAGATTCTTAGTTACTTTATTATGCTATTTACTTTAAGTTAATCTCTCAGTAATATTTTAACATTTTACCCTATGTACGTCAAGAAAATTACTTTAAAAAATGCAACGGATTTTTTCATTTAATGACCATCCTGAAACCTGCCTTTTATCCCCAAAATAACAGGTTTAGACTCTCCTAATCCGGAAACAATCATTAAATGGTTAAAAATCCGTTGCCGCCGCTTTGTGAACAGATTGAAGCTGCCTTATTTTGGGAAGAGCACGGCATTTCGTTAAAAGGGATAAATGGGGTTTTATTCCGTATTACTTCTTTCTGCACAAAAAGCTGCAAGACTGATAAACAGCCTTTTATGTAAGTACCCCGCTCCAACCGGAGCCGGATATATTTTGGGGCGATTTGATAATATGCTGTCTTTTACTTTTTAAGTAAATTATTTAGTTTTAACTTAAATTTATTCTACACTATTAAGTAAAAAAAGTCACTATGCATTATTGCTAATTATATACATATCTTGCTTATTTTATTATGAACATAATATAATAAGCCCAGCAGGCAAACAAATATTGTGTCTGCTTTCAACCTTCAAAAAAAGAGTGGGTATAACACGACTCCGTCACCGGAAACAGCATAGTATCCACTCTCATACACATTTATTCAATTCATAAAAACTCAAAAAAACGGACACATCAAAGCCTGTTATAGCTTCTTCACAGAATCCCTCACATACACTTCACCGGAAACGACAATACGTCCCACAGAATATTCCGGATCATTCAATTTGTGAACAATCGTATCCACCGCACTTTTTACCATAATATCTGTCTGAACCCCAAAGGTCGTAACCTTTGGCAAGCTAAGCTCCGCATAAATATAATTATCAAATCCAACCACGGAAATATCGCCCGGTACCTTGTAACCTAATTTCTTGAGTTTGGTAATCACATGGAATGCCACCTCATCACAATTGCAGACAAAAGCTGTTGGCATTTCTTTCGGAAAGGTTGGTTCCACATATACACCCTCCTCATCGCGATCCGGAATCACCCATTCCTCCCGTACAGGAATCCCTGCCTGTAACATCGCCTTGCAAAATCCCATATACCGATCCATAATAGAGCTGGTTGCCTCATAACTGCCGATATAGCCAATTTTCTTATGTCCCTGGGAAATCAGGTAACGAGTCATCTTACATGCGCCATACACGCCATCACTGATAATGGAATCTACTTGCATATCCTCTAACTCAAAATCCATAAAAATCAGCGGAATTTCCGTCTCCCGAATCTTTTCAATGTAAACCTGGCTCATCTGCCCCATTATAATAATACCATCTACTTTATGATTCACCAGCACATTCGGCAAAACATTCTCTTTTTCTGCCTGCTTTGTCACAATCTCCAAAATACCAAAGTGTCCCTGGGCAGTCAACTCCATCGTAATCCGCTGATAAAGGTTAGAATAAAAGGCATCTGTACTCATGAAATTACCGGCAACTAAAACACCAATATTATACTGCCTGTGCGCACTGTTATCCTTCAGACCTTTCGTATAAACATAGCCCAACTCTTCTGCCCGTTTTAATATCTTTTCCCGAACTTCTTTACTAACTCCGTCTTTTCCGGTAATTGCCTTTGATACGGTGACAGTGCTTACACCCATATCCTTCGCAACATCACTCATCGTCACATTCTTCGTTGCCATTAAAAACATTCCTCCGCATATTTTATCTATTGCATATGAACACTCCCACTCTTTTATCCATCTCCCACACGGACGACATTTTGTTATTCTATCCCAACACTCATACTATATATATTATTATACCACACGAATTAAATTAATCAAGTAATTTTAAGTATTTTTACTTAAATATTAAAATCACAAAAAAACTGCTACTGCAACAGTCCACCTGTCACAATAGCAGTTACATCATTCTTTATTGCCATCCATGAGAAACTTTGATTCTCAAGCTTTACCTACAGATCCGAATAACTCCATCTTTTCCTTAACAGTAGCCTTGATTGCCTCAGCACCTGGAGCTAATAACTTACGCGGATCAAATCCTTTGCCTTCTAAGTCCTTACCAGCCTCAATGTACTTACGTGTGGCTTCCTGGAAAGACAACTGGCACTCTGTATTAACATTAATCTTTGATACGCCAAGCTCGATTGCCTTCTTAATCATATCTGCCGGGATGCCTGTACCACCATGAAGAACCAATGGCATAACACCAGTCTTTTGCTGGATTGCATCTAATGTCTCGAAACTTAAGCCTTCCCAGTTCTCTGGATACTTACCATGAATATTACCGATACCTGCCGCAAGCATATCTACACCAAGATCTGCAACTGCCTTACACTCATCAGGATCTGCACACTCACCCTTACCGATGACACCATCTTCCTCACCACCGATAGAACCAACCTCTGCCTCAATAGACATGCCCATTGCATGTGCAACATTTACTAACTCTGTTGTCTTTGCAATA
The DNA here is from genome assembly GCA_947178445.1 of uncultured Clostridium sp. Lineage (GTDB taxonomy): Bacteria > Bacillota > Clostridia > Lachnospirales > Lachnospiraceae > CAG-590. Next base: position 18,307 of record CAMWYJ010000025.1, read on the forward strand.
TTCTCTTCAATTGGATAGTGTGAACCATCGAACATAATAGAAGTGAAACCAGCCTTGATACACTTATAACATCCTTCGTATGTTCCATGATCTAAATGAAGTGCTACAGGAACTGTAATTCCCAACTCCTCATCCATGGCCTTAACCATAGCTGCAACCGTCTTAAATCCTGTCATGTACTTACCAGCACCCTCTGATACACCTAAGATTACCGGACTCTTTAACTCCTCAGCAGTTAAAAGAACGGACTTTGTCCACTCAAGGTTGTTAATATTGAACTGACCTACTGCATAATGACCCTCTTTAGCCTTCTTTAACATTTCTGTTGCTGAAACTAACATGTAAAATCCCTCCGTATTCTAAAAATTCTTTCTCTTATTATACCCCAACCACATCCAAAAATAAAGAAAAAATTTCCTTCTGACTCGTATTCGTTTTTAAGTCACTTTTCATAAGTTTAAACAGTACGCAGGACAATCACCTTGCTGATCATTCTCAATCCTGCTTTTCATTCAAAAAACCATAGATCTGTTCAACTGCAATCTCCTCCATTGGTAAAAATATCTTCCCGTCTCTATCCCGATACCTCTTTTGGTCAGACAATTGCTGTATATCATCCCAATCTTTACTGCAAACCGAAAATGCATAGTCTTCCTCTATATAGCCAGTAGCAAGCCAAACTCTCTGCCCGCCCGCTTCCTCCACCGATGACACGCCATCTTCACCCCGTTTTATACAAAAGGAGTCAAGCGGAATCCGCAATCCATCTCCGGTTCGTTTTACATACGCTTCCTTCATCGTCCAGTATTCCAAAAATCTCCGATCACAGCTCTCTTTCCTTTGCAATGCCATGATATCTTCATATTCCCTCTTATGAAAACATCGTTTTGCAACATTAAGCCTGTTTCTCCTTAACCGTTCAACATCCGCACCTACCAGCTTGTCACTTACCGCTAACACTGCATATTTACCGGAATGGGATAAGCTAAAATCCAGCTGTTCCACATTCCCGCCATGAACCATCAAAACATCCTCCATTTTCCGGACAGACATATTTTCCGTTTTTCTTATATTTTTCCAGTCCAATTCCGGTTTTCCCTGCTCACCATAAGAATAGCATATATTCCCAATTGAAACCCCTGTCATCCGGCTCAAACCATATTGCATGAAAATTCCTGCAAGCATCCTCTTTTGCGCCATCTCTTCCTTATGCAGTCTGTCAATCCGTTCCTGCCGTTCCTTTGGTAATATTTTGTAAAAAGCTTGTGACTGCTCATACGAGCAGCCACAGCTTATATCCATATAGAATATTTTTAACATATCAACTCCACAAATACCATATATTATTCATACATGATCTTCCATTTCCTCTAAAGACAGCTTATAAAAGCTCAACCACTTTGCCAAGAATAACACTCTCTTTATCCCTCGCAAAAGTCAGATATTTAGAAATACGTTCGCCCGCCTCAATTTCTCCAGTCACAGAGATACGAACTAACAGATTCCGAGCCGCTAACATATCATCCACAACCTTTGCATAATCATCAAGCATCGTCTGATCAAACGGAATTACCTCGTTTGCCATTAAATATTTCAGACGGTCATACATCAGCACCTTATGATCATATGCAATATGAAGTGCACGGATATCGAAATCCGGTTCCTCCTGCTTTAACTGCTTCTCCACTCTCTTAACCAGCGCATCATAAACATTGATACCAAAAACCGTATCATCAAAGCGGTTACGCATCATACGAAAATGACTCTTTGTATCACTTCCTTCCAGATACTCAATCAAAGTTCTCTTAATCAAAATCGGATCAATATCATAGTATCTGCAGTCTACATTTTTCTGAATCACATAAAGTCCACGTGTTCCCTTATAATCATCACGGAATACATGATCCTCCCCCGGCTCTAAGGCATCAAATCCCTTCTTTACATCCTCAAAGCTAACGGTTGAATATGCATACTTGTCCTTGAATGTAAAATCTCCGACATAGAATATTTCTTCCTCAATATTATATCCATAAATAAATAATTCATGAGAGAACTTATAATCTCCGACTTCCACGTCAGAGAGCATTCTTGCCTCATCAAAAGCACCATAGACATACCCGCCAAGATCAATCGTCTTTATAATAAAATCAATGACATCACCACAATAGCTTTCAATCTGCGGCTTTGTGATCAATGAGAAAATCAAATATGGACATTCCTTCAGTGCACTGCTTCCAGGCATCATATCACACAACAAAATCTCTTCACCGGATGTGTATTCCGAAATATTATAACAACGCAACTGAATATAATTACTATAAATCCATCTCTTTGCGTTCTCATCCTCTCCTAGAACGGAAAACAGGGTTGCATGCCACTGCCATGAAGTAATTGCCGGGTACTTTACAGGTAATATTACTTTGTTTGCCATAATATGATATCCTCCTTCTCTACTTTAATTTATCTTCAATTACATCAATCACGTCATCAAAGTTTTCATATTTATTAAGAGCCAATTCCCTGTCATCAAATGTAACTCCAAACGCATTCTCTGCATCCACAATCACCCTGATCAGGGAAACAGAATCCATATCATACTCACTCACAAAGGAAGCTGATGTATCCACTCCATCCACTTCAATCTCCGGCATCTCTTCTTCGATAATCTCTAAAAGCTTCTCCTTAATCTCCTTCTTTTCCATATACGTAACCTCCATTATAAATTATGTACACAATCTCCATGCTGCCTCACATACATCTATATTTTAATACGAATTGCATTCATATTCAATAAAAATGTAGTTTTTTTTCATTTTCCTGTAAGTTACCGGTAACTGTTCACTCCTGCTTTATCAATAACCGGCTTGTCCTGTAACAAAAAACAGGATGTGTACCCTCCTCCAACGAGGGTATCCATCCCGTTTTGTCATTCCATATACTATAGTATAAAGCCGCTAACAGCTTCTATCCTATCTATTTTTTGTAGAACGTATAAGACTCCGTACAACCATTACCCATATACAGACCCATGCTATACGCTGTACCTTTACTGTTTTTCGTATCTCCTGCATTTCGGTATGTATAAGAAATTATGTCATGACCATATTTATCCTTTGCTATACTGTCTACCCGTAAAAATGCTCCTGTGAACTTATTCTTATAGCTTACATATACTGTTGTTTCCTTATACAAAGAAGTGTTGCTGTAGGAATAGCTGCTATATTGCGATGAAAAAGAGCTCATTCTCTTATTCAAGCCGTAATTAATCTTCTTCTTGTTACTTACCTTTGTATATACAGGCTTTCCTTCCTTATCATAAGTCAGTACAACAATACTGGTAATGATGTAATTCTTGTCTGCTGTCTTTGCGGTAAGCTTTCCGCTATTTCCGGAAAGGAATGTGCGCTGTGAAGAACTAGAAGAGCTATATGCACCCTTGCTGTCCGCCCTTGTAAGCTTCGTTTTTCCCAATTGAACAGAAGAAATAATCTTTGATGTCTTTAACACCTTGTACTGACGGCTATATGTAGTCTTTACTATATTGCGTGGCTGATAATATATATGCTGCTGTTTGTCTACACCGGTTTTGATAGATGCCGCTACCAAACCTTCGTTTCCAACGGCATATATCTTCTTGCTGGAAACGCCCTGGTAATAATAATCACCGTTGACTACTTTTTCCTCAAACAACTCACTTGAAAGCTTTCCATCGTTGTCTTCCAATTTATAGTAATACACAAATTTGCCGCCTACATATTCAGACGAATTATATACCATAGACAGATCTTCATCTCCGTATTTCACATAGGAAATGGTATACGTTCCCGGCTTCAGAAAACGTAATGTATAGTTAGTCTCTGTCACGTATTTTATCGCATTACTGTATGCATTTCTATAGTCGTCGTATTGGCTATAGGCACTGCTATCCGCAAAATATGCCTTTGTGTGATATGAAAATCCTGTCGGATCCGAATACGTCTTACTCGTCTTGATCTTCTTTTTTGATTTGGAGGTTGCCTTATTGTCGATCTTTACACTAATCACATCACTAAACGACTCTTCTTCTCCAACATATGCAATCTTTTTATCCAGATTCACTGTTTTACTGATGGTTTTCGCTTCGGAAACAAACCCGGAAGCTGCAACTGCAATCACAAAAACTGCCATAACAGCAATTGTTTTCCATTGTTTTAAAAATCTACTCATTTTCTTCCCTCCTCTTAATACTGCCATAATTCAATCGTTGCACTTGGTCGACGGTAATAGTTTGTCGTCCGACTTCCGGTTATCCCATTCTTATAAACACTCTTAATCTCTTTTCTCCCTCTTGCCTTGGAAATCGAATATGTCTGCGTATGCCCAAAAAACTTGTCTTTATAAGAAACATAGATATATGTATATTTCTTTAAAGGCTTGGACGTTATTCCCCAATATGCATCTGTGCTGATTGAGTCATAATTCTGAGAAAGCGCAAGCTTTTTACCATTCTTAAACTTCTTATAGACATATTGTCCTTTCTTATTAACTGAAACCACAACAATACCGGTAATCTTGTACTGGCTGTTTGCTGTTATCTTGAACTTGCCGGATTTTCCTTTCACCTTATAGGAAGATTTGGAAGAATTCTTCTTCACCCCTTTTTTGATGGAAGCGGAATTAGACTCCACTGTCTGCTTGCCAAAAACTGCCTTTTTAATCACCGAGCTTGAATTGACAGCCTGTACCTGGACAATATAATGTCCGCGTTTTTGATTCTTGCTGTTTACCACGTCGAAACTGACCTTATAAGTTGCAGGCTTTGTCGCATACAGAGAAATATCAGCTTCACCGTAACTTGAATAATTCTCTGTATCAGTTACCCTTGCTTCTAATCCCTTCTTATTCACCTTGAGATTTGCAATCTTATCACCGCTTCCATATCTTACATCAAAAGATGAAATACTATCCGCATAAGTCGTAACTCTTACTTTCTTACAATCCTTAATATTCCCCTTCACATCCTCTACAGGATTCACATAAATATTGCCGTTTACGTATGACGCTGCATGAACTGTCTGCACATTTGCAAACAGGGCACAGAATGTCAGAAGTGCAAACGCACACATCATGATACTCTTGATTCTTTTCATATAAAACATCCTCCTTCGCTATTCCGCGCTTTTCGCACGGTATATATTATACCACATTCCTCCCTTAAATACCAGTAAACTTTTATTCATCCCAATATCTGCCTTATTTCCACTGTCCTTTACACCTTGACCAGTTAGCAGCCTACCTTGTGTGTTGTATCATGTTCCTTCGAAACGGACATTCTCATAACAGCTTATGCCTTTTAAACGCAAACACACTCAAGCCCGCCACCAACACCGAAAATGCAATCACACCCGGGTAACCATATTCCCACGACAACTCTGGCATATTTTCGAAATTCATACCATACCAGCCCACAATCAGAGACAGCGGTGAAAAAACGGTAGTGATCACCGTAAACAGTTTCATAATATTATTAAGATTATAATCCAACATTGCATCATGCGTTTCCTGAAGCTGCACGGTATATTCCTTTAAATATTTTACATTCCCGCTAATCCGGGATGCCCGCTCTGTAAAAATCGCAAATCTCCTTACATTTTCCGCAGGAAACATATCATTTTCATTATCCCGGAGCACTTCTCCCACATCAATTAACTGTTCGTAGTAATTCCAGATATACATCAATTCCTTCTTAATGGAGAGAATCTCATGGATAAAAGATGGTTTTACCCTTTCCTCCATCATCCTCGTTTCCAGTTCACTCATCTGAAATTCCATATTCTCTAAAAACCTGCGGTCATCCAGCATTAAATGATCCAAAAAATGATACAGGAATTTTTCAGGCACCGTATGCTTCATTCCCTTCCCATTTTTTTCATATCGGCTTACCACACTATCAAACTGCCGCCGGACATTCCCATTTTGATCCTTAATATCTACTACCAGACACAAATCTCCACGGATGTAAATTGCAACCCGGTCCTTTTCTCCAAAAACATCCAAAAAATTAATCAAATCCAGCACCACAAAAACCAAGTCATCTGTTACAAAATTATTGCTTCTAAAATTATGCTGGTTATTACCACACTCCGCAACTGTCTGTTCCGGGAAATGATACATCACATAATCATCCTTCAGCTCCTCATATGTGATCATACCAACCCGCCCTCTTTGCAGTTCATAAAACATAGCGCACCTCCTGCCGGTGTTTTTTAAGTCTGGTTAATTGCAAATCATTACACTAGTATTTCCCACAGGTATAAAGAACTATTCAGGGATACAGTGAATCATCCCTTCTTTGTATGTTTTGCCCATAAAAAAATCCCTTCTGCCAAACATGTCTTGTTTGACAAAAGGGGATATTTTTCTTTATGAGAATATAGATTCAAAGAAGCTTTGAATTGCATCTATGATTTTCTGGAAAAAGTTCTTTGCCTGTTCCTTATCAATTCCCATATCTTCCAGCTTATTAAACAAATCCTTTGCCTGCTGTTGCATACTCTCCAAGTCAAGATCCAAATCACCAATCTTCTTCATCAGAGAAATGATTGCCTGCTTTTCATCATCTGTGATGGTAATGCCAAGCTGGGATGCACCCTCATCGATTGCCTCACTGATTGCCTCATCACTGTCAAGGCCTTCCTCTACTACCTTTGCCTTTACAAATGCCATAAGCTGCTCGATTCCCTCAGAATCCACCTCTTCCGCAATTTCACTGGTGATAACCAGCTCATTTACTGCTGCATCCATACTATCCTCAGAAATTTCTTCACCGGTAAGCTCTGCATATGCTTTCATTGCACCTACTAACGCTGCTGTACCGGTAATCTCAAACGGACCGGCAACAATTACATCCGCATCCTCGATACCCGCTGTAATCAGTGCATTGGTGTACATTCCCGGTGTACAGTAAGAAATATTCTTTGTCTCAACATCAATTCCATCACCCTTCTCACCAACCACAACAATAACAGATGACAACGCCCTCGAACCGATTACGCTGGCATCCAGATAATCACCAAGATACGTTTTCTCATCCGAATTGGTAATCTCTCCAACCTTATAGTTTTCTAAATCACCTTCCGTAATTCCCATCAACCCTAATACTGTTGCTTTTTCATTATCGTTCAGATCTGCACCAAAGGACACATATACATCCTTTGGATCTGCATCTGTCACCGCATCTGCCTTTGCCGTTATCCCTGTCAATGGCAATGTACATACCATAAGTGCAGCCAACGCTGCTGCCGCAATCCTGTTATATAATTTTCTCATACTTTTTTCCTCCTTAAACACAGCATCTTCACACTGCAAAACTTCCACTGTTACCATCCCGATTCCTTGGGACACAAACTGCTTTTCCTGTGTAGCAGCAGCTTGCTTTCAGTTCCTGCAAGCCCTTGTTATCATAACACTGTCATTTCCATTCGTCAAATTAAGAATTTCTGAAAGACTTCTTAACATCTTATTACTTTTGTTACATTTTATACCAAAAATGTTACCCTTTACCAAAAACCTTTGCCGATGAAGCAGGCTTTTTCCTTTTATGAGTCATCTCTTCGACTTACGCTCAAAAATCTTGTAACATAATACAGAATCTGCATCACAGAAGTGACAAGTGCTGCCACATAAGTCATAGCCGCCGCCGTAAGCACCTTCTTTGCACCCCGGTAGTCATCTTTTACAAACTGACCGCTTTCCTCTATAATGCGCAGTGCGCGTTTGGATGCATCAAATTCCACCGGAAGGGTCACTAACTGGAACAGTGCCACCAGAGAAAACAGTGCAATTCCAAGCAGCATCAGATTTATACCAAAATTGCTTCCTGCGAACATACAGCCCAACAAAATCAAAATCGGTCCCACACTGGAGCCAAAATTGCAGACCGGTACAATCTTGTTTCTCACCCGGATTGGTACATAGTCCTCTGCATCCTGCACTGCATGTCCCGCCTCATGTGCCGCAACACCGATGGCGCCAATCGATGTCGAACCGTACACAGAGGAGGAAAGCCGAATCACTCCCGCCTGTGGATCATAATGATCCGTCAGATTACCGTTAATCCGTTCCACCTCAATATTATGAAGTCCATTCCGGTCCAATATCATACGTGCAACCTGTTCTCCAGTTATATTCCTGGAATTACCAATACGACTGTATTTTTTAAATGTGCCATTTACTTTCGCCTGCGCCCACAATCCCAGCAGCAATGCCGGAAGCATAAAAATCAGATACGAAAAATAACCATATCCATACCCATAACCATAGCCACCATAATACAGCCCCATGATTCCATCTGCCATTCCCGATATCTGTAATACTCCCTGTATTACCATCTCTGTCATAAACATGCCTCCTTATACAAGCCATCAAAAGATACTATTCCTCAAATGTCTCCAAATAATCCAGAAACCGTCTGCTCTCCTCTAAATTCATACCTCCATATGTAAAAGTCAATACCAACGGTTCTCCCTCATTTGCTTCCACCTCATAGATTCCCATTTTATCAAAGAATTTCAATTTGCTTATATCAATACCACAGGTATACTCTTTCTCATCTTCATCTTTCCCTTTCAGGAAACACGGTTCATACGTTTTTATCTGCTCCTCACTCAGCACATCATATACATCATAAAATGGGTGACCCACTGTATTACAGTATTCCATAAAGCTCTGCGGCATAATAGCTGCATCTAAAACTCCCACACGGATGTTCAGGAAAAATTTCTCATAAAAGCTGTTATCTGCCGCCTCATTATCTACCCCCGGATACGCAATCTGATAACCCGGATCAAAATATGCCTCTTTTTTCTTTGGATTATATCCAAAAAACTCTGTCAGCCCATCTGACAACTCAATACTATTTCCTTCCACAGCACAATTCACAAGAGCACAGTTGAAACCCTGCTCCTTATTACCAAAGGCAAAATGAAAAATAAACCAGATAACGGCAATTAACAGCAGCACAGCGCCAATTATAAATACCAGATAATATTCAACCACATAATTGATTTTCTGCTCCTTTGTCATTTCCTCCATTTTTTCTTTTTCTGCCGCATACCAAGCCTTTATCATCTCAACCATTTTCTGCACCCGCCTGTATCTTTCTTCCAAAAAATTCTATTTTCTTTTCTTCTTTTTGTTTTTCTTCTTTCTGTTCTTCTTTCTACTATTTCCCTTTGCCGATTTCTTATTCTTTTTCTCTTTGTCTGCTGCCTTACTTTTTGATATCTGTTCTTTCGCAGCCTCTTTCTCACCTGGGATTATTTCCTCTTCCGCTTTTGCATCTTCTTCGCCTGCCCGCTGCCCCACTTCTGCATTTTCTTCTTTTTCTGCAACTGCCTCTTCCTTCACCTCTGCATTTTCTTCTTTTTCTGTGACTGCCTCTTTCTCCACACCTGATTCTGTTTTTTCCTCTTTCTCCTCTTTGTCCGCTTTGGCATTTTCAACTTTTGTTACTCCCTCTGCGGATTCTCCTTGTGTTTCATCACTTATCCTGGTCTTTTCCTCTTCCTTAGCTTCTCCAGAAGCCCTTTCCCCTTCTTCAACTTCTTCACCAGCTTCATCAACCGCATCCTCTCGTACCACACCGTATATATCACTATGATCTGCAATGTAATTGTTGAACTTCTGCCGCATATACCATGCCTTGGGATATTCAATCAGAGTAATTCCAAAAATCGGTATGAACAATGCAAGATACCCCTGTTGCAGGTATACATATACAACACCTGCCGTATAGGCAGCCATCAAAATACTTGCCGGCAGGTATATCAAAGAGTATTTTCCGGCATTGATCAGTGATGTTTTTCCATCATCCTCAAATGTCGCCCGAAGAGCAAAATACCAGCTTGCAACAACTGCCAACGCAGCAAGCATTGCAATCGTAAGCCCAAAAAATACGCTCCGGTACTGGCTGTCCGCCTTCGTCCAGACATACAGATCAAACATCAAAACCAAGGCTGCTGCAAGAATAAGCAGCCACATCTTAACCGAACCCTTAAGATTTGCAATAAATTGCTTAAAAAAGCTCTTTATAACCGGTCCTTCCTTGTTTTCACTCATTGGCAGCATCACTGCATACATTGCAGTCAGGGATGCTCCTGCCGTTACAATCGGGATACAACACACCAGTGCCACTATATTCAGCATACACAAATCAAATACCTTTGTGAGAACCGCATTGACCGGATTATCATCCGCAAAAAACTTACTCATACCACTTCTCCTATCTAATGTTTCTGCTATAGATAACTTCGAAACTTTTTGTTAGCGTACCATATATCACTGGTCCTTTCAAGAAAACAATTCCGAACGTTTTGTGAACACGTTTTCCTTTCACAGCTTACATTCAAATGCCCCACAAGTATCACAGCATCAAAACCATAAGAAAAGGAAGTGATATAACACTCACTTCCCCTTCCCGTTGCACGTTAATTACTAATTATCTTTTTCCGATCTCGGTATCCATTGTTGTCACTACACTATGGTCCTTGATATAGTCAACAACATCTTCCAGCTGTGTAAATGCCAATCCTACATAACTGTCGGCAGCTCCATAATAAATTGCGATCTTTCCACTTTCTGAATCGTGGATTGTTGCACATGGGAAGCACACATTTGGAACAAATCCTCTCTCCTCATACCACTCCTCCGGAGTCAGCAGGAAGTTCTCACATCTATATTTCACGATAGACGGATTGTCAATATCGAGAATCGCACCACCAATGCTGTATACATAGCCATTACAGGTTCCGCTGACACCATGATAGAATAAAAGCCAGCCTTCTGTCGTCTCAATCGGAGCAGCACCGCCACCAATCTTTAACGACTCCCACCATTCATTTCCTTTACCCATCACATGTCTATGCTTGCCCCAATATACAAGGTCTTTACTCTCACTGACAAAAATATCGCCAAAAGGAGTGTGACCGCTGTCGCTCGGACGGCTCAGCATCATAAAGCTGCCATTAATCTTTCTCGGGAATAATACCGCATTCCGGTTGAACGGCAAAAACGGATTCTCAATTCTTGTAAATGTCTTAAAATCTGTTGTCTTCGCCATACCAATTGCTGCACCATAAAAATCCTGACACCAGATAATATAATAGGTATCCTCCACCTTTACAAGACGGGGATCATATGCATAAATCGGCATAAACGATTCACCATTTTCGTCCACAAACGGAATCTTGTTCTCTTCAAAATCCCAGTGAATCGCATCCTTGCTTCTTCCTAAATAAATGTACGGAATTCCATTTGTCTGTTCGCCGCGGAACACACCAATAAACTCATCGCCATAAGGCATTACCGCACTGTTAAAAATTCTCGCCACACCTTTTACCGGATTACGTCCGATAATCGGATTCTCTGTATATCTCCATACCGGTGCATCCTTAAGTCCCTCTGGTCTCTCCTGCCATGGCACATTCGGCACTGCAGGTCCAATAATCTTCACGTTTGACATTGCTTGTTTTCCTCCTATATTGAGCACTTAATGAGCAGCTTTCGCTGCGAGTTTAGTGCGAAAATACACTTGACCACTTAGCGAGGTTCTTTCGAGCTTAGTGGGCATAGTATTTCCTCTTATCAGGCACTTAATGAGCAGCTTTTGCTGCGAATTTAGTGCGAAAATACACTTCCATATATTGCATTTCAGGCAGCCCGGTAAACAAACACAGGCCGCCTAAAAACGCATTGTAAATATTAACCTTTAACCGCACCAGAGGTCAAACCACTATAAATGTGTCTCTGACAGGTAATAAAGACAATCAATGCCGGAAGCAATGAAATGATAACACCTGCACAGATTAAATTATACTTACTTCCCAATGGTCCCACAAAAGTATAAAGAGACGTTGCAACCGTAGGGTATCTCTTCTTATCCTGCAGATAAAGATTTGCATTATAGTACTCATTATAAGTACCTACACCCTTTAGGATACAGCTCGTCACAATCGCAGGTTTCAAAAGTGGGAACAAAATCCGGTAAAAGATTGTAAAATAGCCTGCACCGTCCATGACACCAGACTCATCCAGTGAATTCGGAATATTCTCAAAGAACTGGATATAAATATAAATGGAGATAATATCCGTACCACACATCATGATAATATATCCAGGAAGAGAATTAATAAAATGCAGCTTAAACATAATCTCATAAACCGCTACCTGCATAGCAACACCCGGAAGCAGCGTTGCAAACAAGAACAGGTTACGAATAACATTATTACCAACGAACTTAAAACGGTCTAACACATACGCCAGCTGTGTTCCAACAAGCGTTGAAATAACCAGCACGGAAACCAATATGATAAGAGAATTCCGAAACGCAATCGCCATGTTTGCTTTTTGGAAGGCCGTTACAAAGTTGTCAAAATTGAGCCAATTCTCAGGCAGCGTCATAACATTCGTCTGCTGATACTCCGTATCCGTCTTAAATGCTGTTGATACACAGGATACAATTGGAAGGACTGCCACAAAAGAGAAGAACACAAGTGACAAATACTTCAAAAATATTAATATGTATTTTGTAATTTTCTGTCCTACTGTCATCTTGCACCCTCCTTTTTCAGTCTTTTTGATTCTTTCTTATGCAGCTTTCTCTCCATCCTCAGCCGTTTCTCCGCAGCTCTTGTATACTCGTCATCCATTGCATCCTTAAATACATACTTAAAGAACAGCTTCTGTAGAATCGTCGCTGCAAAGATAATACACAACAGGATAACCGCCATTGCAGAAGCCAGACCTACCTTCTGCTGTGTATGGGCAATCTCATGCATTACCACAAAATAGGTTCCTGTTCCGTTCGCACCACTTGTGATAACATATGGAGGCTCAAAAGCACTTAAGGAACCAGTAATTGAAAGAATAATGTTAAGCACTACAATTGTCTTAATGTTTGGCAGGATAATATAAATAAACTGCTGGAACTTTGACGCTCCATCCAGCATTGCCGCTTCATACATCTCTGCATCAACAGACATAATCGCACCGATAAACAATACCATGTTCTGTCCGAAATAGCGCCATACCGAGGTTCCTACCAGGGATATATTGTTGATGCTCTGATCCATCAGCCAGTATGGAAGATTGTCAAGGTCAAATCCACACCACTGCAAAACCGTATCAAACACGAATCCTCTTGTGTAGAAGAACTTGAAAATAAAACCGATTGCAATACCATTAATCAAGAAAGGGAAAAACATGAATCCCTTAAAGATATCACCACCCTTTACCTTAAAGCTTAAGATTGTCGCAAGATACAATGCCAGGGTAAGCTGCACAAGGGAACCACCCATATAATATAAACTCAGCTTCAATGCACCAAAACAGTCATCCCGTTTAAATACATTGATATAATTATCCCAGCCGACAAACTTTGGCGTACCGGTATATTTCATTTTATAAAAACTATAACTAATCATCTCACCAAATGGAAGATATGTAAAGGTAAACAGCAATATTAACGGAATCGCCATAAAAGCGACCATTACCAAAACCTTCTGCGTCTTACGCTTGGTAAGCCATTGGGAAAATGATGAGTTATTCTTTTTTACAGCACGAGCTTTTGTTTTTGTCTCTTCTGCCATATATCATTTCCTCCTATAACTAAGGGCTGTCATTTGCTTGACAGCCCTCGATTTTGCTTAGCTTGTAATATCCCTTGAATTATTCAGCTGTAATACCATTCGTCTCCTGAGCTGCTTTCCACTTCTCAGTCCACTCAGCCATGATATCATCATAGCTCTTAGAACCAAGAGCAGCTGCCTCAACAATGCTCATAACCTTAGAATTACCACCAGCATTGAATGAAAGCTCACTCTCTGAATTCATCTCATTCAGGAAATCCTCCTCACCAGGTAATGAAGGCTGATCAGAAAGCACTGTACATCCGTCAAATGCTGCATACATATCTGGATTCTCGCCACCCTTAACAACGGTGTAACCACCCTCGTTATAGCACCAGCCAGACTCCTCTGTCATCCACTTAATAAATACCATAGATGCAGTCTTGTTCTCATCTGAAGCGTTTACATTAATTGCATAAGAATAGTCACCACCAGCTAAAGCATACTGTGTTCCATTAACTGTCATAGGGAATGGCATATATCCAACATCCTCCGGTGTGTCACCAGCCTCCTGCATCTGTGCATAAGCCCATGAACCTAATACCATTGTACCAATCTCACCGCGGTTTAACATACCCTTACAGCCTTCCCAGTCGGTAGTTGTATAGTCTTCCTCGATTAACTTATTAGCAACTGCATCATAAAGAATCTTATATAATGCATATGCACCTGTTCCATCACCCTTATCTGCGAATGGATCTGCATCATGAACGAACTTCTGGTTTAAGTATGTGTCATCACCATTTGATACACATCCCAAATATGCATCCCACGCACCCATGGTCCACTCAGCTGCATAGTTTGTGTAAAGAGGAATTGCATCTGTCTTCTCATCGATTGCCTTTAATGCATCAATAAACTCATCCGGTGTCTTCGGAAGATCAGTAATACCCGCATCACTGAATACCTTCTTGTTATAAAGAACACCCTGTGCATTTCCCATGTAAGGAATACCATAGCTGTTGCCATCATACTCCCACTGAATTGCAAAGTTAAGAGTCTTGTCTAAATTCTCTACTGTGTCAAGAGGCATGAAATATGTGCCAAGATCTGCCTTATCCACTGCAGGGATAAACATGATGTCACCCCAGTCACCTGTTGTCAGACGAAGAAGTGAATCCTCTGCATAATCAGTTACACCTTCTGTCTCTACCGTGATATTCGGATACATCTCATTAAATTCTGAAATCATCTTTGCAATCGTTCCATCTTCCTCACGGTCTGTCTTATGATGTAAGAACTTAATGGTTGCTGTCAAATCTGTGTAATCCGTTCCAAGCGTAATGTCTGAGTAAGAAGGTACACCGTCTGTTGTAGCAGAACCACCGTCTTCACCACCTTCATCTGAAGCATCCTGTGCAGTGTCGTTCGTATCAGCATTACCTGCATCTGTTGTATCGCTACCACCACAGGCTACTAAAGATAAGCCCATAGCTGACACCATTCCAAGTGCCAATAATTTTTTTAGTCTCATAACTAAATCCTCCTTTACTTTTTGCCCTTAGCAAATTAACGTAGCAACTATTTTTGCCTAAATTTACTTTACAATACTTTGTCCTTTAAGTCACTAATCAATATTGCATATTATATATCAATATTGATTTTTCTAGTCATTTTTTCTAACATAACATTCTATTTCTTAGTCTTTTTTGCATTTTTACAACATTTTAGTTATATTTAGCAATAAATAATTATATTTTACCATTTTTTAAACATGATTATTACTCATTTTTACCCTATTTTATTACTTAAAATATATTTTTCTTCTGTGATATACATTTTTGTTGACATTCTATAATAATATTGATATATTATCTTTAATTCTTTTTCTTGTTTTTATACTATTTTTCGATAATATCGTATTTATAAGGAGGAGCACATATGAATTTCTCAAAACAATTTTCACACAGCCTGACCAGTCAATACGTTTCCGAAACCGGGAAGTCCATTACTGACTTTTTGCCACCTTCACTTTCCTACTCCGCCGAAGCTGTGGAGCACATAATTTACCTAAAAGCAGCCGGTAATTTTCATTTACCGGCAGGTTCAAAATATTCACAAAAAAATTTTCATTCTTATCTTTTGCTTTATAATGCCAGTGGCTCGGCAAAACTTACACTGAAGGAGCATCCTTACACTTTTGAGGAACACCAGCTCTGCCTCGTAGACTGCCGCAACAATTACAGCCTTTCCTGCTCCACAGCCTGCGAGTTCCTCGCCTTGTTCTTCGATGGCTATCCGGTTCTTTATTATTATGATTTATTTCAAACCCGTTCACAGCCCGTTATAACCCTGCCTAAGAACTCCCCTCTGCCACAGATTTTAATCAATCTGTCGGGACAAAATTTCATCCATACAGAGCTCAACAATGCAAAACTTTTGACAGACCTTTTGACAAATCTTATCATTTTCTGTGATACCCATTCCGAGGACATTAATCTGCCTGGCTGGTTAGTGCAGCTTCGAGAGCACCTTAATAATAATTATGAAGAGCATTTTTCTCTGGATGAATTATCAGAGCTAGTGAACATTAACAAATACCAGATATGCAGAGACTTCAAGAAACATTTGAAGGCAACACCCCTGCAGTATGTCAACCACTTGAGAATCGAACAGGCAAAGGTGCTGCTTCGCACCACCAGCGACCAGATTGGTGAAATCTGTTACCAGGTGGGATTTGAAAATGCGAACCATTTTATACAACTTTTCAAAAGAGAGGTAGGTGTCACACCGGCTTATTACAGGAAAAACGGGGTTTAGTGTACCTTACTGAATCCTCTTCACACATTCCTGCCATCCACCATAAAGCTGTTCCCGTTTTTCCTCAGAAAGTGTTGGCACAAATACCTTGTCTTTTTTCCAGTTACCTTTAATTTCCTCAAGATTCTTATAATATCCGACAGCAAGTCCTGCAAGATAGGCAGCGCCAAGCGCTGTAGTCTCCGCAACCTGTGGTCTTATAATTTTCCCATTTAAAATGTCAGACTGAAACTGCATCAAAAAATCATTTGCGCTGGCTCCCCCATCTACCCTTAGAGAAGTTACAGAGATCCCAGAATCCTCCTCCATAGCACGGATTACATCAAGCGACTGATACGCCAAAGACTCCACCGTTGCCCGGACAAAATGTGCCCGGCTGCTGCCACGGGACAACCCAAACACAGCCCCCCTTGCATAGGCATTCCAATATGGCGCCCCAAGCCCGGTAAATGCCGGAACCACATAAACTCCGTTACTATCCAAAACAGAATTTGCAAGCTTTTCCGTCTCTGCCGCATTATCAATCATTTTGAGTTCATCTCTTAACCATTTAATTGCTGCTCCTGCAACAAAAACACTCCCCTCTAAGGCATACTGCACCGTTCCATCTATGCCTGCTGCAATCGTAGTAAGCAAACCATTTTTTGAATCTACTATCTTTTCCCCGGTATTCATCAGCAGAAAACATCCTGTTCCATATGTATTCTTGCTTTCCCCAGCTTCAAAGCAACACTGCCCAAATAATGCCGCCTGCTGGTCACCTGCCACACCCGCAATCGGCACCTCGCTGCCGAGAATGGATGCATGAGCCATTCCATAAACTTCTGAAGAGAATCTTACCTCCGGCAGCATATTTTCCGGTATGTCAAACTTTGCAAGCAGTTCTTTATCCCAGCATAAATCATGGATATTATACAGCATGGTTCTGGATGCATTGGTTACATCCGTAGCAAATACTTTTCCCTTTGTGAGCTTATAAATCAGCCAGGTATCCACGGTCCCAAAAGAAAGTCTCCCGGCCTTCGCCTTATCCCTTGCGCCTTCAACGTTATCTAAAATCCATCTTAGCTTTGTAGCCGAAAAATAAGGATCCACAACCAGACCGGTCTTTTTCCTTATGATCTCTCCATACCCCTCCGCCTTTAATTCCTCCACATAATCCGCAGTCCTTCTGCACTGCCACACAATTGCCGGGCATACAGGATTTCCTGTCTCCCGATCCCACACAATTGTTGTTTCCCTCTGGTTTGTGATTCCGATTGCAGCAATCTCCTCTGCCTCAATGGAATGCTTTGCCATCGCCTCTGCCATCACTCCCCTCTGGGATGCCCAAATTTCATTTGCATCATGCTCCACCCAGCCAGACTTCGGGAAATACTGGGAAAACTCCTTTTGCGCCACTGAAACAATCTCACCCTGCTTATTAAATATAATACAACGGGAACTGGTTGTTCCCTGGTCTAATGCCATCAAATACTTTTTCATCTGCAGCCCCTTTCTGAAATCCTTCTAAACCAGCATAACATGCATCTTTACTATATTATCTGTTAATGTTGGTAGAATCTCCTGTTTTCTTCAATAACTCCTCCAGCCTTTCCCTGTATGCCAGCCTTACTCTTTCCGGTTCCAAAATCTGAATCCTCCCCGCATATCCCGTAAGCCATCCAAAGAATTTGTCACTCACCACGATTCCTACGCTCACACGGAAATACTGTTCATCTACCGGATGCATCCAGATATCTCGTCCAAAATGATCAATTATGGCACCGACAAGTTCATTTTCACAGAGAAGTGTCACAATCTCATATACTCCCTGATACATACCAAAATGCCGTCTCGCATATTCTGCAGCATCTACAGACTGATATCGTTCTCTGCCAAGCCTCCGATTCTCTAGCTTCTCAATCTGTAGCATTTTGTCGACCCTGAAATGCTTCAGTTTATCCGAAACCTCATCATAGCCTATTAAATAGTAGCGTTCACTCTCCCATAGCAGAAGCCACGGAGAAATCACATAACGCATTCCTCCATGCTTTGGTTCCAGTTTCCGATCCACATTCCACATACAATAACAAAAAGAGAGCTGGCATCCCTTCTCCATAGCCTCGGATATTCTGTCTACATTATAATAAATCGACTCATTCATTGTCTTTATCCGGTTATTGATGCGCGTCAAATGTCTCAGTTCCCGCTCACCGGTTCTTCCCGCCAGTATCCCAAGCTTGCCAATCAGTTCCCTGCTCTTTTTTTCTGTTATAAACTGCGCCGACTGCACTGCATCTGCTAACAGCCTAAGCTCAGGCAGTTCAAACAGTCTGGAGCCCATATATGCTCCTCTTTTGTTCCGGATAATATCAAATCCAAACGCTTCAAGTGCATCCAAATCCCGGTAAATGCCTTTTCGTTCACATCTTATTCCATAGTCTTCCAGCCGTTCAACCAGCACACTTGCCGATAATGGATGGGTATCATCCGACTCTTCCCATAGAAGCTTTAGTATATACAGCAATCTTGCCCGCTTGTCCTTTTCCAAATAAATTCCTCCAAAATATATTTATATACCAATTATACCATTTTATATATTAATTGTAATGTGAATTTTCATTCACTTAGCATTCATATTATAGATGTTGGGGTCAAAAGGTATTTTGCCCCCAACAGATGCTACGGATTGCTTCGTTGTTTCACAACATGATTTATACATTGCATTCTTTTTAAAATCATACTAAAATCAAATTGACGAAATATTGATCATGATACAAAAAGGAGTATTCACATGCACAACGAGAACGTAATCTATGACGGACGCAGACTTGCTGCTTACACCATCGCTGCTGATTTTTGCAAAACCAAAGGCTTTGATGAGATCTTCCTTGCCGAATTGTGGGAAGGTATTTTGTTAAATCCCGTTCTCTATGATGAATTTGTCTATTTTCTACAGAAAAATGAACTGACCGGCAATTTTATCTGTGAAGGATATTCTATGTTCGACCTGTATTTTTATCATTTAGGGGAATATAATTATACCCATGATGTGGGAAAGAATCCAACTGGATGTGACAAAGATGAAATTGTCTTCCGGGCCTTCCACACAATGGGAAGACTTGTAAAGGATCCTGTTACATGCAAAAAATATCTGTCCCAGGATCTTGGGATGGACTTTGGAATATAATTATTATGCAAAATACACTGTGCATATATAGAAGAAGTGTCTTCGCACACGCTTGCGCTCCCTTCAAACGTAATGGTGCTAAGCTCAAAAAACTCGCTAAGCACCAACGTTCTCAGAGGGTGCCAAACACTTCTTCTACATATGCACAACATTGATAATTGATAAAGTGCTTACAATATCTGCTTTATGGCATCCTGCAATGCCGCATCCTCCATATTATGTTCAAGAGGTGGCAGCACCTCCCCATATTTTTGCTCGTATGCAATGCCAAGAAGCTCGTCCGCAATCTGTGCATTCTTCGGAAGTAAAGGTCCATGGGAATAGGTAGCAAATACATTCTTATATCTTGCACCTTCTGTTCCATCCTCTCCGTTATTGCCGTAACCCTTCACAATTTTACCCAATGGCTTCACACCATCGCCAAGCCATGTCTGCCCGTTGTGATTCTCAAAACCGGCGATCCGAAAGCTTTCACCGTTTTCCTTCGTATACTCATAGATAAAATTGCCAATCATACGCTTGTCCGAGGCAGTGGTATGCACATTGATTCCGCCAAGAAAGTCCACTTTTGTTCCGTCTGCCGCTTCATAATACCTGCCAAGCATCTGATAACCACCACAGATTCCAAGAATTACCGTACCCTTTTCAATCTCGCCCTTTAGCCATTCCGCCTTATATTCGAATAAATCCTTTACCAGAATCTCCTGCTCAAAATCCTGTCCACCGCCAATAAAAATGATGTCGTACGCTTTCCTTTCGTCCACCTCACCAAAAGAAAGCCTCGTTACCTTCGAGCCAATCCCTCGCCATTCCAAACGCTTTTGCATCGTGCGGATATTGCCATTATCTCCATAAAGATTCAAAATATCATAATACAAATGACAAATGTGTAAATATTTTTCTGCCATGTTTCCTGTGTCCTTTCTACTTTATATGCTTACTCCCTCGCATACTTTTTAAGAGGTACAAACTCGCTTAATTTGTCACGGAACTCCAGCATACAGGTGTAGGACAGCACTAAATAGGTCTGCCTGCCTTCCCGTTGTAATCTGGCAATCAATGTCTTGTAATCCTTCTCCACACTGAATTTTTCTGTGTCAAAATCTGCATATTTCAGGCGAAGCTGCATATCATAGGCACGCTTTCCCGTAAAATAGAAATGCTGTGCTCCCGCTGCCGCCTCAAGAAGCCGTTCAAACTCCACATCATAAATCCATGAAATATCCTTTCCATCCGCATAATTGTCATTTAACCCAAATACAATGTTACCGGTTGGCCTTTGCTGAATCAGAAACTGCAACACCTCATTGAAGCCCGCCGGATTCTTCACCAAAACCATATTCAACATACTCTCACCAAGCTTTACCTGCTCCATCCGTCCAAAATGTGTGGTAAGCCCGCCAAGTACAGAAACAATTTTTTCCCCAGGAAGTCCAATCAAATGGGCAATCGTTGTTGCCGCCAGTGCATTATACAGATTATACCCACCTGGAAGCATAACCTCTGCCTTCATTGTCTTTCCAAAGACTTCCATTTCCACCACTTCGGAACTATCCTTCCACTCTAATACCTTGGTAAGTGCTACACTTGGCTCCTGCCGCTCATATCCACATTTTTCACAGTAAAATCCGCCTAAGTGGCCAAATGTATGATAACGGTACTGATACTTTGTCTTACAATGTATGCAATATACTGCATCGGAAATATCTGAGGATGCGCCCTCATAAAGCGGTGCATTTACCCCAAAATAATAGATTTCACTATGGGGCAGGTCATTTAAGGACGTAGTCAGGGAACAGTCTGCATTTAAGACAAGTTTTACATTCGGGAGCTGTTTTAGCCCTGCACGGATCTTTTGAACCGTGGTCAACACCTCACCGTAACGGTCTAACTGGTCACGGAATACATTGGTTACGACCGCTGTCACATCCAGATCCCCGAAATGCTCCACAATGGACTTAAGCGCCGCTTCATCACATTCCAACAGGGCATAATCGGTCTTCACCTTACCGCCAAGAGTTGCTGCCCCAACAAATGCCGACACCACACCCCCTAGCAGATTTGCACCTGCATCATTGCAAAACACTGTCTGCCCATTCGCCTCTATCATATCCCGTATCACATGGCAGGTTGTTGTCTTTCCATTTGTTCCGGTCACACAGATAATCTTCATGTTCCGGGCAAGATGTCCTAAAATATCCGGGCAAATCCTAAGAACCACCTTTCCTGGCAGGGATGTCCCACCGCTTCCCATCAGTTTTAATATCTTTGTCGTAAATTTACCGGCGCATACCGCCAGTGCTGCCCGTATACTCATACTGTTGTTTCTCCTGTTTCTGTTTCCTTTCATGTTTGTAACTGTTTCCTTAATTATAATTCTTCCGTTTTATAAAGCGCATATCCCTCATAAAAATAACTATAATCAATAACCTGCCCTATCTTCTTCCCTTCTTACTCATGTCATAAACACCCTATAGCTGGTAAAACAGCAGATTCTCTTTTAATTCCTTCGTTTTTTCACCACCCGCTTTTACATATTTGTCATATACGCTATTAAAACGCTGCAGCTTCTTTGCCGTCTCCACATCAAATTTAGAAATAGCGTTCTGGTACAACGGATTTGATTTTAACTCCTTACGTACACCCTTTGCAAACGGGCAATACCGAACCAAAATATCCCTTGATACCTTATTCAGACGGAAGCTTCCCCTTGACTCAAATTTTATCCAGTTCACATAGTCCTTCACAAACACTTCCCGATAATTATTTTGTGCACGAATCAGCGCACTCTTAATCTTCTCCTTTGCATCCGCTGATAAATCATGATTTTTCCGGTAAAACTGGATATAAGTACAATATTCTGCCGTCAGTGATTTCTCACGGACATCATTCCAGCGAATACCCTGTATTTTCCGGCACATCTCCCACCGGAACTGTCCTACCACGCCTAACATCAGGTCATCCACATCCAATGCTGTGAATACCGGGAACATAAAACGGCCTGGTGTATCACTCTTTACCCCTGTGGTTTCCTGCCACATAGTCACTCTGGTTCCTGCATTTGGCATCAGGATAATATCCGGTAAAATTTCCTTCATAATCCTTTCACAGTTGATTCCTTTATCCGGATCTGAAAACATTACTTCACGATAAAATGCAGAATAGTCAATTTTCCTTACCTCATTCATGGCATTTTCAAGCTTTTCCGATGTTATCAACATTTTTTCTACGGTATTGATCAAATCATTTTTACATAGAATCGGACAAAACGTTGTAATCTTTCCATACGTCATCTTATTGACAGACGAGAACATGTTCTTTATCTCAAACTCAACCTTCTTTTCTCCATCCTCCTTATATTCGGCAGCCTGCTCTGATGTAAGCTTGCCGTTTTTGCACAAATCAGCAAGATATGCAGGATAATCCATGTCAAATTCATTTTTTGACGGAACCTTTTCACCCTTATAAATACATTTAAGCCACTCATAAATCGTATAAATATGCTCAGAATGACAGATATCTAAATGAGCTGTCAGATCATAAAGTGCCATGGCATGTTCTTCCCCAATAAATGATACATCCATGAATCCAAAATTCAAAAACATTTCCAAAACAGGTGTAAGCGTTTTCTCATCCTTTACCGCACGCATAAACACTTTATAATAAATGTCATAATAAACAGATGTCAACTTCCTTCTAAGTGCATATACCTCGCTATCCATAGAAGTCCGGTCCGGAAGATCCCTGTAGCTTTCAATCATTTTGCAGATTGTTTCCGCCTCTTCATCCTCGAAGCCTGCATATTCCAATATATGATCAACACAATCCTCTTTCATGATATCAATTTCTCTTCTAATGTTTTCTCCACCAGCATTGCCATTTGCACCCTGGGACATATCACCGTTATAGTCATAACTCTTAAACTCTTTTAAACGTCTGCCAAGCATTCTTGTATTATATACATTTAATTTCTCAGCAACCTTTATAATCAGGTTCATGTCCTTGGTAATTGGTTCAATATCATATTTTTTTGCATATGTTTTGATTGACAATTCAAAGAGAAGCTGCAAAAGGTCGTTTGCTGATTCGCTGATTAAAACATCTTTGTTATATGATAAATATGCCTCCATTTCGCCGATTCCCAAAGTAAATCTCCGCATCTGCGCAGCAGACTCCATAATCGCACCAACCGTAAGGCTGTCATCCTTTTTCATTAACTGTAAATATTCCTGCATGTAGTTCTTTACAATACTGTTGTTATTGTTGATTTCCCATGCCTCTGCCTTGTGCTGCATCTCTAAAGGGTTAAAATGCTCCATTCTCAAAAAGCTCTGTTCTTCAATCTTATACTTACCACAAAACGTTTTATAATCATTGTAAACCGTTTCCACAAACATATGGAACTGACGTGTTTTATTATACAAATCTGAGTAAAGACTTAACATTTGATGTCTCTGCTCCAGCGATGCCCTTAAAAAAATATTACGGATCTTTTCCTGTCCGGTCAGCAGATTCTTCAAATCTTCTGAGTTTTCACAAATGAATCCTGCCAAAACCGTATCTTCTCCCGCTACATAATCACACAGGAAAATATCCTTCTCTAAAATTCCAATGATTGCATTTTTTTCCAGCTTTACCTCAGAAAAGCCAAATTTTTGTAATACGACACCCTCCTGTATCAGATACCAGTATTTTACTTTGCCGTTTTTTCTTGCTATAATCTGATCTTTCTTTGCTTTAATTATCTCCATATTATTCCTTCCATTATCGCTTTCCTAATATTATATTTTCAGAAGACCTCTTCTCTTTTCTCAAGTTAACAACCTCGCGGCAGTCACCAAATGCGAGCAAGCCCGTACTTGGCTCGTTGCTTCGCAGAAATCAAATCTGCTCTTATGCAATTTCTATACTAAAATCCACTGCAAATTCCTCCCCTGGTTCCAAAAAATGTCCATACTCTCTTTCTTCCAGGCTTCCGCTAAACCCTTCCGCATCACACCTTCCATACCATGGCTCGATGCAAATAAATGGGGCATTCTTCTTCGCCGGTGACCACAAACCAAACAGCGGTGCATCAAATGCAACCGTAAGATATGCTGTTTTATCCGGCTTGCACAGAGAAACCTTATGCGCCTGGTTTCCTTCGATCACTAATGCATCTTCATCAAACAGATGCTCTGTCACCTGCATGCAGCCGCCGTTGGTATTAAGTATATTCCCTTTTGACTCCACAAGACCATTGGCACTCAGCTTCGAATATGTCAAATCTTCCTTCGTATCAAATGTAATGAAATAGTCCGTCTGTTTTCCCTCTCCTGCTAATGGACACATAAATGCAGGATGTCCACCGATTGAAAAGTACATCTGCTTGCTATCTTCATTCGTGACTTTCCACAACACCCTCAACACATCGCCACTTAACACATAACCAATCTCTAACGTAAATGCAAATGGATATTTTTCATAGGTAGACTCATCAGAACTTAACGAAAACCATGCCTCCGTTCCGGTATTTGACACAAAGGAAAACTCCATATCTCTTGCAAACCCATGCTGCCCCATGGGATATGCCTTGCCATCATACAAGAATTCCTTATTTTTAAGACTTCCCACAAATGGAAATAATACCGGGGCACTGCGTTTCCAGAATTTTTCGTCTGCATTCCACATATATTCTGCACCGGTCTCCTTTTTCACGATACTGGAGAGTTCGGCTCCAAAGTAATTAACTGTTACTCTTAAAATCTCATTTTCCAATATTGCCTGCATTCCACGCCCTCCTTTTACTTGCGCAATAACCATGAGCAAAACCCTCTGTTTTCTATATTTGTTAAATATACAAGACGCAGCTTGCCAAAAACAGAGTTTTTCTCATCTCCACTTACATAACTGTTTGTAGTATACCATGAATAAATGGCAGATACAAACCTATTTCTTACCAAGATTTCTCTTCCCTATCGATCGCATCATTCATCTCTTTTTTCGTTCCGTTCGCTTGCTGACTAATTGTGCAGCCAGCATCAAAATAATTCCCACCAGTACGCCTACTACATTTAATGCCATCTCTTTTATATCACAATGCCTTCCCGGAATATTCCATTTGCCAACCTCCGAAAAAACTGCCAAACCAATCCCCGATATGCCTGTTACCAAAAGACACACCGAATACTTACTGATAAATTCGGTGGTCACACCCATGGCAAGCATTCCATAAAAAAAGAAAATGGCAGGATGCGCCCACAGACGGAACAGCATATGCCAATGCATCAAAGTTTCATCAGGAATCTCTCCTTCTATAAAAAATTGTAATATCCATTTGGTCAACCCTAAACTGGTAGCAGCTGTATCAGTTCCTGTCTGAAACGATAAAAACAGGATGAATCCAACCCAGAAGATCAGGGTGATGCTTAATAATATTTTCTTCATGTCAATCCTCATGTATTGTCTTTTGTCCAATACATAAAACTTATCTTCTTTTTCAAAATTCAAAATATAAACATCTTTATTGTACTGAATCGTGAAGAAAATAGCAAGAAATAAAAGAAAATGACCTCACAAATCAGAACCACCGGCTTAGCCGGTGGTTTGCTCACGCCCTATAAGGGCTCATTA
>CAMWYJ010000026.1 GCA_947178445.1 uncultured Clostridium sp.
GGAGCGAGGTTGGAGGCAAGCATAGTGAACAGTGAGTTGTATATGATGTAATGCCGCCAAGCGGAGCGAGGTTGGAGGCAAGCATAGTGAACAGTGAGTTGTATATGATGTAATGCCACCAAGCGGAGCGAGGTTGGAGGCATGCATTTAAGATAATGTTACCAATCGAAACAGTTTTTTTGGTGCGAAGGATAATAAGAGGTAAGTACAATGTGTTTTTTAGTTGTATCAAGGGCGGAACAATTAGAAGAGCATAAGCGGATTGCGGATGAGTATGGTACAGGTTTTGAGATTAACGATTTTTTCGAACCGGATATATTAGATGATGAAAACCGGATCAAAGAATTAATTGAGTACTATCTTCAGGTGGGAATTCCAAAGAACAGTACGATGCATGGTGCATTTTTGGATGTAACAGTATTTAGTCAGGACGAGAAGATTCGAAAGATATCTGAGCAGCGCATGGAGCAGAGTATGGAGATTGCCGGGCGGCTGGGTGTCAAGGGAATTGTCTTCCACACGAACTACAATCCCATTTTGGAAGGGAAAGAATATGATGACCGGGTGGTAGAATTTACGGCGGCTTTTTTGAAAAAACTGTTGGAAAGATATCCGAAACTTGATATATATCTGGAGAATATGTTTGACCGTACTCCTGATATTTTAAAGAAGATTTCTGACAGGCTTTCTGGATATGCTAATTATGGTGTCTGTTTTGACTATGCACATGCAAGTATTTATAGTGAAGATATGGAGAGCTTTGTAGCGGCGATTTCTGGTTATGTAAAGCATATTCATATTAATGATAATGATTTGATTCACGATTTGCATCTGGCGGTTGGGGACGGCATGCTTGACTGGGAATGGTTTAAGGACTGTTACCGGCAATATTTTGCAGGCTGCAGTGTATTAATAGAGACGGCATTGGCAGGAAACCAGCGAAAGTCATTGGAATATATGCAAAGTAAAATACACTTGATAACAGAGGATAGGAACGGAGGAATTTGAAATGTTGGAAAATCGGGAAATTCAGAACATTCAGGGAGAGGGACTTTTAGAAAAGATATTTTATTATATGAACCGGTTGATGGATGAAAAGGATTTTGATAGAGCCATTTCAATTTTAACGGAGCTTGGGAGAACATTAGCCGGTTCTGACCGTGCATCCTTCTGGTACTGGGATACAAAGAAACGGCAGTATTGGACTTTGGCGGCATGGGGAAGTGAGAAGCTTACGATTCCAGAAGGGAGTGGGATTGTGGGTGCAGCGATTGAAAATAAGGAAACAATTGTCATCAATGAGCCATATGAAGATGAGCGGTTTAATCCGGATGTGGACAAATCATCGGGCTATACGACAAAGTCAATACTCTGTATGCCGGTGACCAATGAAAAGGGCAAGGTAATTGGTGCATTTCAGGCTATCAATAAGCTTGATATGAACGGTCTGGATAGTTCATTTGGAAATCGGGATGTGAAAAGGCTTGCTATGGTGGCAGTATTCTGTGGTAAGACATTGGAGTCCCACATATTGCAGCGGGAGGCACAGGTTGACCAACTGACAGGGCTTAAGAATCGGCGTGGCTTTTATGAGTATTATGTGGATAAGATTGAAAGTATAGGTTATGGAAAGCCAATTGGTGTAATTATCTGTGATATTGACTTTTTTAAAAAGGTAAATGATACACATGGGCACAACGCAGGAGATGCGGTACTGATTCATGTGGCAGATATCTTACAGAGTAATCTGTGTTCTGAGGATGAGGTTGTAAGATGGGGTGGTGAAGAATTTGTATTTTTGTTGGCGGATAAAGATTTGGAGCAAACAGCAGAATTTGCAGAAAATGTGCGGCAGCAGGTAGAAGCATCTGTCTGTGAATATGCAGATTTGCAGATTAAGGTGACCATGTCTTTTGGGGTGAGCCAGCTTGACTGGAACAGAACTCCGGATGAGAATATCAAGAGGGCAGATGACAGACTTTACATTGCAAAGGACTCTGGCAGGAACCAGGTGGTTAAGGAGGATTGCATATGACAAATATCAGCTCTGTTTTTATAAGCTATAGTTCAAAAGATGGCCGTTTTGTAAACCAACTGGTAAAGGTAATAAAAGAAATGGGGATATCTTACTGGAAGGCTCCGGAAATGATTCCGGCTGGTTCTAGTTATGCGAGGGAAATTCCGCGTGCAATTCGGGAATGTGAAGTTTTCTTGCTGGTACTTTCAAAATCATCCCAAACCTCAATTTGGGTGGAAAAAGAGATTGACAGTGCTGTTAACTACCGGAAGACGATTGTTCCGGTGAAGATTGATGAGGTACCGCTATGTGAGCATTTTCGGTTTTATCTGAATAATGTACAGACCATTTCTTACAGGGAAGATTCCATACAAGGTTTTGCGGGACTTAAGGATCAAATAAAGAAGCTTTTACAGGTAGATGAGATAGAGGAGTATCCTGTTACAAAGCAAAAGAATTTAAAAAGCCAGAATGGGAGACGAAGGAGCTCTGAGAGACGTTCGGATGCGTTCGAAATTAACAAAGCTCCAAAGGAGTGCCAGTATTGTGGTGGTGAGTTAGAAGAAATAGGTGTTGGAATTTTCCGGTGTATTGATTGTAAAAAGGAAAACTATGATTATTTAAGAACTGTACGAAATTACTTAGAAAAAGAGGGAGCACGTTCGGTAGCAGTTATAGCGAGGGACACAGGAGTTCCACGTAATGCAGTAGCTTATTTCTTGCATGAGGAATTTTTAGAGATACCGAAGCTTGCTCCGGAAAGGTTTTCCTGTCAGAAGTGTGGTGAGCCGATTCGTACAGGATATCTTTGTGACCGTTGCAAGAGTTCCATGCAAAAGGGATCGGATAAGGATTTGCGTGGGAAATGGTATACTGGAAACAGTTACAAGTAAGAATGATTTAGCGGAAAGGCAAAGCCTGCCAGAGAGTGGTACCGGGTGCCTTAGAAAGTGATTTGGGTATGGAAAAAACGATTTGGGTGATTGGCAATGACAAGAAGGATATGATAGAAGCACAGAAAAGGATTAATTCAGCAGGAAGCATGCGCGCTTTTTGCATGCTGACGATAGAGGCTTTGAAAAAGGCTGTCAGTGAATTGTCAGAAAATGCTGAGTCACATAGGAATATGCCATCTCTCATTATCTTAGATTATGAAATGGACAGTGAGGGGGATTTTGTATTTCTTTCACTGCTTAAGAGCCAGCAGTCATTAGCAGGTGTACCATTGTTTTTTATGACGGAACACAGAACGGATGAATTAGATGAAGAATGTTATGCAAGAGGGGCAACGGTAGTTTTACGGAAGCCCTTTTCCAATCCGGAGGTTTTGCGTATCGAACGCACAGCATGGCAGCATGAGGTAACAAAGAATTATGAGAAAATGCTGCGAAGACAGGCGGGTGATTTGCAGGCAGCGAGAAAAATCCATCAGTTAAATGAACAGCTCAAGTCTAGAAATGACCTGCTTCATCAGATATTTGGCAGATATTTTTCAGAAAAAGTGGTGGATGTAATCTTAGAGAACCCGGAGAGAGCTGCCATAGGGGGTGAGAAACGGGAAGTGACAGTTATGATGTCTGATTTGCGTGGCTTTACCTCTGCTTCTGAGAATTTAGATCCGGATGCTGTGACAGATTTGCTTAATTTCTACTTTACAGAGATGCTGGAGGTAATTACAAAATATCATGGCATAGTGATAGAATTTTTAGGTGACGGAATACTGGCGGTATTTGGTGCACCGCTTCCTTCTGAGCGGCAAAGCCAGGATGCTGTAGCGGCGGCAATCTGTATGCAGAACAGAATGAAAAATGTGAATTGCTATTGTGAGGAGAAGGGATATCCAACGTTGGAGATGGGGGTTGGTATCCACCAGGGTGAGGTATTTATCGGCAATGTGGGTTCTGAGAAAATGATGCGGTATAATGTCATTGGAAAAGCCGTAAACCAATGTTCCAGAATCGAGAGCTTTAGTGTCGGTGGCCAGGTACTGGTATCAAAAGAAACTTTGGATCAGATGGATTGCCGGGTGGAGGTCCGCAATCGGATCGAGGTTACGGCAAAGGGGCTGTCAAAGCCAATGCCTGTATATGAGGTTATGGAAATTAGAGGGGAATATAATTGCACATTGGATTATGTGGTATCAGATACCATGTATCCGGCAAATATTTCAGTAACATTTAATCTGTATCCAATTGAGGGAAAGAAGATTATGGAAGATTCCGTTTCCGCCCGGCTTGAAAATTTTTCAAGAAAAAGAGCAACTGTCCTATTAGATACGGGGAATGCGGAGGAATTAGCGGAGTATACAGATGTGGAGATTTTTGCAGCAGGGGAAGGTGGCAGGGCTGTTTTTACCAATGTATATGCAAAAATTATGGCAATAGAAGAAGATAGATTAACTTTGTATTTTACCCACGTGAATAGGATTTTTCAGGAATTTGCAGATGGGCTTTTAGAAGAGAGAGAGGAAGGTATCGTATGTCAGGATAGCGGATTTGAAAAGAAGAAAGCCGGGCAGAGAAGATACAGGAAGGAAAAGGATGATATGGAAACATGGAAGCATCAATTTGAGGAGATAGAGAAAATTCAAGATGTGGAAGGCTGTGGCAGAGTATATCGGCACTTGGCAGAACCACTTGTTGTGACAGAGATAAATGGAGATTTGCGTGATTTTGTTACTTCAACGGACTTAGAAATGCTTCGGAAAGTACTGGATTGCCAGTATATGCTGTTTGTGGCAGACAACAAGGAGGAAATCCGGCTGTTTTTTGTAAGTGCCACAAGGGAGATTCGGGCATTGGAATTTTTGGATTCCATGATTCCGGAGTTTGGTCTTGTCAAAGGGGGTGCAGAATGTGCGGAAGGACAGATTGCTTCAGCAATTTTGCGAGTAAAAATGGCAAATATTGAGATATCGGAGGTTACAAAATATTTTCTGAGACAGGCTGCGGAATATTTTGCAGGCTGTGACTGTATTGAGGCAATGGAATATAGCCAAAACAACAGAGAAGAGATTATGGAATTGCAGCGTTATGTGAAACGGAAAGAAGGCTGGGCATTTGTAAAATCCTTAGATGTAGCGGAGAAAGGAAGTCAGATTCGGATTAAGACACTGGAAAATGAATCAGGAATGATACTTACTGCACAGGAGGATGCCTATATTATGATTGGCTGCCGTGGTGAGGTGTATGATATGAAACGGCAGAAGTTTGAGAGTACTTATGAAGCAACAAAAGAGGTTCTGGATGTGTTTGAGAAGATGCTTGATTTTATTCCGGCAGTTGAAAATCTTGCGACAGGCGAATATATCAGCTTAGATGAGCTGGCGCATATCTGTTATCCAAAGCAGGGAGCAGGTATATATGCCCGAAAGCTTACAAGGCGGACGAAGATATTCCCTGCTGGGGAGACCAGGGAGTATTTTTACGGACGTCCGGGAGATTATATGGCGATTCGTGCAGATGATCTTAGTGACAGCTATATTATACAGGGAGATGTGTTTGAACGAACCTATGAGCCGGCAGATTAGGAAGACTGCGCATTTTTATGAAGATATTTTTTAACTCAGAGCCATATCGTTTTCTGTGATATTCACATGTAAGGAATTCGCAGAAAGTGATATGGATTTTTTTACTTTAAGAAAGTATTCCGGTTTTTTGGAATATGACCTGTACCAATGAAACTGTTTCAGACTGAAAAAAGAATTGTCAATAAATGCAAAGCATATGTAATATATAACAGAAAATTTGTGGATATGGAGGAATTCATTTGAAGATTATTGATATGCACTGTGACACAATTAGTGAGATATTGGAAGGAAAAAAGCGGGGAGAGAACTGTGGTCTGCGTAGAAATCATCTGATGATTGATTTGGAAAGGCTTCATAAGAGCGGTTATCTGGTACAGAACTTTGCCCTGTTCGTGGATGGTAAAAAGGCATGCAATGGAAACTTTGCTGCGGTCAGGGAACTGATTTTAGTATTTAAGCAGGAAATCGAGAAAAATCAGGATTTGATTGCAGAGGTACATAACGTAGAAGAAATAATGGAAAACGAGCGTGCAGGCAGGCTGTCAGCGTTGCTTACCGTAGAAGAGGGGGGAGTCTGTGAAGGATCTCTTTCCAATTTGCAGTATTTGCATGACCAGGGTGTCCGTATGATGACACTTACATGGAATTATCCAAATGAGCTGGGTTATCCTAACTATAATGAAAATGGGGATTTGTATGTACCGGATATAGAGCACGGATTGACGCAAACCGGTATCCTCTTTTTAGAAGAAATGGAACGGCTTAAAATGATTGTGGATGTATCCCATTTATCGGATGCAGGATTTTATGATGTGATTCGATTTACAAAAAATCCTTTTGTGGCAAGTCATTCCAATGCGAGAGCGGTATGTGGTGCAGCCAGGAATCTAAGTGATGACATGATTCGAAAGCTTGGAGAACGTGGTGGTGTAGCGGGACTTAATTTTAGTGTGGATTTTTTGAGAGAACATGATACCGGACAAATGTACGATGCCCGAAATCCTGAAAATTGGGGATTGGGATATGCTTCTCTTTTAGATATTGTAAGACATGCAAAGCATATTGCACAGATTGGTGGAATAGAATGTGTAGGACTAGGCAGTGATTTTGATGGGATTCCACCTCATCCAGAGCTTTCCGGAGCAGAGGGAATGTCTTTGTTAATTGAAGAATTCAAGCGGGCAGGGTTTCATGAAAGTGAAATTGATAAGATTTGCTACCAGAATGCGATGCGGGTATATAAGGATGTACTGGGATGAATATTTGAATTGGTTTCAGAAGTAACATTTTTAATGTGATTTGGAATAAAAAATATTTTATAGTTGACAACTAGGAAAACTAGGAATATAATGACAACATAATAAATACATACTAAACAGCTATGAATTATAGGAGGAAATGAAAATGGCAAATATTTATCAGGGTACATTAGGTTTGATTGGCAATACTCCGCTTGTTGAAGTGACGAATGTGGAGAAGGAATTAGGGCTTAAGGCAAAGCTCTTGGTAAAACTGGAGTATTTTAATCCGGCAGGGAGTGTAAAGGATCGTATTGCAAAGGCAATGATTGAGGACGCAGAGGAGAAGGGAATTTTGAAGGAGGGTTCTGTTATTATTGAGCCGACTTCCGGTAATACCGGAATTGGTCTTGCCGCTATCGCAGCAGCGAAGGGATATCGGATTATTTTAACGATGCCGGATACTATGAGTGTGGAGCGCCGTAATATTTTAAAGGCATATGGTGCAGAGCTTGTACTGACAGAAGGCGCAAAGGGAATGAAAGGAGCGATTGCAAAGGCTGATGAGCTTGCAAAGGAGATCGAAGGAGCATTTATTCCAGGGCAGTTTGAAAATCCTGCCAATCCGGCAATTCATAAAAAAACAACCGGTCCTGAGGTTTTTAATGACACAGATGGAGAGGTAGATATCTTTGTTGCCGGGGTTGGTACTGGCGGCACGCTTACCGGAACCGGTGAGTATTTAAAGGAGAAAAAACCGGAGGTTAAAGTGGTAGCTGTGGAACCTGCAGCTTCACCGGTTCTTTCAGAAGGAAAGGCAGGTGCCCATAAGATACAGGGTATTGGCGCAGGATTTGTACCTGATGTATTAAACACTAAGATATATGATGAAATTATTAAGATTGAAAATGATGATGCCTTTGCAAGGGCGAAGCTTCTTGCAAAGAAAGAAGGTGTATTAGTAGGTATTTCCTCCGGTGCTGTATTTGAGGCGGCAATCCAGCTTGCAAAGCGTCCGGAAAATGAAGGAAAGACGATTGTAGCATTACTTCCGGATACCGGTGACCGTTATTATTCAACTCCACTGTTTACGGAGTAACCGGTGGTCGTTTTGTGCCATTTTACAATAGATAATGATGAATAGGCTTGAATCCATTTGTCCTTATGATATAATATCACCAACCGGAGTGAAAACGAGGTTGATGATCTGCGCAATTGGATATATATTATGGAAACGAAAGGAAAAGGCAATGGAGAGAGAAATCGCAAGATTAAAGAAAGAGAAAGATGCCGTTATTTTGGCACATTATTATGTGGATGGCAAAGTGCAGGCAATCGCAGATTATGTGGGAGATTCCTACTATTTGGCGGAGGTAGCAACAAAGGTGCCGGAGAGTACGATTATTTTTTGTGGTGTATCCTTTATGGGTGAGAGCGCTAAAATTCTGAATCCCGATAAAAAAGTAATCATGGCAGACAACCTTGCGGATTGCCCAATGGCTCATATGGTGGAGATAGAGAAGATACGCAAAGTCCGGGAGAAATATCCGAATGTGGCAGTGGTTTGTTATGTGAATTCTACCGCAGAGATTAAAACAGAGTCAGATGTGTGCGTGACATCCTCGAATGCTTTGAAAATTGTGAAAAATCTGCCAAATAAGGATATCTTCTTTATTCCCGATAATAATCTGGGTAGATATGTGGCGATACAATTGCCGGAAAAACATTTTATATTTAATGATGGTTTTTGCCATGTCCATACAAGTATTCACAAAGAGGAGCTTTTAAAAGCAATGGAGGTGCATCCGGATGCAAAGGTATTGGCACATCCGGAGTGTACAGCGGATATTCTGGAGCTTGCGGATTTTGTTGGAAGCACTTCGCAGATGATAGATTATGCGACTGCTTCGGAGGATCAGGTGTTTATTGTATGTACGGAGATGGGAATCTTCTATGAATTAGAGCAAAAAAATCCGGATAAAAAGTTTTATTCTGTAGGGCATAGGCAGTTTTGTCCGAATATGAAACGGATTACCTTAGAGAGTGTGAAAAGGGCATTAGAGACTTCAGATGAGGAGGTTATCCTTTCGGAGGAAATGCGGGAAGCAGCGTATATGCCGCTTAAGAGAATGTTAGAGCTTGCAAAATAAAGCGGCTATTACATCTGAAAATGTCACATAATTGGGATCAATAGGTATGGTGAATCAAAAAACGGTGCAGCTCCTTTGTGGAACTGCACCGCTTTCGTTATCTGTTAAATACAATCTTGTCAATCTGCTGTTCAGAATTCAGTTTGTAACTGGTAATCTGGCGGTTGGTACAGATATAGAGATAATCTCCGATATAGATACCTCTGACACCGTCACTTTCGTATTCAGAACCATCAGAAATCTCATATTTTGCGGTCTCTACAAATCCGTATTCTTCATCGTAGGCATAGGTTACATAATAGTATTTATAATTATTATGAAGACTAAAATAAAGGAAACCGAAGATATTTTTTTCCGGATCAATCATCATTGCCTTGTAGTCATATTGTGCATCGCTATACCATGCATCTTCAATAATGTGTTTATCCTCTTCTTTGACGTTTGCAGGATCACTGATATCAAACATAGAGAGCTTCAGTCCAAGGAGCTCCTGAGTCTCCGGATCGGTTTCTTCCCCAAAGCCCAGTAAAATATCGCTGCCGTAAGGATGCAGATAATTGGAAAATCCAGGAATCTTTAAGCTGCCTGTCAAAACCGGATTGGCAGGATCTGACAAATCTACACAAAACAATGGATCTGTGTTTTTATAGGTTACAAAGTAACCGGTGTCGCCCATGAATCTTGCAGAGTATATCACTTCATCCGGTGCAATACCTGTAAGCTTTCCGGTAAGATTTAAGTTTTCGTCCAGAATATAGAGAGCATTTACATCCTCTCGGATTGCTGTTTTTTGAGTACCGGAAACGATGCTGTCTTCGGTTACAGCATTTCGGAGCAGTGAAATATTATTGGCAGGGATGGTTGCCACAATCCGCAGATGTCCGTCGTATTCGTTGATAGCGAATGGTCCGTAGAGATAACCGGCAATGATAGCGCTGCTTCCAACGGTAAGCTTACCTTTATCATAGTACATTTTCATAATCTCTGTCTTTGTCACGTCAGCATAAATAGTAGCATAGAAGTAAATAGCTTCATCGCTGACATATACAGAACTTCCGTTTACAGGAATGGATTTAGAATCGGTAAATTCTGTCGGCTTGCTAAGGTCTAATGAGGTCACGACATGTGAGGTATCCATTAGGACATCATCTGTGTAATAGATATTGTTACATGCAATCGTGTCACCGTTTACGGATGGGATATAATCCTTGTAGCGTTTGATGTCAGTAAAACGGCTGTCAGCATAGTTGGTGATCGTATAAAGATAACCATCGCTAATGCGGGAATCCTCATACCAGCCAGACTGTGAAAGCTTTTTTGTGAGAGTTGGTTTGTCCTTATGTTTTACATTGTAGATTGCTATATAAGTCAAGGTGCTGTCATTTTCGTTGTAATCGTTTACGGTGTAGAGCACAATGAGCTGGTCATCATAGTAGTAAAACTCATGAAAGTCAAAATATACGGATTCTGAAGCAGGTGCAAGCGCACTTAAGTTAATTGTTGTTATGAGCTTAAGATTTCCCTGTTCTGTCTCGGTAATGGTCAGCCTGTAAATGTTTTTATTTGTGGTTTCATCATATTCGTTGGTTACCCGGTAAATGTAGGTTCCATCGGTCTTTATAACGTCCCCTTCGTCAATATTTTTTTCCTGTGTGTTTGTTTTGGAATAGTCCTCATCGCCAGAGGCTTCTTTGCTTTCCGTGCCATTTTTTTGCTTTGAAGAAATGCCATTAACTGCAGCATAATCTGTGGCTATATCCATAGTAGCATTTTCAGCTACTGCACCTACTTCGCCTGTATCGAGGCTGTCATTTCCATATGATTCTGTCGCATCATACCGGGACATATCTTCTGACTGCACAGTGGAAATACTGTCATAGTATGCATCATAGGCAGATTTAACAGTGTTAAAATAATCTTCATAAGAGTCTGGTGTATGGAATTTTGTTTGGTAGGCAAGATCACTGTCAAAACCAGAATTATCTGCATCGGAATCGCTGGCACTTTCGCTGAATTCCTCGGCATAATTTTCATTGGATTCATCTGCAGCAGTTTCCGTGGCTGTATCCATGGTAGAATTTTTGTCACGGTTTATCTGCGCAATGCCAATTCCACCGAGAAGTACAAGTGCTACGCAGGCGGCTGCAGTAAAACGGCGGATATAGCGGTTTCGTGTTCCTGCATCCTTTTTGTGGTCAAAATGGCTGTCATCAGAGGCTGTACCTCCGGTATGCGTACTGTTCTCTATATTAGATGAGCCATCTGTATCGGACTGATACGCTGCTTCATCATGGATGTTCTTTTGTGTTTGCAGGGTTTCATCTAGCATTTTTTTCATGTTTTCCGGTGAAATGCTTTCGGGAATCTGCAAATTCTTGGTTTTTTCATCAATTTTATTCATGAAATCCTGTTCGTTCATGCGAAATCCTCCTTTAAAATTTATTTATAGACTGTGCAAAAACTGCACGATAATATATGGGCTGTTATGCTTACTCCGCGAGATATTGGGACATTTTATGAAGTGCCCGGCTCTTTAAAGAGCGTACTGTGCCCTCGGGGCTGCCAATGAGTTTGGCCGTTTCCCGACTGTTATAGCCTGCAAATACCATGAGAGAAATAACATTTTTTTCAAGGTCATTCAATGCTGCAAAAGCTGCACGCACATCTAAATTCTCTGCATAAGGATGATCTTCCTTTGAGAGACTGCTGGTATCTGCATCTGCCTTTATGTGTTCTCTGTTTGTTGCATATACTGCCTGCTGCCGTTTACATTTTGTAGACAATATTTTAAAAATCCAGCTCTTAAAGCTTTCCGGTTTTTTAAGTCCTTTGATGCCAGAGAAGGCATCTGCCACCGTTTCACTTATGGCATCCTCTGCATCCTCTGTGCTGCCTAACATGTAATAGGCGAAACGGTACATGTCTTTATAGTATAGCTCATAAAGCTTGCAAAAGGCTGCTGTGTCACCGTTTCGGGCAAGCAGTACATACGCTTTCATTTCTTCCCCGTTCAATAAACGTCACCTCCATATATTTATTCTGTCTAAGTAGTGTCTGAATTATGGGTAAGTGTTGCATGAAATTTAAAAAAAGTCAACTCTGTTAATTTGTATTTTGCTCATCGCTATTGTATTTTAACTTGACAGAAAAGAGAAAAAGTAATAGGGTTTTCTTGAAAATGAAGCGAAATGATGGGGATTGAAGAAATGCGGGAAGAATCAGATAGTAAAAAGAAAAAGGTACTGACACCTAAGCAGCAGGTTTGTGAGGATATTGAAATAAGCATCCGAAAGAAATTTAAGAAAAGTATCTGGTGCAAATTTACCAAGGCAATCAACCAGTATGAAATGGTGAAAGAAGGAGACTGCATTGCGGTCTGTATTTCCGGCGGAAAGGATTCTATGCTGTTGGCAAAATGCTTTCAGGAGCTTAAGAGACACAATAAGTTTCCCTTTGAAGTGAAATTTTTGGTGATGGATCCGGGATATAATCCGGAAAACCGCCGAAGGATTGAGGAGAATGCAGAGAAAATGCAGGTGCCGGTCAATATCTTTGAATCAGATATTTTTGAGTCCGTGTTTGATGTGGAAAAGTCACCGTGTTATCTTTGTGCAAGAATGCGGCGGGGGCATCTTTACAGCCAGGCAAGAAAAATGGGATGTAATAAGATTGCATTGGGACATCATTATGATGATGTAATTGAAACCATTTTAATGGGCATGTTGTATGGGGCACAGATTCAGACGATGATGCCGAAGCTTCACAGTACGAATTTTAAGGGAATGGAACTAATCCGGCCGCTTTATCTTGTGCGGGAGGCAGATATTATAGCATGGAGAGATTACAACAATCTCGAGTTTTTGCAGTGTGCCTGTAAGTTTACAGAGCAGTGCGGGGCAGATGCGGAAAATGAGGAGACAGCCTCTAAGCGGTTGGAAGTAAAACGGCTCATTGCAGAGCTTTCAAAAAATAATCCTTTTGTGGAGGGAAACATTTTTAAGAGTGTGGAAAATGTGAATCTTAGCACAGTGATTGCTTATAAGCAGGATGGTGTGCGGCATCACTTTCTGGACGACTATAATGATAAGGACATGTGACAGCTTTGTTTTATTCTTTGGATTCAACAAGCCGGTCAAGCTTACCTATAATTTTTTTGCCGCTTAAGGTCTCTTTGTCCGGGATTTGCTCATAAAGCGATTCAAACTCAGGGAGGTTGTTGTTTTTTAAGTAATGGGATCCAAGCAGCTCATAGGTAGAAGATATATCCGTTCCGATTGAAATGCAATATTCAAGGACGGAAACGGCTTTTTCGGGATATTCTTCATAGATGCAGTTTGCAAAAAGCTGTAAGGTGCGGATGTATTTTGCGTAAGTCTGGTCGTACAGGGAAAGTACTTCTAAATTTGCCGGTCCATAGGATGCTTTTAATTCGGTATTGCTGATTCCCATAAGGTTTAACATTTTTTTATCGGAAAGGTTTTTAATTTCTTTTATATATTCTGCAATCTGTAATTGCTTTTTTTCATCATTTAGGGTAATATCAAATGGTAGTGTGTCAAGTGGCACAGTAATATACGGAAGATTCGAGATATCCTTGCGGCGGGACATATTGGCTTCAGATTCTTTGGCAAGGTAATCTTCGATCGATTGCTTGAAATCACCGGAATTTTTCTTCACATTGTGGTGAAGAACCCATGCAAAGATTAAAAAGGTTGGTAATAACAGTGGGTATTTCATAAAATAGTCCTTTCAGAAAAGAGGTGTTAATATGTTTAATTTTAGCAATAAAAAAACGCAGAAGAGAGTTGCATCTGTCATTGCAATTATTCTGGTGCTTGCTATGGTGATAAGCTGTATTGTAACCTATGTTGGTTAGAGTTCTATAATAGTTTAATAAAGCTCTTACAAAAGAAGTGTATATGTTTCATATAGGCTTCTTTTTGTTTAGTAAGGTTATTATATTTGATAATAATATATGGTTTGCATTTTGTCAAAAAACTTTTTGTATAAAATGGATTTATCCGATATCCCATGAATAATTTATACAAAAAAGGTAGGGAAAAAAGGGAACTTTCGTAAATTATGACAGTATTTTTTTAAAGACTTGAAATGCGGTTTGGTTGTGATACAATAGGGTAGAAATAATATGAATATTTAACAAAATAACATACCGGAAGATTACCGGTTATAATAATAGATTAAGGGATGAACGATATGAAGAAAAAGGGTTTAAAATTAACGGCATTATTGTTGATGATGAGTATTATTTTTGCAGGCGCATGCCATGTGGCATATGCAAAAAATGACAATCAGGCGATTTATGGTGGTGTATACTTAGACGGTGTCTACGTAGGAGGACTTACAAAGGAAGAGGCTATGGAGGAGTATGACCATTATGTGGAAGGGATTGGGGATTTGAGGCTTACCTTTAAGACATCCGTAGGTTCTTATTCCACAACATTGAAGGAGATTGGCGTGTCAATTTCTGTAGAGGATGCAGTAGAGCAGGCATATAATTATGGTCGTCAAGGTAACATTTTATCCCGTTATAAGGAGATAAAGCAGTTAGAGGAAGAGAATGTTGTATTGGTTCCAACAAAGGAATTTGATGAAGATAAGCTCAAGGATATATTGGAAAATGAGACTGGTGGTATGGTGACGGAACCACAAAATGCTTCTATCACGAGAGAAAATGGAGAATTCATTGTACACGAGAGTGTTACCGGAACCACGATTGATGTTGATGAGACAGTCAAAGAGGTGGAGAAACTCTTTGAGGAGGAGTGGGAACAGAGAGATGTTGAAGTTGCTGCTGCTGTAAAGGAGCAGGAGCCTGAATATACAACAGCAGACTTTGAGGCAATCGAAGATGTGCTAGGACAGGGCTCTACGGAGTACAGTCAGGGAAGTTCAGCGAGAAGCCAGAATCTTGCAACAGGCGCCAGCAAGATTAGCGGAACGGTATTGATGCCGGGAGAAGAGTTTTCAGTATATAATGCGGTTTCACCATTTACTGCAGAGAATGGGTATGAAAATGCAGGACAGTATGTCAGCAATGGAAGCGATATCGAATTGGTAGATGGATATGGCGGAGGAATCTGTCAGGTATCGACAACGTTGTATCTTGCCGTGTTAAGAGCGGAGTTGAATGTCAAGGAGCGTTATCCGCATTCCCTCACAGTCAGCTATGTGAAGCGCGGAATGGATGCGGCAATAGCTGGGGATTACATGGATTTTAAGTTTGAAAACAGTACGGAATATCCGATTTATATTGATGGATATGCTGGCGGTGGAACCATCTCCTTTGCAATTTATGGACATGATTCGAGACCTGCGAACCGGACGATAGACTTTGAGTCAATTGATGTAAACGTGAATGAGCCGGGAGATCCGGAGGAGATAGAGGATGATACCTTAGAGGAAGGTAAGACTGCAACGGAGCAGTCAGCGTATACCGGATATTATACAGAACTTTGGAAGCATGTATATATCGATGGAGTAGAGACTGAAAAGTATCTCGTAGATTTCGGCAAGAGCACTTACCAGTCACAGAAGGCAAAAATCCGTGTAGGTACGAAGAAAAAAGAAGAGAAAGATAAGAACAAAGACAAGAATAAAGATAAGAACAAAAACAAAACAACAGAAACGGAAACACCTCCAGCAGAGACCACAACAGAATCTTCGTCCGGAGGGAGTGACGAGAATGAAGGAGAATAGAAATGAGAACTGGTAAATTACCAGAGCA
This sequence comes from uncultured Clostridium sp., assembly GCA_947178445.1. Taxonomy (GTDB): domain Bacteria; phylum Bacillota; class Clostridia; order Lachnospirales; family Lachnospiraceae; genus CAG-590. The sequence goes on from CAMWYJ010000026.1 coordinate 15,680, forward strand.
TACCTTCAAACGTTCCGTTATTAACCCAATCCAGTATCGAAACAAAGAGGTGACTTTTCGGGCAGCAGTGGGACATGATGGGGCAGTGATTGGCAGAATGGTAACATCCATAGCCACCACTGCCTTTTGTTATACAGGAAACGAACTATATGCTCTTGATAATGCAGTGAACAATATAATAGCGGCAGGAGGCAAGCCATTTGGGATATCAGTGGCGGTTTTGCTGCCGGAGCACAGTGAAGAAGCGGTTTTGCGTGGGATAACAGGGCGGATCTGCAAAAAGGCAGCAGAGTATGAAATCGAGGTACTTGCAGGACATACAGAGCTGGTGCCATCCGTGACAAGTCCTACGGTTACGATAACGGCCTATGGTAATGTACTCTGGGAAAACCAGCATAAGAAGGTATCAGAGGATTTGGATATTGTGATGACAAAATGGAATGGGTTATATGGAGGAGCCATTCTTGCCACGTTAAAGGAGGAGGAGCTCACAACCCGTTATCCCCAAAGTTATATACGACAGGCGGCATCCTATATGCAATATACTTCGTTAATGCCGGAGCTTAGAGTGATAGAAAAGATAGTGACAGAAAATGCTGACTTTATATTAGCTGCTCATGATGTATCAAATGGGGGTGTGTTTGGAGCGTTATGGCAGCTTTTGTCAGCTTGTAATACAGGTGGTGAATTTGATATCCGTAAGATTGCCGTGAAGCAGGAAATTATTGAGATATGTGAATATTTTGATATAAACCCATACATGATGAATGGACAGGGAAGCCTGTTGCTTGTGACGGATAAGGGCAAAGAATTGGTGCAGCAGATGCGGCAGGCGGGCATTTTTGCAGATATCATTGGAAAAACAACGAAGAATATGGATCGAAAGGTGTTTGTAGGGGAGGAAGAGCGTTTTTTGGTGCCGCCAAAAGGGGATGCCTTAAATGCAGTTTTCTATGGACAGCCAGTACCGGTGTAGGGAAAGGGACAAAATTGCTATGAAAATGAATATTGTATTACATGAACCGGAAATGCCGGCGAATACTGGTAATATTGGAAGAACCTGTGTTGCAACAGGGACAAGACTGCATTTGATCGAGCCGATGGGATTTCGGATCAATGACAAAACGGTAAAACGTGCAGGACTTGATTATTGGGACAAATTAGATGTTACTACTTATGTGAGCTATGAAGATTTTCTTTTGAAAAATCCTGGAGCCAAGATATACATGGCAACCACAAAATCAAAGCAGACTTATACGGATGTACAGTATGAAGAGGACTGTTATATTATGTTTGGAAAAGAAAGCGCGGGTATTCCAGAGGAGATTTTATTAGAGAATAAAGAAAATTGTGTACGGATTCCAATGCTTGATGAGATCAGATCCCTTAATCTGTCTAATTCTGTTGCAATTGTGCTTTATGAGGCATTGAGACAGCAGGGGTTTGAAAGCTTCCAGTTAGAAGGACAGCTCCACCGTTATGAGTGGTGAAAATGACAGGCGGAAAGGTAGTTTTATGAATAAGAGGACATTGAGGATTTTAGAATACTATAAAATTATAGAGCAGTTGACAAGCTTTGCAACCTGTCCGGCAGGAAAGCGTGCCTGTGGGCGGTTGAAACCAGCTACTGATATTATAGAGATTGAACGAAACCAGACGGAGACAGGAGATGCCTTAACCCGGCTTTATCAGCATGGAAGCATTTCTTTTTCAGGTGTATATCCGATTGGAGAGGCGATGAAGCGTGTGGCAGTAGGAGCAACGCTATCGGTTGCAGAGCTTTTAGACGTTTCAAAACTTTTGAATGTGGCAAAGAATGCAAGGCAGTACGGGAAACAAAGCAGTGAAAGCACTATTGCTGCCGGTGGAACCCATGGTAAAGTGCCAGACAAGGAAAAGTCTGGTATGGAGGAATACAAGGAAATGGAAGAGGGACGCGGAACCATAGATTCCCTCAGTGGTTATTTTGAAAGCCTGATGCCGCTAGAACATCTGGCAAGAGAAATTAACCGTTGTATCTTATCGGAAGATGAGATTGCAGATGATGCGTCATCCGAGCTTAAGGATATCAGGCGGAATATGAAGGCAATCAATGGGAAGGTACATGATGCGTTAAATAAGTTAGTCAGCAATCAGGACAATCAGGCAAAGCTGCAGGATTCCCTGGTTACCATGCGGAATGGAAGATATTGCATTCCGGTTAAGGCAGAGTATAAGGGACAGTTTCCAGGAATGGTGCATGACCAGTCTTCCACCGGTTCGACCATTTTTATAGAGCCGATGTCGGTAGTGAATCTGAATAATGAGCTAAAAGAGTTAGCTGCAAAGGAAGCGATTGAGATTGAGAGGATTTTAGCACGTCTCAGCGAACAGGTGGCGCTTTCGAGAGAAAGCATTGAGACGAATGCGGAGGTCCTGACAAAGCTTGATTTCATTTTTGCAAAAGCAGCCTATGCAAAGTCTTATAACGGAACCTGTCCGGAATTTAATGAAGAAAAGGTGGTTGACATAAAACAGGGAAGGCATCCTCTTTTGGAGAAACATTCGGTTGTGCCAGTGGATATCCGGCTTGGAGAAGATTTCACCATGCTGATCATCACGGGACCGAACACCGGAGGAAAGACCGTATCCTTGAAAACCCTTGGTTTGTTTACCCTGATGGGGCAGTCAGGACTTCATATCCCGGCATTTCAGGGCTCAAAGCTTACCGTATTCCGTGATGTGTTTGCAGATATAGGGGATGAGCAGAGTATTGAGCAGAGCTTAAGTACGTTTTCCTCCCATATGACAAATATTGTATACATCATGAAGCATGCAGATAAAGATACGCTTGTCCTTTTTGATGAGTTAGGTGGTGGAACGGATCCGGTGGAAGGCTCTGCGCTGGCAATCTCTATTTTAAGTGATCTTCATAGCCGTGATATCCGTTGTATGTCAACCACCCATTACAGTGAACTTAAAACCTTTGCAATGACTACAGAGGGGATTGAAAATGCCTGCTGCGAGTTTGATGTAGAGACGTTAAGTCCGACCTATCATTTATTGATTGGTATTCCGGGAAAGTCGAATGCTTTTGCCATTGCAAAGAAGCTTGGAATGGCAGATTCCGTCATTGAGAATGCCAGATCCCAGATAGACAGCTCGGCTCTGGATATGGAGGGGTTACTGGCAGATTTGGAAAAATCAAAACAGACCATTTTGAAGGAGCAGGAAGAGATTGAGGCGAATAAAGCGGAGATTGAGAAGCTCAAAGCAAGGTTATCTTCAAAAAATGAACATATAGAGCAGCGCAAGCAGGATATTTTACGAAATGCAAGGGAAGAGGCAAGAGAGATTTTAGAGGATGCAAAAGCATTTGCAGATGCTTCCATTCGCAGGTATAATAACTGGGAAAAGTCTTCAGGCTCTGACCTTGCAAAAGAGATGGAAAAGGAGCGGGAAGCGCTTCGGGGTAAGCTGAAAAATGTGAACAGTAAGTTAGAGGATAAGACTGCAAAGCGTACCTCAAACCATAAGGCTTCGGATTTCCATTTAGGGGATTTGGTTCATGTAATCAGTATGAATGTGGATGGAACGGTGCGTTCCTTACCGAACCAGAAGGGCGAGATTACCGTACAGATGGGTATTTTGCAGAGTACGGTTAAGATTACCGACGTGGAGATTATCAAGGAGGAAAAGAAACAGACAAAGCAGCAAAAGACTGCGGCATACCGGGCATCTGTTAACAAGTCAAGAAATATCAAGCCCGAGATAAATCTGCTTGGAATGACAGTGGACGAAGCACTGTCAGAGCTTGATAAGTATTTAGATGATGCGTGTCTGTCTCATTTAAACCAGGTACGGGTGGTACATGGTAAGGGAACCGGTGCGCTGAGAAAAGGTGTGCATGAATATTTGAAGCGCCAGTCTTATGTGAAGTCATTCCGTCTTGGTGAATTTGGCGAAGGGGATGCAGGTGTGACGATTGTAGAGTTGTAGGGAAAGGAGAGGACTGCATGGATAAACAGCGGATTTTGATTGTGGATGATGATGAGAATATTGCAGAGCTGATATCACTTTATTTGATAAAGGAATGCTTTGATGCGGAGATGGCGGCAAACGGAGAAGAGGCATTAGAGAAGTTTGAGACGTATAAGCCGCATTTGATTTTACTTGATATTATGCTTCCGGGAATTGACGGATATGATGTGTGCCGCGAAATCCGGAAAAAAAGTAATGTGCCTGTGATTATGCTGTCTGCAAAGGGAGAAGTATTTGATAAGGTACTAGGATTAAAAATCGGTGCGGATGATTATATGGTGAAGCCGTTTGATTCCAATGAGTTGGTTGCCAGAGTGCAGGCAATCCTTAGAAGAACGGCAGTCCAGGAAGAGGAAAAGCATATTGTTACTGCGGAGGAAGAGGAGGAATGTGTAAAATATGAGGGGCTTACAGTAAACTTGACCGGGTATTCTGTTATTTATAATGGTGAGATGATTGAAATGCCACCGAAGGAATTAGAACTGCTCTATTTTCTTGCCAGTAAGCCGAATCAGGTATTCACGAGAGAACAGCTTCTTGATAAAATCTGGGGCTATGACTATATAGGGGATACAAGAACGGTGGATGTTCATGTCAAACGTGTCCGGGAAAAAATCAAGGATGGCAGGAACTGGTCGATTGCAACAGTATGGGGTATTGGATACAAATTTGAAGTGAAATAGCCGGGGTGAAGCAGGTTGAAGCGTACATTTTTTGATAAAATTATTGTAGGGGTTCTGGCTTTGCTGGTAGTGGCTTTTTTTGGTCTTGCCAGTTACATGAGCTATGCAACCCAAAAAGTATTGGTGTCTGAGAAGCAGGATAGTCTGATTAATGAGGCAACTTTGTTGTCAGAGCAGTCGATTGGGTCTTATCTGCAGGGAATTACATCATTGGAATATCTGCAAATCCGTTTTGATGAATTTGATGACACTTTAAAAACCCATGTATGGTTTTATGGAGCGGACGGCAATCTGATTGCTGCATCGAATCCAACGGTATATAGCAATCTTCCTGACAGTATATATGAGCTGGATAGGGAGATGAATTTAGACAAAGGATTTACCCAGACTGGTAATTTTTATGATATTTTTGACAACACAGTGATCAGTATTGGGATTCCGGTTTATACAGATGACAGCCTTCAGGGATATATGGTACTACATACTGCCATGACAGAGCTTGACGATATGCAGAATGAAATGATAAGCATTATGTATGTACCATTTCTTACCATGCTTTTGGTGGTGGTTTTGGTACTGGTGTATTTTTCGGGTACGGTTTTACGGCCTCTTTCTAAGATTAACCGGACAGCCCGGGAGTATGCAAAGGGTAATTTCGAGGCAAGAACCGGCGTAAAGCGGAAGGATGAGCTCGGTGAGCTTTCCGATTCACTGGAATATATGGCGGGCGAGCTTAGTAAACTGGATGAGTATCGAAAAAATTTTATTGCAAATATATCCCATGATTTCCGTTCCCCCCTTACCTCGATTAAGGGATATTTAGTGGCGATGTTGGATGGTACGATTCCAGTGGATAAATATGACAGGTATCTGAATATCGTGTTAAATGAGTCACAGCGTCTTGCAAAGCTTACAACTGGACTGCTGGAGTTGAATGACTTTGATACTTATGGTCCGGTACTTAAACGGCAGAAGTTTGATATTGTAGATGTAGTAAAAAAGATGAGGAATACCTTTGAGGGTCTTTGTGAGGAGAAAAAGATAGATTTGCGTCTGCAGTGTCCGGCAGAAGATACGATTGTATATGCGGATAAAATGAAAATCGAACAGGTAGTATATAACCTGATGGATAATGCCATTAAGTTTAGTCCGGAAAAAAGTAAGATTTTTGTGACAATATCCCAGAAAAATGATAAAATCTTTGTATCTGTCAAGGATGAGGGGCCAGGAATTGAAAAGGATAAGCAAAATAAGGTATGGGACCGTTTTTATAAGATGGATTCATCCCGGGGAAAAGATAAACAGGGAACTGGATTAGGACTTTCCATCACAAAGGAAATTATAAAGGCGCATGGGGAGCATATCAATCTGATTAGTACGGCAGGCGCAGGAAGTGAGTTTGTATTTTCCCTGCCAAAGGAGCCGACAGAAAAGAAAGAGAATGTGATAGGGTAATAATAAAATAAGAGAGGAGCAGCGGGTAACCGCAGTGTGATTATGAGATTTATTAAGGAATTGAGAGAAGGAGATATGATTTCTTCTATTTACCTGTGTAAGGATAAGAGAACATTGCAGACAAAGGCTGGGAAGAATTATTATTCGATGCAGCTGCATGATAAGACAGGTTCTGTGGATGGCAAGGTGTGGGATCTGTCTAGTGGGATTGAGCATTTTGAATCTATGGATTATATCCAGGTAGATGCACAGGTTGTAAGCTTTCAGGGCGCGCTTCAGCTAAATGTCCGCCGTGTCAGAAAAGCGGTAGAAGGGGAATATGATCCGGTAGATTATATGCCATGTTCAAAGAAAAACTTAGATGAGATGTATGATGAATTGGTGAGGATGATACATACCGTAAAGGAACCGCATTTATTGAAACTGTTACAGAGTGTATTTACAGAGGATGAGCAGTTTATTAAGGATTTTAAGATTCATTCCGCAGCGAAGACGATGCATCATAATTTTGCCGGTGGTCTGTTAGAGCATAGCCTTTCTGTGTCTAAGATCTGTGATTTTTTAGCAAAGCAGTATCCTGTGATAAACCGTGACCTGCTGGTAACGGCTGCTCTTTGCCACGATATTGGTAAAATGACGGAAATTTCAGGGTTCCCGGAAAATGATTACACGGATGAAGGCCAGTTGATTGGGCATATTGTGCAAGGCGTGATTATGTTAGAGACAAAAATGCAGCAGATTGAAGGATTTCCGGTAAAGCTTGGCAATGAGTTAAAGCATTGTGTATTATCCCATCATGGGGAGTTAGAGTATGGTTCGCCGAAAAAGCCTGCATTGATCGAAGCAGTAGCTCTGGCATTCGCAGACAATACTGATGCGAAGCTGGAGGGATTTATTGAAGTACTGGATGGCAATGATAAAAATAGTGAATGGTTCGGGTTTAACCGAATGTTTGAATCAAATATACGGGCGACATCAAGGGATTAGGGCTTTAGAAGAATGGAGAAAAAGTGTATTGTCTATGGGTGTCCACGAGGATTTTTGAACAGAATGTTGATAATAGATTCTCATGAAAGTGATGTAGGATGATTTATGGAAAAAAACGAAGTATATGAGATAAGGATTGAGGATATCGGAAATGACGGTGAGGGTATCGGTCATGCTGACGGGGTGGCTGTATTTGTAAAGGATGCCGTGATGGGCGATACGGTCAAGGTAAAAATCATAAAAGTTAAGAAGAATTATGTGTATGGAAGGCTGTTGGAAATTGTGGAGCCTTCCATCTTTCGGGTAGAGCCGGTTTGTGAAAAGGCAAGAGCCTGCGGTGGCTGTACATTGCAGCATATGTCTTACGAAAAGCAGCTTGCCTACAAATGGAACAAGGTAAAGAACTGTCTGGAACGAATTGGAGGCATTTCGAATGCGGACGGACTGATGGAACCGATCCTTGGCATGGAGCATCCATTTTCTTATAGAAATAAAATGCAGTTTCCGGTAGGAATTGGTAAGGATGGACATACGGAACTTGGCTTTTATGCAGGGCGTACACATTCCTTAATCGGACTTTCGGAATGTGCAATCGGGCATCCTGTCAATAAAGAGATAATACGGGTAATGAAGGAATTTGTTGAGCAATTCCATATCAGTGCATATGATGAGAAAGAGCATAGGGGGCTTTTGCGGCATGTGCTTACAAGAGTCGGATTTCAGACCGGAGAATTGATGGTATGTCTTGTCATAAATGGTGACAGCATTCCGCACGGAGACGTTTTATATGATATGCTGGAAAAAGCGGTAAGAGATTTTAATGGCAGTTCCGGCAAAGGTATAGAAGAAGATGAGCTTCCGTCTGGCATGGAACCGAAGGCGGATTTGAAACTCGAGTTGAAGTCGCTTATGATAAATATAAATAAAGATAAGACGAACAAAATTTTAGGCAGTAAATCAAAGCCTTTATATGGTGATGCGTATATCACGGATTATATCGGTGATGTCGCATTTCATATTTCTCCGCAGTCATTTTATCAGGTAAATCCATTACAGACGAAAGTATTGTATGATAAGGCATTGGAATATGCGGATTTAACAGGAAACGAAACCGTATGGGATATGTACTGTGGAATTGGGACGATTTCTCTGTTTCTTGCAAAGAGAGCAAAACAGGTCTATGCTGTGGAAATTGTTCCACAGGCTATTGAGGATGCGAGGGAAAATGCTAAACGAAACGGCATTCGGAATGTAGAATTTTTTTGCGGTAAGGCAGAGGAGGTTGTATCGGAAATATACAATGCAGGAAAAGACGGTGCAAAAGCAGATGTTGTTGTGGTCGACCCTCCGAGAAAAGGCTGTGATGAAGCGCTTCTGAAAACGATAATTGCCATGGCACCGAAATGTATGGTCTATGTTTCCTGTGATCCCGCAACATTAGCCAGGGATTTGAAATATCTGACAGCGCATGGGTTTGAGGTGCAAAGGGTAGCAGTAGTTGATCAGTTTGCGCATTCGACACATGTGGAGAGCGTGTGTCTACTACATCGGAGGGATTTGTGAAATTGCTTGATTTGCGCGAAGACAACGAGGAGAGTTCCGAGGAAACAACTGGCTGTAAAGCCAGTGTTTGTGAGGGATTCGACGACTGCCCGCGAGCTGGAAAGTTCGTAGAACTTCTCGGCTTCAGGCACTTTGAGAGGTTTTTCAGGTTTGACCAGAGTGATGATGAACTGGTAGTAGAGAAAGCACATACACAAGTTGGGATAAAGAACTTACAAGGGCGTTCCATACGAATGGATGCTAACGCTATTCTTCCGGGAGAGGATACAGAACATTTGCCGGAAACTTATGTGATCTTCATTACGGAAAATGATGTTTTGCAAAGAAATTTGCCGATATATCATATAGATGGAAGAATTGAAGAAACAGGAGAGCTTTTTGGTGATGATGCAAATATTATATATGTGAATGGACAAATTAAAGACAACACACCGCTGGGGAAACTGATGCATGATTTCAGTTGTACGAATCCAGAAGCCATGAATTATAAAGAATTGGCAGACCGTGCTAGATATTTCAAGACAGATAATGAGGGACAAAGGTCTATGTGTAAGATTGTAGAAGATATTGTAGCAAAAGAGATGAAAGAAGAGCGAATAGAGTTTGCAAAAAATCTATTGAACAATGGCAAACTGACACTGGAAGAAATTGCACAATGTTCAGGATTGACAGTAGAGGAAGTGAAAGCGGTCAAGGTTTTGCAATCTGCTTGAATCAAATGATTAAAAGATATATTGAATAGAAAGGACAGGAACTTCAAAATGAGGTTATCCTGTCTTTTTTACATCTTACCTATTCTATTTTGCAGGTCACCTGATCTGCTCTTGTATTGTATTTTTCGAATGCTATAATTTCACCAGCAAAAGGTTGATGCTCTGCGCAGGCATCAACGCACCGCCTTGTTTTATCAGGCGGCTTTCAAAATATAAATATGTCTGGACATTTCCAATGATTAAAACCGAAATGGAGATAAGAAAAGTGAGTGAAATTATTACAGTAGAACATTTGAAAAAATATTACAGAGAAGTAAAGGCGGTAGACGACATCAGCTTTGCTGTGGAAAAGGGTGAGCTGTTCGGATTTTTAGGGGTAAATGGTGCCGGAAAATCTACCACCATTAATATGCTCTGTACACTTTTAAAGCCTACGGAAGGAAAGGCATTGATAAACGGTATGGAGCTTGGAAAAGAAGATGAGGAGATAAAAACACATATCGGTATTGTCTATCAGAATAACTGTCTGGATAATCTGTTGACCGTGCAGGAAAATTTGCTGCTTCGGGGTGGATTATATGAGAAGGATAAAGAGAAGCTGCGGCATAACCTTACCCGGGTGACAGAAATTCTGAATCTGGCTGATGTATTGAAGCGTCCCTTTGGGAAGCTGTCGGGAGGACAGAAGAGAAGATGCGAGATTGCCAGGGCATTGATGCATACACCGGATATTCTGTTTTTGGATGAACCCACCACAGGGCTTGACCCGGCAACGAGAAAAAATGTGTGGGAGACGGTGTATACGTTACAAAAAGAAATGGGTATGACCGTGTTTTTAACCACGCATTACATGGAGGAGGCAGCTGTTGCGGATCATATCGGTATCATGGACCATGGACATTTGGTGGAGTATGGCACTCCGTTTTCGTTAAAAGAGACCTATGCAAAGGATAAGCTTTATCTGATTCCGAAAGCAGAGCAGCGGGAGAATATTGTGATGGAGCTTAGAAAAAATAATCTGGCGTATTCTGTTTTAGAGGAACGGATCTTCGTAAAGCTTGGCAGTACCCTTTCCGCTATGCCTTTACTGACAAAGGTGGAGGACAGGATACAGGGCTTTGAAGTGATTCAGGGAACCATGGATGATGTATTTTTAAGTGTCACAGAACAGAAATAGTATCTGTCCGAAAGGTGCACAGATTCATTTGTGGACGTAAGGTTTTGACGGACACAAATGAATCTAGAGGGTTTGTGTACCGATAGGACAGATACGGAACTGGAATAGGAGGAAGACAAATAATGAATCAATATATTAATCTGACAAAAAGGAATTGTATGGTATTTTTAAGGGACAGGGGAGCAGTCTTTTTTTCCATGCTTACCATGTTGATTGTACTAATGCTGATGGGTATTTTTCTTGGCAATATGAATGAGGAGAATATCGTCAATCTTTTAAAGGAATACGGAGGGGTAAGGGATGCACTGGCAGATGAAGAAAATGCAAAGCATCTGGTGCAGTACTGGACACTGGCCGGTATTCTGGTAGTAAATGCAGTTACGGTTACTTTAACGGTGACAGGGAATATGGTGACGGATTTACATGAGGGCAAGCTTGCCAGTCTGTATTCCGCCCCGGTCAGCCGCAGTGTCATTGCACTTGCCTATATTACCTCTTCAGTTTTCATCGGGACGTTGATGTGTGTGCTGACACTTGGGATTGCTCTTTGCTATATCGTGGGAACCGGAGGAGAAATGTTAGACTATGAAATGCTTGGAAAGATTTTGTTACTGATTATATTAAATGTCTGCATTTTTGCGGTTATTATGTACTTGGCGGCATTGTTTGTGAAAAGCAGCAGTGCATGGAATGGTATTGGAACAGTGGTAGGAACACTTGTGGGTTTTGTAGGAGCAATTTATCTTCCGATGGGCAATCTGCCGGAAGGGGTAGCTGCCGTATTAAAATATATACCGATTTTACATGGAACAACACTGATGCGGAGTGCCTGCTGTAAAGCGGCGCTTAGCCGTACCTTTACCGATGTACCAGCAGAGCTGATTGCTGAGTACAAGGAATACATGGGAATTCAGATAAAAATGGGCGAAGAGTTTGTATCGGAGACATTTCAGGCGTTATTTCTTGCCGGTTGTGGTATAATAGCATTTATAGCAATTATAGTCATACAGAGGAAAAGAAATATCAGTGACCGGTAGGATTAATGAGTAATTGCGAAACTTTGTTTTCCAAGATGTCCGTTGTACAATATAGACAAATCAACGCAGGCACGCTTGCGCTACTTGTCGCTCGCAGCGGTACTAAGCTCGAAAGAACCTCGCTAAGTACCGGCGGCTCCAAAGTACCAGCTTATGATATTGTCTATATTGCACAACTGGTGTTTGGATAATAGGAGTTTCGCAATTTATATGGCAGGGGATAGATTTGAAAGAGCGGAAAAACGCAGAATTGGAGCTAGGATTGAGGTATGAAGGTTACGATTATAGATATTGGTCCGGGAGATGAAGAGGAAATTATCATTAAATGCAGCCACTTAAATGATGATATGGTGAAATTGATTAACCGGTTTAAACAGGAGAATAATAAGCTGACGGTGTATCGGGAGGGTGATATTTTCTTTGTGGAGCCGGAAGAAATCTTTTATTTTGAGTCGGTGGATCAGAAGGTATTTGCCTATTGCGAGGAGGCTGTATATGAGGTGAAAAGCAAGCTCTATGAGCTGATGGAGGAGCTTCCGGAGAGAGATTTTATCCGGTCTTCCAAGTCCTCAATTTTGAATCTGAATAAGATAAAAAGTCTCTCGCCGGCATTTGGCGGACGATATGAGGCATTGCTGAAAAATGGTGAAAAGGTAATTATTTCCAGACAGTATGCAGGTCTCTTAAAAGAGAAGCTGGGAGTATAGAACGGTAGAAAGAAGGGGCAGTGATGTTAAAAAAATTAGAATACATGATATCAATCTTCACGAAGATTACAACAGGTGTTGTGTTTGCCACGGCAGTTTTTATTCAGATTTTTTATGGAGGAGATGTGAGGATCGGTGTTGAAGTCCTGTGGCAGGATTTGATTGTGTCCGCAGTATGTACTTTGCCTGCATTGGGCATTTCAGTTGAGGGAGAGAGAGAAGTGTCGAAAATTTCCATGCTGATACGGATACTTCTCTATTATTGCTTTGTCAATGTAGTGGTGCTCTCTTTAGGAGTTTATTTTTCTTGGTTTGCTTTAAGTGATTGGAAACAGGTTTTAGGGATGGAGGCTGCCATTGCCTTTGTCTTTGCTTTTGTCATGGTGGTTTCCTATCGGGCAGCATACCGGACCGCAGAAAGGATGAATCAGAAGCTGAAGGGGCGAAATAGATGATTTCCTTGAACATTTTAATAAATGTCATTGGTTTTCGGCAGAGTTTTTGTTAAAATGAATAGTGATAAATGAGAAGAAGGGAGCAAGATGATGCTGAATATATATTATGGCGATATGCCGGAAGCAATATACGACACAGCGGTTTATTTTAAAAATGTTTATGATGAGGAGTGGATTACACAGCCTTTGTCTGTGCAGATGATAGCAGATGTTGATAAATCCACTGTTTTAGATAATGCAGTTATAGATAGTCCGGTTTTAGGAAAAATTCCACCAATTAATCTGTCAGGTGGTGTGAAGACCTTAATTTTAATAAACAATGTAGAACAGAAGATTTTTAATGCTTCCACATGTGGGGATAACTGTGCGAAGTGGTTATTGAAAATGGGAGAAGAGAAGGAGATAACAATTAATTTGAGGCATCTGATGAATTTTGGAAATGAAGAATTTGAAATACGGATACTAAATACAAATCAGATTGTTCATAACATGGCTGAATTGATACCGGTGGCAGGGTTATATGTATAGAGGTGGTTTATGAGAGGTAAATATCGAATCATTATTGAGAATCGGAAGATGAAGTATGATTTTGAGATAAAAAGAAATCTGACAATTATTAAAGGGGATAGTGCCACCGGAAAGACTACATTGGTGGATATGGTTGCCGAGTTTTACGAGAATGGACAAGACAGCGGAATTAATCTTCAATGTGATAAGCTATGTGCGGTTTTACAGGGGAAGGATTGGAAACTGCGGTTGGGTAACATTCATGATAGTATTGTATTTATTGATGAGGGAAATGCATTTGTATCCACGGAGGAGTTTGCCTCAGAAATCAAGAAAACAAGTAATTATTATGTAATTGTTACAAGAGAAGCGTTGCCGATGTTACCATATAGTGTTACGGAGATTTATGGTATCCGCAATTCAGGAAAGTATGGTGACCTTAAGCAGACTTATAATGAGATGTATCAAATATATGGTCATGTGAATCCAAATACAATAGTTTGTCCAGAGACCGTAATTACAGAAGATTCAGGTGCCGGTTTTGCGTTTTTTGAACATATATGCGGTGAGAATGGTATTAATTGTGTATCTGCAGCAGGTAAATCCAATATATTTGCCAAGGTACAGAAGCATCAACAAGGAGAATCAGTACTGATTATTGCCGATGGTGCCGCTTTTGGTCCGGAGATGGAGAAAATAGTATCCTTATTTTATATTCAGAAAAATTTGTACTTATATTTACCAGAGTCTTTTGAGTGGCTGATTCTAAAATCTGGTGTGGTCAAAGATAAAAATATTGAAGAAATTTTATTAGAGACATACGATTTTGTGGAAAGTAGCAGATATATAAGCTGGGAACAATATTTTAATGCGTTGTTAGTGGAAAAAACAAAGGATACCTATCTGGCATATGCAAAGAATACTTTAAATAAGTCATATCTGGAAGAAAAGATAAAATGTGAAATTCTTGAACAAATGGAGAGGATTTCCTTCAAAAAATAATTAAAAAATTAGCACCAAAGGATCAGTCAATTCACCAGTTCCTTTGGTGTTGTTTTATGTAGATGTCTAGAAATAAAGAGTTTTATAATTACTTATGTATAAAATGTAAAGGGGAAAAATATAAAAAGTTAAAAAAATCTCCTTGACTCTCACGGAACGTCATAGACTATGATGGATTTATCAGGCAGGTAATCAATTGGTTACAAAAACGGAGGTACATGATGAAAACGGTAAAAGAAGTATCAGACCTGACGGGAATCAGCGTGCGCACACTTCACTATTATGATGAGATTGGTCTTTTAAAGCCGACAAAATGTAGTGAGGCGGGATACCGGCTTTATGACGATAAGGCATTAGAGCTGTTACAACAGATATTGTTTTTCAGAGAATTTGATATGCCTCTTAAGGAAATCAAATCCATCATGGATAATCCAAAGCTTGATAAGAATCAGATTTTAAGGAGTCAGAAGAAAATGCTGGAATTGAAAAAGGAGCATTTACAGCGTCTGATTTCCAGTATTGATGACATTTTGAAAGGAGAGAATAGGATGGATTTTGCAGTATTTAATCAGTCAGAGATTGAGGAAATGTGTCAGGCAATGCTTGCGAATATGCCGAAGGAACAGAAACAGATTATTGCCGGGCAGTACGGAAGTGTGGAAGAATTTGAGAAGCATTTTATGGAGCAGGCAGCGGGAGAGCGGGCACAGAAAAATTTCCAGAAAATGGTTGAGTGGTATGGAGACAAAGAAAGTGTAATGCAGGCGGCTAAAAATTCCGGAAATCCGGAGCTTTTACAAGCTTACCAGAATCGCATTGACGCAATTATGAAAAAGCTGGCAGGGAAACGTGGAACGGATGTGACTGCCTTTGAAGTGAAGGAAATCATAGGGGAATATGATTTTGTGTCAAAGCAGTTTTATCAGGTAAAAGATGCGAAAGCATTGGTTTTGGAGCTGGCGGCGGCTTATGAGAAGTCCGAT
Source organism: uncultured Clostridium sp. (assembly GCA_947178445.1). GTDB lineage: Bacteria > Bacillota > Clostridia > Lachnospirales > Lachnospiraceae > CAG-590. The sequence goes on from CAMWYJ010000026.1 coordinate 30,969, forward strand.
AAGATGCGAAAGGTATTGGATGAACAATATGGAGCTGGCATGACAGACTTTTTTGTCTGTGCCCTTCGGGAATTTTATAAGGATTGATAACAGGTAAACGGGAGCAGGCTTTGGAGACAGAGCCTGCTTTTTATCGTTGTTTAAAATGGAGGAGAATGTCATTCAATGAGATTATAAAAGTATAATTATGAATTGTTAAGCGGAAAAATAATCGTTACACTGTATAAAGAATTTTCATAATTCATAAGCATAATACCACTGCACTCTTCTACAGAATCCTTGACATTTTTGAGACCATAGCCATGGATAAAGTCAATCTCCTCGATATTATCCGGCTGCTTTTCACTGGGTGGGATAATATAAGTATTTGTGATATAAATGGTAAAGGTGTTTTCTATGGTCTGAATCATAACATTTATCCTGCCCTCAAATTGCTGTAAGCATGCATTCAGGGCATTGTCCAGCAAATTTCCCAAAATAATTGTCAGGTGATAGTCGTCAATAGGAATTTTATTGCAGTCAAGCTTCAGACTGGTAGTGAGTTCAATGCCATGTCTGGTCGTCTGGAGGATAAAGTTGCTGATGAATGCATCAATAACCAGATTACCGGTGTTGACTGTACAGTAGCGTGATTCCAAATCCGCAATTGTTTCTTTGGAGTAGGGGATAATGCGTTCATAATTTTTTTCATTTACGCATTGCTCAATATAAAATAAATGCTTTTTTGCATCATGCATAAAGCTGCGGATGTTCCGATAGGCTTCTCCTAACTGCATATATTTTTGCCTTTGGTAAGTAATCTGTTTTTCGAGATGTGTTGCTTTCTGTTCCAGAGCTTTCGCCTTTAAAACATTTTCCAGTAACACATAGTTTACAATATTGATAATTAGCAGGAATATGACCAGCGTCATATACATATCCGGAGCAGTCTTATTTAATTCAAAACATGATGGTGATAAGGCAAGGTAAAGAGACAATGCAGGGATGAGCAGTAGCAGCATGGTATAGGTAAAAGACCCGATACCTGATTTTCTTTTCCAAAAAACATGCAGCAACATAATAAAAAAGAATTGCAGCAGATTACATATGAGAGAAATAATCATATAAGAGCCTTTAGACGGGGTATCAAGGTTTATGGATGTACTTGCGTAAATAATATAGTAGCTGATGTATTCACAAATAATGCTAAGGAGCGTATAGCAGATAGCGATTAAAGTGCGGTGTACAAACGGAACGGTGTACATGAATGATAGTATAAAATAAATGGTAGTATTTAATCCGACACGAAAATAAGTAGCTACAAGAGATGTATCTCCAATAGAAAAAGAGGCTGCAAAAGCAGATATAAGCTCTGCCAGTACAAAACCTGCTACAAAAAGCGGAATTGGAATATCTGACCTGCGTTTTACAAGCAGAGTCTGATAATACAGATATAATAATATGCCATCAAATATGAATAATGCGTTATATAAAAATGTCAGCATATTTGGGTTCCTTTCTCAATTCATTACATGTATAATCCGATTGGCATATGCCTGTTTCACAAGCTTTGCCCGTCTCCGGCTGATGGGGATTTCTATGCCATTGGTCAGAAGAAGGCGTGTTTGATTGAAGGAGCGGATATGCCGTACATTGACCAGATATCCCCGGCAGGGGGAGATAAATCCGTAGTCTGCCAGGGTATCTTCCCATTTTTGTATCGTTCCCTGTGCAATGAGGGCTGTGTCTGAAAAAACATATTTTAAAATCGGTCTTTTATCCTTGACAGCCTGCATATACAAAATATCGTTTATGTGAACCAGATGTTCCTCACCATCTTCGTCAATTAATATTTTGGTAGTGTGGGAGTGTTGATAACGGTTGATGATATCTGAAATCAATTTTTCCAGCATCGGAAAGTCTATTGGCTTTGTCAAAAACTGAAAGGGCTGCACCTCAAAACTATCTTTCATGTATTGCGGATAAGAGGTGATAAAAACAATAAAGACATTTTCATCTCCTTGGTTTCGCAGGTGGCGGGCGATGTCCATGCCGCTTTGTGCAGGCATTTCAATATCCAAAAGAATAATGTGATAAGGATTGCTTCTGTGGCTTTGTAAGAGTTTTGCTCCGCTGGAAAAGCTTTCTGTCTCAAAGTCAATATCATAGGCAATTTGGTAAGTCTCTATATGCTTTTGCAGGATTTTTATATCATTTATTGTGTCATCGCAGATGCCAATTCGTAAAGTCATAATAATCTCCTGTTTTCTTATCATTATAACATATGTCACTAATTTTCGAAGAAAATCGATGACCTGCTTGCGCATCAGCGCAATTCATTATAACACACATGTTTATACTAGAATAGCATGAATGATGAAATACAGGCAAAGAATGTGGCGAGTGGTCAAAATCAGATGGCGAGCGGTCTGCGCAAACCATTTACCTGTAAATATTGACCGCTTACCTGATAAGTGGTCATGTTGATAAAAAATATGTTAATATAACTATAATTTCATTGTAGGTAATTGCGAAACGCTCTATTTTTAAAACCTAGTTGTGCAATATAGACAATATCATAAGCAAGGTGCTTTGGAGCCGCCGGTGCTTAGCGAGGTGTTTTCGAGCTTAGCACCGTTGCGAGCGACAAGCAGCGCAAGCGTGCCTGCATTGATTTTGTCTATATTGTGCAACGGACGTTCGCAAAAACAGAGTTTCGCAATCACTTAATAATTTTATTGAAAAGAAGGGAGGAAGTATTGATGAAAAAATTTCTTATTATTGTAGCTGCCATGGTACTGGCGGCGGCTGTTTTTATCGCCATATATACGAATACAGATTCTTATAAAATCAACAAAATATCAACATATGATGCATTCAAAGAGTATGCAGACGGTTTACAGATGAGTCTGGATGATACGGAACCGGAAAGAATAAAAACCAAGGATAAAATCTTTGAACAGCTAAAACCGCCTATGATGTCAGAGGTCTGTGTGTTTGAAATTACAGCCGGATATGTATATATACAAAAAAAGAACATGTATGTACAGGATGCTGTGGTTAAAAATGTGATAGAAGGCGATACTGCCATGGCAGGAAAACGCATCTACTTAGCCAAGGCAGGGGGAATTATTGAAAAAGACGATTTGAATAAGATTTGTATTGATACCTCGACGTGCGTGAATATCATGATACCGGAAGAAAGATATCTTGTTTTTTGTGCGAAATCTGAAGCATCAGATGTTTTAGGCTTGGATTCGGATATACCGATTTATGAATCGGTGTTTTCTAAATTTGCACTGCTACGCATAGACAGAGACGATACAGAGGCGGTTTCGGATTACGGAGAAAAACAGGTAGATGACAGGTATTACACGGACTATAAGGCATATGCAGAGCAGGAATTTTTTGTCATATCAAAGGATACGCTTTTGGAGTATATCAAAATCAAACATGAAATCCTGAAGAAATACGGTGTGGAATAAACGGTTTTTTTGGATGCCGGTGTAGCCATGAGCAAAACTCTGTTTTCGCAATCGTCCGTTGTACAATATAGACAAATCACAGCCGGGTACGAGCACAGGGCATGCCGGTCTACTAGGCTCGAAAGAACCTCGCCAAGTAGGGCGGGATTGCGCTGCTTGTCGCTCGTAACGGTACTAAGCAATGTAACACTATGCCCACTAAGCTCGATAGAATCAGCTAAAGCATACCTTTCTACTAAGCTCAGCAAAGCTTCGCTAAGTATTCAGGCATCGCTAAGTGTGCAAGTGTACTTTCGTACTAGGTTCGAAGATACCTCGCCAAGTACGAAATGCAAGTACCGACGGCTCCCCAATACCCTGCTTGCGATATTGTCTATATTGTACAACTAGATTTTGGAAATAGTGAGCTTTGCTCATCTCTAATACCGGTGCGCAAGGGAGGCGGTTTTGTGAAAAAATCATTTATCTATATTATCATGGTAATATTAGCCCTGTTCGCTACCGGCTGCACAGGCAGAAATGACGAGGCAGGACAGGAAGAGACGGTAAGCGGTGATGATGTCACCTATGAGGCAGTGAAAACACTGGAAGAGCCTACGGGCACGCTGTACTGGTACCGTGCCAAGGGAAGTAAAATCTATGTGACTGCCATTTCGGTTACCCGTGGGGAGCAGCTTCAGGCAGAAGCTTTGATGGGAAGTCCGGCTGATTTGGAACAGTTCAGTGCGTCGAAAGAGAGTAAGGTTACAGGCATATACCGGTTTGACGAGGAAGGGGGAAACATGGAGGCACTTACCATGCCGCCGAATCTGCCTGATGTCATGGATATGGCAGGGACGTTTGACTTTGATGAAGCGGAGAATATTTACTACATGTATGAGGATGCACCGGAGCACAGGGTCATGGTAAAGTGTAGCCCGGACGGCAGGTCATCAGCGCGGACAGATGGGAATGGTGCATTTGATATTTCCGGTGAAGACATTCATACAAATTTCTGCGTTACCCCTGATGGTACGGTGGCGCTGTACAGTCAAAACACCTTGTACTTGTTGGATGAAAACCTTGCGCTTTCTGAGACAGTTTCGGTGAAAAAAGGAGAGCTTTACGGTATCACTCTGTCCAAGACAGGCGAGATTCTCTGTCTGTTAAGCAATGTTTCGGCAGGCGATACGACATGCCGGATTGCAGTTTTAGATATGGCAAAAAAGGAGCTGGGACAGTACTATAAGTCGCCTGTAGAGACAGTGAATATGATTTTTTCCGGCATCGGAGACTATGATTTGTATTACAGCGACGGGTATGGTATGTTCGGCTATGATATGGAAAATGAGACCGGGAAGAAGCTGTTTGACTATGCCCTTTCCGGAAGTACGAGCGACGTTATCCCACTGCAGAACGGAAACTTCTTCGGGGAGACGAATACAGAAGGAGATACTGGGACACTGGCAGTCTACCAAAAGAAAGAGGTGGATGCAAATACCCAGAAGAAAATGCTGACCTTTGCCACACTGGGGAATAACAGCGAAATCACGGATATTATCTACCAGTTTAATAAGGAACAGTCAGATATCGAGATTGTGATAAAGGATTATGCGGATTCCGTTGAGAGAATGAATGCCGATATGATTGCAGGCAATGTGCCCGACATATATGACCTGCAGGACCTTTCCGTGATGCAGTATGTAAAAAACGGTTATCTGGAGGAGCTGACACCGTACTATGAGGCAGATGCATCTCTGGGTGTGGAGGATCTGCTTCCGTCTGTCGTGGAGGCAATGGAGACTGCGGGAGGTCTTTACTATGTTGCAGACGGTTTTGATGTGCTCTCCCTTGCCGCAAAGACATCGGATGTGGGCACGGATTCGGGGTGGAGTTATGCCGAAATGGAAAATGTGCTGCGTGAAAAGGACAGCAATGCAAAGTTTTTCTATATAGATGAGAAAGTTTTGTTGCTCCAAATGATACTGGGGTGTGAAACTTCTGATTTTGTGGATATGAAAACGGGTACATGCAGCTTTGACAGTGAAGATTTTAAGATATTGCTGGAAACATGCAATACAAGAGGCGTGGATGAGGAGGAATTTCATTGGACAAAGGGCGAGGCGGAGCTTTTGCGAAGCGGGGATGTCCTGTTTCGCTACGCAACTTCGGATATAGATGATTTTAAGGAGACCTTTGCTGCATTTTCGGAGGAGGTGAATTTCATCGGTTATCCCTGCAGTGACAGGAAGGGAAATTATGTCAACTTCACTTCGAGGCTGGGCATTTCCGCAAAATCGGAGTATAAGGAAGAGGCATGGGAATTTCTACGGTATATCATGTCGAAGGAGTATCAGGGCAGTGTCATGAGCATGATGCATCTGCCCACAAGAAAAGACTGCTTCGATTTATGGATGGAGGCGCAGATGGCGGAGGAAGATTACACGAATGAAATGGGGTGGAAAATCTTCGCAAACCGCTATACCGCCGATATAGATGGGGTGCCATATGAAGTAGCGCCGCTTACAAAGGAACAGGCTGAGCAGTATGTGGATATGGTAAACCGTGCTGTCAAGCCTGCCGAATGGGATAGTCATATCATGGAAATCGTGATGGAGGAGGCAGCTGCGTATTTTGCAGGCGATAAAAGCGTGGACGACGTTGTGGATGTGATACAGAAGCGGGTGAGGATTTATGTTAGTGAAAGTCTTTAGTAAAATTTTGGATTTGAAAAATTAACAGACCAGAAAATATAGGATCGGCATCGCAGTCATTTTCTGCAATAAATGGTTATTTTTTGCAATGGGGATTATATCTTAGTATGTTTCCTCCGAAATATTATTATCAACGGGGAAAGGAGGAAACATACTAAAATATAATATTGTGAAGGAGGAAATTTTATGAGTATAACAGGAGTTGGGAGCCAATATACTTATATGTATGATGCGGCCACAAACAAATTGTCAACAAAAGATGGAAGTGCAGATAAATTTTGCGATTTCTTTAATGGTGACTTAGCAGAAAATGATTATGGCGAGTTAAATGGATACGATATGAAAATGAAGAAGGATATTGAGTCCATGATTATGCTGTTTAACTCCGGTGTACAAGGGGCACATGTATTTAATCCGGATGAAGGTTTGTATGAAATATCCACGGAGATTGTGCAAGGTGATACAGCTAAATATACAGTAAACGGAAAACATGCATTTACCGGTTGTGTGGGGATGCAATATACAAAATCCGAAATAAAGGCTTTTACCGACTTGCAGCAATCATACAAGACAACAAATCCCCAAAGGTACAACGCAGCGGATAACAGTATAAATCTTGCAATAGGAGATATTTATAATATTGGAAATGGCAGAAAAATCATTGTTGAAAATAACTGGATGCATGGAATTGGATTTTCAAATAATAATGAGGAAATCAATGAGTTTAATAAGTATCTGGATGGTCTCAATGCATTGATGCGTGTTGCGGATGGGCTTGCACCTAGTTCTATTATTACAGAGGATGTCACATCATATGCTTTGGATTTTCTCCATGAGCAGGGTGTAGATACCAATAAAGAATTTGTGATTAATGGGACGAAAATGTATGTTGTCAATGGAAGAATCAGGGAGGTTGGAAACAAAACGGGAGTGCCAAATGGTATTTACGAGCAGGCTCTTGCAAGATATGAGCAGTGGTTATACGAACCATTAGCTGACAGAAATAATTACTGGAATCCTGTTACGGGAAAATACGAAAAATAGATGTAATTGCTTGGACCCATATGGGAGAGCAAACTGACTCCGAATGACAGAGGAGTCAAGATAATTGTTACTGAACAAGTGTATGAACAGCATATTGCAGCCGACGGCTGCGATATGGAATAAGAAAATAAAAACCAGAACCTGCATACCAATAGTATGCGGGTTTTTGTTTGTTAGGCCAAGGGCCTGTTTTGCATTGTGGAGTTTCTCAAATAGAGAAACGG
>CAMWYJ010000027.1 GCA_947178445.1 uncultured Clostridium sp.
AATTTAAGAATTGCAGAATCGTTAATTTGTGCAATAAAAGACTGACTCCACTCCAAAGTACTACAAATAGATAGAATCATAAAAAACACCCAAATATATATAATTCCCTTTAAAGCCCCCAAACATCCACCGCCAATCTTATCAATGAAACGGACAATCGGTAATTTTGTAAAATCACTTAAGTTTCTTGATAACATATAAAAGAACAATCGGGACAAAATCGTTAATATTAAAAATATAGCAGCGTTCAATATAACGACCGCAACTGATTTTGCAATGTAATCATATACTCCACTGGCATCCAACAGATCATACATTTCTGAATTATTGTTATCCCGTATGTTTGATTTGAGGGATTCCGGCAATGGCAACTCATTAATGACAGCTATCTGAACACCTTTTGATAACCCTTCTCCCATATCAGAATACTCTAATTTTTTTTCGATATAGTCTGCTATTTTTTCATCTATCTCCGTATGTTCTTCTATATAACCACACAAATGTGGAGCTGCGTATACAGCAATTCCTATACTCGCAATCAAACCTGCAACCGAAAGAATTGACTTGAACAATCCCTTTGCCCAGCTTACTAAGACACATACTAAAAATAAGATACCTATTACCACATTAATAGTATTCATTTTTATTCCTTCTCGCTTTTGTGTGTAAGACGGATTACTTCTGAGCCATTATCATATAGCACAATATACCGTCTTCCATATCCTGTCGGAATCATATCTACAACATTTTTCTTAAATGCACAGGAAAATTTTAATTTCCCCTTGACCGTATATATACGGCATTCTGAACCACCCGTAAATACAATCTCTTCCGAAGTCATTCTTACATTGTCATAATCAAAATCAATCATTTTTGTCATAACCTTTTTGCCGCTCGTATTATATAACTCTAATACATAGGGAGCCTCTTTTTCCTCCTCTTTTTCTTTCTTCTCATTCGGAATCACTACACCTATGTATTCTGAACTGTACACCACTGACTGCACTTCCCCATCAAACGTAATCCGCGCTTTCTCACTTGACTTTTCACGCATGGAATAAACAATAAACTGGGTATCCCCAAATGCACATATTGTATTATTATCAAGAAATTCAACCTTCGGAACAATCGTATCCTCCATCTGATAACCTCCAACTAAGCGGTCAGCGTTTTCGTTTTGCCCAACCTCACCAAAGTTATATGCCGCCAGACCATTTTTCGCAGAGGTACCATCTAAATAAAGATAAGTAGAAAATAACTTTACACCGTTATCGGATAAGTCAATATCCATCGGATATCCACTCTTATCCAGTGTCGTCTGAATCTCTGAAATCAAATCTCCATTTTTATCATAGATACTGATATAGTTTTCATTTTCACTTTCCAAAATAACTGCAAATACTCCCTGGGATGCAACTGCAATATCACAAATCTTATACGGCATCGTGGTGCTGCTGACTTTACCTGCCGTATTAAAAATGTATACGTCATTTCCATTTAAGTCCGCAATTGCCACATACTCACCAGACACATCTGCCGCCGGCATCTTCATTGCATAGGTTTCATTCCAAACAGCCTTGTCCTTTTCATCTACATAAGTAGCACCATCCTTGCTATATTTAAGCAATGACTTCTGGTATGGAATATAATCTACCATAGCAGCATTTTTCACACTGGTTTCCTCTACAACTTCATAATCGTTATAGTTTGATGCTGTAACAAATAAGAAAATGACAACTACCGCAATTACAAACAATACAGCCATAAGAACCATGCCTTTGGGTTCCACAGACTTCATTAAAGCTGCATCCTCCTCACTTTCTGCAAAGCCGTCATAAGAATCTTCTGAAGCTTCATTTTCTGCATCCTCAAATCCTGACTTTTCATTTTCCCTTTTCGCAATCTGCTGAAATGGAAATTTTTTCACATTACTTTTAGGACGATTTTGTCCCTGTTCATCCTTTTTCATCGTAATCAACCTTTTCAAAATATAATTTTATCCGGTATCCGTACCAGGTTCATACGTTTCATGGCTGCCCCTGCAAATACACGTCAGCATATATATGACAGCACTTTACACGAATAGTATACTATAATTTTGAAAAAGGTACTATACTCTTTTCCATATTTTTTCATTTCCATCAAAAAATATCATATCAGCTCGCCCATCATTTGACTGTGGGAATCACAATACGGTCACCCTCACGGATATCATCTGCCTCTCCAAGCTCATTTGCCTCCATAAGCTCTGCCACGTAACCCACTGAATTATACATTTTAAAGCTTATAGATGACAGCGTGTCACCATTTTGAACCGTGTAGTACTGAGGCAGGTTTACAGATGTGACCGTTGTTTTGGGCATATCTTTTTGTGTTTCCTTTTCTGTGTTCTCTGTTTGCACCTCCACCAAAAGATTTTCATCATCCGTCTTTTCTGCCAATACAGTTTTTTCCCCGTCATCCGTTGCGATTATCCCGCGCATTTCCAACTGATTCATCAACTTCCCCAACATTTGATAATTGCTGAACACTCCAATTCCCAAAGCCAGAACCGAAATTGCAAGAGCAGTACATGCACCCGACAAGCGCTTATTCATCCGCTCAATCCGGGCATTCTTCTTTCGTTCTTCCATAATCTTCTTATAATTTCTTAGAACAGCCTCATCTTTTTGTTCCACCGGGTTTTCTTCTTCCATACATTCCTGTCTGTTTGCAATCATGAAGCTTTGCATTGCCTCATTTCTGGCGTAATAAATATAATACCCACTTTGCCGCCGCAATCCCTCCTGTTCCATCATATAAAATGCTTCTTCTCCCTCAAGCTCGTCCATTATAAACAACACTTTCTCAAACCCTGCGAAATTATCCATATGCAATTTCACAATCATGTCATTTACCTCGGTGGAAAATCCCATACGGGACAGGAACCAACCGACAACCTCTAAATCAGGAAAGTATTCCTTTACCTCCTGGTAGATATAGCTCCATGTCTCTCCGTCAAAGCTGTCCTCCTGCAAATCTAATTCCAGATTCTGCGCCGGCAGGGCTCCACTTACAAAAACAATACTACTCTCTTCACCCTTCACACATTCTCCCACAAGAATTGCCCCTCGTGCAAAGGTAGAATTTGGATTCGCCAATTGTTTCAAATATGTCATTACATAATCTTCAATGTATATTCTGCGGTTTCCATCCGGCATTCCAATCTGTCTTATATTTTTGGGCAAACGAATACCTGAAAACACATTATCCTCTGTCTGTTCATCCTTGTCATACACAATTTCAATCATGGCACATTTCCTTTCCGTAGCTTTACAACTATCCGTAACATACCACCCTGTACATGCTTATCATGTCTAATCGTGTAATGTATTTACTAAAAATGCCCGCAATTTATTCTTTTTTTCTTTTAAAACAAAAAAAATCCGACATTCTTACATAGAACTATAAATATTCGTTCATTAAAAATTTGTTTGTTTAGAACATGCTCAAAATGTTTATACTCTTCATACAATAATTTACGAGGCAAAAGGAGGCAGGACATGACACCTCATTACTATAACGCATTTGAAAACGGATCTGATTTAAAACTTAACGAGGAAATGACACTTATGCTGAAGGAATGTAATCAAAAAGAAAGCCGAATCGTTATTCTCTGTATTGGAACAGACCGGGCAACCGGAGACTGCTTAGGTCCTCTTGTTGGCGATTACCTAAAATCCATGGTGCCAGATCTCCCTGTATTTGGCACACTATCCCACCCTGTCCATGCTCTAAACTTAGAAGAAACTATTTCTGAAATATATGAGACATATGAAAATCCATTCATTATTGCAGTGGATGCCTCCCTTGGCGTACCAGAGCACATCGGTTATGCAACCCTTAATGCCTCACCCCTTATTCCCGGCAAAGGTGTAAACAAAAAATTGCCTGCAATAGGGAATCTCTCTATTACAGGCATTGTAAATGTTGCTGGTTTTCCAAATTCAGTTTTATTGCAAAGCACCCGGCTTCATACAGTTGTCACACTGGCAAATTGTATCGGCAGCGCACTATATTATACTTTACAGGCACAAATACCGGTTTCCCCTAATGTATGATGAAAACACATCTCCACTCACATAAATACCATTGGCATTACCGGCTGGCACCCCTATATGCTGCAATAGACTCTGAAACCGTATCTGCAGTTCCATCCTCCATCAGGGAAATCAAATCTGCAACCTTGGATGGTGTGCAAAATTCCTTCCCTAAAACGGCACCATAATTATTCATAATCGCAAGATCGGAATTCTTAATATCATCCTCCAGTAATGCAATCTGTTTTTCTAACTCTTCCACATTTTCCTGCATTTCCTCTAACTGTGGAAGGCGACGGTCATTCACCTCATTGGTCAGCACCTGCTTCGTTTCATTCTCGAACTGTGTCATCGCCTGTTGCTTCTCTTCGCTAATCTGATTAAGCTCCTGCTCTAACTCCTCAAGCTTGTCATCATATTTATCAAGACCATAGATACTTTCATCTTTATCCTTATTAATCTTGTTCCGGATTGCCCTCATCTGCCGCTTATTCGCAGCCACCTTGTCAATAATACAACGCCCCTCCAAAAGAGTATCATAGTGCCTAAGCTTAATAGCATTGAGCATCACAATATAAATAAGGCATAGGACAAGCAGCGTGATAGCTACCGTCAGTGTACAAAGCAAAGTAATCTGCTTACTCTCTTTATAAAATACATGAATGGATAAGAAATACATAAGTGCCGGTAATCCCACATATATTACAAGAATCGTTACAATCAATGTCAGCACTTCACTTAGCCGCTTTGGCATAAACATCGAATAATAAAAACTCGAACGACAAAAACCTGGTACATGCTGGGCTTTAAAAAGAGTTCTCATCTCAACCTGAAGCTGACGGTTTTCCTCCGTTAAGTCTGCGGTTTCCAGCTCTACACGCTCGTCCACACGCTTTGACTTCGCCTTATCCCTCTTTACTTTGACACTCCGGGTTTTACTCTTGTTCGCATCAATCTGATCATCATAAGCCTTTTCAATCTCACCTTTACGTTTCCGGATCGTCTGTGCAATCTCATCCTGAATGGACTTTTCCTCTGATGCAATTGCTTTCTTCAAATTCTTTTCCTGGTTGTTATATTCTATTAGTTCTTTCTTTAACTGCTCTACAGCCTCTAAATCAGTCTGAACCTGATAAAGATAATTAACATCTTCATTAAATACATTATCTTGCATAATTAGGCCTCTCTTTCGCACGGTCAAAAGTCTTTAAGATTTCCTGAAATCTTAAAAACCTTCCTTTCTTATTCTAACAAACCTACTTTACAAATACAACCATTTTCGACATTCTCATAACATTCTATCATTCATTTTTTAATATTTTTTTTATAAATGAAGCATTGTTTTCAGGTACGTTTTATTATATACTATAGGTAATTAAGTTCGTGTTTATGAATAGGAGGTGACAATAATCAATATACTATTTTTCTTAACTCCAAAGGCTGAGGTTGCCTTCTTGGAAAATGACTTTTCACTACGACAGACACTTGAAAAAATGGAACATTACCACTATGCCGCCATTCCCATTTTGGACAACAATGGTGGATATATAGGTACATTGACAGAAGGAGATATCCTTTGGTATTGCCGCCATAATGATATGGTTGGACTCAAGTGGCCGGAACACCTTTACCTTAAAGATATCCCTCGCAGAAATGATTATGCAACCGTCAATGCCAGTTCCAATATGGAGGATTTACTTTCAAAAGCATTGCAACAGAATTTTGTACCTGTTGTGGATGACTGTGACAAATTCATTGGTATTATCCGAAGAAGTGATATCATTCAATACTATTATGACCGGATGTAGGAAAGGAATATCCCTTTCAAAACAAAAGGAAACCATTATAAATATGGTTTCCTTTTGTCTTATCCATAAGCATAAAAAAGATGCCCTTATACATTCTTTCTACATATATTCCTTCAACCGCTCCGGATCTACCTTTATACGATTATCCATCGTCTTCATAATATCTCTAATCTGAATCCTTTCGAATTCCTCGTCCATATCCAGGTTATATATCTGGTTTGTATTAAATCCCAATACAATCGGACGCAGCATATCTTTCTCATTCTCATTAATCACAAGACCTTTCTCGGAATTCGTAAGTTCCACACAGACTCCCGGATACAAAATCAGGATACTATCCGTTAAGTGCTTTACAGTCTCAGGATCATAAAGGTTTTCATCACTCATAAGCATCCTTACAGCCTCAATCTCACTGTGAGGATCTAAATCTAACTGCATGGCAGTATATTCATCATAAGCATTTGCTACCAGCAAAATCTTCACCGATTCAGACATCTGTGCCGGGGCACTTTCCGGCAGATACAAAAACTGGCAAAGCTGCATCAAAGTACTCTTCACTCCTGCCGGCACCTTGAATGCATTGGAAATCTTCTCTATTCCACTGATTACAGCTTTTGCAATGGTTGTCTGCTCCTCTGGCTCTAATTCTTCCATTTTTCCACGCAGCTTTGGTTGCAGTGAAAGCTTTCCTAAATCATGCAGCAGTGCCGCAACCACAACCTCTGTCTTTTCCATAATTCCAAAACCCGCACGGTTTGCAAGCAACGCTGCCAGGATTGCCACATTAAGGGAATGCTTATACACATAATCCTCCGGACTTCTCAGATTTTGGTTAAAATGAATCTTGTGATATAAATCACCAAAACGGCGCACCAGTTCATCTGTCTGTCCCATTAAGTTTTCCGGTTTTTTCCCTTTCATAATATTATCCAAGTCTTCTTTCAAACTGAACACTGCCATCGTCTGGAATCTCTCGAATTCAATTTCTTCCTCACTCATTGGAGGCAGCGGCTCTGCCGGCTCTAAAATATAAAGACCAATAAGTCCAAAGTTCTTCACACTTTCAATTCCCTGTCTTGTAATCTTATCATCACGACCGTATAAAAGAACCCCTTTTTTGTTATAAATCGGCTTTGCAAGACGCATGCCAACCTTTAAGTCATCTGATTTAACGTATATCAAATATATACCCTCCTTATATTGTGTTTTTACAGCTTTATGTCATCTCTGTACTGCCATCCAAACAGTTACATTCTCACTTGTTATTGTAACATTCTAATCGGTAAATAGCAACGAAAGAAATATCTTTTTTATCACAAAACGCAGGATTTTGAAAATATAAGTCCACCGCTAACGGATATGATATCTTTTTCCCGTTCCACTCATAGCAAAGACCGGAAAAGCAAACCGGTTTCTCTGTTACAGCCTTTCCCGTTACCATTCTCCTGCAAACATTATCACTTTCCTCATATTCTGCCACTGCGTAAGCCCTCTGGAAGCAAATTTTTTTCATATAGGAAAAATTCCATTTTTCCACCAAAAAGAAAACACCGTCATACGCTTTCATTTCAGCATTTTTCAAATCCACGGTTGAGACAACCAAACCGCAATCCTCAAAGAGCTGAGTCATTATATCTTCATATGCAGCCACATTATTACCAGCCAGCACAATATCCTCATAATAATCCTTTGCAATCCATAAAAGATCCTTTATTTCCTGGCTTTTCCAATTTTCACTTTCCAAATAAATCAGCAGCTTTTCTCTTTCTCCCGTCATTTTCCTTAAAGCCAGATGCTCAAAAATATATGTTCCATTTAAAAACAATTCATTTTTTCTGGCCAGAAATCCAATATTTTCAATCTGGAGGGCCTGCAGTACACGCTCATCTCCATTAACCGCACAAGAGGATACCTCGTAGGAGCGGATAGCCCTTTTCAACCTTCTTTTCCAACGTTCAAATTTTCCCGCCTTAAACCTGCTTTCTTCACTCTGCCACGCTTTCGGAATCGCACTTTGCACCTCCAACACTTTTATTCCTGCCGCATTATACTCTTTCACACGAATTCTCTTTAATTTATCAGCACTCCATTTTAGGTACAGATAGTCGACTGACTTTTTCACTTTTGCCTGCCAAGCTCCTTTCTTATAACCTATTCCACAATGAATTAAAAAAGAACCTTGCATTTTTCTTGATTTCGAATCTGTTTTGTGTATATACTAAAAAATAAAAACACTATGGAGAAATCACACTATGTACGCATATAAATGTATCACCGCCTATGAGGGCACACGCTACAACGGCTGGCAAAGACAAGGAAACACAAATAATACAATTCAGGGAAAAATAGAAGAGATTCTTTCAAAGCAATTAGAGGAACCGATTGAAATTTGCGGTTCCGGACGGACAGATGCCGGAGTACATGCACTCGGACAGGTCTTTCATTTCCACTGCGGGCAGGAATTAGATACCAAACATTTTTTAACTGCGGTCAATGGACATCTTCCAAAGGATATCCGTGTGCTTGCCATGGAACCATGCGATGAACGCTTTCACGCCAGATTACATGCTTCCGGCAAAATTTACCAGTACCGGATTGATACCTCCCCATATGGGAATTTATTCTACAGAAATACTTCCCACCACATTGCAGCACAACTTGACTTAGAAGCCATGAAAGCAGCAGCTACCCTGCTTACGGGCACCCATGATTTCAAAAGCTTTTGCAGCAATAAGCGGATGAAAAAATCCAGTGTCCGCACCATTTATGATATAACATTTACAACGGATCATGACTCACAAATGCTGTTTCTCACTTTTTCCGGTAATGGATTTTTATACAACATGGTTCGGATTTTGACCGGAACTTTAATTGAAATCGGATTAGGGATTCGGAAAGTGGAAGAGATTCCGACTATATTGGGGGGATGCGACAGGGGACTTGCAGGGCACACTGCTCCGGCAAAAGGGCTGTTTCTTATCAAAGTAACCTATGAATAATACATCCTGTTTTTAGACAGTACAGGAATCCCTCACTTCTCCTTTCCATGATAATAAGAGATGCTTTAACTCCTCACAGGTTTCTACATGATTGACCTCATCGCGAAGCTTTGCGGAATTCGGATACCCAGTGGTATACCATGCAACATGTTTACGCATTTCGTGGATGCCCGTGAATTCTCCCTTATATTCTACCATCATTTCTGCATGGCGCAGCATCGTATCCACCATATCCGAAAGGGAAGGGCACTCCGGAATATACCCTTTTTCAAAATACGTTTTCATCTGGGAAAAAATAAATGGATTTCCCTTCGCTCCACGACCAATCATAAACGCATCACAACCAGTCTCTTCCTTCATTTTGATAATATCCCAAGGAGTATTCAAATCACCGTTTCCAATTACTGGAATTGACACTGCTTCCTTTACCTGCCTGATAATATCCCAATCTGCATGTCCGGCATAGTATTCACTTCTAAGTCTTCCGTGAACGGCAACTGCTGCCCCACCGCTCTGCTCAATAACCTTCGCAATCTCCACCGCATTTATATGGTCCTCATCAAAGCCCTTTCGTATCTTTACTGTCACAGGTACATCCACTGCCTTTACGATTGCAGATACGATTTCACCTACAAGCTCTGGCTGCTTCATCAACGCAGAACCCTCATTATTATTCACAATCTTAGGAACCGGACAACCCATATTAATATCAATAAAATCATATCCCCTCTTTTGTACCTGTGCTGCCATCTGCGCCATAATCTCAGGCTCTGAACCAAAAAGCTGTAAACCGATGGGATGCTCCTGCTCTTTGTACATCATAAGCGGCTCTGTATTACGGTTCTTATAATAAATCGCCTTAGCACTTACCATCTCTGTATAGAGAATATCACAGCCCTGTTCCTTACACAAAAGGCGAAAGGGCAGGTCTGTTACACCTGCCATGGGAGCCAATATTAACTTATCCCTTAAATCAATCATTTTTTTCATCATTACTGCTGCTTATTATATAATATATTCAATCCCTTCAATGTCAGATTCGGATCATAATACTGAATACTGTCCGTCTCATCAAAAATAATTTTCCCAAGACCACCGGTAGCGACCACCTTCATTTGGGAAAGCCCGGCTTCCTCCTGCACCTTATGGATAATATATTCTGTCTGTCCAATATGCCCATACACAAGACCTGACTGCATGGAAGAAATCGTATCCTTTCCAAGCACCATTTCCGGCTTCTTAATTTCAATCTTCGGAAGCTTCGCCGCATCCTGCCATAATGCATGGGCAGCAATGCGGATCCCCGGCGAGGTTACACCCCCCACCAAAACCGCATCCTCGGATACCAAATCATGTGTCGTTGCTGTACCATAATCAATCACAAGCACCGGACCGCCATATAGCTCATAGGCAGCTACCGCATCCACAATACGGTCTGCGCCAACCTCCTTTGGATTTGGGATGGCAATCTTGATTCCCGTCTTAATACCGGGACCAACCACTACAGGATTCACATTAAAATACTTTATCAATCCATTAATGATATGATGATTCACATCTGGCACAACTGATGCCATAATTGCAGCATCCACATCCTGTTTGTGATAACCACGGCTTCTCAGCATATCATAGAAAAAAATACCATACTCATCCGAAGTTCTTGGAATTTTTGTTGTCATTCGGAACGTTGCTACAATCTCATCCCCATCAAACAATCCAATTGTAATATTTGTGTTTCCAATATCAATTGCCAATAACATCTTTTATCCCTCACCCCTTTTATATACTCTCACCCAGGAAAAATACACGGTAGTAAAGCTCCAGACTCTCCATAAGCTCCCGTCTTTCATTGCGGATCTGCTTGATTTTTAACACACTTCCTATCTCATCATATAGCAAATCTCCCTCTGCCGACATGGTGACTAAATTCAGATTTGCCTCTTCATCAAATTCCATGGTAAGAATTCCACCGATATCCTCTGTAAACAACACACACATCGCCTGAAGTTCATCCTTTATCATATCAGGCAGTCCGCTAAATGCCGGATTCAAGTAATATTTCTCCTCATACTTAGAGGATGCACACAATATGACTCTGTCTTCTCCCTGTTCCATACCTGTTCCTTCCATCCCTGTCAGTCATAGTCTTTTTTAATACCCTAATCCATAAAGAGCAAACACCTTTCTAAGGTGTAAAAATAACAATTATAATAACCGTATTCTAACGTATTCATAAAAGGATTGCAAGCGCTTTAGAGATTTGCTAATATATATATATGAATATCAGTCACTGTCCGCCCCTTAGCCACTCACATTGTGCTAATCAGGTTACAGACAGGAACTGAATACTATTGAATGAAAAGAGGGAATCTATGTTAAACCAAAATTTTATTGATATGTGTGGACAAAAGTCTGTGATACGTGAACTTTTTGCCTATGGCAGTGAGCGTTCAAAGGAAATCGGCTATGAGAATGTATTTGACTATAGTCTCGGCAACCCTTCTGTACCGGTTCCAGAAAGCTTTACCCATGAGATGATCCGTCTTCTGCAGCATGAAGATGCAGTAGCTCTTCACGGTTATTCCCCAACCCTTGGAATCGATTCCGTAAGGGAAGCAATTGCAACTTCTTTAAATGACCGCTTTGATATGAATTACAGCAAAGCGGATATCTTTATGGTAAGTGGCGCAGCCGGTGCTATTGCACATGCTGCAAGGGCAGTAACCATACCTGGAGATGAGATTCTTACCTTTGCACCATTTTTTCCGGAATATATGCCATACATTAACGCAACCGGTGCTGTACTAAAGGTTGTTCCTGCCGATATCAGCACCTTTCAGATTAACTTTGATGCCTTTGTAGATATGTTAAACGAAAAGGTCATGGCAGTACTCATCAACACTCCAAACAATCCTTCCGGAATCGTGTATTCTACTGAAACCATTCAGAAACTCGCCATGATTCTATCTGAGAAGGAAGAGGAATACGGGCATCCAATTTATATCATATCAGATGAGCCATATCGGGAGATTGTTTTTGACGGTGTGGATGCACCATTTGTTGCAGCACATTATCACAATACCATGACCTGTTATTCTTTCAGCAAATCGCTCTCCCTTCCAGGCGAGCGCATTGGATATATCGCTGTAAATCCTGCATGTGAGGATTCCGCACTGCTTGTAGATATGTTTGGACAGATTTCAAGAGGAATCGGGCATAACTGTCCACCAAGCATCATCCAGCTTGCAGTTGCAAAATCACTTTATGATACTGCTGATTTATCCGTATATGAAACCAACAAAAATATCCTCTATACAGAGCTTACAAAGATGGGATTTGAAATTGTCGAACCCGGCGGAACCTTCTATATGTTTCCGAAAGCCTTAGAAGCAGATGCCAGAGCTTTTTCTGACAAAGCAAAGGAATTAGACTTATTATTAGTTCCCAGTGATTCCTTTGGTGTAGCGGGACATTTCAGAATCAGCTACTGCATCCCTACCGAAAAGGTAGAACGCTCCATTCCTGTATTCCAGAAATTAGCAGCTTTGTATTTGTAGACAGAATTTACTATAAAAGACCGGAAAACAAAGAATTCACAGATTCCTCATTTTCCGGTCTTATTTTATCACCCTCGCATGTCACAGTATACACTGATCTTATTTCACACCACTTTATTTCACCATAATATAATTAAATGTGTCCGATACTTTATCCTTAAATTGTTCAAGCACTTCCCTGGTATTCTCAAATTTTTCCCTGTTAAAGGAAACCGATAACTCCTGAATCCAACTGTCAAATCTGCCGTCATATGGCGTGACTGCTGCTTCATCAATATTATCTTCCACAGATAGCCAGACCTCCAATGGCTTCTGTCCTCCAAGCAGTTCCATTCCCTCTGCTTTCCCTGCTGCTGCCTTCATAACGCTTCGGTTGTTTACGAAATCTTCCTCTGCCATCTTTGTGAGTACTTCTTCATTGCAGCAAAGAGTTTTTACCACTAACGCTGCTAACTCTTTATCGGGACATTCCGGTGATACCGTAAGATAGGTACTGCCCCATTGAAATGCATTTGGTCCCTGACAGAGTCTGTAATCGCCGTTATGCGCTTCCGTATCCATTCCTGCATATACTAATCCCGGATATACAAACCATCCAAACACATCACTTTCAAAGCTTTCCTCCCGCTCAGAGCTTGTAATAAGCGTATCTCCTGTATATTCATCCTCCTGTAGCTGCTTTGATAGTTCCAGACATTTCTTTACATTGGAGTCCATTTTTAGCTCCTCGTCTACAACCCACGGAATCTGTTTATTTTGGAGCATGGCATAGGTTATCTCATCCGAACCGGACAACATTTTGTAGCCCGCTTCCTTCATTTTTTTAGCCACCTCAAAAAAATCATTCCAGCTTGTAAGCATATCCTGTACAGCTTCTGGAGAGGATTCCCCTAAAACGTTCTGCGCAATATCGGCCCTGTACAAAAAAGCCCCCGGAGACACACAATAGGAAAGTCCCTTTACTTCCCCCTGAAAACTCGCCGCACTCAACGTATACGGATACATATTCTGTATATCCTCCTCCGTAATTCCCAATGAAGTCACGGAAACTGAATAATCATTTTGAACGAAGCAATAGCCCATAATGCTGTCATTTGCTACAATTGATGGATACTTTGGAATCTCTTGCTCTAATCCATCCTCTTCACTTTCTTTTTTCGTCTTTGAAGAGCCTTCCTTCATCAATCCTTTAATCATATCCTGATACTCCTTGCTCGCTGCACCCATCTCTAAATTTACAAACTGCACACGGCTCTCATATTCCGGATATATTTCGTAAAAAAGCTGTAATTTTTCGCCCAACTCCCCATCGAAGGAATAAATGTAAATCGGATCGCCCTCCACATCCGGCATATTCTCCTGTGCCACTTCTTCCTCTGAAGTTTCCTGTTTTACATCTTCTTTTTTTCTGTCATTACCACAGGCACATAAGGACAAACCCATCGCAATCATTAATCCTAATGAAATATACTTTTTAACTTTTCCCATACAGTGCTCCAATCATCAAATCCAATGGATTGTCACATCAATCATTATCTTCACTCTTATCAACATTCATAACCTGACGTTTTCTCGCCATCTCATCGCTCTCTAGATATTCATCATAGGTTGTCATCTTATCAATCAGTCCGTTTGCCGTAAGCTCCATGATGCGGTTTGCCGTGGTCTGAATAAACTGATGATCCTGTGAAGAAAACAAAATCACACCCGGAAATTTAATCAACCCATTATTGAGAGCTGTAATCGACTCCATATCCAAATGGTTCGTTGGCTCATCTAACACTAATACATTGGATCCCATGATCATCATTTTGGAAAGAAGACATCTTACCTTCTCTCCACCGGAAAGCACCTTTACCTTTTTCACACCATCATCACCGGCAAATAACATTCTTCCAAGGAATCCTCTTACATAGGTCGGATCTTTTTCTTCCGAAAATTGTGTAAGCCAATCCACGATTGTTAAATCATTGTCAAACTCTGCCGTATTGTCTTTCGGAAAATAGCCTTGGGAGGTTGTCACACCCCACTTATAAGTTCCTTCATCCGGTTCCTCTTCTCCGACTAATATTTTAAAAAGCATCGTTGTTGCCAGGGTGTTTGGTCCGACAAATGCTACTTTATCCTCTCTTCCGATTGTAAAGGAAATGTTGTCAAGCACCTTCACACCATCCACTGTCTTAGAAATACCATCAACGGTAAGCACCTCATTTCCAATTTCACGGGTTGGTCGAAAATCTATATATGGATATTTCCGGCTGGACGGACGCATCTCATCAAGCTGAATCTTCTCTAATGCACGTTTTCTCGATGTTGCCTGCTTTGACTTGGAAGCATTTGCTGAAAACCGCTGTATAAATTCCTGCAATTCTTTAATCTTCTCTTCTTTTTTCTTATTCGCTTCCTTCATCTGCTTAATCATGAGCTGACTGGACTCATACCAGAAATCATAATTACCTGCATAAAGCTGAATCTTACCATAATCAATATCTGCAATATGAGTACACACTTTATTCAGAAAATAACGATCATGGGAAACCACAATAACAGTATTGTCAAAGTTGATCAAAAACTCCTCTAACCAGCCAATCGCATCCAAATCCAAATGGTTGGTTGGCTCATCTAACAATAATACATCGGGATTACCAAATAATGCCTGCGCCAGTAAAACCTTAACTTTCAATGTATCCTCAAGCTCTGCCATCTGCTTATAATGTAAATCCGTTTCGATTCCAAGACCATTTAACATGGTAGCAGCATCCGATTCTGCCTCCCATCCGTTCATCTCTGCAAACTCAGCCTCAAGATCTGCCACTTTTGCACCATCTTCATCTGAAAAATCCGGCTTTGCGTATATCTCATCCTTTTCCTTCATGATGTCATAAAGACGCTTATTTCCCATAATGACAGTATCTAACACCGTAAAATCATTATACTTAAAATGATCCTGCTGTAATACTGATAGACGCTCTCCGGCATTCATGGTGACATCACCCTTGGTTGTCTCAATCTCACCGGATAATATCTTTAAAAAGGTTGATTTGCCGGCACCATTTGCACCAATCAAACCATAACAGTTCCCCTCTGTAAATTTGATATTTACATCCTCAAATAAAGCTTTCTTTCCAAATCTTAAAGTTACATTATTTGCACTAATCATATCGTTTCCTCTTTCTCCCTTTATTCTTATTTATCTTCTTCCTGAACAGCCTCAACCGTATCCCTAAGCTCTTCATCAATGGTCAGCAGTACCCGGTCAATCCGGTTCTTATCCATGGACACAACCTTGAAGGTCACACCATCTTTCTTCACCGTCTCTCCTTCACTTGGAAGATGGTCTAATATCTCTATGACATAACCGCCTAAGGAATCATAATCCTCCGATTCTAACTCAATACCAATAACGTCCTCCAAATCTCCCAGCTTCATGGAGGCATCAATTTCATACTGGTTATCAGAAAGCCTAGTCACGATTTCCAGCTCATACATATCGTACTCATCACGGATTTCTCCAACAATTTCCTCTAATAAATCCTCAATGGTAATCAATCCCACTGCTGTAGCATACTCATCTAACACAATCGCAATTGACACAAACCGTTTTCGAAGCTCCGTCATAATCGATGAGGTTTTCTGATATTCATATACAAAAAACGGTTCCCGCATAATACTTCTCAATGAAAAATTCTTCTTTGCATTTTCCCTATCATTTTGATAGAAGAACAAATCCTTCATATAGACAATACCGATAACCGTGTCCTTACTTTCATCATAGACCGGCAGGCGGGAATAATGCTCTTCATTAAAGGCCTCAAATACCTCATCAAAACTGGCATCCACTGATACCAGTACCATATCGGCTCTTGGAACCATAATATCTTTTGCCTTAGAATCTCCAAAATCCACCACATTATTTATCATGGATTTCTCTTCCTTCTCCAACACACCGTCTTCCACACTGACGTCCACAATTGTACGAAGTTCACCCTCTGTCATCTGATTATTTGCAGCATTTCGATCCACTCTCAGCACAAAGAAAATAATGTTGCTCAGTTTATCCACAATCCAGATAACCGGTGTCAGTATAATCGTCAAAGGCGCAATGACATGAATATAGATCATCGACATCTTTTCGCTGTAAATTGTTGCCAGGGTCTTTGGTGTAATCTCACCGAACAATAATACAACCAGGGTTAACACACCCGTTGAAACACCAATGAACTTGCTTCCAAATACCTCCGTCGTAAACGTTGTTGCCAGTGCAGAAGCAGAGATATTGACTATATTATTGCCAATCAGGATTGCACTTAACAGCTTAGATGGATTATCCACCAGGTTCAACACCTTAGATGCCGTCTTGTTCCCTTCTTCTGATAACGCACGCAGACGATGTTTGTTCACTGTTGTAAGCGCTGTCTCCGCAGATGAAAAAAAAGCAGAAAGCAAAACTAAAACAACAAGAGCCACAAATTGCATCACACTCGATTCGGGTTCCAATTAATTATCCTCCTAAATAGAAATACTAAACCATATCTATACGATGAAAAACATACTCCGCAGATTTCTCATCATATTGCAGCCGCCAGATGCCCAAAATCAATCATCTGATTCATTGCTTCACATAAATAATCTCATTTTACTGAATGAAATATCGCTTGTCAAGTCATACTATAATTGTAGCACTTATACTATGCAAATCTTAACAAGGAAGGGTTAAAAATGAGAGAGTCAAAAAAGGTATATGAAGAAGTGGCAAAAAGATGCAGCTCCTACTACAAAACACAGGGCACAGAGTTATCAAATTGTGTAAATTGTGACTGTACAAGCTGTTTAAACTGTGAACACTTTGACCGGGATGAACATTGTGTATTAGATCTTTTTGATGCCATCAAAAAAAATCTCTAGGCGCTGTTTTTTAGCACAGCTATGCTGACAAAAGGGGCTGCCACATTCTTCCGTCTGGCAGTTTCATTTCCTGCCTTATCAAAATGCAGCAGCCCCAAATGGACAATCAGCCCAATACATAGCAATTCATGTCATTTTTCAAAACACCTGCAAAGAATCCACGATCCCTTAATCATCTCAAAAAACTGGAAAAGCTGATATTCTCCCATGCCTCCTTATTCCAGTACTCTGCTTCATCTTTTGTATAAGTGTCCAACAGCTTCTTTACGATGTCACTCTTCTTCTCTTCCATAGCAGCATTCTTTTCATAAGTAGCAATTCTTTCTGTATGTTGATTGTCATCCGTATCTAGCAGCTTTACAACATAATATCCATAGTCGGATTCAATTACATCACTGATTCCATTTATCTTTAAGCCGTCCACCGCCTTTTTATATGTTGGACTTAAATCCTCATATTTCAAAGTATACTCTATACCTGTCACCGTTTTATCATATTTCTTCAATAGCTGTTCTATATTTTCCCCATTCTGTGCAGATTGTGCAAACTCCTCTGCCTCCTGTTTCTTTTTCTTCAACTCCTCGCCAGATAAACGCTTTCCCTTTCCATCCGCATCCGTTACAATGATTCCCTCATCATCTAGCTCCACGGTAGGAAATGTCACCTGAAATACCCGGATATAACGCTCCTTTTCCATCTGTTCTCCCGCTTCTGCATCCTGACTGTCATCCCCCTGTTCTCCAGCCGTTATCTGCTCCTTTAAATAACACTCACCCATTGCTTTCTTTTCATAGGCTTCCTCTATATCCTCTCTTGTAAGATTCTTTATTTCAAGCCATTCCTCACTATAGCTTGTGACCAGTGCACCTGTTTTATCCTGAACCTCCTGCGCAGCTTCTTTAGATAGCTTTAAGCCTTCTTTTTTTGCCTCCGCATACAAAACCGTATTTTCAATTACAAAGTCCAAGAATTCTTCTTTGTAATAATCTTCATATGTCTGTTTTCCCTCATATATTTCCCCAAGCTGCTCCGAATCTGCTATATTATGCTCACTGCTGTAAATAACCCCAAATGCTCTTATTTCTGTATCATAAAGCTTTTCTCCGTTCAGAGAAAAAATCCATTTATTTTCTTTTCCACATCCCGATAAACCGAATACCAAAACTGTACACAATGCGTACATCAAAATTCTTCTTTTCATAACCCGACATCCTTTTTGCTTTCTAAAATCATCATAACTGTGATAAAAAGGCACTGTCACATATTTCAACCGATGTAACAGTGCCTGCTTATTCATTCTTCTTCGGACATTCTGATTAATTATTAATTAGCTTATCCTCACCATTCCAGCTATAAAGCTTACGGATTTCTTCACCCACAACCTCTGATGGATGCTCTGCTGCAAGCTTTCTCATAGCCTTGAAATGTACCTGACGTCCTGCCGGTGACATATCCAGCAAGAACTCTTTTGCAAATGAACCATCCTGGATATCAGAAAGGATCTTCTTCATAGCCTTCTTGGTATCTTCAGTGATGATCTTCGGTCCTGTAATATAATCACCATACTCAGCTGTGTTAGAGATAGAATATCTCATTCCTGCAAAACCTGACTGGTAAATCAAATCAACAATCAGTTTCATCTCATGGATACACTCAAAATATGCATTACGCGGATCATAACCGGCCTCAACCAATGTCTCAAAACCAGCCTGCATCAACGCACAAACACCACCGCAAAGAACTGCCTGCTCGCCGAAGAGGTCTGTCTCTGTCTCTGTTCTAAAGGTTGTCTCTAATACACCAGCTCTTGCACCACCGATTGCCAAAGCATATGCTAAAGCAATCTCTGTAGCCTTGCCAGTTGCATCCTGTTCAACAGCGATCAAACAAGGAACACCCTTACCTGCCTGATACTCAGAACGTACAGTATGTCCAGGTCCCTTTGGAGCAATCATTGTTACATCAACATCTGCCGGAGGTACGATACATCCAAAATGAATGTTGAAACCATGAGCAAACATCAACATGTTACCAGCCTCTAAGTTTGGCTCAATCTCATTCTTGTAAAGATCTGCCTGCTTTTCATCATTAATTAAAATCATAATGATGTCTGCCTGCTTTGCAGCCTCTGCTGCTGTATAAACCTTAAATCCCTGAGCCTCAGCCTTTGCCCAAGACTTGCTGCCCTCGTACAAACCAATGATTACATTACAACCGGACTCCTTTGCATTTAATGCATGAGCATGTCCCTGACTTCCATAACCGATAACTGCAATTGTCTTACCATCTAATGCAGATAGGTTACAATCTTCCTGATAATAAATCTTTGCTTCTGACATTATTATATCCTCCTAAAAATATATTATTATGATTTCACCTGTTTAAAACACGAAACCAAAAAATGCTTATTTTACACCGCCTCTTGTAAGTCCGGTAAGTCCGGTTCTTACAATGGACTCAATCTCAAATCCATCTAATAAACCAATAAACGCTTCAATCTTATTGGCATTGCCGGTAAGCTCAATCATAAGCGACTCTACCGATACATCTACAATCTTAGCACGGAACACATCTGTAATTGCAATAATCTGCTGTTTCTCTTCCCGGTTTGTCTTAACCTTGACCAAAACCAGCTCGCGGCAGACAGACTCACCATCCTTAAGCTCTGTAATATTTACAACATCTTCTAATTTATTCAACTGCTTTGCAATCTGGGCAAGAGTTAAATCATCACCACTGACTGCTACCGTCATACGGGAATACTTTGGATTCTCGGTCACACCAACAGACAAGCTGTCAATATTGTAGCCACGTCTGCTGAACAATCCTGCCACACGGCTCAACACACCCGATGTGTTATCAACCAACAGGGATAATACCATCTTTCTCAATCTCATTACCACCTTTCGAAGTAAAAGTGCGTCATCTCTGTGTGATTCCCCACATTTACGCAACTATTGACATTTTAGCAACTATTGTGATACATGTCAATTGTTAAATTTATTAGAATGCCGCATTCTGGTAATCAGCTTTTACATATGCTCTGTAACCTTTTTCACCTTCTCATTTAGAAAGAAGCCGCTCCACTAATCTGCATGCCTCCGCCGCATCCTTTGAATAACCATCTGCACCAATCTCATCTGCAAAGCCTTGAGTAATAACGGCACCTCCAATGATTATCTTTGCTCTTATCTTCTTCTCCTTTGCATATTCCACCACATCCTTCATCCGCATCATAGTAGTGGTCATCAATGCAGAAAGACCAATAATACTGGCATTTTCCTTAATGGCTGTTTCTATGATAACCTCTTTTGGCACATCCTTTCCAAGGTCAATGACATGATAGCCATAATTTTTCAACATGAGCACCACTAAATTCTTACCAATATCGTGAATATCTCCCTCTACCGTTGCCACCACAATCGTCGCTGCCTCTTCTTCCTTATCCTTTTTTGGCAACAGAGGCTCCACATATGAAATTGCAGTCTCCATTGCCTCTGCCGAAGAAATAAGCTGAGGCAGGAAATACTTTTTTTGGTCAAACAGTACCCCAACTTCATTGATGGCTGGTATTAAATGTTCTTCAATCACTGACTGTGGTGCATTTCCCTCTTCCAAAAATGCTTTCACATCCTCGACCATAGTTCGTTTATTGCCTTTTAAAACATTTTCAAACAGCTTAGAATGTGAAACACCGACAACAGCTTTCTCATTTCCACTGCTGCCCGGTTTACCTTCCGTTCCTACACTATTCGGCGTATTTCCCGCTGCCCCCGCAGTCATAGAAAGAGGCTTTACATTCTCGATATAACGCACATCAGCCCCCTCTTTATTAAGCAGCAAGTCTGATGCAAATGCTGCATTCATCAATAAATCCTGTGACGGATTGGCAATCGCCATCGTGAGTCCATTGGCAATCGCTATCGTTAAAAATGCGGTATTTACAAAGCTGCGCTCCGGCAAACCGAAAGAAATGTTACTAAGACCGCAAATCGTTGCAAGCTTAAGTTCATTCTTACAATATCGGATTGTCTCAATGGTTTCCAATGCGGCTGACCTGTTTGCACCCACGGTAGCCACAAGACCATCCACAATAATATCTTCCTTTGTAAAACCTAAGCGTATCGCCTCATCATAAATGGTGTGAATTATCGCCTTTTTCTCCTCAATATTCTTTGGGAGCCCCTCATCTGAAAGGGGTAGCAAAATGAACATTGCTCCATATTTCCTTGCAATTGGCAGTAGCTTTTCAAACTTTTCTTTCTCTAAGGAAATGGAATTGATCAGCGCACGTCCTGGATATATGCGCAGAGCATGCTCAATCACTTCTACATAAGAGGAATCAATACAGAGAGGAAGATTACTCACAGAAGTCACTTCATAAACCGCCTTTTGCATCATCTCATCCTCATCAATACCATTTGTTCCCATATTGATATCAAGAACCGCTGCACCTTTTTCTTCCTGTTCCTCTGCAAACCTGACAACCATGTCAAGGCTTCCCTCCCGAAGTTCTTCCTGCAGCTTCTTTTTGCCCGTTGGATTGATTCTCTCTCCTACCACTAAAAATTTACCATTGATATCAATCTCTAGCATCTGGCGCTCCGATGCAAGCAGCCGTTTCTTCTCCTCTGAAATATCCGGAACCTCCATCAACCGTACAGTCTGGGCAAGTGCCGTGATATGGGCAGGGGTGGTTCCACAACATCCACCTACAATTCCCGCACCAGCCTGCACCAGACTCCTGCCATGTAAAGCAAACTCCTCCGGTGTCATGGCATATACAGTCTCTCCGTCTATAAGCTCCGGCATGCCTGCATTCGGTTTTGCCAGAATCGGGACATTTGCATACCGCTTCATCTGCTCCACAAGAGGAATCATTTCTGCCGGACCAGTCGAACAGTTGATTCCAATCGCATCTGCACCAAGACTTTGGAGCACTACAACTGCTGTCTTGGGATCCGTTCCGTAAAGCGTTCTTCCGTCCTCATTATAGGTCATACTGACAATCACCGGCAGCTCACAGGTCTCCTGCGCCGCAAGAAGCGCCGCCCTTGCCTCTGCAAGGCTCATCATAGTTTCCACTACCAGCAGATCAACCCCCGCATCCGCAAGAATACGGATTTGTTCCTTATAGACCTCAATCAGTTCTTCTAATGTAAGCTTACCAATTGGATAAAGCTGTCTTCCCGTCATAGTGAGATTACCCGCTACATAAGCGCGGTATCCGGTCTTTGCCACGGCTTCCTTTGAAAGTGTCACAAGCTGCTGGTTCATTTGGATAAGCTGCTCCTCTAAACCATACTCCTCCAGCTTAATCCGATTACATGTAAAAGTTGGTGCATAAATGATATTGCTTCCTGCATTGATATAATCAGCCTGCAGCTTCACCAAAACTTCCGGATGCTCCAAAATCCATTGTTCGGGACATATCCCCGTAGGCATGCCGGCACGCTGCAGATTACTTCCGGTCGCTCCATCTAACACTAATATTTTTTGTTTTACAAGCGTTTTAAATTGTTCTTTTGTCATGCTAATTCCTCACTATCCAACAATATTGTAAACGGACCATCATTTAAAAGCTCTACCTTCATATCTGCTCCAAAGCTTCCCGTCTCTACCTTATCCACCTGTTCCCGGCATTTTTCAATAATATATTCATACATTTCATTTGCCATATCCGGTTTTCCTGCTTTTACGAAGGATGGACGGTTCCCCTTTTTGCAGTCTGCATACAAGGTAAACTGAGATACCAGTAGAAGCTCTCCATTCACATCTGCAAGACTAATATTCGTCTTACCATTCTCATCTTCAAAAATCCGAAGTCCCAGCATCTTCCGTATCATTTTATCCGCAATCTCTTTCGTATCAGAATCTGCCACGCCAATCAGCACCAGATAACCTTTTCCGATCTTTCCTGCAATCTTTTCCTCTACCGTCACGCTTGCATGGGTGACACGCTGTATTACAAACCGCATACTCCCTCACCTTTCCACCATGTATCTGCCTACATTTCATAATCCATGCACATCCGAACCTCGGTATATGGACGCACATAGGTATCTGCCACTGTCACGTGTTCCGGATGTGTCTGATAACCTTTTAAAGCTTCCTCACTTTCTAATACACTGTCAAGCATCACATCTGCATTGGAGGAACCAAGTGGTGTGATAATAACAGACACACTGTTAAGTCCCGGCACCCTGCCCACGAGCCCTTCTAAATTCTCCTTAATTTCCTTCATCACCTTCAACTTCTCTTCTCCCGAAAGCTCTTCTTTTAATTTCCATAGAATCACATGACGTACCATTTCTTATCTCCTCTCAGATTTCATAAATCAATAATCAATTAGTAAATTCTACCACGGACACCTACCTGATTACAAGTAGTGCGACTATAATTTTATAAGATTTTTTATGATACCTGCAAATTGATGACCTGCTTGCATATCAGCGCAATTCATTATATCATCAAATGACATGACAGCCGGGCACAGGTTATGTTACAATATGCTTATTATATATGCATAACATCAAAAACAATGGACAAAATTGCCCAAAACAGGAAAGGTAACACATTATGACGGAAAAACATATATTAAAAGGACGTTTGAGAGATCTTGCGAAACGGGCCTATAACCAAAATATATATACCTACAGTAATTTTTTATCTGCGGCAGATCTGTCACTGCTTTATGAGCTGCAGGACGATATCTCTTATATCCATTATGAAACTTTTGGTGGAAATGAACTGAGTGAACGCCAGGTCGTTGGCTTTGGAAGCATAGAGGAATTCGGTTATGCCGGCACCTTTCCGATTACGGTAATAAAGGTAAGTCCACTGCTTGAAAAATTCAGTGAGACCTTAAATCACCGGGATTTTTTAGGCGCCCTAATGCATTTAGGCATTGAACGGGATACTCTTGGCGATATCCTTATAAAAGAAAATGATGCCTATATCTTCTGCCTCGAACGCATTGCGGATTACATCTGCGAAGAGCTTACAAAAGTCAGGCATACGAACGTAAAATGTGAGATTTGCGGAATTGACATTCCGATTCTTACTCCTTCCTTGGCAGATGAAGAGTTCCCCGTGTCATCCTTGCGGCTTGATGGTATCATAGCAAGTCTTTTAAAATGTTCCCGGAAGGAAGCCCTTTCCTTTTTTGAAGACAAGCGGGTAACCTTAAATGGCCAGATTACAGGACGCAACAGTGTCATATTGAAAAAAGGGGATGTATTCTCCGTTAGGGGATACGGAAAATTTATATTTGAAGATACCGGAGGCAATACCAAAAAGGGCAAAATATATGTTCATATCAAGCGGTACGTGTAACGTGTCGAATACGAACTCTTCCTACCGCAATCACCTAATTTAACCGCTCATACAATGTACGCAGCACAAAATCCACACTGGCAGCCCTCACCTCATCTCTTCCAATGTCACCAAACTGCTTTGTATAGGTTGATATTTCACCATCTATGCAGATTCCAAAGCAAACCATCCCTACAGGCTTGTCCTTCGTTCCTCCACCAGGTCCTGCAATTCCGGTAATCCCAATTCCGACCTCTGTGCCTGCCTCTTTCGCAACACCAGCAGCCATCTCATGTGCTACCTGCTCGCTAACAACACCATATTCCGCAATGGATGCTTCTTTCACACCCAGATAATGTATTTTCGCCTCATTTGCATAGGTTACGAAGCTTACCCCGAGCACCTTTGATGCATCCGGAACACTGACAATCGCCGCCGATGCAAGTCCACCTGTACACGACTCCGCAAAAGAAATTTCATACTCTCTCTCCATTAATGCATTTACTACCTTTGTCTGTATATTCATATCAGCTGCCTTTCTATCCTTTTATTTGAACCTCCTCCGCAAAACAATCTGTTTTGTAGAGTATCTTACACACAACAAACGAGGACTTCATACACCCTTTCAGAGTATAAGAAGTCCTCTGTCATTCATTCTATCTTATGAAATCAACATTCAGCTTACTAAACAAGCCAAATACCCCATCTATCATAATTTAATTAGAACTTGCCTTCCTTAGCAGCTTCCTCAATGGAAACGGCAACCGCAACAGTCATACCAACCATCGGGTTGTTACCGGCACCAATCAGACCCATCATCTCTACGTGAGCAGGAACTGATGAAGAACCAGCAAACTGTGCGTCTGAATGCATACGTCCCAAAGTATCTGTCATACCATAGGAAGCAGGACCTGCTGCCATGTTATCTGGATGGAGGGTACGTCCTGTACCACCACCTGATGCTACGGAGAAGTACTTTTTACCCTGCTCGATACACTCTTTCTTATATGTACCTGCTACTGGATGTTGGAAACGTGTCGGATTTGTTGAGTTACCGGTAATGGATACATCAACACCCTCCTTGTGCATAATTGCAACACCCTCTGGCACTGAATTAGCACCATAGCAGTTAACTTTTGCACGAAGTCCCTCAGAATAAGATTTGCGGAACACTTCCTTAACCTCGTTTGTATATGGGTCATATTCTGTCTCAACAAATGTAAATCCATTGATACGGGCAATAATCTGAGCTGCATCCTTACCTAAACCGTTAAGGATAACTCTCAATGGCTCTTTACGAACCTTGTTTGCTTTCTCTGCGATACCGATCGCACCTTCTGCCGCTGCAAATGACTCATGACCTGCTAAGAATGCAAAACACTTGGTCTCCTCCTCAAGTAACATCTTACCTAAGTTACCATGTCCCAAACCTACCTTACGGGTATCTGCAACAGAACCCGGAATACAGAAAGCCTGAAGACCTTCACCGATTGCTGCCGCAGCATCTGCTGCTCTCTTACAGCCCTTCTTGATTGCGATTGCAGCACCTACAGTGTAAGCCCAGCAAGCGTTCTCAAAACAAATTGGCTGAATTCCTTTAATCTGATTATATACATCTAAACCAGCATCCTTAGTAATCTTCTCTGCTTCTTCGATAGAGGAGATACCATAGCTGTTAAGTACTTCATTAATCTTATCAATTCTTCTTTCATATGATTCAAATAATGCCATTATACCGTTACCTCCTTCTATTATTTCGCAATCTCTTTGTCTGTACGCGGATCGATCAACTTAACTGCATCATCCACTCTGCCGTACTGACCACAAGACTTCTCATATGCTGTATTTGGATCGTCACCCTTCTTGATGAAATCAGTCATCTTACCAAGATTAACAAACTTGTAACCGATGATTAAATCCTCTGCATCTAAAGCAATTGCTGTGACATAACCCTCAGCCATCTCTAAGTAACGAGGTCCTTTCTTAAGCGTACCATACATTGTACCAACCTGTGAACGAAGACCTTTTCCTAAATCCTCAAGACCAGCTCCTACCGGAAGACCTTCCTCAGAAAATGCACTCTGTGTACGTCCGTAAACAATCTGAAGGAATAACTCTCTCATCGCTGTGTTAATAGCATCACATACTAAGTCAGTATTCAATGCTTCCATAACTGTCAAACCCGGAAGAATCTCTGCTGACATAGCTGCTGAATGCGTCATACCAGAACATCCAATTGTCTCAACTAATGCTTCCTGAATGATACCTTCTTTCACATTCAGTGTTAACTTGCAGGCACCCTGCTGTGGTGCACACCAGCCAATACCGTGTGTTAAACCGGAGATATCCTTTACTTCTTTTGCCTGTACCCATTTCGCTTCCTCAGGGATTGGTGCACAACCATGATGCACACCCTGCGCTACTGGACACATGTTTTCTACTTCCTGTGAATAAATCATGTTGAAACTCCTTTCAAATATAAAATTTCCGGCCTGTCTTTAAAACGAGACAGCCGCCTCATTTACTGAAATGAAGCTATGCCGTACCTGTTTATATTCTCTCATATCTCGACAAAAAAATCTAGCCCTAAATTGGTAAATTATGAAGCTTCTTCCATTTTTTCTCCATTTGAAGTATAATACAAAAAGAAATTATATCAACCAAAAGGTATATAGACGTAGTCGGTCTATACCATATCCATAAAAATAGTTCAGCAAAATGGAGGTTCCTTATGAATACAATTGACTTACATGTACATTCCACCGCATCCGATGGTTCCTTTACACCTACAGAGGTTGTCGAACTTGCACATAACGCGGGACTTTCGCATTTTGCACTCACAGACCATGACACAGTAGACGGAGTTGCAGAAGCAATGGCCGCCGGCAACCGCTACGAAAATCTTCATGTCATTCCGGGAATTGAACTCTCCTGCTACTACAACAACCGTGAAATTCACATTGTAGGGCTCTTTGTAGATTATGAAGGTCCGGCTTTTTTAGAAGCACTTAACGCACTGAAACAGGCACGAATCGACCGGAATGAAAAAATGATACAAAAATTTGTGACTGCCGGTATTCCCCTCACAATGGACGAGCTTTTACACGGTAATCCAAACAGTGTCATTACAAGAGCTCATTTTGCGAGAGTTTTAGTAGAAAAAGGCGTTTGCGCCAATAAAACAGAAGCATTTGATAAATATTTAGGAATTGGCTGCCCCTTTTATCTCGCAAAACCTAAGGTAACTCCGGAGCATGTACTTGAACTCATTCAAAATGCTGGCGGAACGGCAATTCTTGCCCATCCATATTCCTACAAGCTTTCAAAATCCGAGGTGGAGCGGCTGCTAGACGAAACATTAATCCCATTAGGGCTTGCCGGAATGGAATGCTACTATTCTACCTATGATTCAGGACAAACCCAGGAGCTTCGCAGTATAGCGTTTGCCAGAAATCTGTTTGTCTCCGGAGGTTCTGATTTCCATGGTGTTGTCAAACCGGATATCTCCATTGGTACCGGTCGCGGAAACCTACGGATTCCTGACACATTATTACATCCAATTTTAGAGCACCGCAGACACAGCATATAAAACATTTCCTACAAAATGAAAATCTCTTAGACAGAAAAAAAGAACAGATGCCACAGCTTAATAGCCAGAGCATCTGTCCTTTTATATCCTTATTTTTTAGAATCCTTACTCTCTTCCTCTTCCTCATCTCTTTCTACTTCAGCGATGGCATTTTTGTGCATCGGAATCCGGCAGTTTTTGTTATTACCAAATTCAACAATGACCGTATCATCCACAACATCTAACACAACTCCGTAAAAACCACCTGTTGTCATGATATTGTCGCCCGGTTGAACGGAATTTCGTAGATCATCCATCTTTTGTTGCTGCTTCTTCTGTGGACGAATGATGATAAAATACATAATTCCAAAAATAAAAATAAGCTCCATAATCAACATAATCCAGCTGCCGGCCGCCTGCCCTTCCGCTGCTGTTGTCTGTGCTTCTAATACCATTGGTAACGTTGATAACATAATAAAATCCTCTTTTCTTTTTTATTTCTTTTTCCCTTATTCTCCCTGGTTAAATCCATCAAGCCGCATCTTCTTATATTCTTGATATTGCCCCCGCTCAATGGCTTCCCGAATCTCACTCATCATATTATTATAAAAATACAAATTATGCAAGACACAAAGTCTCATTCCAAGCATTTCTTTCGCTTTTAACAAATGGCGGATATATGCCCTCGAATAGCTGCGGCATGCCGGACAATTGCATTCCTCCGAAACTGGACGGCTATCCAGCTCATATTTTGCATTAAAAAGATTCATTTTCCCATGATTCGTATACACGTGTCCATGCCTTCCATTCCGGCTTGGATATACACAATCAAAGAAATCCACACCTCTGTCCACTGCCTCTAATATATTAGACGGCGTTCCTACCCCCATTAGATAAGTAGGCTTATTTTCCGGAAGATAGGGAACCGTTTCTTCAATGATATGATACATCTCCTCATGACTTTCTCCAACTGCAAGTCCGCCAATTGCATACCCCTCGAGATCCATCTCTGATATCCGTTTTGCATGTTCAATCCGGATATCTGCTAAGATGCCTCCCTGGTTGATTCCAAAGAGCCACTGTTCCTTATTGATTGTATCTTCTAAGGAATTCAGCCTTGTAATCTCGGTCTTACAACGTACAAGCCATCTTGTTGTCCGCTCTACAGAATTTTGAATGTAGGTACGGTCTGCCGTGCTTGGTGCACACTCATCAAATGCCATCGCGATCGTGGACGCAAGATTCGACTGGATCTGCATACTTTCCTCTGGCCCCATGAAAATCTTTCTCCCATCCACATGGGAATGAAAACAGACCCCCTCTTCTTTGATCTTACGAAGTCCCGCCAGGGAAAACACCTGAAATCCACCGGAATCGGTGAGAATCGGTTTATTCCAGTTCATAAACTTATGAAGTCCTCCCAACTGTTTTACAACTTTGTCACCTGGTCTGACATGCAAATGATATGTATTGGAAAGCTCTACCTGCGTTCCAATCTCTTGCAAGTCATCTGTAGACACTGCACCTTTGATTGCTGCTGCTGTTCCTACATTCATAAAAACCGGTGTCTCTATTGTACCGTGTACTGTCGTAACGGTTGCACGCTTTGCATTTCCATCTTTTTTCCTAATCTGATACATATTCTGTTCCTTTCCAAATCACACTGTTTTTCATTATACTTTCCTTTTTATAACTTGTAAACCTTCTTTTCATAAGGAAGCTCGCTGATGCTTGCGCAGATCATCAACCTCCACTCTGTTTCGGCTGGTGACTTTTCATCCATATGCTGCCACCTGCCTCTAAAGATTTCCAATCATCCTTCCGAAATATATATTGGTTAGATTGGAGCTTGATAAACACTTTTTCAATTGTGATACACACTGGTTAGACTGGTATACATTGCGTATCACGCAATTGCAGCAACGTAAAATCCGCAGCTTCACAGCAAACGGTGAAGTACGTGACACTCCCTCACAGCAACCGCCATGCAGACATGGTCAAGCGGCTTGGGGGAAGCAAAAACAGATAAATAATATCTGCAATAAGAAAGGGTGACGGATATGAAAATCGATTCAAGTTCAATCAATATGAACACAGGGCGGTTCTACACACAAAGTACGGAAACAACCAGAACAGTAACCGCTTCTAACACAAAAGGAACCGGAAGCTATCAAGCTTCTGCTTCATTTCTACAGACATACTCACAATACAGCAAAGCTTCTTCTAGTACAGCATCTAAGCAGTATGACACCTACTTACCTTCATATACTTCTGAAGATGACACCACACCAGCTACCTCTGACCTTTATACCAATCTGGCAGGCGCAAATATAAGCCTTGTGGATGCACGTTCTGCACTGGATAATTTCAGGCAGCAGCTCATTGAACGTTTAGAGCAGTTTATGGAACGGATCAGGCAACAACTCCTCGGTCATGGCAGCTATCAGGCACAGTATCAGAGTATTTTGGGCGGAAGCTATTCTGCTTCTTCCTCCTACCTGCAGATGCAACAGACAAATACTTACATTGTAGATCTTACAACAATTTCCTCACAGCCTGGAACCATCTGGAATATTCAGACTAAAGACACGACAAAGCAAAGTGAGGCAGAAACCACAACTTTCAACGGTAAGGGAACCGTACAGACTGCAGATGGACGAAGTATTGACTTTAACGTTTCGATGGAGATGAGCCGGGCTTTCATGCAGGAGACTTCCACACTTAAAGAAAACACGCAGTACGTTTTAACAGATCCGCTTGTCATCCAGTTAGAGGATGCTCCCGATACGATCAGTGACCAGAAATGGTTCTTTGATATCGATGGAGATGGCACAAAGGAAGAGATTTCCCAGCTTGCAAAAGGAAATGGTTTTCTTGCATTAGATGAAAACGGAAACGGCATCATTGATAATGGAAATGAATTGTTTGGAACGAAATCCGGGAACGGTTTTAAAGACCTTGCCTCCTATGACGAGGACGGAAATGGATGGATTGATGAAAATGATTCTGTGTATTCCAAATTAAAAATCTGGACAAAGGATGCCTCTGGCAATGATAAACTGATGGATTTGAAGCAAGCAGATGTTGGCGCTATCTATTTAGGTTATGCAAATACGGAATTTACACACAAATCATTAGACACTAACGAAACCCAGGCAGTTGTCAGACAAACCGGCGTTTATCTCCGGGAATCTACCGGAGCTGCCGGAACCATACAGCAGATCGACTTTGCAACAGAAAAATCTCAATCAGCTTAAATTTCAAATGCCAAAACAGATTACTGTAAAATATTCTTAAAAAAACAGCCATATTTTGATAAATATTCATCAAAATATGGCTGTCTCATTTTACTACTCTTATTCATTCCGGATTGCCGCTAACGGGCTTAATTTTGTCGCCCTCTGCGCCGGGAAAAATCCTGCAATCATTCCTATAATGGTAGAAAAGATAATTGCTAACAGCACAAGCCATGGCGGAATCCGTGAAATATATGCCCCCTCTGCCAAATCCAGGCTATCACTGACAAAGGATGGGGCAACCCGATTCACGGCAATGGATAGCAGATAACTTAATCCGATTCCTGCCAAACCACCTAAAAGACCAATAAAAGCTGCTTCTGCTAAGAACATGGAGCGAATATTCCCCAGTCCGCAGCCTAACACCTTTATAATTCCAATTTCTTTTGTCCGCTCATAAATGGACATCGTCATTGTATTTGCAATACTAATTGCTGCCACCAGCATAGAAACGGCTCCAATACCACCCAAAACCGCTTCAATAATCATAAATTCCTTCTCAATTTCTTCCAACCATTCCTTATTTGCCTCCGCACGGTATCCCATACTTTGTATCGTTTGAAGAACCTCTTCTACATTATTCGACTCATCAACCTTAACAGTAATCTGGCTGTATTTCAAGTCGCGGTAAGGCTTTCCATCCCGGTCCGTTGGCTGTCCCGGAATAACCTCATTCAACGAATAGTTTTGCTTTAGGAAGTCTTTTAACACATCAAGCTTCGTATAACAGTAATAGGAATATTCCGAATAACTCTCCGCATCTCCTGCGGTCACACCGGTTACTTTAATCGGAACACGTTTCATGGATGACGAAAAATAACTATAGGACATACTTTCATCTCCATACTCGTCATTAAAAAAATCATCCGTGCTGTAATCCTCCTCTTCAATACCGAAATCTTCTTCCTGTCCAAAGTCATCATCCTCATCATCCTTATCACTTGAGGTTACTGCAAAGGTTGGATCCGAATAACTTCCTGTGTCAGCACTGTCATTTTCCATTGTATCTGCTGTATTAGTTTCTTCCTTTTCAATTCCGCCTACCATTGGTGTATTTAACATATCCACATTGGGCAGTTCGTCCGACTCAAAATAAGTCCACTCCCCTGTTGCCACATCCATAAATTCTGTGATAACCTGATTTCCTGCGATTACGCTAAGCGTTCCACCTGCTTGTGGCAGCTCTCCCTGCTCCAATTCGATATTTTCCAGATACTCATCCGAAACACCCACAATGGTAAAAAAATTCTCATATTTACCCGCCTGTACAGGCATGGTATACCAAATCTGCGGCTCCACCTTCTCCACATGCTCAATTCCATAAAATGTCTCTATCGTACTATCGCCAAGCAATAAATCGTCTGTTCCATAGTCCGAATCTGAAGACACCATGATTTCTGTCAGACCACCAGCTGTTCCAATCTGCTCTAACATCGATTCTCTCAAGCCGATACCAAGTGAAAGCATCACCACAATAGAGGCAGTACCGATAATAACACCCAATACCGTCAGCACAGTCCGCGTTTTACGGCGCCAAAGATTCATCAGGCTCATTCCAAGGATATCAGAAATCTTCATTTTCTATATCATCCTCTCCGTATTCATCCTCATCATCAAACAGTTCCGCTTCCTTTTTCTTCTTTTGTCTCACAATCAGAACAATAATCACTACAATCAATATGATTCCGAGAACAGCTAAGAGCACTAGCAGCCATATTGGAAATCCTGTCTCTTCCTCCTCAAAATCATCTTCCAAATCCCCGCCTATGTCTGACATGAAATCCTCACCAACAAAACATTCCATTTCCTGCTCAAATTTTCCTGCAGTTCCTTCTGCATCCTCATACGTGATAGTCACTTTAATCTTACCTGTATCGGAATTATCCTTTTCTCCAACCAGATTAAGAGTCGCATATGCAGATGATGAGGCTGCTATATTGCCGACATAGCTGTCCTCACAGGTGACAGCAGGATCATCAACAGAAACCATCACGTTATAAACACCGGCATTTCCCTGGTTATTAATGGTAAACATCAGATTACCTTCCATCCCTATTCCAATCATCTCCGGTGACATGGACACATCCGTCACTGCTAATTTTACCTCCTGATATACCGGAATGGATAAGCTGTCACTTGATGTAAATGCATTTCCTTTTCCATCATCAAAATCTCCCTTTACAACGAGGGAATAATTCTTCTGCGCAAGATCGGAGGAGGTTTTCATCTCAATCTTCAAATCTCCTGTCTTATCCGGTTCAATTTTCTCAATAAATACCGCACTAGATCCTGAAGTTGGCAAAAAATTTCCCGCTTCATTTCCAATCAAAAATTTTCCATTGCATACAGCGGTTGACTTTGAAGTATTTCTTAAATGGATGGTAAGTGTAAATTTCTCTCCAGCCATGATTTTTTCCGGTTTTGTGTCATATCCTGTGATGAGAAGCTTTGGTGCCGATACCTCTCCGGAAGAATCGCTGCCTCCGTCATCTGATCCGGAGCCACCATAATACGGAGATCCGTCATCATCTCCGCCATCATCATCTCCGCCATCATCATCTCCACCGGAGCCACCGCCTCCATTACCTGCCGGCTGATCAACCTTCCCTGTAAAAGAAACATTAATGGTCTTTATCACATAATAATCAACCCATGTATTATCTGAGGACAGCTTTCTGTATTCACAGACAAACCGCACACTCTGGTATCCTGTTGTCAGATCCGACCTTGCGGCCAGCTTAAAAGAAGCTTCCATACTCTTTTGCTTCTCTTCGTCAGAGCCGGCAGATACAACTTTATATGCATCCCCGCTTGTCTCAAATGGAAATGCCGTATCAATGACCGGATACACACTCTTTAGCTTAATATTTTGACTGTCACCAGATTTCACCGTAAATGACAAGGGTTTTTTCTTTTCTCCCACTTTGTAGGAGACTGAATCTTTTACACTGATTCTGATATCAGAATTCTTCCCAAGTTTTCCATTTGCATCCACATCGTCATCTCCTGACTCTGCAGTAGACGTTGCATCCGTTGCATTTACCACAGGAATCCCTACAGGTATGGAAATCACCAGCGAAGAACACAATAAAGCCATCATCAGTGTTTTTCTTATTCTATTTTTCTTATTTGTCCATCGTTTCATAATTCTTCGTCCTCCACTGTTTTTGTTCTATCTTCCATACTGACAATCTTACCATCTACGATCCGAATCACCTTATCTGCAACCGCTGCAAGACTATTATCATGCGTAACCATCACAAGTGTCTTTTTATGTTCATTTACAACCCGCCGCATTAGCGCCATCATATCCTTAGATGTCCTGGAATCCAGATTACCGGTCGGCTCATCGGCAAACATAATCTTTGGATCCACCACAAGTGCCCTCGCCATGCCAACCCGTTGCTGCTGTCCACCTGACATCTGGGTTGGTTTATGTTTTGCATGCGCCTTAAGACCTACCAGCCTAAGCATTTTCATCGCCTTCTTCAGCCTATACTGCTTCGGCATTCCCCGAAATGACAAAGGTAACGCAACATTCTCCAACGCATTCAGCGTTCCTAACAGGTTGAATGACTGAAAAATAAATCCCACATTCTCCCTTCTGAAACGAACCAGCTTATTCTCATTCATCTTCTCAATATGATGCCCCGCTATCACAATCTCACCCTTTGTCGGCTTTTCCAATCCCGCCAACATATTGAGAAGCGTGGATTTACCGGAACCGGATGTGCCGACAATCGCACAAAATTCCCCTTCATAAACCTTAAAATCCACACCATTTAATGCCCGAACCTTCGTAGTACCCACCTTGTATATCTTATACAGGTTCTTAACATCTATAATAACCTTCCTGTGATCTGATGCTTTCTCATTATCCGTTTTCCCGCCAGCCTCCTGCCCGTTGTCTGACACAACAGGTACTACTTCCGGCTCTACGACTACTGCAGTTTCTGCCTGTCTGTCCTTATCTTCCATACCAGAAAGCGCTGATTCCAATTGTTCATTTGATGCATCTGTATATTCCAAACCGTTAACCTCCAACTAATCCTTTGTGATTATATCACATTTTGGAGCAATAAAAAGATTTTTATAGATTATTCATACTTTTTTAAGATTTTCCTTCAAACTCATAATCTCGTCCAGCCATAGTGCAGCACACGCATCCGATGGCATGCGCAAATCTCCTCTTGGTGAAAGAGATACCGTACCAACCTTCGGTCCATCCGGCACGCAGGAGCGCTTAAACTGCTGCGAAAAGAATCTTTTATAAAATATCTCCATCCATTTTATTATAATCTCATCTGTGTACGCTC
Organism: uncultured Clostridium sp.; assembly: GCA_947178445.1. Lineage (GTDB taxonomy): Bacteria > Bacillota > Clostridia > Lachnospirales > Lachnospiraceae > CAG-590. Next base: position 35,843 of record CAMWYJ010000027.1, read on the forward strand.
CATGAAATGCAAGCTTCGCCAGACGGAAAATCTTAACCGGTGAAAATCCAAAACGAAGCATATAATATAAGAAAAAGTCGTGAAGTTCGTAAGGTCCTACTATATCCTCTGTCTTTTGCGCAATTTCCCCATTTTCCGGTGGCAGCAGCTCCGGACTTACCGGTGTCTTTAACACATCATATAACACTCTCGCCGTTTCTTCATCTGCATCATCTGCATAACAGCCCACAAGATAACGCACTAATGTCTTTGGAACGGATACATTTACTGCATACATCGACATATGATCGCCATTGTAGGTTGCCCAGCCCAATGCCATTTCTGACATATCACCGGTTCCAATGACTATCCCGTTATATTTGTTTGCAAGATCCATCAAAATCTGGGTGCGTTCTCTTGCCTGCCCATTTTCATAGGTGATATCATGAACCCCCTCATCCTGTCCAATATCCTTAAAGTGCTGTCTGACCGCATCCACAATAGATATCTCTTTCAGGGTTGTTCCAAGGGAACGTGCGAGCTGTAAAGCATTCTGATAAGTACGGTCCGTAGTTCCAAATCCAGGCATCGTAACCGTCATAATATCCCTGTGATCCATCCCGAGCAAATCATAGGCTTTCACTGTCACAATCAATGCCAGTGTAGAATCCAGTCCACCGGAAAGACCGATTACAGAGGTTTTGCAGCCGGTATGCACAAGGCGTTTTCTAAGCCCCATTGCCTGTAATGTCAGTATCTCCTCACACCGTTGCTTTTTCGTCCATTCCTCTGATGGAACAAATGGTGTTTGGGAAAATGTGCGGGTAAGCTTCGTCTCTTCCTGCCGGAAAGAAATCCTTTGCCAGACATACTCTCTATGCTTCTTTTGGGCAGTACTCTCTACTCCATCATAAAACGTTGTCATCTTTCTTCGCTCTGCCGCAAGTCTTTTTACATCCAGCTCTGTAACTGTAAGTTCATGTGTAAACAATTTTGACTCCATTAAAATACTGCCGTTTTCCGAAATCACTCCATGCCCGCTATATACCAGATCCTGTGTAGATTCATCATTTCCGGCATCTGCATAAATATAACCTGCAATAAGCTTTGCCGACTGCATAGCAACTAAATTTCTGCGGTATGCCGGCTTTGTGACAAGCTCGTCACTCGCAGAAGGATTGCAGATTATAGTAGC
>CAMWYJ010000028.1 GCA_947178445.1 uncultured Clostridium sp.
CCGTTTCTCTATTTGAGAAACTCCACAATGCAAAACAGGCCCTTGGCCTAACAATAAAAAAGAGTGCCGTTTGCGACACTCTTTTTGTCTGCCACAGAAAATATCTATCCAATACAGCAACGCCTCTGTCTAATTCTTTCTAAAATTTCTGTATACAGAACCTTTTTTCAGCTTATAGCCACGGTATTTCGCCAGCTCACTCACAGTAACAAGCTGGTAACCTTGTTTTCTAAGTTTCGGAACCAATTCCAGTACTGCATCTTTGGTTTCCTTATGAATATCATGCATAAGAACAATATCTCCATCCTTTACATGATCCATAACTGCTGATACTGTTTTACCCTTGTTTCTTGTTTTCCAGTCCAATGTATCAATCGACCACAAAACAATCGGCTTTCCCACGGTACTCTTTACAGAACCTCCGGTTGTACCATAAGGCACACGCATCACTGTTGTATTCTTTCCGATAATCTTTTTAACTCTTTTGTCAGTATCCCGCATCTGCTTTGCTACCGACTCCTTTGACAATTTTGCGAGATTACTATGGTTAAAACTGTGATTTCCAATTTCACAGCCCGCTTTATAAGCATCCTTTACTGCACTTTTGTAAGAGTTTACCCGGTTTCCTACCACAAAAAAAGTTGCCGTGCTATTATTTTTTTCAAGACACTTTACAATATCCTTTGTATATATTCCCGGTCCGTCATCAAATGTCAGTGCTATCATCTTTTTCTTTGGATCAATGGTGTCAGCTAATACCTTGCAGGCTTTACTCCATCCCCCTTTCACAGTTTTCCCGTCCGTCTCATAGCTGGCTATCACCTTATATGTATAATAATTGCCTTTTTTTACTTTCTTATCTGAATATGTCAGCTTTTCTGTAGTTCCAATTCTGACATATTTTCCCTTTGTATTCTTCTTATATATCATATAGGTTTTTGCGAGCTTTACCTTTTTCCATGTAAGCTTCACCTTCTTTTGGCTGTACCGTGCAGTAATCTTTGGAGTTCCTGGCTTTTCATATATCTTTGGGGCAGATGTCTCCGTTGTCACTTCTGTAGTTTGCGCTGCATTCATTTGGCTTGCCACAACACTGAAACCGTTAAATGCAACTCCTGTTCCAAACAAAAACAGCCACATCAGACATTCTCTCACTAATTTCCTTTTCCATGTTCGATCCACAATATGCGCCTCCTATTTTGTTAGTGATTTTATTATATGACCTCTTCTCTTTTTTTCAAGCCATCCGCATACGCATTATTTTCTATCCTTCCCATCCATTTCCCTTTTTAATACATAAAACGCCAAGCGGTGTTGCCACAAGTAATAAAACAATCATGCCAATCACCATAGGCATTCCCATCTTCTCGTCATTTAACCATGCAATTCTCGTTCCATAGTATAATACAAAAACCGAGAATCCATTATTCAGAAAATGCATGAGCGAGGATACTAATATACTGCCTGTTTTCTCAGCCGCATAGGCAAGTGCAACGCCAAGCAGCATTGTTGGAATTAGCTTTATAAGACTCAAATGACTAAATCCAAACAGGAATGAAACGAGAAAAATCGCCTTTGCAAGTGTCATCCTCTGTTTCATCGCTGTAAATATATATCCTCTATACATCAGCTCCTCACAGACAGCAGGTAAAAATGCGATCAAAAACAGCCCACCTGCAAACGGAATGCCGTCTAAAATCATCATATATTCATCGTTTAAGTTCTGGCTGCTGTCTGGAAATACCATACTTAACAAATTGCTGAGAATCAGCACACCGCTCCCTGTTCCAAGCCACAGGAGCACAGCCCCAAGCAGCTGTCCCGGTCTTGGAAGCCTGACCAGAAATACCTTTTTCATATCCGCTTTAATATACAGGCACGCTAACACTGGCAGCAATCCTATAAACATCTGCGGCAGAATCACACCAAAAACCGGCTTTTTAAGGGATAAAAATCCTCCCACATAAACCATTAAAAGTAGTGCCACCACTAAAACAAGCAAGCTCTCTGATACGGATGGAATACTTCCCTTCACGATATTTTTCCGGCGTTCAAACAGTTTGACTCCACTTAAAGACTCCCCAAACAGGACAGACTCGCTGTTATATATCTTAGAAAGCACCCATACTGAAAGAAATGCATACAAAACGTTACTTAACAGTACAATCAGGATTCTCGTAAAATCATATTTGAATACCAGTAAATTTTTCATTAACAGACAGATATTCGCTACAGGCACCAATGCCGTAACATCCGTAAGCTCAATATTGGGTATAAATCCAATATATGCAGTCAGTAGTACAACCAATGTAAGCGGTGTGATATAGTTATTTGCCTCCTTAAAGCTCTTTGCAAAGGCGCAGATACACATCACCACCGCACTCATAAACAATGCAAATGCAATAACACACACAATCGAAATCAAAATAGCCGGCACAAAGCTGCCTGCACGAAACTTTCCCGTATTTTCTGCCAGGGAGCTTACGGTTGCATATAAATAAATTGCAATTCCACTCATTGAAAGCACATTGACAAACACTGAGACAACAGCGATAGTTGCCACAGACAAAAACTTACTCATGATAAGTTCTATGTTCCCCACTGGCAGGGTAAGCAATGTCTCTAAGGTTCCCCGCTCCTTTTCTCCCGCAGTGGCATCAATTGCCGGATACATGGAACCCATCAAGATACTGGTAACCATCAAAAATGGAATGATACTCCCTAAAATACTTCCAATGGCACTTTCATTGCTGGAACGGTCTTTAAGGGAAGCCTTTACGGGATACAGAATCTTTTCTACGGCAAGTCCCGCCTCTTTCACATTCTGTTCTGCCCTATGCTTTGCCAGAGCATCAATTTCTTCCTCTAAGAAATCTGAGACAGTATAGGAATTTGTCACAGCAGACAAGAAATGCACCTCATATATCACCTGAGAATCCGTTACTTTTGTTGTAATGTATGCATCAATGATCTCATTTTCCAAATCCTGCTCCGGCGTATCTGATTTTGTCTCCTTGATGGAATAGGTGAGACCATCCTCATCTCCTGCAATCCAATCATTTAAAGCCTGACGGTCGGCATCTGCCACATTCTGATATACAATCAGATAATTCTGTTCCCGCTGTGTCTCTGTAATAAAAGATACAATCTGTATAGCGACCAAAAAGATCAACGGATATAAAATGACCGGTAGCACAATCATAGTAAGAATCGTTTTCTTATCCCTTACTACATCTAAAATCTCTTTCTTATAAAGCGTCCGAAGTGTTCTATAATTCATTCTCATCGCCTCCCTTCATATAAGCAAAGAAGGTATCTCTGAGATTCGTTGTCCCGGTCGCCTGTTTAAGATTCTCCGGTGTTCCCTCGGCAATAATCTCTCCTTTATCAATCATAATAATACGGTCACATAAAAATTCAGCCTCCTCCATATAATGTGTGGAGTACAGTACTGTTTTTCCCCGTTCCCGTTCCTGTCTCATAAAATCGATAATTGCTTTTGAGCTTATAATATCAAGCCCTAAAGTCGGCTCATCAAAAATATAAATCTCTGGATCATGGATCAGGCATCTTGCAATCGAAGTTCTCTGCTTTTGTCCCGTAGAAAGCTTATCAATCCGGTTGTCAATAAAATCCTGCATTTTCAAAAGATCGCTGACCTGTTCGATTCGCTCTTCAACCTTGTCCTTTTCATATCCATAAAGCTCTGCAAAAAGTCCTAGCAGCTCTCTGACACTAAATCGCCCATAGAGCTTTGTATTCTCCGAGAGATATCCGATATGGTGCTTTAAAATCTCCTTATCTGTGATTCTTTCTCCCTCTTCATTTGTAATGAAAACCTCTCCCTCGGTAGGCGCCATTAAAGAACCTAACATACGGAGTAATGTGGTCTTTCCCGCACCGTTCGGTCCTAAAACACCAAGAATTTCTCCGTCATGCGCACAAAAATCCACATGATCCACAGCGTAAAACTCTTCTTTTTTTCCTTTTTTTTGTATTCTTACAAACTTTTTCGTAAGCATAGATGCCTGTATCAAGAAATTATCCTCCAATCTGTTTCCATCTCCTGCGCAGGATGTTATATTGGCAAACCCACCCGGTCCATTTCCTAATCCATGATAAACCCATTATGCCTATTTTTTAAGTGCAATTGCTTCCATCTCAATCAATACATCTTTGGGAAGCCTTGCAACCTCGACGCAGGAACGCGCCGGAAATACCCCGGTAAAATACGTTGCATAAATTTCATTCAATGCAGCAAAATCATTCATATCCTTGATAAATACTGTGGTCTTCACCACCTCTTCACAGGAAGAGCCTGCTGCCTCTAACAAAGCTTTCATGCTTTCAAACACCCGTGTTGCCTGTACCTTGATATCTCCTTCCACTACCTCACCAGTTGCCGGATCAATCGGTACTACTCCGGATGTATATACCATTCCATTTACTTCAATCGCCTGCGAATATGGTCCGATTGCCTGTGGTGCTTTGTCTGTCTTGATCTGATTCTTATTCATATTGATATCCTCCTAAAAATGTTTCATTTATGTATTAACCCGGGGTTAACAAATATAAATATTTTTATACCTGCCTCCGGTCAACAACCGCAATTGATTTTTCCCTTATCTCTATACGTTTCTGCTTAAGCAGTCTGCCCACTGCCCTCTTAAATGCATTCTTACTCAATCCCATTTCCCGTTCGATAATCTCCGGGGATGCCTTATCCGTGAATGGCAGCACACCATCATAAGATAAAATTGCCTGATATACCATCTCACTGTCGTCATCCATCTGCTGGTACGCCAGCCTTGCCAAAGATAAATTAAGCTTCCCATCTTCCCGCACATTCGATACCCGAAGCTTTACCACATCACCGACATGAAGCTTTTTATGAAGCTCCTGCTTTGGAATTAAGCCCTGATAGCAGTTATCCACTGCCACAAAGGCACCTAGCTTATCATTGAGCTGATATACATATCCTTCTACCTCATCCCCTTTTTCGTAAGGTGAATCCGTTCGTAAATGCTCATACAGCTTCATAGACACACAGGGGCGGTTACTCTTATCCATATACATATATACAAGATACTCTCTCCCCTCCCGAACCTTTCCGACCATTTCTTTAAACGGAAGCAAAATATCCTTCTCAAGCCCCCAATCCATAAATGCACCAATATTCCCAACGCTTGCCACGGAAAGCTTTGCGATTTCCGAAAGGGTTATAAGCGGTCTGTTCACAGTCGCAATTGGTCTGTCTGATGAGTCTAAATACACAAAAACCTCTATCTGCCCTCCAGCCTTAAGACCTTCCGGCACCTGCTTTCTCGGAAGCAGCACTGCGTCCTTGTCGCCTTCTTTCTCCGCTAAATAGACACCAAACTCCTTGCTGCGTACCACCTTCAATGTCTGCCATTTTCCAATCTCTATCATTCGCACATCACCTCCACGATGACATAGGGCTGTCCTTCTCCATCCTCAAATACGATCTGTTTTACATGCCCCCTATCAAACAACACCGGATATAACATATCTCCTAACGCTGCTGCTTTTCTATAATCTACCCGAATGGACCGGATCTTTGTCACATCGTCCACATATTCTATCGCTTCTGTCACATATCTTCCGTTATTTACATGGTGATTTGAATCAATAAAGGAACGTTTCACCGGTATCGGTTCCATGCTTTCTTTTTTCTCATCGGATTCACCTAGAATTTTAATTTTTCTAGGAGCATAATCCATAAAAAGTCCTTCCTCCAAATCATAACCCTCTATATCACTGTCTGAAGGTTTCATTGGCCGCATATTTACCACATCCATGAAAATCCAGATAGAGTTGGCCTGCACGATTCTGTTGCCCGCATCATCCAATATATCAAAATTACGATATCCATAAAGCCCTTTAAAAGCATGCGGCCACGTCCGCACTGTAATTTTTTCCTTATATTCCGGATAGCGGATTACTTCAATCTGCCAGCTTGATAAAAACCATGCGGTTTTGGTTCCATCTAAATTGTCCACACCCTTACCGATTGACTCTGAATGAAACAATGCACAATCCTGAAGAAAATTTGTTATCATTGCAATATCTGTCTTTAAATCACTTCCCACCTGAGAATAGGTGATCTGCCGTTTCATCTCATACATAATGTTATACCGTCCTCTTTCTTTTGAATAGCCTGATGACTATCTAATACATCCTCTTTCATGCCACAGATATATCATCTTACCGAATCCATACTCCGCATTTGCTAAGTGTTACTATTATACTCTATCTTTTCTCATAAAGATATCCTTTTTTATAATTTGCTTATAATTTTTTAAAATTCCTCTTGATTTTTACTGCGAAATGTGTATAATAATGTTTTGTGAACAACAATGGGGTATCGCCAAATGGTAAGGCAACGGACTCTGACTCCGTCATTTCCAGGTTCGAATCCTGGTACCCCAGTCAAGAAAAGCAACTCAACTGAGTTGCTTTTCTTTTTGCCTAAACGATTCTCTACCAGATGTTTCGCATATCATTATCTTTCTACTATCTCCTTTGCCTCTGCCTGTAACTGCTTTGCAAGCCACTCCGGTTTTATCACCCGAACCTCCGGACCAAACCCACGAATCCAGCGTACTACATCCGGGGCAACCGCCGCCTCTCCATAAAAATGCAGTCCATCAACGTCTTCCACCAGCTGCCTGCTGCGCTTTGCCTCATATTCTTTCACATAACGTATACTTTCCCCCGTAAACAAAAGTTCCAGCTTCTCCACTCTCGTACCACGCAACTTAAGAAAAGCATCATTCTGTCTTTCAAATTCTGAAAGTTCCCGATTCAAATCAAACTTTTCATCCAATACTTTGATATCCTGAATCCTGGATAATCGGAACCTCCTCACTTCCCTCCGAAGTTCACAATAGCCTTCCACACAGAGATAGGAATCTATCAGCAGCATCTGATACGGCCGCACAATCCGTCTGCTGCTCTCATCGCTGGAAAAGCTGTAATATTCAATCTCAACCTTATTCTGGTTATCAATTGCATTCTGTATCATCCTCTCCACATCTGCATCAATCACATCATGATTGCCTGCGTGTCCGCCTGCATGTTTCAAATGACCACTTAATGCATCAAATTGCAGCTTATTAAGAGAAGCTGACTTTTCTACAATTTTATCTATAAGAGAAACTGCATGCCTGCCCATACGAAGATGGCTGTATTCCTTAAGCATTTCCTTTGCAAATGCAAAGGATGCCAGGTCCTCAATGGTAAAATCCACATTTTTTAATGTATATTTGTCTGCAAAATAATAGGTTTTTCCGCCCCGTTCCTCCTCACCGATTCCGTAATTTAATGACAATTCATCAATATCCCTCGTAATCGTCCGCTTGCTCACATCAATATCCCAATTATGCAGGCGCTGTCGGATTTCCTCTGCCTGATAACCCTTTGGATTTTCTGAAAGCAATGACAAAATATAAATCTGTCTCTGGGATACCGATATGTCTTTTCCTTTGCTCTCCTCTTTCATTTTTTATCTCCTTCTATTCCATTGTCAGCAGATTATGCTCTAATTTCATTCGCAGTACTCTTTTTGTAGAAATGTCAATCTGCTCTTTTGTGACTGTACCTTCCTCTATGGCATCTAAAATGCCCTTTTGTGAGACAGCAAAATCTGCCGAAAAAATCATATCATTTCCCGCTGCAATTGCCTTTCCCGATGCTTCTTCTAACGTCATATGGCTCAGCACTGCCTGCATATTCAAATCATCTGCGATAATAACGCCATCAAACGCAAGCTCATCACGTAAAAGCTCATGCACCTTAACCGATAACGATGCCGGATTTTTCCGGTCTACTGCACCCATCACTAAATGGGAGACCATGATCATGTCTGCTCCATTTTCAATCCCTGTCTGAAACGGAATGAAATCCGACTCCCGGTAGCTTTGCAGTTTGCGCTTATCCATTATATATCCCCTGTGGGTATTACCATTATTGCCATATCCCGGAAAATGCTTCAGACAGCCCATTATATTTTCATGTTCCATTGCCTGCAAAACGGCAGCTACATAAGCAGACACTGTCTTTGCATCACTGCCTGCCGACCGTTCATACATATATGCATTTTTTTCTGTCACAATATCTGCCACCGGATCAAAATTCAGATTAATTCCCATTGATGCTAACAATCTTGCTTTCCGGGTTGTCTCGTCCGTCAGGGCATTCCAATCCGCAGTATTTCCAAGCTGTCTGGCACTTGCAAATTCCGATATCTCTTTGTTTAAAAGTCCATCCACACGGCTCACTTCGCCACCTTCTTCATCTACACCCACAAACAGCGGATACTTCATATAAGATTGCAGCAAATCTATGCGCTTTGTAATCTCGTCTATCGTCTTGCCATTAAAATCGGCATCAAAAAGGATGATACCTCCCGGCTGCTCTTTTCGAAGGTTTTCTTCTGCAATATCCCTTTCATTGGTAAGAATCATAAGCTGGGATATCTTTTCTTCCAATGTCATTTCCTGAATACAAGCATTTAAAAATGCATCCTGCTTCTGCTCTTCCTCCTGTTTCTTTAAAGCAAGTTTTTTTGCCTCCTCCATTTCCATGACACGTTTTTCCATTTGAAAAGACGACACAAGAACGGCTTTCCTGTTCTCTGTCTTCATTCCATACCCTGTATATACGCTATACTTCTCCTGTATCCATTTCTCTGTCACTGCTATATGACTATCTGCCCATTGGTATAGTAGTACAAAAGCCGCCAGAGCCACAGCCAGTAATAAATATTTCTTCATTTTACATCCTCATTATCTACAAATTCCTGATATATCGAATCATATCTTTTGTAAACCAACAAGATTGCTTTTTATCTTCTGAACAAAGCCGCCTTACACTGCCATGACACCTGCTTCCAAACAGCCTTTCTTACCTGTTTCAGCAGCTTTCTTATCTCCTCTAACTGTTCTTCCGAAAGAAGCTGCCCACCGAAGCTAATCTGCTCTAAGCGTTCACATATCTGTTCGCACTCCATATGAATACCATATTGTGCTTTCATATAAACAAGCTGTTCCATATGATTCTTACAGTACGCAAAGGAATCATCACATATACGGAGTATGTCACACAAATCTGCATAATATGCAATCAATGCTTCTGCCCGGTTTTCCTGATGACACTTCCTGTAACGGCACCACTTTCTATATATGAGCCTTCCACCTGATACAAGCAGCATTGCTGCTATCACACCATAGAGCACATATAAAAACCATGTATATTTTTCTATATCAAACGTTATATTACGATTTCCAGCTCCACCCATCTCTCTCAGGGTTCCATTGTTCAAGAAGTCCGTAAACGCAGACCAAAAATCATCCTCATCCACTTCTCCTCCGCTGCTCGGTGTCACTTCTGCAACCTTCCATCCAAAACCATCTACATACACTTCCACCCATGCATGTGCCATTGCATCCGTCACTTCCACATCCAGAACCGCAGATTCACCTACTGAGGAATAGCCCCAGTAATAGTCTTCGTATTTCTTTCTCTCATTTATATCGGAAGCAAGCGCTGCCTCAAATGAAAACGCATATCCCTCCACATAGCGTGCCGGTATACCCATCTGCCGGAAAATAAGTGTTGCAGCAGAGGCAAAATGTGCACAATATCCCTTCCGGTTCTTCGTCAGAAAGTAATTTATAAAATCCTGGTTTCTCGGAGTGGCTCCAGGCTTTAATGTATATGGAATATTCTCCTGGAAATAATCTCTTACGGATTGTATAATCTCATTTTCCGACATGGAATCTGTAAGACCAATCTTATCACATTCATTTTGGATAACCTCCTGGTTCTTCTCTGGAACCTCTAAAAACCTTTCAGAGACAGCGGAGGTTTCCATTTCCTTTGGAAGCTTTTCTAAAAAATCCTGCTCCCAAACAATTTTCGGATAATAAAGGTAGGATGTCTCCTGATTCATAGCAAGTCCCTGTGCAGTCGGCATCAGGCTATGATTATTATATATCGAATAATCCTCAAATTTTGTATAATATGGGTAATACAGATATTCCGTACTTGCCCCAACATTTCTAACATCCATTACACCGCTTGCACTGTATTTGGCTCCTTCAACCTCCGCTTCATAAAGCTGCCCTGCTTCATTGCACAGACTCTCCTCCTTAAAGACTTCAATATCATCTTTCCAATCCGCATCCGGATCTAAGTATCTGCCATCCTGCATTTCTCCCACTACACCATACGTCTCTCTGCCGTACAGGCTCTCCCACTGGTTATCACCATATCTTCCTCCCGTGAAAGCCTTTAGATACACTGTATCCGTACTATATGGCGTATAGGACACAATCAAATCCGGCTGGTAATCCGGACGAACACTTGAAACTCCCCCCAGCTTTCCACCGCTCATTCCGCCGGTGGACTGATAATGATTGTACATCCCTGCAAAGCCCAACAAAATAAAATTTCCAATCGTCTCCTGCGTTTTTTCCCTTAATTTGTCTTCCTTAAATAAACTTTCAAACCTTGCGGATGGCCAAACCAATTCCACCATCATCACTACGCCTAAAAGCAGCACTCCCATACCTGTTAATGTCTGTCGGAAAATACCTGCATCCTGTGTATAAGAGATCCTGTTCTTTTTTAACCCTCGAATCCGAAACGGCGCATCCCATGCAAACACAACAAAATGCCCGTTCGATTTAAACACAATCACTGCCATATATCCTGCACAAAGAGCTGTCAGATAAATCATTCCCGGTGTCAGCATCATATAAAGCGGAATCAATAAAATCGGAAACGTAAACAATATCGTCCATGCAATACTCATGGTAGAATACATCCAGATATTTAAAATGATGATCATGACCATGCCAATAAAAATTGCCACAATCGCCACTGTTAGATAATCCCTGTCAATCTGCACCTCATATTCTCTTACACCGGACAAATTAAAGAAATTCTGGGCATACTGCAAAACAGTGTTTACAACCACATAAAAACCGGAATTGGCATAAATCCGGAACAGGTAAATCGCTCCGACAAACACACCAAAAAACAAAATATAACCAAAATCCCTATAAATCATTTTAGATGTTGCATATAAAAACGAGAAATACGTGGAAAGTAGAAGATAAAACACTACTACCAGTCCTATATTATAAGATATATCAAAAGCGGATAAAAAACCTCCAACCGAACCGAACACAAGTAAAAACACAATAAGTGACCGTAAAAAGCAATTTAAAACAATATTGCCATTTTGAAGCTCCGGTTTTTTCAGATAAATTCCTTTTGCTAAAAAAATATCTCCTTTATGCAGTTCCTCTTTTTTTCTTTTTTGAAATAACATACTAATTCCCCATTTTCAAGGTCGCATATGAAGCTCTTTACACTTTTCTATTCTGCCTCTCTGATGTTCCTGATCAAAGCTGACCTCTCAGCACTGCCACCGTCTGCTGAGCGCCATAAAGCGCATTTGTCTCTTCCGTTCCATTCGCATATCCCACATAGAGATAAGTGCTATCCGTTGATATATCCCGTAAAAACAGTTTCTCTACCCTGCCAATGTCCTTATAGCTTTGATCGTACAAGACCATGGAAAGCCACTCCCGCCGTTCTACCTCACTACCGATAAAAGTTCCGGTAAGTGCCCCCTTATTTGTACTATAGTAATATACTGTAAACGGCAAATTCTGTGCCACAAAAGACTTTGTCACACTATCTGCCAATTCCAGTACGGACTCCAGGCGCATATCATCATCATTCGCAAGCTCCACCAATACGTTTAATTGCATAGCGGACACACTGATTCGTTCCTTCACCATAAGCTCGTCTTTTTTAACTGATAATTTCCAGTGGATATTCTGCAGCTTGTCACCAGGAATATATTCCCGGATTCCACTAATCTCTGAGAAATCATAGCCCTTTTCCTTACTTTCCATTGCCTCTGCTACGCCTTTCATATAAAGCTGCCCCGCCTCCTGATTGCGAAGCTCGCCTTTGGGAAAAATCATACACTCTCTTTCCTCTGAAAGCGGCAATACCGTCTCTACCATACCAAGCAAATCCATCAGCCGTACTTCCTCTGCCCGTATCACAAACCTTCCGCAATAATCCATCTCTACAGGATAGGTCACCTCTGTCTTTTTCCGTGCCCGCACTGGCATGTTAAGATAGTGTATTCCCTCCTCCTGATAAAACGGATTCGCAGTAATCAGTTTGACTGTGGCATTGACAAGAGGATACCTTGTTGGATTTTGGAGCGCAAGATGTACATAAAATTCATCCTTTTTCTCCATCGGTTCAATCGGCACTGTAATCTGAAAAGCCAGCTTGTATTTCACCTTATAAAGACTCCACACACTATAAAAGGGAAATAAAATAAGTACCACCAGCAGCACAAAATTGACGTAGCTGTGAAACGCTACCATAATAAACACATTTAATGCAATTACTATTCCATACCGCAAAAAATTGCAGATTCTTTTCATATATTTCTCCCTCTAGGTACGAGGCACTTTTACCTCTGCAAACAGTTCTTCCAGTGCATCTTTTACATCCTTACCTTCTGCCCGTGCCTTTGTACTAAGCTTCACCCTGTGCCCTAATACATCAAAAAATACACTGCTGATATCCTCCGGTGTTACATAATCCCTGCCGGAAAGCACTGCCATTGCTTTTGCCATTCGAAGCAGTGCAATACTTCCCCTTGGGCTGGCTCCCATGGCAAACAACTGGCTGGTTCTTGTTTTTTCCACCAGCGTTACAATGTAATCATAAATGGAATCATGAACATACATGTCGTTTGCCTTCTGGCGTAATGCTTCAAACTCGTCTGTGGAAATCACATTCTGCAAAAGGGATAACGGTTTCTTCGCATTATCCCTTAAAATATCAACAGCTGCATCATGTTTGGGATATCCCATAGAAAGACAGACCATAAAGCGGTCAAGCTGGGATTCCGGCAGCATCTGGGTACCGGATGATCCTAACGGATTCTCCGTCGCAATCACGGTAAATGGTGACGGCAAAGATCTTGTCACACCGTCTACTGTAACATTTCCCTCTTCCATAACCTCTAATAAGGCAGACTGTGTCTTTGGCGAGGTACGGTTTATCTCATCTGCTAAAAACAGATTACAATACACAGCGCCTTGCTGGTATTCAAACGATTTTGTATCCTGATTATACATTGAAAAACCTACAATATCACTCGGCAGAACATCCGGTGTAAACTGTACTCTCTTATAACTCAATGACATGGATTTTGCAATAGACATAGCAAGAGTCGTCTTGCCCACTCCCGGAATATCCTCTAAGAGGATATGCCCCCCTGCAAGCATGGCTGCAAGCACCTTTTCTACAACCTCATCCTTGCCCTTTACTGCCTTCTTAATCTCTTCCTTTACCACTGACATTTTGTTTTCCATAAATATTTCCTTTCTCTTGTAACCCCTGATTTTCAAAACCTAATTATAACACTACCATTATTATACACCTTAGAGTTCACTTCAGCACAAGTGTATATTCTGTGAATAAGGTGCCCTACATCCTTGTATGGTGGTTCACATATTTTGCCTTGTATTTGGAATATACGATTGTCTGGTCTTTATATAAGCTGTAATAACCAGACGATGCATAGCTTATGGATACCGCAATCAAATAATAGGCAACTCCCTCAAAGCCAAAAAGCTCAAAAGCTATGAGAATGGAAGTAATCGGACAATTTGTTACACCACAAAATACAGCAACCATTCCTGCTGCCGCACAAAGTGAAGGAGAAAGCCCTAATAAATGTCCCATAGAACATCCAAAGGTTGCTCCCACAAAAAAGGATGGCACAATTTCTCCACCTTTAAAGCCTGCCCGCATAGTAATAGCCGTAAGTACCATTTTCCAGAAAAAGGCTAAGGGCTCTGCCCGCCCGTGCTCAATGGCATTGGTAATCCCTCCTATTCCGGCTCCCATATAATCTGTGGTGCGAAGACAAAGGGTAAGCAATATGATCACAATACCCGCAACAACAACACGGATATATTTGTTTTTCAGTTTATTATGAAAGACAACACTTGTCTGTTTTAACACAATACAGAAAACAACGCTGAGCACCGCACACCCAAAAGCAATCACTCCCATTTTCACTCCGGAAACCACTGTAAGTTTCGGAATTTTTGAAACATGGAACACCTCTGGATGAATACCAAGTCCCGCTGCAAAATTAGTGGCTATCAAGGATGCAATCACACAGGGTACAAGTGCTGTATAATACATAACCCCTACACTTACAACCTCCATGGAAAAAATCGCTGCCGCCATCGGCGTGCCAAACAATGCCGAAAAGGCAGCGCTCATGCCGCTCATAACCATAACGTGGCGATCCTGCTCATCGAGCTTTAACCACCGCCCGAGCTGGTTGCCAACGCTGCCTCCAAGCTGGATTGCCGCACCCTCTCTTCCTGCCGAACCGCCCACCAAATGGGTAAGCGCAGTAGATACAAAGATGAGTGGGGCAGAGCGAAATGCTACATCATCCTTTGTGGTAATCGTAGAAAAGACCTGGTTTACACCACCATCCTGTTTGCCAATTTTCTTATATAAAAAAACAATGATGACACCGACCACCGGAAGAAAGAAAAATACCCACAGATGTTTTTCACGAAACACTGTAACCTCAGTCAGAACAAAAGAAAACAGGCTGCTTATCCCACCTACGGTCAAACCTGTAAAAACCGCCAATAATATCCATTTCAACAAACTTTTAAAATCCTGCTTTAGCACTCTGTAATAGTACTGCAGCAGAACATGTATCCTGTGGTCGTGTCCTTCTCCTAATGTATTTCCTTCCTCTTTCATTGTAGTTTCCGCCTCACTTTTTTGCATAATCATTTGTATGGTCAGTATAGCACATGATGACATGCAAAATCAATGTGTTCATATTATACGTTTCCTGTAATAAAGGAGCAAAAATTCAAAACGAATCTTTGCCCCTTCCACTCTTTTATGAAATCTTTTTAATCCTGCGCCACAACCTCTTTGTAAAACTCGGTAATATCCTTCCTCTTTTCCTTTGTGTAAGCAATCGCAGTTCTCGGATGCTGGTTTAAAATACCAGTCATTAAGTACTGTAAATCATACCCCCATACAACACCCTGCTCCTTCATTGGTATCATGTATTCCTCAATAAACTTGAGTACAGGGTAGAGATTGAACTTTGGATTTCGAAGGAATCCAAGCAGCAATTCCATTGCACAATTCCCGGCACCACGCCCCATTGCAAGGTAAGTTCCGTCCAGCCAGTCCACGCCATCTCCAACTGCTTCAACGGTATTTGCAAAAGCCATCTTCTGGTTGTCATGTGCATGAATACCAACCTTCTTTCCATACTTTGCAGCAACATCCAAATAAATGTCTGCAAGTCTTGCAAGTTGCTCCGGATACAGTGCGCCAAAGCTGTCAACTATGTAAAATACATCAACCGGCGACTTTCCAAGCTCCTCTAATGCAATTTTCAAATCTGTTTCCTGGGTATTGGAAATCGCCATAATATTACAGGTTACCTCATAACCTTTGTTTGCCGCATCTTCAATCACATCAATTGCTGCCGGCATCTGATGAAGGTAAGTTGCCACACGGATTAAGTCAATCACACTCTCCGATTTATTGATAATATCATTTTTGTAATCACAACGACCTACATCTGCCATGATTGCAAGCTTTAAGTTACTGTCATTGTCTCCAACAATACTGCGGATATAGTCCTCATCACAAAACTTGAGCTTTCCAAACTTATCCTCATCAAACATAGTCTTATCTGCTCTATATCCAAACTCCATATAATCCACACCAGCCTTAATGTTTGCCTGGTACAAAGCTCTCACAAATTCATCGGAAAAATCGAAATCATTTACCAAACCGCCATCTCTCAACGTGGCATCCACAACCTTTACCGATTCACGGTACCCCATTAACTTTGAAATCTCTTTCATTTTCAATACTCCTTTGATTCACATTACTTTCGTTCTTTGACACTTTAATACTTAAAAGCGTTAAAACGACTTTACTACTATATCACATATTTTCAAAAGATACAAGTAGGTATGCCTAAATATCAACGTGTCAATACACTAAACCTGCAGAGAACACATTTCATAAAATATTCCCTGTTTCTCCATCAGTTCCTCATAGGTTCCATATTCAACAATTCCGCCTTCCCCAACCACTGCAATTTTATCTGCATTGCGAATTGTGGATAAGCGATGCGCCACAATCAATGTTGTCCTGTTTTTCACGAGTTTATCAATACTATCCTGAATCTTTTTCTCGGAAATAGTATCCAGAGCGGAGGTTGCTTCATCTAAAATCAAGATTTTAGGATTTCTTACAAATGCACGTGCAATGGACACTCTCTGTCTCTGCCCTCCCGACAGGTTTGAACCATGCTCTGTAATTTCCGTATCAAGCCCCCTTGGCAATTCCTTCACCAGCTCCTCCAGATTTGCAGCCTTTACCACCTCCTGCAAAAATGCCTCTGAAACGTCGTCTGCACCGTAGGTGATATTCTCCCGTATCGTTCCGGTAAACAAAATCGGAGTCTGTGGAACTACCGCAATATGCTGACGATAACTTTGCAGGTTGAAATCTTTCATATCCTTCCTATCAATGAATACTTTTCCCTTTGTGGCGCTGAAAAATCCAATTACCAGATTAAGGATTGTGGTCTTACCTGCACCGGAAGCCCCTACAAAAGCGATTGTCTCTCCTGCTTTCACCTCAAAATTCAAGTGTTCAAACACCGGTGTTTCTGCATCATGAAACTGAAATGTTACATCCGAAAACAAAATGTCGCCTTTGACGTTCTTGATTTTCCTGCTTCCACTATTATCCTCCACGTCATTACACAGCAAAATATCTCCAACAGAGTTTACAGACTCCAAACCCTTTGAAATAATCGGAATTAATGTGATCAAACCGCTTACCTGATTCACAATTGTGCCAAAATAAGTCTGATACATTACCACATCTCCTGGCTGAATCTCTCCCTTTACTGCCAAATAGCCTGTAAATCCAAGACACAGCACCTGAAAAACCTGAAAGGATGCCCAACTGATAGAGCCAAAAAATGACTGCAGCATATCAAGCCGAAACCCCTCCTGTTCTACATTCTTAAGCTGGGAATGCAGTTTTCTTGTCTCAGTCTCTTCCAATGCATGTGCACGGGTAACGGGAATCAGCTCCACCATCTCCATTACCTTTACGGAAGTCTCCTCCATTTCTTTTCGGAACCCGTGATTTCTACGATTAATCTTATCCCGAAATGCAATCCGTATGAATACAGATACTGGAATCAGTCCTAAAAAAAACAAAAAAACTGTTATGGACGAACCAAATACTACACAAAAGGCAACAACAATGTTAAAAACCATACTTAAGATGGTAATAAATACCTGGGAGGACAAATTCTGAATCTGTTCCACATCCCGCATCACTTTTGACTGCAAACGCCCCGACTGTATTTCATTGTGATATGTAATCGAAAGCTGCTGCAGCTTCCTTACCATAGAGCTTCGAAGCTGGCATTCCACATCCCGGGTCACCCTTGCATAAAAATAGGTATGCCAATAATTTGTCAAAACATTTTGTAACACTAATAAACTCATCACCACTACATTCGCAAAGATGATGTGCATTGTCTGTTCATCCGGAGACGTGGCGGCATTGATAATATTTGCTGTCACAATTGGCAAAATCAGCACCGGCATATGCTTTATTGCAAAAAACAGCACAGACAGAAAAATCTTAAAATACTGCCCCCTGTAAATAGCAAGCAACGTCTTCAGGCTATGGTTCTTGTGCCGCGAAAAGCTTTCCAGCATACGTTTGTAATCCTCTTGTTCCTGCTGCAAAGTCTCTTTCCCTGTGTCTTTTCCCCTCGTATCCTGCTTTTCCAATCCTTCTGCCTGCTGAACCGCTTTTTGTTCTACATGCGGATTGTTTTTTATTTGTTCATCCTGCTGCCGGTTCGTCTTGCGCATACTTTTGCCCTGCCTTTTACACATTCTAACACCTTTTTCCTATTCTAAAAAATTCCCTCCGCCTAAGCCAGAGGGAACTTTTTATCCCATAAATTTTTCACCATTATTTATGATCCGGGACATTTCCTGTCTCCAGTCCATGTTCCGTTGCCGAATTATCTTCTCTCTCTTCCCCTGCCGGAATATCTTCTTCCTTCATTGCTGCTACTAAAGCCTGTTTTTCTTTAATTGAACGTTTCACCGGTTTGGCTGCTTTCTTCTCCTCTTTTAATTTTTCAGTCTCTTCCTTTTCCTCCTGCATCACTGCTACCCGGTCAAATACCTTTCGCGCTGTAAGGGAGGTTCCATATGCAAGCAGGGCAAACATCAGTAATAACCATAAATACCATGTGTTCAGTATGATAATCTCATATCCAAAAGAAAATGCAATGGTTGCAACCCATGCCACTGACATTTTAATCCACGAACCGAGATTGCTGACAGCTAAGAAAAATGCATTCTTAAAGGTATTCCCTACTGTATTATCAAAATATGCCAAAAGTGGAAAGACAAATGGAAGAACCAGCGCAAAAACAACTCCTTCCACTACTAAGGCAACCGAATAAAAAGAAACCAGACCGCCCTCAAAATTACAGACATACGTATACTGCCCCCATAAAATAACACACACACAGACAATAATCAACCAGGATATCGTCCCTCTTTTAAAATTCTGGCGAAACTCTATAAAATATTCCCTTACTACGGTATAATCGTCTCTTCTTTGAATCTTATACATCATTGCATATAATGCAGTAAATGCTGCTCCAATGGTAACAATCGGAATGCAGCTTATCACAAAAACAACATTTAGTGCAAAAAGGCATCCAAATATATCCATTCCTCGTTTAAGCTTTGACTCGTCAGGTTCTGCAGTCCCCCCCGGATTATCACTTTGTATATTTTCTTCTTGGTAATCATAAGCTGCCAATATGACAACCTCCTTTTCTTCGTCTTTTTTAGCCATGCCTTTTCTTTGCAGATGTCACATATTTTTAGTATATTCCATTATCCTTCATCCGCTGGCACAGGTTTTTAATATCAATCTTCGATAACTGCTCCTTATCTGCCTCTGCCTCCGAATATCCGGATGCACTTAACCAGTTTTGCTGCATCTGCGTCAGCATATTGTTTGCGGTATCGGATGCCGCATACTGAATGACATATTCCTTGTAATCCGTATCGTCCGGATTATCCATCCTGGCAATCATATAACCCGCTTCTGTCTCTATAATATCCGATATATCACCAGTATTCATATTTTCAATTGCCTGATTCAATTTGGCACTGTAAGCACCTTTGTAATTATGTTCTTCTCCGGAAGATGCAGAGATTCCATATTCCTCAATCAAGTCCTCTAACGACTCTCCTTCCAAAGCTCTCCTGTGCAGCTCCTCCGCTTTCGCATACTGCTCCTTCATCTCATCCTCCGATAAGGAAATATATTCCCCATCATCATCTGTTTGCGCATTCCCCTCTTCATCATACCGGATACTTGGAAATAATGCATAGCTGAGACTACAAAAGGTGTTATCAGCATATTCCTTCGAATACTGTTCATAGTAATCCTTTTTCATATCTTCTACTGCCTTATCCGTTAACGCAATGATATATGCCTGCTCCGTAAAAAGCTGTTTTACACATGCCTCATCAATTCCATACTCTGCAAGAAAATCTTTTCCAAAAAGCTCCATGTAATTGGCTGTATCCGTTTCTACCGCATCCAGATTCTCCTGTTTTACTTTGACATCCTCTGTGTTCAATGCAACGAGGTATTCCACAAGCTCCAGCCGCATCTGTTTAAGAACGGTATCTATTGCAGATGAATCATCAGAATCCAACATGCTGTCCGGATCCATTTGCTGCATATATAGATATTGTATCAGATAAAGATAAAACTCACTTAGTGTCACATCATAATCATCTCCAAGGGACATGATAATGGTGCTTTTTGCTTCCTCTACAGACACTTTACCCTTCGATGCATTACTGCAGCCTACGCAGCCAAAAAGCATTGTTACAATCAGTAATCCCACCAGCGACACACGCAGTCTTTTCTTTTTTCCCTGCATAAATTGTGAATGTTTCATCTTTTTTTTCATAATAATCTCCATTCCGTCTTCCCAGCTATTCCCGTAAATAGCAAAGAATATATAAAATAATAAAAGTGCAATCATACAATCACATTTTGTATAATCGCACTTCTATTAAAAAATGTCAATATAAATCAACAAAATTTCATTACTCCTTCACACCACCAAGTGCAACACCAGCGATGATGTACTTAGATAATGCAAAATATGCAACAATAATTGGTAAAATCGCACATAACAGTGCTGTATATACCTGACCAAAGTCCTGTCTCTTATCATTTGCACGAATTGCTTCTGCATACATCGGCAATGTAGACAGCTGTCTGTTAGAACCTAACAAAATAGATGGTGTATACAAATTATTCCATGATGCAACGAATGCAAAGATTGCCTGTGTTGCCATAGCCGGTTTCATCAATGGCAGTGCAATCTGGTTGAATATGCTAAACTCGCTGCAACCGTCAATTCTTGCAGCCTCTACAACCTCAATAGAAAGACCATTTTCCATATACTGTTTCATAAAGTAAACTGTAGTTGGAGCAGCAATCGCCGGTAAAATCATTGGCCAGAATGTTCCAAACATATGGGTAAGCTTCGTTACCTTAATCAAACCTACGATAGATACCTGTGTCGGAATCATCATGATACCATAAATCAGGCCCCATGCAAAGTCTCTTCCCTTAAAATTATATACAGTTAATGCATATGCTGTCAAAGAACCAAAATAAATCTGTAAAATCGTTGCCGGAACCGTAATAATCAGGGAGTTCCGAAATGCCTCAAACAAGGAGAATGTACTTACAATCTGATTGTT
Source organism: uncultured Clostridium sp. (assembly GCA_947178445.1). Lineage (GTDB taxonomy): Bacteria > Bacillota > Clostridia > Lachnospirales > Lachnospiraceae > CAG-590. The sequence continues at coordinate 20,988 of CAMWYJ010000028.1, forward strand.
CGGGTCAAACAGATTCTTAAAGTTCTCAAAGAAATGTGTACCTGGTATAAACTTAATACCTGCAGCAATATCTGCATGCCGCAATGTTGAGTTAATAATTAAGATATAGAAAGGGAGTACTGCCATAATACAAAAGATTATACAGATAACCATTCTGACAATCTTCGCTACACTACTTCCATTTTCTGCTGTATTATCCATAACTTTCTCTCCTCCCTTCTTAATTCTTCTTTGCTGTTGCTTTATAGAAAATCATGCTGACACATAACGTTACAAGGAACAGAATTACGGAATAGGCAGAAGCACGACCTAAATTCTCTGTCGCACTACCAACAGAAGCATAATTCTTAATTAACATAACTACGGTTGTCGTTGACTTTACCTGTGTAGAGCCTACTGTTACAACCGGACCACCCTTATTCAGCAACTGCGGGATATCATACATCTGCAGACCACCGATTGCAGAGGTTACCATCGTATACTGCAAAATTGGTCTTAACAGTGGTACTGTAATCTTAAAAAACTGCTGTCTTGAGGTTGCACCGTCCACCATAGCTGCCTCATACAGAGATGGGCTGATACCTAAGATACCAGCAATCAGCACGATCATGGTATTTCCATACCACATCCAGAACTGGATAAATGCGATCAAGAACAGAGAACCCCATCCTTTTTCCATAAATCCTGTCTGTGGTACAATTCCCATCTTTATAAATGCCTTTGTAAATACACCGTTGACATTGAAAAAGTTGTAGAACAATACCGCAATCGTTGCCGCAGTAATAATATTCGGCATATACATCATAACCTTAAAAGCCCCGGTTCCTTTTAGCTTGTTGCGGCTGTCCGTAAACCATGCAGCGAACAGCAAAGCAATCAGAATCTGAGGAATAAAATTCAATAACCATAATACAACTGTAATCAGCAATGCCTGCCAGAATTCCCCCTGACCGGCGGCGCCAAATACATAATTCGTATAATTCCCTAAACCCGCCACTGTCGTCACTGCATTTCTACCAGCCTTCTGGTCATACATAAACGACTTGAAAATGGTATAAAGCAACGGGTAAAACTGGAATACAAAGAATGCCACAAAGAACGGTATCAGGAAAATAATACCATATCTTCCATATTCGACTGTTTTTTTCTTCTCTTTATTCACGCCGTCTCACTCCCAATCCATTTTATTTTTAGTAAAACCATGCACCAACATGCTTGCGCACATCGGTGCATAATTTTACTTGCCAAGAATCCTTCTATTATAACAACTCCAGATTACTCAACTACAATATAATCAAAGTTTGTCTTAACCTGATCCTTAATGTATTGGATAGCATCATCTAAAGATGAAATGTCGCCACTGTTGTAAGAGTTAGATGCCTCATCAACATATGATAAAATGTTACCATCAATATATGTTGACTGTACATTGATAGATGTTGCAGCATCTGAGAATGTCTGGAACGGATTCTGTCCGCCAAGAATATCTCTTGCACCAACACCATCAGCAACAAGCTTCTCAACTGCTGCCTTGTTGTTTACGAAATCGCCTGTCTCCTTAGAAAGGTTATACATGATATCCTCATCACAGCACATAGCATATACGAAGTATGCTGATAACTCCGGATTCGGTGTGTCAGCACCAACCATTACATAAGTACCGCCCCAGTAGTAGCTCTCAGGACCAGTAGTTGTTCTCCACTGACCGAAGTTCTTTGCATCTGAAGGACAGTTACCTTCCATAGAACCGATGAACCATGTACAGCCGAAGTAACCGAATACATTACCTTCTGCCATAGCACCCTGCCAATCAGCTTCCCACTGTCCAGCCTTGTTGGTGTAATCATTGTCATATAATACCTTAGCCTTCTCAATGTAAGAAGAAAGTGTATCATCTAACTTTAATGTCTCTGTTCCATCGCTAGCAACATCAACCCAAGGATTTGATCTCTGGTTTAATACAGGATACTTGATCTCGTTTGTACCAGATACCATCTTGTAGCCAGCACCCTTCATCTTCTCTGCTACTTCCATGAACTTATCCCAGTCAGAAATCTGGCTTGCTACCTCTGCAGGATCATCAGTTCCAAGTACCTCTGAAGCGATATCAGCACGGTAAATGAAACATCCTGGTGTTGCCTGCCATGACAGAGCCTTCTGTGCTCCATTGTAGCTACCATAGTTAACTGTGTAAGAATATGCATTAGCATACATGTCGCTTGACACACCGATGCTGCCTAAATCAGCAGTCTTGTCTGTCTCTGACCAAAGCTTTGCGATACCCTCATCAGCAAGGATGATAGATGGATACTTGTCACCACCATCAAGAGCGTTGTTTACAGCGTTCTTGTACTCATCAGACTGTCCACCAGCATTGATGTTAACGATCTCAATATAATCCTTCAGATCACCAAGCTGATTAAGAACACTGTTTACCTTGCCTTCACCATCTGCATCCCAAAGGTATACATAAATCTTCTTTGAATCATCCCAGCCATCTGTGCTAGGTGCTTCCATCTTGCCTGCATCAGTTACCTCATTGGTATCTGCTGCCGGCTCTTCACCTGCATCTGCTGGTGCTTCTGTAGTTGCATCATCACTAGCTGCTGGTGCTTCTGTAGTTGTATCACTTCCACAACCTACCATTAAGCTTGCAACCATTGTAGCTGCAAGAAGTCCACTTAATAATTTCTTTCTCATAGACTTTTTCCTCCCTTTAATTAAGTTGGTTTAAAATAAAAAGTTATATGTATATTACCATGGTTTACCACGATAACAATACCAATGTAATTAATTTCATTGACTACTATATAACATTTTGAATAATTTTGCAACCCTTTTTTTCGTCATTTTTGTACAATTCGTATGTAGCTAGTCATTTTTCATTGATTTCTCTAATTATTTTTAAAAATTCTTCTGCCCCCTCATACCTTGTACAAACGGTTTTTTATTATTTTCACAAAAAACGGAACAGGTTTTTATGCTTTTTTATGTCTTATTTGCCAAAATCTGCTCCGTTTTCCATTCGTCATTTTTACCAAATATTAAGTTATAATCCATTTTTATTCTTTGTTTTTAGTTTGTTTTAACTTTCTTTTTTATTTATTTTTTATGATATCACTCCTCAACCATGAACAGTCATATCATATATCATTAATGGCAACCTTTGCAACTTGAACAATCACCACCACATTGTATGGATTTTCCATTTTTCTTATCCCGGATCATACTAGCGACTGCCAGTGCCACAATTGCGACCACAATTGTTCCTACTATAACAGTTCCCATACAAACACCTCCATAATATTACAACTTTAGCTATGAGCAAAACTCTACTTTCTCAACTGTCTATTACAGCTTAATCATAAGCAGCACTTTCTATTTTGCAGTTACCGTGTTCTTAATATCCACCTCAAGACTCTGACTTTCCTTATATGGACGAAACAACAGATATAAAAATGCAATCACAAATACAAATGCAATTACGGTTCCCACACCAAAGGTTCCTTCCATGACCAAAGTTCCAATCTGATAAATACAAAGACCTGTAACATAGGCAAGCGCACACTGATATCCAATCGCAAACCAGAACCATTTTGCGCTGTTCATTTCTCTTTTAATCGCTCCCATTGCCGCAAAACATGGAGCACAGAGAAGATTAAATACAAGGAACGCATAAGCCGCCATTGGAGTAATGGAAGCAGCAAGCTGACTCCAAATCTCGGCACCATCTTCTGCAACCTCCGCATATCCGAATAACACACCAAAAGTCGCAACAACATTTTCTTTTGCAATCAAACCGGTTACCGTTGCAACCGCCATTTTCCAATTACCAAATCCAAGCGGTGCAAAAATCGGTGCGATCACATTACCGATGGATGCCAAAAAGCTTTGGTCAAGTTCCTCCGCTTCTAACATAATAAAACCGCCGTCCCATGCAAATCCCTGTAAAAACCACAATATAATTGTAGAAATAAGGATAACTGTACCAGCCTTTTTGATAAAAGACCATCCACGTTCCCACATGCTTCTTAATACATTGCCAGCCGTCGGCATATGGTAGGCAGGCAATTCCATGACAAATGGCGCCGGATCACCAGCAAACATTTTTGTTTTCTTTAAAATGATACCAGAACAGATAACCGCTGCGATTCCTACAAAGTAGGAACTCCATGAAACCCATCCTGAATTATCAAAAAACGCACCGGCAATCAATGCAATAATCGGAAGTTTTGCTCCACAAGGAACGAAAGTCGTTGTCATAATCGTCATCCTGCGGTCCCGCTCATTTTCAATGGTACGGGATGCCATAACACCCGGAACACCGCAACCGCTGCCAATCAGCATTGGAATAAATGACTTCCCGGAAAGACCAAACTTACGGAAAATACGATCCATAATAAACGCAACCCTTGCCATATAACCACAAGCCTCTAAAAATGCAAGGAAAATAAATAAAATCAGCATCTGCGGTACAAAACCAAGCACTGCGCCGACACCTGCAACAATACCATCTGCCACAAGACCGGTCAGCCAGTCTGCACAATTTAGTGACTCTAATGCACCTGCCACACCCGGAACAATCCACTCACCAAACAGGGTGTCATTCGTCCAGCCAGTCACCCAGTCACCCACTGTGGTTACAGATACATAATACACGATAAACATGATAATTGCAAAGATCGGAAGCGCCAAAATACGGTTTGTCACAATCTTGTCAATCTTATCCGATACCGATAATTTTCCGGCAGAAGCCTTCCTGCTTACACACTCTCCTATAATAGAAGAAATATACACATAACGCTCATTCGTAATAATACTTTCGGTATCATCATCAAAAGTATCCTCCAGCCCCTTGATTTCATCCGATATATCCGGCACGCTTTCCATCTGCTGCACAATCTTTTGATCTTTCTCCAATAGTTTGATTGCGAAGAACCGTGACTGTGCCTCTTCTACAGAAAGCTTTGCCGCAACCATCTTAATTGCATGTTCCACCTTCTCGTCAAAGCTATGGACAACTTTTATCATCTTCTTTTTCTTTGCTGCTTCCACAGCCTTTTGTGCCACTTTCTCAATACCAGTACCCTTCAGCGCTGAAATCTCAACAACCTCACAGCCCAGTTTTTCAGAAAGCTTATCTATGTAGATTTTTTCATCATTCTTTTCTACGATATCCATCATATTGACTGCCATGACAACCGGAATCCCAAGCTCCACAATCTGGGTTGAAAGATAAAGATTTCGCTCAAGGTTTGTTCCGTCTACGATATTGATAATCGCATCCGGCTTTTCATTCAACAAATAATTACGAGCCACAACTTCCTCTAAAGTATACGGAGATAAAGAGTAAATCCCCGGCAAATCCATAATGGTTACTTCCCTGTTCCCTTTTAATCTGCCTTCTTTCTTCTCCACCGTAACACCAGGCCAGTTACCTACAAACTGATTCGAACCTGTCAGTGCATTAAATAATGTTGTTTTACCGCAGTTTGGATTACCTGCTAATGCAATCTTAATTGACATTTCCATTCTCCCTTTCTTTTTGTTTGTCTGTTCTACTTTTTATTTGTTTCTTCTTTCTTTCGTTAGATATTCCTAACTAGTAGTCAAAAATATAATCGGGATTCTACTTTCCCGACATCTGCCAAACCGCTCACTCTACCTCAATCATTTCAGCATCCGCTTTACGGAGAGAAAGCTCATAGCCTCTTACAGTCACTTCAACCGGATCACCAAGGGGAGCAACCTTTCGTACAAAAATCTCGACTCCTTTTGTGATGCCCATATCCATGATGCGCCTCTTTACCGGACCTTCACCGGATAACTTCTTCACTTTCACAGTTTTCCCGCAGGTAACTTCTTTTAAAGTTTTCATAAATATACTCCTTCTTTACATATAATATTCATTGTTGACATAAAAATACAACTGGAAAACAGCACACTACACCATAATCTTATTTGCCATATCCTTACCAATGGCAACACGGGAATCCCTCACATTCACAATCATATTGCCATTCATTTCTGATACAACCGTAACAACTCCTCCGACTACAAAACCCAGATTTTCCAAAAATCTACGGGTATCTTCCCTTCCACCTACTTTTTTAATGGTATTCTCCTCACCTGTCTTCACCATAGATAACGGCATTCTATCAACCTCTTTTCTTTTTACTCAAAAATTACTGTTGCAGCTTACTATAGTTAGTATAATCTAACATGTGATAGTTGTCAAGAACATTCTTGATATTTTTTATCCATTATGTTTTTGTTTGTCAAAAATAAAAACCTATGTTATATTTATACTAATTTCAACTTGAAAAAGCTAACATTATTAGTAAATATATTATTTAAACAGGAGAATTGCCATGACAACAAATGAATCTTCAGAAAATTATTTGGAAACCATACTAATTTTAAGCAAAACTTTACCGGTTGTCCGTTCTGTTGACATTGCCAATGAATTAGGGTTTAAAAAGTCCAGCATCAGCATTGCCATGAAGAAGCTCCGGGAAGCCGGACACATCACTGTAACCGATGCGGGCTTCATATATTTAACAGATTCCGGCAGGGAAATTGCAGAAATGATATATGAACGCCACGAATTTCTATCTGACTGGCTCATAAAGCTGGGGGTTCCAACAGAAATTGCTACAGCGGATGCCTGCCGTATCGAGCATGTTATAAGTAAAGAAAGCTTTGAGGCGATCAAAAAATACGTCAACTAAGGAATATTTAAAGCGCTTCAAGAATTCCCCTAACCAGTGCAAAAAAGAGCCTGCCACACTCAGCTTTCCCCGAGCGGCAGGCTCTTTTCTTATCATATGTTCATTTTGCACTGCTTATAATGCATATTTTTGAATCATTTCGTCAAATACATCCTGATCTTCTATATTCTGGACTTGTAACAAAAGCGGCTTCGAAATATCTAAAGAAAAAATACCCATAATGGACTTTGCATCAATTACATATCTTCCTGCCACTAAATTAAATTCCCCATTCATCTCAGAAATTTTATCGACAAACGACTTCACCTTATCAATTGTATTAAGGGATACCTGTAATTCCTGCATATTGTCACCTCAATTCTTTTACTAATTTCTCCCTTATAATACTTTCTTGTTAACATAATAGCAAGGCTTAAAATGCATGAATATTTCTTGTTTTTCCCTTTTTTGTTGTGAAAATTCACAAAAGAGTCGTGTTTCAACTGGCTTTACACACCCTGATATTGTGAATTTTACCTATAAAAGACATATTTTTGTGTCATTCTGCCAGTCCATGATTTTTCTAACGAGCCCTATATCACTCCAGCGCAATCCGAAAACTGATATTCCGCGGTGTTGCCGTCTTTTCAAACTGAATCACATAATATTTCTCCTGCTCATTCACCTCTAAAACCGTCCCCTCCCCAAAAAGACTGTGAACAACCTTCTCACCCACTATTCGCTGCTTTGGTATTTCGCCATTCATGCGTTGTTCACTCACCTTAATAAACTGAGCTGCCGAATCCACCAGCCGCTGTTCTAATTCCACTGTATAGCTTAGATACATCTTGTCTGTATTAAAAATGAACCTCGATGGATACCGATAGGAACCATCAAAATTTGTTCCCTCTGCATCACTTAAAAACAATGCTCGCTCTGCTCTTGTATATGCTACATAGGCAAGACGGCGTTCCTCCTCTAACTTATCCTTTGAATCCACATGCTTACTCGGAAAAATCCCCTCATTCATACCACAGATAAATACATAGGGAAATTCCAGTCCTTTTGCAGTATGAATGGTCATCATTTTCACTGCATCCTTTTTCTCTTCCTTGTCCATACTGGTGAGCAGCGATACACTTTGCAAATAATCTGCCAGTGAAGTCTCCTCTCCAGCATCATTCTCATAATGAAACAAAGACTGCTTAAGCTCAGCTAAATTATCCAGTCTTCCATTCTCCCCGGAAAGCCGGAGCATTGCATCATAACCGCTTTCATTCATAAGTCCGGACAGCAGATCCGTCAGTTTATAAAGGGCAAACGATTGCTTATAACCCTCTATCAGCCGGATGAACTTACCGGCATCACTGCTTTTTATAAGAGGATGCTCCTGATTCTCCAACAGTGCCTCATATAGTTTACATTGGTTCCTGGCGGCATATTCTTCCAAAAACTCCATGCGCTTTTTTCCAACATTTCTTCTCGGAACATTAATAATCCGTTTAAAAGACAGGTCATCCTCAAAAACCAGCATCCGCAGATAACTTATGGCATCCTTGATTTCTTTGCGATTATAAAACCCAACTCCACTATATATCACATAAGGAATTTTTGCCCTTAAAAATGCTTCCTCTATGCTTCTTGACACAAAATGAGAACGGTACAAAACCGTGATATTATTATAGGTTCTGCCATTTTGCAGCAACAGATCAATCTGCTTTACAATCCAGTCCGCCTCCTCCTTTGTGGTTTTGGCATGGTTATACACCACTGGAACATTTGTGCCTTTTACCGCCTTTAAATTCTTTTTTATCCTCTGTTCATTCTTTTCAATCAACGAATTCGATGCATTCAATATATCTGCAGAAGAACGGTAATTCTTATCCATGATAATCGTAATACATTCCTCATGGATTTTATCAAAGTTAAGAATATACTCTATTCTTGCTCCCCGCCATGTATAAATCGTCTGATCCGGATCTCCTACAATAAACAGATTCCTGTGATAGCCGCTTAATAATTCTGCCATTTCATACTGCATTCCAGATACGTCCTGGAATTCATCCACCATGACATATTGCAGCCGCTGCTGCCATTTTACCCGTTTTTCTTCGAAATTCTGCAAAATATAAAAAGCAAAGGTCATCAAGTCATCATAATCCAAAGCAAAGCTCTTCTTTTGCTCGTAAAGGTAACCATAAAAAATACGGTCCTCCTGTTTTGGGGATGTTAAATATTTCTCCCGCAGGGATTTCATGTCCATCTTCAAAACAACCGGTATATGTTCAAGCTGTGACTTGCGGCTTCCAATCATACCAAGCGCCATATCATAGGTATACTGCCTTGAATCAATTTTTGCCTGTTCATAAACGTTCCGGAGCATTGCCTCTACATCTTCTGTATCCAACACGAGAAAACCATCCGGATAATTCATCGTATGAATATCCTCCCGAAGCAGCTGCACACAAAAACCATGAAAAGTGCAGACCATGCCAGTATCCTGGTCTCCAATCATATTACGGATGCGCTTCTTCATTTCATTCGCTGCTTTATTCGTAAATGTAACACATAAAATATTTGCTGTCGCAATTCCTACATCATTTACAAGATATACATACCGGTGTGTCAACGCCTTCGTCTTTCCACTCCCTGCTCCCGCAATCACTCTTACATATCCTTCCGTTGCCGTCACAGCCTCTATCTGTTCTTCATTTAAGCCCTCTAAGGTATCTGTCATCTCTCTCTCCTATCCACCATCCACATAACAATCTTTTGTTCACGATTCTGCATTTTCTTGCAAATCTTTTCGGATTTCCCCGATAGACTTTCCTGTGCGGTTCGCAATTTCTTTTAAATCTTCATATTCGAGTTTTTCCTTCTCCACACCGTAACCGTATGTTTTTTTAACTCTGACCGAACCATATTCCGTTTCCCGAACCTCTTCCTTCCGTTTCAAAATCATCCGGTTACAGACATATTCCCGGATGCCTATCGTGGTTGTATGCCGAAAAATAAGCTGTGCCATCTCGCTCTTTTGTTCCTGCCTGCAAAGAACGGAAAGCATAATCCCTGTCCGTGACTTTTTCATCCCAATCGGAACCGTGTACACATCCAACGCTCCTGCATCGAATAACCGCTCCATTGCATACGCTAACTCCTCCGGCGGCATATCATCCAAATTGCACTGAAGTTCTAACACTTCATCGCGTTCTTCTGCCATAATCCAATCCTTGTTACTCTCCTGCACAGCAACAACCTCCTATCTATTCCTTCCGCTATCTATCTTTCCACTTATTTTACTTTCCGAAATTCATTAAAATCATTGACAACCTCTTTTACACACCACAAAAGCGTATCAAAAGCACCTGCCTTATAGAGATTGATTAAAATCATCCCCACCGGTATTGCAATGATCATCCCCAGTACATTGCTTACCCGGTAGCCGATATACATGAAAAACAGGGTTGCAAATGGATCCATACCAACGGAATTTCCCACAAGCTTAGGCTGCAGAATCTGATGTACCACCAGACAGATTCCATATAGAGCAAGCATCCCCAACGCCATCATGTAGTCACCTGCAAAAAGCTTTATCACTGCCCAAGGGCAAAGTGCCGTACCGGTACCAAATACCGGCAGCATATCAAGAAATGCAATCCCAAATCCAATCAACCATGCATAATTTACGCCTAAAATCATCAGACCTATGACTAAAATCACATAAATCACAAACATAATCTGAAACTGTGCCTTAAAATAACCACCCACAGCACCTACAATCTGGTCATACATCATTTTGCATTTATTCTGGAATGCTTGTGGTACATGTGTCTTGACGAGACCAATCAGTTTTTCTCTATCCACAATAAAAAAATAAGTGGCAAGCAGTCCCATGATAACACTGATAAAAATATTGGGTATGCTCTTTGCAACCGTCCCTAGTGTATCCGCAGTATTCCCACCAGAATCCGTCACCAGGCTTTCAAGGAAATCCTGTAGGAGGGTTTCATATTTATCAAAATCCAAATCTTCAAAAAATGGCAACCCATTTAACATTTGCTCCAGACTGTTTGCTGCATCGCTAATCTCTTCACCAGCGTTCTTATACATGGTCGGCAGATAAGCAGAAAAGCTTTGAAGTCCTTGCCAGAGCAGAGAAATCGCACCATTACAGAGCAGCACGATTGCAGCAATCACCAATACGATCATCAGCACAAAGCCATATTTACGCTTTATTTTAATTCGTTTTTCTAAAAAACGGATTACCGGATTCGCAATCCGCGCAATCACAAATCCCACGACAAATGGCATAAAATATATCACTGCTCTTGGAAGTATATAAAACACTCCAAAAAGGATAATCAGCATTGCTACAAAATTGCATAATATTTTTAAGTATTTGGTAGACTTTTTCATATTCTTTTCCCTTATCTTTTATATAGAACAAGCCAGATTTCTAAATTACAATTCGTCCTTTTATACTGTCTATCGCATTCTCATCATCATTTTTATTATAATAAGACTTTTCACTCAATACAATCCCCTTATTGAATGAATCTACTATTTCACACTCTCCCCATTTTTAATGATTTCTAATCGTTGTTGCGTTTATTCAAATTGATTTTGCATAATCTGCCATCTACGGTATCATAATTGTAAATTGCATAACTTAATTATTTGCTTCTTGGCTCTTTTGCATTTTCGACCAATTAATAAATCCATAAATATCATTCGCCAAAAACATAACAAAACAAATAACAACCGACAAATATGAACGATCGGAAAGTGTTGCCAATATCCACAGGATAATAAGTACAACATCATTTGCAGCATAACCTATCGCATAAAACGGGCTCCTTCTAAACGTCAGATAAGCGGCAAGAAAGCTTGTCGTAACGGATAGAGTACTTGGTATTGGGTTTGCTGTATGAAAGCCTGTCAGAATATAGTAAAATACAAACGTAACAATAATTGTCAGCAATATCATAAAAAGGAGCTCTTTGAATTTCAGCCTATTCACCTTCACTTCTGCTCTATTTCCATTGTATGGATTCCTAAGCCATGAAACCAGAGCAAAAAAAGCCATTGGAGCGGTCATTCCCAAATAGGTTATCATTTCTCCATAATAAGTAAATGTATAAGAGATGATGCCATATAATATACTGAATATGATCATAAGAAATTGCCCAAACGGATTTCCCTTTGCATTAAAGATCAAAGAAGTTACACCGACTAAAGAGGCAACTAGTGTCAGATATTTTTCTCTGTCAAACACAAAAAAAGATACCACAATTAGTGTAACGGATATACACCATAATGCAATCTCTCCTTTTGTAAAGTAATCACGTATTGATTTCCGTTTTTTTGATAACATATTAAATACCCCCAAAATGAAATAAGCATTCGGTACACATCTTCAAAGACCTAACGCTGTGTACCGAATGCTTTCGCATCGTTTTTGTTTACTTTACTGTAACCTTTATCTTCTTCTGCTTACCGTTTTGCGAATAGACATAAATCGTACAGGTTCCCTTCGCCTTTGCCCGGATCACACCCTTGCTTGTGACAGTCGCCACCTTTTCATTACTTGATTCGTAACAGATTTTCCGGTGTTTTTTCAGCGCCTTTTTCGCCTTCACTTCGGAAGCCTTCAGCTTATACGTCTTTCCTTTTTTCAGGCTTACTTTGCTCTTATTTACTTTCACGGATTTTGTATTTCCGTATTTTCCTCCATCTGTGAAAGCATGGATACTTTTGGATGCCGCAATCGTAATCTTTTTGCCGTCTATCACCTTGTATGCACGCACCACATATTTATATGCCGTTCCCTTTTTCAGCTTCTTCTGCGTATAGGTACTGCCCTTTTTGGTATCATTCACCAGCTTCAGCTTGTTTGCCTTGCCGCACTTTGCCGCATAAACCTGATAGCCGTCCGCTCCCTTTACTTTCTTCCATGTCAGCTTCACGCTCTTTGCCGTTGTCTTCGATACCGCCGCCTGAAGCTTTTGGAAGGTTGAGCCTTTTATATCCCCTTCCGACTTGTGGTTTGCCAGCGTGTTCTCACCAATCAGAAGTGTTTCCATCGGAACCTTAAGCTCTTTCGCCACTGCAAGGATTTTTGCCGCCGTCTCTTCGGATACACCAAGCCCCTTTACAAGCTTTCCTACCGATGCCTTTTCCTCTTCTGTCATGCTTCCCGTACTGTCGGTTTTTGGCAGCTTTGCAATGGTCTGAACTATCATTACAGTCTCTGTCTCATTCCCGCAGCGAATCGTAATTTTACCCCGAATGCTTCCCGCCGCTGCCGTAGTTGCCTCCGTCTTTGTGAAACCTTCCACCTTTACCGTCACACCACTGATTCCGGCACTGCCCACTGCCGCATTCACCAGACTCTG
>CAMWYJ010000029.1 GCA_947178445.1 uncultured Clostridium sp.
TGTCCGTATTGCAGACAATGACATGCTTTTTTCGGTGGTGTCTGACCGGAATTGATGCACATGTGGTTTTCAAGAAGGCAAAGATCAAAGGCGACCATTACCTCTATGCATTTGAGGATGCAGGGAAGGCTCCCAGGGAAAAAGCCACCTATAATTAACGCTTTACCCGCCGTACATCTTTTATAAGTTTATGAGAAGGAAAAAACATTTCATCCAACCACACAACAGTCTTTAAACTGATAATTTTCCGCAGTTTTCCATTCCATAAAAATTCATATTTATAAAATTTACCCCTTCCTTCAAAAGATATAATATCAAAAGATTTCGCCGCCCATTTCAAATCAGCCTCTGTAAAATCCTTTCTTAAATATAATTCTCCGTTTCTCAATGCTGGAATCCTGCGTATCAGATATTCATCTTTGTAGAAATTCAATACGAACTGACCATATGTTTCAAATTCAGAAAATCCGCTCCTGGGCAGTTCACTCCTTTCAATTGCATTAATTATTTTCTCCCAGTATATCTGCCCGGGAATATTGTCATTTTCTTCTATTTTATTTAATAGTGAAAGAACAATTTCTTTTCTTAATACCATATGTTCAGAGATGAAAGAAAAACCGGTTTCTCTTATCCTTAAATCAGGAAGCAATGTCTGAATCGTTTTAAAATATGGTAAATGGTACTCTGATTTTACATCAAAAAAAAGTCTCCCATCTCTTCTGGACATTGCAAGGCGTTTCAATGGAATTGTATCAGCATCCCATACCAAATATTCTTCCTCATCGCATACCCTGGCATAGCCCAACTTAAGAAATTGCTGAAAGTACCACCCTGTGCGTTTCACAGCATGCAGATTCCTATGCTTGACTGCTTGCTTCACAGTCTGGAAACTTAGACCTTCCAACATTTTATCTTCATCCATGAAACATATATCTGAAATTTTTTCACATTTCTGCTGCAGACTTGCACTTCCAACTATGATAATTTTTTTATGCCGAATATTCCGCTTAACGTATAAAATTGTTTCATTCAATATCCACATATTTGCTGAACTCACAGGTATAACTATATTCATATTAAACGCTTTGTTTGCCAAGTCAATCCTTAATACTAGACAAATAATTCCTCCACTGAAATTGTTTTATATCCGCATTTCTTTTTAATTTCTTTGTTTATGGTCTGATATTCATAAAACGGTGTTATCACTATAATATCTACCATCTCCCAATCCTCTGTCCAGTCTACAATTTTCAATCCTGGGAAAACAAGGTTTCTATTTCTATCAATACCAAAACTTACTTTTATGTCACTTTTAACAAGTTCACTAAATAATCTTTGACCCACATCCCCCATGCCATAAATTGCTATCGTTCTAAAATCATTTCTATTAAAATACTCTGATATTTTTTTATTATCCTGATAATATTGTATCCATTTATTCATAAGTTTTATTGTTTTAAAATACTTATCTGAAAGTTTTCTATATCTATTTAACTCATCCACTACATTTGTGTCAAAACCTTCAATTTTTTTTTGTTCCATCAAAAATTTCCAATATTGCACATTTTGAGAGTCCACTTTATCCCTGTATAACAGACTAGCTGACATGCCTTCCTTTACAGCCGTATATCCGTCTGTAGACGATATTCCGCTGGAGTCATAATGAGTAATAACTATTGGGGAACATGCGAAGGAACATTTTTTCAGATAACATCTACTAAAAAAATCATAATCCATTCTGACTTTAAAAAAGGGATTAAAATTACCCACCTTGCCAAATACATCCCTGCGTATAAACGTGGCCTGATGAGGAATCATAGAACTTTCCCATAAACGCAGCCCCTCTTCCTCATCTTTGGGAATACAGGCATTTAAAATAGTTGAAATAGAAAACGTATATATTTCAGAGGGATTTTCTTCCAACTTTTTTGATACAATATCCAATGCTAAATCATTTATGAAATAATCACCACTATTAAGGAAAAAAAGATATTCGCCTTCCGCCTTACCTATTCCTTTATTAAATGCATCACTAATTCCCTCATCCCGTTCACTACTGACATTTAACTTTTCATGTGAACGCTTGTTCAACTCGGCTAATGTCCGATCTGTAGAACCGCCATCAATCACAATATACTCGAAATCTCTATAACGTTGAACCAAAACAGAATCTACCGTTCTGCCTATAGAGTCCTCTGCGTTGTAACATATTGTAATAATTGAAAATTTAGTCATAGACACCCTCCATCCCAACATTTCTAAATTTAATGGATTCTCAACATCAACTCCCCTTAACTAAGTGCTGTCAGTTCAAAATTCATCTTATTCCTTCCGATCTATAATGATATTATATCTATCTAAAGCAGATTTACGCGAAACTACAGCCCCAACGCCTCCACAATCCTCTTACAGTTACAGCCATCCCCATATCGATGCATCTTTTTCCTTAATACCCGTCGCTTTTCTCCCGTAGAGTCTACACCCGCCCCGATCTCCCTTACAAAAGAGCAAAAGTCCTCAAAGGAAAACAATTCCTTGCCTGGCAGCCACTCCTTAATATTGGGAAATACAAACCCTCTGCTTTTCGCATATTCCTCCACATCGTCCAGCGTAAATCCAAGCGGCCGATCCAGCAGCATATAGTCCACTGCGGCTGAGGAATAATCACTGATCATAGCGTCCGCATGCCCCAGCAGCTGGTTGATCTGTATGTCCAGATCCGCAAGCTGTTCATTGTCCAGCGCCACTATATTTCCCATATCAAACCTGCCTATTTTTTCCCTGTCCTGGAACGGGTGCAGCTTTAAGACAAGCACCATATCAAGACTCCGTAAAAGCCCATCCAACTGCGATAATTCCTCATATGTACTGACTAGGGGAAGTCCTGTCTGCCCCTCCAGATCATACTCGTTCAGATTATCAAGCCCTGCTTTCGCCGTGCGGAATGTCGGCAGCCAGAAAATGTATTTCTGCGCTTTTGCAACTCCCAGCTTCTCCTGCCAGTCCCTGGCGGGACAGAAGAGCCAATCCTGCTTTGCATATCCCGTCACCAGCATCTGGTCAGCCCGGAGTCCATAAATATCCTGGTGAATTTTTGAATAGACTTCACTGATCACCGTCGTATATTCATATCTTTTCTCACAGCGCACAAAATTCACCCTCGTTTTGAAACCACAGCCATGCCACAGTTGAACGCGTGTCTGATCCGGGCGGCAGTTTCTCGCAAATCCGTATGCGTCCGTAAAAAAGATGTACTTTGCAAGACAAAGCGCCCTGTAATAGCGGTCGCGCTCCTCCCTGTTTTCTGAGACAGACCAGTCAAAGGACAAAAACTCGACGTTTTTATAGTTTCGCCACTTATCAAACTCCTGCGGGTTCTTTACCAGCCAGACCAATTGATACCGTTCGTTATACCCTTGCGCAAGCATATATTCAAACAAAGCCCGTGCGTTATCCGCAAAGTCCATTCCCTTCACATAGGCAGAACTCTGAGGACCGCTGCGAAATACAATCCTATTTTCGAGCGCATGATTCTGATAATGCTCCCGGTATACCAGCTCACATTCCGTATCCCGGTTTGCAAAATAGTAAATAATATCTGCATTTTCCGCGACACAGCTACTTTGGCATAAAGTCTCATAATCCTCTCGGTAATAGTCATCCGTGATTAGAAGGATGTTCTCCTTCCAATCGATCTGTGAAAGATAGGACGAGTCCATTACCGGCAGTCTTCTGCCGCAGAACAGCAATTCCCCCTGACTGCGCTTATTGTCATCTATGATTCCCAAAAGCTTATCCTGCAATGGGAATCGGGCACACAATTCCCTGAGATAGGATTCGGATTTTCCATAACAGACAATACCCTTGCCCACAACACTCTCTATATTTTCCTGCACTAAACGTTCCAGTCTCATGTGAGACTCCTGTCCCCCCTTTACATAAATTCAAAAGCAAAAGCGGAACGTATCCCTCACCCACCTTGGCTTTTTCCAATATAGCCTGTTCTCCAAAATACCACGCTCCATGAGCGACTGCTTAATAGACTTCATGGTTTCTTCATTGTCCACCGCAATTAAAATCTTGTCATAATCTTCCGGATGAAGCTCTTCCGGTCCTTTGACTCTTCCCGATATACGGTTAGAATCAAATAATTCCACCCTCTTAAAATAACCTGTTTCACACACTTGGGCGTGATAACAGCTTCCTACACTTCCGGCTCCATAGAGTGCAATAGAAATCCCCTTCTTAAAATCTTCAAAGGGAAAAAGCCAGAATTTCTCACTTTTTACTCCTAAACCTATTCTCAGCATATGACGCAAAGCTGCCACAGAGTAATATCTTACCTGATCATAAAGCTCCTCTGATTGATCAGCTATGTCCAATAAATCACATAACAACCGTTGATAAGAATCAATCGCCCTGACATCCCTTTTTAATGATATTGAAGCACTATGGATTCTGTAATGATACAGGGATTTTTCCAAAATCCCCACTCTGTTTGAATGCAGAATACACTTAAGAACGCTAAGTACGTCCTCCCCCCAATATACATGTTCATTTATCTCCGACAATACGTTCATAATAATTTCTTTTTTGATTAACTTATCCACCAGATGAGGTTCTATTTTCCTGTCCCTTGCATAATCTGTTCCAAACGCCAATATCCCTGGCAATATTTTCTTCTGCACCGCCTCATAATCATACACTCCTGGGGCGGCCTCATTGCATCTTTGAATCGACAGTCCTCCCTTCTCATAAATCAACCCACAACAAACCATATCCAGCGAATTTCCCCTGGCATACCCCAACATTTCCTCATACATATTGACATCAATCCAATCATCGCTGTCCACAAACCCTATATATTCGCCCTTTGCACAGGTGACCCCTGTTTTTCTCGCATAACTCTGCCCATGGTTTTCAATATGGAGCACTCTGACATTATCATATCTGGCTGCATATTCATCACAGATAGAACCACTGGCGTCCGTGGAACCATCATCCACAAGTACAATCTCCATACTCTCTACCGTCTGAGCCACCACACTATTCAGGCATTCCCTCAAATATTCTGCCGTATTATAAACAGGAACTATAATCGATAGCTGCTTCTCATATCTGTTATGTTCCATCCCTATCATCCCTCACTTTTTGCAGTTGCTTTCTCTGACTCGATTCCTTTTTCTGCCGCATCCGCAACCTGATCAATTGTGTAATCCATTGCCATATCCTTTACAGCCCTATTTGGAATTCTGACTCTTTCAGAATTGTCTCTAAAGAAATCAGCTTATAGTCACCATACTTTATCAACTCTGCGCGGATATCTTCCATAAAAAATACAGACGATACTACGATTACATCACATTCTGGCAATTGAACCGATGGAAGATAAACCGGCACTGGTGTGCATAGTTTATCCCCCTTGCGGTCAACCAAAAATGCAACCTGCACACAGCTGTCTTTCATTTCCTCTATAAAATGCCTTCCCAGAATCCCATACCCATATAGCCCTATTTTATTATATCCCTTATCCAGTAGGTACTTGTCAAGCCTGATGCCTTTCTCCCGCAAAGTCATCCAGGCATCCAGTAAATTCAGGTATGCTTCAAATTTATTGCTTCTTTGCTGTATATATCGTATTTCATCCTCATCCGCGCGTGTTTTATTGTGATACTCTGTAATCTTATCTTTATAGTTTTCTTTTGCCGTCGGGATCATCTCTAAAAATGCCCTGCCATATTGCACATCCGGCTCCAGGTACATCCCTTCCCCCCACTCGTTCCATGCATTGATAAAGACTATCTCATTGCCGTCCGCGGCATTTTTTGCCATTAGTTCTGTCAGGTAACAGCCGAATTTTTCCGGCGTGGCATGTGCAATCACCATTCCTTTCCTGCCTCTTCTCGGCGTATCATCATACCCCACAAAGCCACCATAATATATATTCTGTCTGGAAACAGGAACCGCATTTAATATTTTGCTCCACACATCGTCATATTCTATTATCCTCACCGTATTTTGTATCTGGGATTCTGAAAAACTCCTGCTGCTCTTTCCCGGTTCACTGTATAAAACGGCATCCAGGCAGCTTTCGTGCGAGTTTAAAAATCCCCCTATTACATATAACCCCTGCAGCCCGTTTTCCTCTGCCAGTTTTCTCCAAAAAGACAGCATTTCATCCAGACAGGGGATACTTTTATAAATCATAAACAATGGCTTTCCGTCAACCCTGATATACCTGGGATCCCGGAAAAAAGGAAGCATATAGTCAAAATGCTCCTTCCACTGCTCCTCTGTTCCATATGCCTGCTCCAGCAGGATTCCATTCCCTTCCCTCTCCTGGCTGGCATCCATTACATTTGACCATACATTTGCTCCACGGATCTGACTCCATGTCCTCGCCCAGGATTCATTTGCCCAGTAAAAGCAGAATGGCATGTCAATATCCGTCCACTCCAATAAGTTTTCTACAGGTTTTTCCAATATCTGCCTGCCATCCTTAAACCAATAATGGTATATACAGACACCATCCACACCATACTGTTTCATAAGGTCTGCCTGCCACTGCATCGTACCCTTATCCAGCAGATCATAATAGTAGTTATCCAGCGGGATATGGGGCTGGCAATGTCCAGCAAACAGTGGCTGCGCTTTTCTGGCAGCCACCCAGTCTGTAAAGCCTTCCCCCCACCACTCATCGTTTTCTTTTACCCTGTGGAATTGCGGCAGATAAAACGCTAAAACCTTCATTTTCAGAATCTTCCTTACCTTCTTTTCTTAATTTATTATCTTTGCCGTTTATACTTTTTTCATGTTGTTATACGCAAAAATGGTGTTTTAATCCCTGTTCTTCTAACATCGGGATTACCTGCTCCTGATTTCTTTCATCCAGACACAGTACCACTCCACAATCCTCTGATACCCTGACTTCTGATAAATACCTTACCGGCATCCCATCAAATAGCTCCGGCTTATCCCGCCCGTCAGACACCACATATGCTTCCACATCAGGCAAGAACATTTTATGCTTTTCGGCCATATCCCCTATGCCATAAACAAGTATTCTGGGATACTTTGTGCAAAACCTCTCCAATGCCCCCAGTAAGATTCTTTCCTTCATCTTATTAAAATCGTCAAAAACACCATACTGCCTTCTGACTTGAGCTGCGATCTGGTTCAGATAATACTGCGAATTTACCTCTTTTATAGAGGCATATTCCGAGCTTTCAACAATCCCGGAATAATAGCCTGCATCCTGGGCAAGATAACTCCATATGTATGGCAGATAGGGACACTCTTCCTCTTCCAGATTCCCCAGCTTTTTCAAGATACAGCCACGGCTCCAGAAATCCTCTGCTATCCTGAATGGCGCCTTAAGCCCAGAGACCTGGCATCTGAGTCCTAATTTTTCCGTTATATGCCGCACTGTTTTATAATTCCCGTTCCACCCTCTCCCATACTCCTTAAAATATTCCCCAAAATCAGGCTGTGGTGTCGCCAGAAATCCTAACCGGGATTCTTTTTCAAACAGATCCAATATCCCCCATATATGTTCAGTACTTTTAATCATATTTTCCCATACATTATAAAAATATGATTTCCCTATGCAGCTTGGCTTCCTGTCAGATGACATATCTGCATCATGGAGCATACATACAAAATCATAATTACTGAATCCTGCAAGTATCTCCGCTATTTCGTTTAACTTAATTGTCTTACATTTAATTCCCTGCATTTCGTAGATATCCAGCAATTCACTGCACTCAGAAAAAATGCTTACCGTGAAACCGGACGGCACTCCCCGCAGGTAATCCAATATATATTCCGCCGACTCCTTGAAGGCAACTAAAACTATGACAGCTACCTTCCTGTCAGCGCCCTTGTCCTGGCCTGCCGGGATAATGTACTGCAAATGGAGGCTTCTCTGTAAATCTGCCATATTCAATGTACGGATAATGTTGTCCCAGATAAGGTTTACATCATAATCTGTTGCATTTTTTACATAGTCAATTGCCTGTCGCAGGTTCTGCTGCGTTTGTAGGTTTAATGTGTTAAATGCAAGCTGCTGCTTTTTCAGAAACGGGAAATTCCGCTTTTCAATAAGTTCATAGGAAATCATCCCATATTGCATATAGTTATTTGCAATATTAACGGAATCATTTGGCTCTGTATCAGCCAATGTGGCAAAACTATATCCTAAACTGCTAAAATAGTGTGTAAACCTCACTTCGTGCCGTGATACCACATCTCTGAAGGCAGCATAATAAGGCATTTCCTCCCAGTATACTCTGAATTGGCGGCAGCGCAGCATTCTGGAGCGGATTACAAGGAAATACGATTGGATATGCTCATACATATATCCCATGCTAATGCTTTGGCATTCCCCATGCTTTGCCAAACCCCAGAAATCAACATCTTTCTCCCCCATCTCAGCAAATATGTCTTCCATAGGCTTAAAAGGACCAAACATTGAGTCATTAGCCAGTACCAGTTCATCATATTGCAGGACTTTTTCCCAGCCTAAGAAATCACATAGGGCATCCTTAAATCCACCCGCGTCATAACCTATATTTTTCCTGTAGAATATCTCATCCGCATATTCTTCAAGGATGTCCAATCCGCCAGCAATTTCCGTTTCATTACAGACCACTGCGATATAATCCACACAGGTACCCAGCTCTTTCAGCATACAGCCTATATATCTATCCACTATATTTTGTTTATCATATGTAAGATAAATACATAAGCGCTTCATTTATACGACTCCTTGACAATGTTTTTTCTTTTCCCCATACACCTTATATTCCCTGTTTAATATCAATAATTTCCGGGCCACTGCTGATCCCATATTTTAAGCCATACAAGTATTTGGGTATATCAACGCTTTTTTCTATTGTTTCCGAAACCAGCATGGCCACATAACCGAATGTGCTTCCCGGAGTCGGAATGATTATTTTTCCCAATGACATCAGATACATGTCAACATAACTGCTCCCGCCCATATTGCCGGCCACAAAAAGCACCCTGTCTTTGACTTTATCAATCCCTAATTCTTCCTCATGCTGCTCACACCAATCCAAATCATCTGAGAAAATAAAATACTTTTTGTTTTTATATTTTTCAATAGCCTCCACTATCTGGATCGCTTTCTGGAAATAGTCCATGTCAGCTGACATACCGCAGTATACAAAATCTCCCCTGCGGATATGGATCATTACCCCATCTGCCTGTGTTATCTCTTTTACATAATCCCTGTTTTTTTCGTTCAGCTCCAGTCTGAACCGCAGACTGTCCCTTACCCACTTCCTGTTATACAGAAGCCAGTCTTTCACCTTCCCTGTTGCCCAGATTCCAATATAATATGTATTCTGCCCCCTATGCATCAGGAAATTCGTCATGCTGTTCCGCCCATATGGCCTTTCAAGTATATAGGTATCAACATAATAGCTGTTATTTGCTTCCAAAAATTCTGCCCGTGTCCACCCATCCTTTACAACCTCTATATCAATTCCATTTTCCATCAACACCTGTCCCAAAGGAAAACTATAGCTATATTTAACAGAGAGCTCCTTCCTGGCTTTCAACAGATACGCCTTCCATGTCTCTTCATCAAAATAATCACTCAGCAGATGAATCGGAATATCAAAGACCTCTGCCACCTCTGCCCTTTTAAAGTAATAAAACCCGTTCCTTTTCCTTGTCTCTGATACCATCATCCGCACTTCTTCCAGGGGCATTGAGGGAAGCGCCCTGGAAATCCTTCTGACATTTTCATCTTCATCATATATATCCAGGTTTAAAAGCGTGTCATCAAAAATTACTGTCCGCCCTGACTCTTCCTCCAGAAACCTGCCAAATAAATATATCAGCACCTGGTTCGCCAGCCCGCTGACCAATTGTACAATATGTACAGGATTTGCATTGGAAGCTGCCTGATATTCTTGTCCCTCCAATTTACCATTTGTAAACTGCAGGACACTCCTGACAATGCTGTCCTCTGTCAATTCAGTTTGCAGAGCTTTGTTTCTGCATGAAAACATATCCTCCGGCAGTTTTCCTTCCTCCACAAGAAATCCCGCATTTTCTAAAGCCTGTCCCGTTTTCTTTGCCCCCTGGCCACAGACAGCATAGAAAACCTTATCTGCCATGCGTCCCAGGATGCTTTCTGGTTCACTGCCTTCGCAATCAGTCACCACAATGATGTGTCCTATACTGTCATATTTTGACAGTTCCTCTATTAAAGCAGCTGACCCCTCTATCATTTCAGAACCAATAATCAACACTAACTTTTTAACACCATAAACAGCGGAAAGCACTTTTTTTAAATCCTCTGCCCTACAATCATCCCTCACTATATACCGATATTCAGACATTACATTTTTATTTAGTTTCTGCTCCCATGGCTTTTCTTCATCCTTACTGACATTATTTACAATCTGAAAAAATTTATCCCTGTCCCTGATTGTCCTCTTTAAATATGCCGTTTCATACAGATATTCAATTTGTCCAAAAGAGAAGAATGAGAATCCCCCATTTATCCCCTTTAACTGGAACATAATGGAATCAGCCACATTCGACGAAAAACTGCATATAAAAATAAGTGCACCTGGGTATATATCCTTGATCTGCTCTGCTGACATTATGGAAAGCTCATAAAATTTTTTTCCTGTTTTTTGAGAGTTATTATCCCCTGCTGCCGCGATTTTGACATTTAACTTCCTCAATAACCGATAGCATATTTTCCCTGCCGTTTTTGTGCCCCATATAATAATTGGATGCTGGCAAGCCTGATTGTACATAATCTGCAGTCTATTATCCATTATTCCCCTGCCCCATATAACCACTATTTCTCGTAAGATAGCACTGAAAACCAGTTTTCCGCCCGTATTCCAAAAAGCGGGCTTCGCATGACCTTATATCTCATACAAAATGTCCTCAAGTGAAACAATGGGGCAGCTTACCTTTTCCCGTAGCTTCTCCTCTATTTCATCAAAAAAAGTAATCGCCGTTACAACAATGGCATCCACTTCATCAAAAGGCTCCTCCATCCCAATAATATCTACCTCTGTATAGATTGTGCCCGCATTTTTGTCTATGCCATAAGCCACATGGATGTCTGTGTTTTTCAACTCATCAATCAGCGTTTCCCCGGCATAACTCATTCCATAGACTGCAATATTCTTAAAACCTTCTTTCTCAAAATACGCAGAAAGATTTTTGCCCTCCTGCTTCACCTTCACCCACTGATTCATCATAAGGAACAGCGCCAGATGCTTCTCTGACATCTGGCTTTTTTTACTTAATTCCTTTCCCATCTTTTGGTTCATACTGGCTCCCCCGGCTGCTGCCCCGACTGCTGCCCCGGCCAATGCTGACAATACTGAAATAACTCCCTTTTTCATTTACAAAGTCCTCCCTATTACTTTCACAGGCTATACTTCTTTTTTTGACTCCTTTTGCAAATATCTTGATAAATTTCTAATAGTTGGGTCATATTATTTTTTCGGCTGTATAATTTTTCCGCTGTTATTTTTCCATTATCCGACATCATTACTGCTAATTTATTATTTCCGAATACCGCACAAACACTCCTTGCCAATCCCGTGTAATCACACGATTTAAAAAGCACCGCATCCCTTCCGTTATGTGCAATACTGGATACTCCTCCGACATTGGAGGCCACGACCGGCAGCCCTACAAGCATGGCCTCACCCACTGAATTGGGTGAATTTTCACAATTCGACGGCATAACCATGACATGGGCCTTATGCAACATACGATACATATCTTTCTCATTAAGAAAACCCACAAACTTAACTGCTTTATCAAGCTTTTCTCTCTTAATAATTTTTCTTATATATTTTCCATAAGCCGTTTCTTTCAAGAATGTATCATTTCCCGCCACATATACTTTTGTGTCAGGAAATCTTTTCCTGATATCCGGCAATGCATAAAGCAATGTATGTAATCCCTTTATTTCATAACTTCCCTGACTCAC
Source organism: uncultured Clostridium sp. (assembly GCA_947178445.1). Taxonomy (GTDB): domain Bacteria; phylum Bacillota; class Clostridia; order Lachnospirales; family Lachnospiraceae; genus CAG-590. Next base: position 11,999 of record CAMWYJ010000029.1, read on the forward strand.
AAAAACAGAATGCCGCTCTACATTATGTATGTTCCATTGGCCCTCATAAAATATGCTCCTCAATGTTTCTGAGCAATAATAATACTTACACGAGGGATTTATTCTTTTTACACACGCCTTGTCCCATTCAGTTCTGCCAATAACATATTTAACTTTACGCAGTGCTTCTTTTTCATTAAGCCCACGTCTGTAAAATTGATATTTTTTCCTTAATGAACTGTCCCATCCACATCTGCCAATTTTTACAGCCAGTGCATCTTTTAATGAAATTCCATCTAAATAATGTTTTGCACATTCTGATACCAGGCCCTGAATGGATACCACTATGCTCTGGGAATCTGAAACCGCATTTATACATTCAATTGTATGATGCATCTCCGTACCAAATATGTGGACGATATCTGGATTTATTTGACGGATTATTTTTTCTAAATTCTCCTCATTCCGCTTATCTGTAATATATGGAGAACCATGCTTTGAGTAATTATAATATCCCCAGAACGAGATATTATTAATCGTGGCCCGCATTGTATATTGCGTCCTCATCTGCGGAAAAACATAATAAAATTCAATCCCCTCCTGCCTGCGCAATTCATCGGAAATCCCCACAAGCCAATTCTCATTACCGTATTTCATACCAACAGATCTGTACATTTCCGGCAAAGGAGTGTTGCACAGCCACATTATTTTCATATACATACCTCACTCAATGCATGACCAAAAACAACCATAACGTCATTTCATTGCGATATTCCCTATGCCATTTTACAACGCAGGCTTCCATTCCATCTTTTCTATCAAGAGCGGCCTCTTCTGTCATCATCCATATAATCCCCATATTCTATTCATTTTCTTTTCAATATCTTCCCCTTCATAAACCATATGGCGGGGGATATTATACATTTTGTCCTCCACATTAACGTTCCCGTTCCTGACCAGCATTGTCTTCTTTATTCCGCATTCAGATAGTATTTGATCTGCCGCATCACATCGGTCGCCTGCTGCCCCAAAAGGATACGCAAACACATCAACTTTTTTGCCAATTTTCCTTTCTAAAATCCCTAAAGAACCCTCTATTTCCGAACGCAGTAACTCCTTTGAATGAATATCTCCCATAGATAAATGCGACTTGGTATGACCGCCGATCGTTACATATGGTGATTCTGCCATTCTTACTAACTCTTGTGTATTCACACACCTAAGTTCGCAGGTGCCTGGTTGTTCCAGTCCCAGCTTTGTCCGAAGTTCCCTCATGCTGTTTCTTCGTTCAACCGGGTTCATATCTTTCATACGGTTTCTAATAGTAAGACATGCATTCTCTCTGCCACTTGAATCTGTAACCTTGTATGGAATACCGTCCAGCTCAAATTCGCCAGTATATTTATCAATAATAAATATTTTTTCCAGCTCATCCCACCAATACATTTCATCCATATCTATCAGATCGGTACTTACGAACACTGTTGCAGGCACATGATATTTTTCCAGAATTGGCAGCGCGAATCGGTAATTATCCACATAACCATCATCGAAGGTGATAACAACATATTTCTCGCCGGCTTCAACTATATTGCTCCACTCTTCTTCCAACTTCAAAACTTTATAGTTCTCACTGATATACTTAATATGCTTTTCAAACGTCTGAGGAGAAACATTCAGTTTCCAAAAATTATAATTTGAATCTATTATCCTATGGTACATCAGTACGGCGATATTCTTTTGCGGAACAATACAATCAAATAGAGTCCTGCTGTCAATTACATCCAATTCCTTTTGAGTAAGCGTTATATAATGATACTGCTTTCTATTTTCAAGTTGTTTAACTATTTCTACACTATGCTTCTCTGATACAGCAACTATTATCAAATCTTCTTCCGCAGATTCACCATCAAGAGTCCTCTGGGCATCATATTCTTCTAAAGTAATAACTTCTCCCCCTAAAACGACCCTTTGTCCATCCGACTTACTCACAATAAATTTTTCAATATGCCCTATGTTCTGTTCCTGCAGAAATGCATAAAGCATTCTTCCATACATTCCCGCACCATAAAGATATATCCTATGGTGAGCGCATGCACGTCTTAATTTTGTAATAATACTAATCATAATTATCTGCTCATTTTGACTTGTGCTTAATCTTGCCATAAAGCCAGTCGCTTTCATATAGACTATTTCCAAATCATTTTTCGTTTACAGTTCTGACATATTTATAGCATTGACAACGACATACTCTTAGAATATGGCTGCCATAAAATTAATTTTCTATCTATACCCATTTGAGATAGATAATCTATAATTTCCCTGGCCAGATTGCCCTTTTGCACCGCCACAATAACGCAGTCAAATTCTAATGCACTAATTAAAGCCGGATCGCTTATGTCCATATAAGGAGAATGGATATTCCTGTAATTGCGATCCATCCAACCAACTATTTCAATGCTTTCATAATTGGTTAACTGCTCATATATGTTTTGCCCAACAATCCCTGCCCCATATAGAACGATTCTTCTATCCAATAATAAATCTATGAACTCACATACATATTTTTCCTTAACCTGAAATTCCTTTGATGAAAGCAAACTAAAATCACCAAATATCCTTCGAGCAAAAAATATCTCGCATTTGTCTGATAATACAGAATAGATTTTATACTTCCTTAGAGTTCGTTCTATTTCTTCATATAATGAAACTTTGTCCGACAGCGCCGTCAAAAACTTTCTCGGATGATTAAGCGATTTCTCTCTTATTACATAATGGTAATAGGCATCCGGAATAAGCATCATGCTTCGGCATTTCATTATTAAGTGGCAAAGACAAATCAAGTCTTCTCCATACTGCTGAGAATCAGGAAGCTCCATAAAGCAGTCATATATCACGTCTGTTTTATAAATGCATCCATACAAATTGCAATCCATAATTTCTTTCTCAGCATCCCATCCAAATACATAATCCCGTAATAATTCTATACGTAAATCTGGATTTAAATCCCCCTCTTTATACAAATGAACCTGTTTGATAAATTTCTGGTTCCTGCCATTTATCATATAATTAGAGTGAACAAAATCCACATCATTCTCATTTATAAGCTCATATAACTTTTCAACATAATCTCTTTCAGCATAATCGTCCCCATCCACAAAAACAATGTACTTGCCTTTCGCATGTACTAAGCCGGTTTTTCTTGCGCCTACCGAGCCTTTGTTTTCCTGATATACATAAATGATTCTGGAATCCTGACTGGCAAATTGTCTGCATATTTCTCCGGATCCGTCTGTGGAACCGTCATCTACAACAATAATCTCAATATTGGTATAGTTTTGCTGTATAATGCTCTCTACGCACTTTCCTATGTAATCTTTAATGTTATATACAGGAATCAGTATGCTGACAAGATCACTCATTTTCTTTATCTCCATCCTACTCATATCTCTAATATTCTTCTGTAAACAGAAAATTGGGATTTTCCTTATGCACCCCATACCTGTTGGGAAGCAGCATAAAATCCTCCCCATACATTTTTGTAAGGATTACTTCTGCCTTTGCAGGTGCTTCAAAATACACATTTTCAAATAACATAGAATGCGTCTCGTAAATATCATCAAATCGGTAAAACTGCTTATCAAACCATCTTCCCGGAGATGCTACATACGCTGTACCCACTGCACTATCTACCGCCCTTCCAAGTAAATCTCCTTTATCCGGTTTCTTTGAAAACAAAGGATTCTTTTTCTGGAACTCTAAAATCAAATCATAAAAATCTCCATCCTGATTCCAAAACTCCCTATATTCATCAATCTTTTGCCTATATGTCCTCAAATCTGCATCCGCCGGAAAAACATCAAGCGGAACAATATCCACGATCCTGTTTCTGTTAAGCGTGTCAAATCCCTCAAATTCCCCATTTTCCGTAACAGCCAATGTGATTTCTCCATATTCCAGATAAACAGTATACGGCTTCTTCCCTGAAACACCTGCTTTACGCCACTTATTCTTAACAGGTTCACGATCAGCCAATATATATACCTCATAATTTTTCAGCAAATATTCACACAACATATTATACTCATATCTCGGAATGCAAAAATCAAGGTCATAATCCCAGGGGATAAATCCCTTATGCCGCACAGCTCCAAGCAGTGTTCCCGCCTCCATAACGGGAACGATGCCAAGCGCATTTTTATACTCCTCAAAAGCCTGGACTGTATAGGATAAAATGCGCAGCTGCTTTTCACGAAGTTTTCCCACTGCGGGGGTAAGCGCATCGGGTGTCACATGACGCAGCAGCCACTTATTCTGCGCTAAACGAATGTCTTTTACGCTCTCTTGTTCACATCTATATTCTTTTCTATTCCTGTCCAAAAACTGACTTGCACTTCCCCAACGTCTTTTAACATCTGAAAATACACTGTACTGGCATATCCCCCTCTTTTCTAATTCATATGCTACCTGATGTATAACCCAGCACCGCTTTATCGTGATAACAATTTCACATTTGTTCCGCAATTCGCTATCGTTATCATAATGTGTCATAAAATCTTCAAACGACATCACGCTCTTTCCATATGCGCCATTTTTTTGAACCTCAGCACTATTGTCAATAAAACAGACGACATTATCCTTTCCAAACCAGCTTAATGCCTCCTGGCCGCCTTGCCCCGCTCCATATAATATTACCTTTCGCATATATGTCCTCCCTTGTCTGAAAGCAGCATCTAATCTATATATATTTTCAAAATCCATATGCTTCTTTTAATCACTTCCAATATAATCAATATAGTTCTTTAAATTGTATAATTGATTTGTTTCTTTTATAATTTTATCGAACTTGATCGCATCTCGATAGGCTGCCAGGTGCAAGCGCTGTAGTTCCTCGTTTGCTTCTAAATCTGTATAATTTACCGCCAAAGCATTCAGATCAATATAAATAAGGCTTTCTGTTGCCTGATTTATGCTGCATACTGTATGGTCATTGACCCATACACTACAAGTAAACTGGCCCTCTATTATATTATTTAATAGCTCCATTCCGTTATCGATTTCAAACAATATCTCATCATGTTCCTTATCCCTCAAAATCATCTCTTTTCTACCATATGGTAAACATATCCATTTATCCCCTATCCATACTGCATTCACAAACGGGTATATCTGATAAGAATATTTCTCCTCAACACTACTTTCCAGAATCAGTCTTCCATTTAAATCATATTCTGCAATATATGATGTACCGACATCATTCCTGTTTCCTTTACAACAAATTACATGATACCGCCCGTTACTCGCCTGTATATTCTCCAGAATCCACTTTTCTGGCTTATCTCCAAGATACATACAGGAAATTTTGTCATTTGGGTCCAGCGTGACTATTATGTTTGAATTTGATACGGGAATACAGATACATTCATCCAACACAATTGCCCTTGTCCAAAACCAATATAGAGTAAAGTTTTCTAAATCAGATAATTCCGACTGCACATCAATATATGCAACTGTGCCGTCCTTCAAATTGTACTTCAATATCTCTGATTTACTTCCAAATGCATAAAGGAACTGCCCCCGCTTTACACAACCCATTAATTCAAGGCTTTTCTTTACTGCTATTTTCTCGAAGTCAGCAGTATATAAATCATAAACATACATGGTTTCCTGGAAATGCGGAAAAACATACAGTTTATGATCACAATAGAACAAAGTGCGGTACGAGCATTCTCCCCGAGAATTCGGTATCTTCCATATACATTTTAACTCTTTGGAAAATAGATTGACCTCCATAATAAAACCACTGAGTTCAGCAACATACCAAATCCTTTCTCCATCTGTTACTTCAACCTTATGACTTAACAAATATTGATTAATCATATAATGACCCTTGCCTTTCATTCGTCTAAATAGGACATGATCCTTTCTATCCATATTTCCTTTGCATTCTCTGGAAAATATGTATATTTATCACGAATTTTCCTCACAACCCGCTGACGCTCCGGTTCGTTCCACCAACTTTCCACATCATTATGAATACTATTCACTAAAGCCGCCAACTTCTCAGGAGTTTCCGCAATGATACCAACTCTAATCATTTCCTCAACATCTTTGTAATTGTCATTCACTTCCACAAATAGCCCGATGGGATTATACAATATAACAGTAGGTTTACCCACACCTATCGCTTCCAGTGCTGCCGCTCCCATTATTTCTGAAATGACAAGCTTCGCATGACATATACTTCCCAAAAATGAGGGAGCATCATCAAAAATCAACTCTGGAACTAATTCCATTACTTTCTCTTTATTCTTCCACTGGGTTTTATGAAATGGATGTAAGCGGAATTTCAATTCTGATATAACATCCTTATCCAACATTTTGAGAAATTCCAGTTCCCCCTCCATATATCTCTGCCAACTCCATTCGTACAGACTAAGCCTGCCGCGATGCTGCATATAAGAATAATTTGTATAAATTATCGTATTTTCAATTTCCTTATTCATATCCGGCAGTCTGAAAAAGTTAATATATGGCATGCGTATAAATTGAGTTGATAATTTATTGTTATTAATTTCACCACAAATAAGGCACTCATCACACATCTGAAATTCCGTCAGTACATACCAGCTATATCCCCCCAGACCATACGAAAGACCATGCATCAAATCCACTTTTAAAACATGTTCCACATCAATATTCATCATATATATTTTAAACAACTCATTGATTGCTGTTCCCTCGCAGTCATATAGTAACACCTTGGGGTTTGATCCCCACTTATAATTATCCAAAGCCATCGCTTTTAAATTATCAAATTCTTCTAAATACGCAATCGGAATAAAATTGCCGACTACATTATAGATCAAACGCACAAATTCATCTGTTTCTTCATCTCCTGTATGCCGTTCCCGCCTTCTCCATTCTACATCCAAAGCCCTGTTTGGATTCATGCTTTTCCTGACCTTGCTTGTATAATCTAAAAAATATCCGGAAATCTTACCATATTTCTTTTCTATAATTTCCTTGTATAGAGTAAACTTAATATAGGGAGACTGAATAACTATATCATCCTGCAAATTTGTCTTTTCCTTATATTCTCTATACTCGTTTTCAAAGTTTCTAACATGCTCCGGTAATTCCCCATAATTATATAAATACAAGGGCATCCTTGCGTAATTTTCGCTATTGTCAATCACAATATTAGCAATGCCCGATATATACTTAAGCAATAAACTATATTCGTATTTATGAAAGCCAAAATCATCCTGTAAAAGAATTCCAAAATCAATCTGATCTAATGCCGCCACAACACAATCCGAATTGTATAAATTCACATGAAATATCCTATTTTCACTTTTGATTCTTTTCAATTTAATGTATTTATCATACATAGAAGGCAAAAAATATGCTAACCAAAAATTTAACAGAATGCGCCATTTGTATTCACTATAGTCAGCTTGATGGTATTCATTTAATATGCCTTTTAAATATCTTATTGTTTTATCCTTTACCTGATCCAAGTAAAGATATATGCTATGTATATCATCATACGTTAGATTATCATCTTCAAGCACCTCATAATTCTTCCCATTGCGTATACACCAATCTATACCATTTACGCAAAACGAACCTGCCCACACATAGCAGTCGTATCCTGTTGGAACTTCATATTCATCAGTTAGTCCCAGATAATATTTCATTTCCCGTTCGACATTCATTTTATATCACCTCAAAACCTAATTTAATAATCATCTGTTAGTCTTCATTTACATTTTTTTGCAATAATGCGAATAATCGGCGGGTTACTCCTGCCATACGGAGCGAAGTCTCTATCTTCGCATGAATAATCTATTAAAAAACCTGCCTCAGACAGCTTTGATTCCAATTCTTCTTTTACTAGAAACCTTCTGTAATGTCCATCATAATAAAAAGCATTGCGTCCAACCTTTTCCCCTTTCTCAAATAAGTCATCATGTATGCTTCTGACTTCTATAAAAAACATCCCCCCCACCTTCAACGAATTATACACATTTCTTATCATCTCACTTTCCTGCTCTTCATTAATTGCATGCAAAGAAAATCTACTATAACAGTAGTCGTACTGACTTACAAACAGCGTAGATGAGCACACAAAATCATCACAAATAAAGCACAGATTTTCCATGTTATATTTTTTTTGCAATTCACTTATAACTACATCAGAAGCATCAATTGCCATTACGTTTAATCCATTCTTTGCAAAAAAGACGCTATCTCGTCCATTTCCGCATCCAAGTTCCAACAAATTCTTATTTTTTACCATATTACTCGCAGAAAAATGAGCAAATAACGATGGTTCCTCTGGGCAGACATTGCTATTATAATATTCGTTCCAATATGTAACATCTCTATCAAAATTAGATGATTTCTTTAGTTTAAACTTTAAAATTTCTTCAACGCATTGCTTCACTGTTATGCTTCCGTCATTATTCAAGACAAGGTCCGGTGTTTCCGGATACTCAACTTTTATATCAACTCCTGCCAAGTGCTGAATCTTTCCGTCCTCATACTGCGAATACATACCTTTTTGGTCACGCATTTTCAAAACATCCATGGGAACATCCAAAAACACTTCACAATATACTTTATTATTTAAGCGATTCCATTGACGGACTTCCTCATACATTGCAATTGTGCAGCATATCACAATCATCCCCTGATCCGTAAGACTTTTGCATAAAAGTGCATACTTTTTTGCCCTTTTCCGTCTATCCCCATCGCTGTATCCCAACTCATCACTAACGATATTTTTTAGTATATCCCCGTCAAGCAAGATTACATTTTCATGCTCCTTTCGCAGCTCATAATATAATCTATTTCCTACTGTCGTTTTCCCCGCCCCTGATAATCCTGTTATCCAGTATAAAATACCCTCATTCCTTCTCATTAAATGCCTTCCTTTTCTTTTTGGCAATGTTGTCTTAATAGTTTTTTACAATACTACTTTTTTATATACGCGTATAAATTCATCTGTAATCCGCTCATTTCCAATATTAATTCTGATATATTTATTTAATTTACACGCTATTAATATGCCATTCTCTTTAAATGCCTCATATGTCGCTTTTAAATCCTTCTCACATGGAATCAGCAAAAAATTAGCATGACTATTCACATACAAAATATTATTTTCAGAAAGTCTTTTTTCTAAATACTTTTTTTCTCTTCTGTAGTCCGAAAACAACTGTTCAAGAATATCTGTCCGCTGCATCAGCTTTTCTCCAAATTTTAACGAAATTGCACTTACGGCAGCCGGAGCCGCAATTCTTTTTACATCATATATAATGTCCTCATTTGCTGCCAAAAAACCTAACCTGACTCCGGCCAAACCCATTATTTTGGAGAATGTCCTTAAAACAATTAGATTGTTGTATTGCAAAATTTTACTTATTACGGATGTATCATAGAATCCATAGTAAGCTTCATCCACAATCACGAGCGTACCTGTTTTTTCTGTATATTCAAGTAACTGCATTAATTTATCAGGTTCAATAATAGCTCCCGTTGGATTATCCGGATTTACTATTATTGCCATTTTTGCTCCCTTTTTTATCTCCTTCATATACTTGTCAAACGGAAATTCAAATTCCTTCTTATCATCCAGCTCATAATCAACCAGTACAGCTTCTGCGCCATACATAGTGGTATACACACCATACATTTCAAAGGTTGGATTAGTCATAATGACCCTGTCATTTTTATCAACATATACTTCAAAAATCATTTTTATAGCACGATCAGATCCATTTGTAACAAATATGTTTTCTCTGGGTATATTCAGTCTATCTGCTATTGCTTCTGTACATTGTCTCTGATTGGGATATGTTGCCAGACAGTTGCTGTCAATTTCACCAAGTACATCTTTAATGAATTCCTCCGGTAGTCCATCAATGCTTTCATTCCCGTCCATTCGAATATACTGTGTTCTATCTAAATCACTGAAATAATTGGCCGTACGAATTACATGCTTATATGTATCTTTTAATTGCTCCACTTTTACACCCCCGCACACCTTTTACATATTTCACTTAAAGATTTAATATTTTCGTGTTCTTTTCGAATTTGCAATATTCTTTCACAGTTCCATAATTCTTTTAATGAACATGTATTTGCGTCTCCATAAATCAGACTGCCTGACCAATCTGTAGAACATGCTATTGCTTTTCCTTCCCAATTAATTATCATCCTGTCTAATTCTATACATGGTATTTTTTTAGCTGATGCAATATTTTGGGTTACTGAAAAGTTGCAATTATCAGGTTTTATTCCCGAAGCATTATGGATTGGGTTAATCCATAATTCACTTGCGTATGGTCCAAACATACTTTTAAAATCATCCCGTTCATTGCAGTTAATTGTACTCTCGGCAAAGTATCCAATTAATTTGCATTTAATGTTCCTCTCTTTAATATAATTGCTCACTTTAACAAAATTCTCTTTTACCTGATGAAATACATCATTGTTAGTAATCTTTTTGTATGTCTCGCTCGTTGCGGCATGAATAGAAAATTTTAAACTGTCTAATCCTTCGTCAATCACCGGAAATATTACTTCCGGTGCGGCCAAAGCACCATTCGTATCCAGATAAATATAGGTGTATCCTTTCCTTTTTGCTACACCAACATAATTTGCCAGGCCTTTACATAAGCACGGCTCTCCCATTCCATGAAAGCTTATTTTTCTTGCACCATTGTCATACGCTTCCGAAATGAGTCTTAGCATCAATTGTTCATCTATGTAGCCTCTTTTTCTTTTGCTGACAAGGCTCCCGCAAAAAAAGCATTTATTATTACAACAATTCGTAGCTTCAATCATTATCTCTGTCGGAAACTTTTTCTCATACATTGATATTACCTCCCCAAAGGTCATCCGGAAATTCAAAATGCACTGTCGGCTTGCCATCATACTCGTTAGTCAACGCCTTTCTAATTGCAGCCACACTCATGCAAAGCTTATCATATTTTACCACGGTTCCATCAGCGGGGGCATGCCAGTAGCCAAATGCTTCAATCAAATCCGCTGGATTATCTTTTAATCCTAAAATCATTTTTAAAAAGTCCTCAATATTAAATACAACATAATTTGCAACTTCATTGTCGTCCAATCTCTGATACGCTTCATTAACATTATTTATTGTTTCATTATTAGTTAATCTTACTGAAATAACCAAATACCCCCCTTTTTTTACTTTTGCCCAGCATGATTTCAGCATGCCTGTAACATCTATATTAAAGTCAATACAGCCCAGGGAGGTAACAATATCATATTGCTTATCTTCATTGTATCCAGCTATATCTTCGCATATGTACTGATGAGGAATGGGAAGACAATTGTGCTCACTTGCATACTCAATCTCTTTCTTATTACAATCAATACCTGTATAATACTTAATATTAAAATTATCGCTCAACGCCTTCCCGAGTCCACCACACCCACACCCTGCGTCTAGCAGTTCAAACCCTTGGGCATATCTGTCAATAATCCTTTTTAATATCTTTTTTTCTGAGGGATAAAACTCTTCCCATGTCATCCTTTTCTCACTATAATAATTAAAAAAGCTTTCACTCTCATATTTAATATTTGTTTTTTCATTCTCTCTCATTATATTGTCCCATACCTTTTCTTCATTTTCTCTAGTTCATCCAGTTGTCCCATATCATACCAGTCGTTTCCGTCAATTGTAACCTGTCCGATTTTTTCACCTGCATTTAAACATCTCTGAATCAATTCAGGCATATCAATTTTTTCGGAATCATCTATATAATCCAGTAATTTTGCATTACATAGATACATACCGGTATTCACTTTATACTCAACCCGAGGTTTTTCACACAGACAAATGACATTGCCATTATCAGATATTTCTACTGTTCCGTAGGGCACACAGTACTCTCTATTGGCCAAAACCATCGTCATAATATTACCCTTTTTTTTGTGTTCTTCCCAAATAAAGTAATAGTCCGTGTCGATAACAACATCGCAGTTTGTCACAAAAAAATTATCCCTACACACCCCCTTTGTATACTTAATTCCGCCTGCAGTTCCTAAGAAAGAAGGTTCTTCAATAAAATATAGATCACTGTACGAACTATCTTCCTTAAAATAAGCTTCAATTAACTTTTTTTTATAATTAATAATGACATACTTTTTATAGCAGCCATATTCTTCAAATTTGTCAAATATACGCTCTAATATCGTCTTTGAGCCAATGGGAATTAAAGGTTTGGGTATTATTTCCGTATAGGGTTTTAGGCGTGATCCAAACCCGCCGGCCATTATGACAACAGGAATACTCTCTTCAATCTTTCGGATAGATTCCTTGTTATTTTTCAGTCTTTCTATCCTGATGATTTTCATTTGATTATCCACAATTGGAATCGCGGTCAGATCGTTCTCTATCATATAATCTTGATAATTGGCGCTATCATTTTCTTTGAAAAACTTTGGACTATAATTAATGATCTTACAGACGCTTTCGTTCAATGCCCCCCCCTTAAGCAAATGCCTTCTTACGTCTCCATCAGTCATAGAACCTTTTAATACATAATCGCTAACCAAAAATACTGTTTTAGATATCCCCTGATCAATCACTCTCATCGCGTCTTCAATTGTCATATTTTCGTTGATAAGCATTGTTTTTTCTAATTCAGTCATATCATTTCCCTTATATATCATCCGGCACACTTTGCCGGTTTTAGGTCTATTCGCAAAAAAACCGGTCTATTCCCTTCAGTCTTAAGGTGCAATTTTCACATATAGTATTTGACAATGTCTCATGATCCAAAAATTTTTTTCTATATTGTTTATAGCTTTCACTATTCCACGCGTTTTTGAGATTAAAATCCTTTTTCAAGTCATAAAAAACGCAATTGGTATCATACGCTTCACAACATGGCACAACCTCCAGATTAGCATTAATATACATTGTGTCAAACAGTAAAGGGCAGATAAAATCTGATTTTATTTCTGTTTGCGTATCATCAATAACCTGATAATCCTTGATAAACTGTTCATCACAACTGAGCCTCTGCAGCATCACAGGAATAAATACAATATCATCTACATATTCACCAAATATTTTTTTGAAATCTTCCTGTATTCCAATTGTCTTTTTAGTAATTACACAGGAAATGGAGGTAGCAACTTTTAGTGAATTGTCTTTGATATAATTATGCATACATTTAAGATTATCAAATACTTTATCAAAGTCATCTGACCCATGCAGCTCACGATACATGCTTCTGTTTGTCGCATTGATTGATATTCTGATGCTGTCAAGCCCTGCATCCAGCACTTCTTTCATCCTGTCCGGCGTGGCAAAAACTCCGTTTGTAGTGATAAATGTATATGCAAAACCTGCTTTTTTAGCATAAGAAATAATCTCCGGCAAATCCTTGTATAAGAAAACTTCTCCCGCTAAATAGAAACCAATTTCTTTTTTTCCAATTCCATGCTCTTGTGCCATATCAATCAATGCTATTGCATCCTTTTTTTTCATGGCCGTCAAAAAAGGGCTGCTCGGTGCATATTTACCATGAAACGGACAGAACACACAGGATTGATTACATGTACTATTTAACTCGATATTTAACGATTGAGGCACCGGTGGATTTTCACAAAAATTTATAACTTTTCCCAACCGCTCCTTCATATGCTGTTTCATAATTCCTTCACTCAATTTTACTATCCTCCCAGTAATCCGTTTTGTTGGAACAAATCCGAAAAATACGCTTTAGCCATTATATGAATAACACTTTATAATTTGTTCCGCCAGGAAAAAATCAAACTCTGTATCTATGTCCACAGATTTTTGAGGACTCATAATGTACGCATAACTATCCTTACCATATAACTCAAACTGCATGTCCGAATAATTAACCCTGCATATATAAATTGCGCCATTTAACCGATAATATTGAGGTAAATCCTGTCTTCTCTTATCTCTTATCTCCGGGCTGATAAAACCCTCTAAGCAGTTGTCTTCCCGTAGTGTATTACATAATAATGGCGAAGTCTCCATTTCGCATACACTGATAACGGATCGTGCCTGTTTTTCTTTAAATATTTCATATGCGTTAATAATATCGGCTGCTGTCCTTAATGGAGAAGTCGGCTGCAATAACGTCACCATATCAAACTGTATTCCCTGCTCCCGATACCCATTTAATACTTCCCTTACTACTCCCCAGGATGATGCCCGATCTGACGAATTTTCCGAACTTCTCAAAAAGGGAACCTTTGCGCCACAAGATATGGCAATATCCGCATATTTCTCTGAATCTGTGGAAACCATTACTTCATCAAAACATCCGCTTTTAATTGCTGCCTTTATCGAATATTCCATCAGCGGTTTCCCGTTCAAATTCCTTATATTTTTATCAACTAATCCTTTTGAACCGCTCCTTGCGGGTATAATCGCCAAATTCATTTGCTCTTTTCCTCTGAACTCTATGGATTTTTATGTTATACTTCTATATATTATAAATATCCGACTTATAACAATTCATATTTTGACTTATCCACTCAATAGTCTCCCCCAGTCCCTGGGCAAGCGTATATTTTGGTCTCCAGTCTGTCAACTGCTTAATCTTTTCATTAGAGCCCAGCAATCTACTGACTTCGCTTTTTTTCGGTCTAAGCCTTTGTTCTTCACAAAAGGTTTTGGCTTTAGGATTAATCTGCTTGATTATTTCATTTGCAAGCTCACCAATTGATATTTCTTTTTGAGATGCTATATTGATTTCTTCTCCGACCGTATTGTCTGATTCTGCAATAGCAATAAAACCTTCCGCCGTATCCTTTACATAGTTAAAATCTCTGGTCGGTGTGAGCGCTCCCAACCTGATTTCCGTCTTTCCTGCTAAAAGTTGCGTAATAATCGTAGGAATTACCGCTCTTGCAGACTGTCTTGGACCATATGTATTAAAAGGTCTGACTATGACTACAGGTAGCTGAAAGCTTCTATAAAAACTCTCTGCAAGCCTGTCAGCACCGATTTTGGTCGCCGAGTATGGAGACTGCCCCTGAAAGGGATGTTTTTCATCTATCGGAACATACTGAGCTGTACCATAGACCTCGGATGTCGATGTTATCATTATCTTTTCAGTCTCCAGCTCCCGGGCCGCCTGCAATACATTGAGTGTGCCCTTGATATTGGTATCAACATAAGAATCCGGAGAATGGTAACTGAATGGGATGGCAATCAGTGCTGCGAGATGAAAAACCATATCTATCCCTTTCATAGCTTCCCTCACCCCATTGGGATCCCTTATATCGCCGCAAAATATATTAATTTCAGATAGTTTATCTTCCGGTAAAGTGTCAAGCCATCCCCATCTATTAAAGGAATTATAAAATGTAAATGCCTTTACATCATACCCCTTTTCCAACAGCATCTCTGTTAAATGGCTTCCAATAAAGCCATCTGCGCCTGTAACCAGAACCGTTTTCGCCATTGCTATACCTTCCACTCTACAATATAATTAAATTCCGTATTCGTCCTCATTATCCTATTTTCAAATCATAAAAACCTTTTTATACCAATTACATCTATTGTCTAATTGACATTCAAAAATCCCAAATAAAAACTATCGTTGCACCAAAAATGCAACGACAGTTCCTCGTCAATTCTTTGTGCCTCCATGCAACCCCTATATTTTTAATTCTATGATACTTATTTCATAGAATGAACCATTCTACGAAAAGAAGAAATATAAATATTTCTATGTCGATATAAAATATATCGGCATTATTTTATACTATTTAATACAGACTTGCAATAATTTAATAAATATTTCCGAAAGTCACCTGGTAAATGAGTCTTTTTACGCCGAAATTATATTAAAAAATTATCTATATACTGATATGACTAATCTTCTATGATTGACAAAACGTATCTGCGTAACCGCCCATTACTTACCATGAGCCTTTTTCGCCCGTTTTTTGCTTCCCAGATTATACTATACTCAAAACTCAAAACAATATCAATAGGAATTTATTTCCCAAACTATAACTTAGTCCTGTTCGGCCCTCATGGCATTTTATGTATAATGGATGTGGTTGCTAATTTGCGAAATCTCATTATACATAATCTAATTTCTGCCAGCCATAAACATTGTCTTCCTGTTTCTATATATCAGTTCTCTTGTTTCTTTCATAAGCCACATCATTTTTTTCAAATTGGCAATAATAACCAGCTGGAACAGATATTTTATAGTCAGTTTTAGGGTCAAAATATCAAATGTACACATCAGCCAACGAAAGGAGATAAAGTATGGCAAGACATGGAGAAAATATTCGGAAAAGAGCGGATGGAAGATGGGAAGGACGTTATAGGGTATTTGATGAAAACAGAGGAAATATATACCGTTCCGTATATGGCGGCACATATGAACAGGTAAAGGAAAAACTGCTCAGAGCCCGGCTGGAACTTACAAATGAAGTAGAAAACCGGGCACCGGCAGAGACTGGTTGCACAAGGAGGGATGCAGGGCCTTGCACTGCGATATTGTTCTCACAGGTGGCGCAGGAGTGGCTTGCGGATATTGCAGACAAGCGGAAATATTCAACCTATATAAAATATGAAACGATTTACAGAACACATCTTGCCAAAGCAGTCGGTTCCTGTAAATTCTCTGATGTGGCCGCTTCGGAAATACAGGCAAATATTCTTGAGCACTTATCAGAGGCTTCCCTTTCTCAAAATCTGCAAAAAAATATCTGCTGCGTAGCGAATCAGATCATGATCTTTGCTGGCAGAAAATATTCCATCAATATTACTTTGTTGGAAAAATCCGGCATAAGGCAGAAGAGCAAACCGGTTAAGACATTTTCAAAGACAGAACAGGCTAAACTGCTCTCCAGTATCTATAGAAAGACAGACACATTCAAGATTGCCACATTGCTCTGTCTGTATACGGGCTTACGACTTGGAGAATTATGCGCGCTCAAATGGACTGATTTTGATTTCAAGAACATGTCATTGACAGTGAACAGGACTGTGCAGCGAATTGCAGTTCAAAACGGCAAGGACAAGACCTTTTTGCTGGAGACGGACCCCAAAAGTGAAGATTCCAAAAGAATAATTCCCCTGACCGCTGAAATTGCAGAACTTCTTGTACGGTTGAGAGGCATCCGGCCCTATGTGTTTGGCGGAGAAAAGCCGTTAGAGCCGAGAACAATGCAGTATCGATTCAAAAAGCAACTGACAGAGGCGGGCATTGATGACAGAAATTTTCATATCCTTCGCCATACCTTTGCAACGAATTGTATTGAAAATGGCATGGATGTAAAAGCCTTGAGCGAGATTCTGGGACATTCTGATGTGAAAATAACCTTGAACCGCTACGTACACCCTACTATGGATTCTAAAAGAAAGCAGCTTGGGCGGCTCCCGGACTTTTATGGTCAGATTCTTGGTCATGTTTCCTGAAAAGACTTGATTTTATGCTTTAAAAAGAGTTTTTCGTAGAATGGTTCATTCTACGAAAAGGCATCAGATCATTCATACATATTGGGTTGCATGGAGGCACACAGAATAGACGAAGACCGTCGTCGCATTGTTGGTGCGACGACGGTTTTTTTATGGGATTTAAGGAGGAACCGGGGCGTGAATATCGACTATATCGTGGTACAGGCCGGAGGTAAGGGAACCCGGCTGGAATATCTGACAAAAAATAAACCCAAGGCGCTGGTGCCTGTGGAGAATCTTCCCATGCTTTTTCATCTGTTTCGCAAATATCCGGATAAAAAATACGTGATTATTGCTGATTACCACAAAGAGGTGCTTAGGGAGTATCTGGCAAGTTTTGCAAAGGTTAAGTACCAGGTGGTTGATGCGGAGGGAACGGGAACCTGTTCCGGCGTCAGGCAGGCCATACAGCAGCTGCCCCACAATGTCCCGTTTATGCTGGTGTGGTCTGACTTAATTCTCCCCCAGGATTTCATTCTTCCCCAAGAAGAAAAGGATTATATCGGTATTTCACAGACGTTTCCCTGCAGGTGGAGTTATCAGAACGGCAAACTGGTGGAGGAAAAATCCACCGAGAAGGGAGTTGCCGGTTTCTTTCTGTTTACCGAGAAGTCCAAGCTGCAGGACGTACCGGTAAACGGCGAACTGGTACGGTGGATGCAGGAAAAACACTTTGTGTTCGAGGAAGTTGGACTGGCGGGGACCAGAGAGTTTGGTCTGCTGGAAGAATATAACAAACTGGCACAGGAAAAGTGCAGACCCTTCAATAAGATGACCTTTGACGGGGACGTGGCGATAAAAGAGGGAATCGACGAGCAGGGGCGCAAGCTGGCTGTCAGGGAATGCGCCTGGTATGAGGCGGCGCGGGGGAAAAACATAACCATACTGCCAAAAGTATACGGCACAAACCCGCTGCGGATGGAGCGGATCAAGGGAGAGAATATTTACGAGTGTCAGCTGGCCTACGAACAGAAACGGGAGATTCTGCAGAAACTGGTGGAGGCGCTCAAAAAGCTACATGACGCGGAGCAGGTACCTGCAGACACTTTCAGTATCAAGGAGGCATATTACAACAAAACCATACAGCGTCTCAGTGCCATTCGGGATCTGGTGCCCTTTGCGGACAGGAAAGTGATCACCGTCAACGGGAAACAGTGCCGGAACGTATATTTCTATAAGAGGGAACTGGAAAAAGCTTTGGAGCGGCTGCACTGTGACAGTTTCTGCCTGATTCATGGGGACTGCACCTTTTCCAACATGATGCTGCGGGAGGACGGAACGCCGGTACTCATTGACCCCAGAGGATATTTCGGACATACGGAAATCTATGGTGATCCCATGTATGACTGGGCAAAACTGTACTACTCCCTGGTGGGGAACTATGACCGTTTCAATCTGAAGGATTTCCGTCTGGATATTGGTGAGGAAGAAGTGACGCTACAGATCACCTCCAACCAGTGGGAAGACATGGAGGAAGATTTCTTCCGTATGACGGGTGTAGACAGAGCCGGAATTAAGCTGCTGCATGCGGTGATCTGGCTCTCTCTCACCACCTATGCCTGGCAGGACTATGATTCGATATGTGGTGCGTTTTATAATGGGCTTTATTATCTGGAGGATGTGTTATGATAGACTATTTTGAGCGGCAATTAAAGGAGTTTGACCATTCTATTCATTCTCTAGATGAGAAGGTTTTTGAGAGATGGGTGAATGAGGCGGTGGAAACGCTGAGGTCCAGGCATAAGCTCATTGTATCCGGTCTGGGGAAAAACGTTCCCATATGCGACAAGTTTGTGGGGTCCATGATCTCCATGGGGCTGGACGCATACTTTTTGCACACTAACTCCGCAGTACACGGGGATATGGGCGTGGTCAAGGACGGCGATATGGTGATACTGCTCACAAAGAGCGGGGAGACGGCGGAGTCCATATATTTGGCCGGATTGCTGAAGGAGCGCAGGGTAAATATGTGGCTGCTGACTTTTGTGAAGGACAGTACATTGACCCGGGAGATTCCCAACTCGGTGGTGCTTGACCTGATGCATGAGGGCGATCTGTGGAATATTGTGCCAAACAATTCAACCACGATGAACCTGATCGTACTGCAGGGGCTGGCTATGATGGTGGCTAATAAGATGGGGCTTAAGCTGGAGGATTTCAAGAGGAACCACCCGGGGGGAGCGATAGGGCAGCTGTTAAAATAATACCAGAACAGCAATGAATTGCAACAACTATGACAAAGAGGCGGATCAAGTTGGAAGGAACAGACACAATGCATAATTACGGACTTGAAGAAATGTTAAAGTATGCAATGAGTGAAACGGCATATAAAATACTAATTTGGGGAGCCTGTGAAAAAAGTGATTATGTATTAAACTTTTTTAAAGATAACCATGTAGAAATATATGGATATATAGACAGCGCTTACAAGGATAAGTGTGAATATAGGGGATATAAGGTTTATGATAGTAATATCATAAAAAGTCAGAAATTTTATGTATATGTTGCTTTAGAAAATACATATAATGATATTCTGTTTTTCCTGAACGAGTGTGGATACAAGGAATACCTAGATTTTTGGTATCCCTGCCGTATGGTACGTCTTTGCAGTTATCAGCCATATTCAGATTATTATGGAAATGAATATGAAGGATATGGCTATGATGTGAAAATAAGCTTGAAAAGGGGTGGGAAGTGTTTTCTTGAAAAAGGTATAGAAATGAGCAATACCGTTACGATAGAAGTTTTTGATGATTCCGAATTAAGCGTATTAAGCGAATGCAGTATAGGGGAAGGATGCAGTGTCCGTGTATGCAACAACAGCTATGTGAAAATATACAACAAGTGCAGGCTTTCAAAGTATTGCACACTCGACAGCAAGCGCGGCAGTGCAATACAATTATGGGGGGGTGGTGATTTTAGTGAAAGAACAACTTTCAGCGCATTAAGAAACAGCACAATCAGACTCGGATCAAATTGCGAATCTTGGAAATCAAATAATCAGTTCATTACGGATTATGGCGGCATGATTTGTATAGGAGAAAAAACAACGTTTAACTATAACTGCATATGTATAGCGGTTCAAAATTCACAATTGTTTATCGGAAACGACTGTATGTTTTCCTATGACGTAGTTGTAAGAACTGGCAACCACCATAATCTGTTTGATTTAAAAGAAAATAAAAATTTAACGGCTTGTAAGCAACATACTATACGAATAGCAGATCATATATGGCTAGGACATAAAGCCAATATTTTTAGCGGTGCTGATATAGGTAATGGCTGTGTTATAGGCGCAAATTCTTTTATAAACCAACAATTTCCATGCAATTGCAGCATTGCAGGTAATCCTGCAAAAATATTGAATAGGAATATTGCATGGAGAAGAGAGAATTATCCATATTATGAAGACTATAAAGATTTCGAGGAGTATGATTACAGAGATGATTAATAAACAAAAAGCATTTTACCTCAAAATAAATCGAAGCGAAGATTTTGCGTTACGCAATTTAAGCCGCTGGATAGATGCGGCTTATTTGGCAAAAGCAGATTGCTATATTGTCTGTGACCGAGAAGACCTAGTTGAAAAGATTAAAGATACGATTTTACTATCAGGGAGTGCGGAATTTATCAAAAGCGGGAAATCAGCGGATATGGAGACAATTGTAAATCAGATAGCCAGTCGTAATTGGATAAACGCAGCATATGCCCATTTGACAACTTTCTGGCATGCGGAGGATATGGGATATGATTACTTTTGGAACATAGATGCTGATGATACGCAATTGTGCCTGTCCGCAGATAGAACACAAGAGTTGTTTCAATGTGTTGAGAGTTATGCAGAAGAAAACAGTATAGACTGTTTTTCTCTTGATATGTGGAGTTCAAGATTTAACGGAATGCACTGGTCCTTCGGTATTACATATACAAAAGTAAGAGCAGATTGGCGAAGCTTGTTATTACAGCATTGTAGCGATGTTGAATACAAACAATTTGGCACAGATGATAACAACAATGTAGACTGGTTTTTCACATATTTAAAAACCTGTACTGCTTTGAGAATAGAGACGTTCTATTTGGAAAACCTAAAATTTATTCATTATTCCAATGATTTTTTTCTAAAGCCTGTCGGCTCAGGATTTTATCACTGGAAGGGGGGAAAACTATTATATCCTATATTATACTACTGTTTCGGGATGAAAGAGCTTGGACTCTATCCTATTGCGTCTGATGTCATAAAGCTGGATATCCATATTCAAGATGATGAGGCCAAAGATGCC
>CAMWYJ010000030.1 GCA_947178445.1 uncultured Clostridium sp.
ATGCCTTGTGCTGCGTGCCAGCGTTGGATTGTATATGTTGTACAACGAAAGAAAACGAAAAGTAAGTTTCGCAATCACTTATTTATATGGTTAATCATACTGGCAAGATAACCTGCCCCAAAACCATTGTCAATATTCACCACACTCACCCCGCTGGCACAGGAATTCAGCATAGAAAGCAATGCCGATAATCCGTTAAATGATGCACCGTATCCGATGCTGGTAGGCACCGCAATGACCGGACAGTCCACCAGTCCACCGACCACACTTGCAAGCGCACCTTCCATTCCTGCAATCGCAATCACAACCTTAGCCTCCATCAGATCATCCACACTGGAAAGCAATCTGTGAAGCCCTGCTACCCCTACATCATAAAGCCTGGTAACCTCATTTCCCAATACCTCGGCAGTCAGAGCCGCTTCCTCCGCCACCGGCATATCGCTGGTTCCCCCTGTGGCAACCACAATCCTGCCAAGACCATCCGGTTCCGGCAGCTTTCCCACAATTCCCACTTTACTAAGCGCATCATACTGCAACGGCAGCTTCTCACCGACCACCTTTGCAGCCTCTTCACTCATTCTGGTAATCAGCACCTGCTCCTGCCCCCTCTTTCGGAAAGCATCCGTAATCGCAAGAATCTGCTCTGGTGTCTTTCCCGCACCATAGATAACCTCTGCCACGCCCTGTCGTATACTTCTGTGATGATCAAGCTTTGCAAAGCCCAGATCTTCAAATGGTTCTTTTTTCAATTGTAATGCAGCATCCTCAACTGATACACTACCGCAGGCAACGCCCTCTAATAACTTTGTAAGTCTTCTCTGCTCCATATCTGCCTCTATCCATATATTATAGTGAAATCTTTGAAAGCGTTTCATTCATGCTTCCAGTGCGGTAACCCGCCAAATCCATTGTAACATAAATAAAACCAATCTTTCTTAATGTTTCTAAAATTTTAACCCGGTTTTCTTCCTCCATAAGAAATGAAAATTCCTCCACTGCAACCTCAATCCGTGCCATCTGTCCGTGCATACGGACTCTCATCTGATGAAAGCCCATATCAAGAAGAAATTGCTCTGCCTTTTCTACCATAAGAAGCTTTTCTTCCGTGATTGTCTCTCCATAGGCAAATCTGGATGCTAAGCAGGCAAGGGATGGTTTTTCCCATGTTGCAAGTCCCAAATCCTTTGAAAGTATCCGAATTTCCGCTTTCGTGAGCTCTACCTCACGCAACGGGCTTAAAATTCCCATTTCATGGACTGCCTTCATCCCCGGGCGGTAATCTTTAAGGTCATCCACATTCGAACCTTCTGCCACACAATGGATTCCCTGCGTATTGGCTATATCCACAATCTTATCAAAAATTGCCTTCTTACAAATATAGCAGCGTTCCGGTGGATTTTCTGCAAAGCCTTCCACCTCTAACGGCACAACGGGAACGACAAAATGCCTTATTCCCTCTGCTCTGCAAAATGCTTCCGCCTCCTCTAATTCCCTTTTCGGGAACACATCTGCTTTTGCAGTAACCGCAATGGCATTTTCCCTTAACACGTCATGTGCTGCCTTCAGCATGAATGTGGAATCCACACCACTTGAGTATGCAATGGCAACCTTACCAAGCTCTGAAAAATATCGCTTTAACCGTTCTAACTTTTCCTGCGTATTTTGTTCTGTTCCCATCTGGCACACTCCTCTTTAACGGACTGCCGCTTATAAAGGCGGCAGCCTGTTCCCATTTGTTTTCCTTGTATAATAATGAATCGCACCCTCACCTCTGGTTCGGCGGCATGTCGTCGGAAGGCATTTTAAGAAATGCTCCGCATTTGCCTTCCTCCTACCACTGAATCGCCCCCTCACCTCCGGTTCGGCGGCATATCGTCGGAAGGCATCCTAAGAAATGCTCCGCATTTGCCTTCCTCCTACCACTGCACTGGCTGGTTCATTCTTTCCACAAAATCCTTCATAACCTCAGAAATCTTAATTGTCTGAGGGCAGACAGCCTCACAGCTTCTACAGCCGACACAGGCACTTGGACGCTCTTCCTCCTTCATTGCACCGATACCCATCTGGGTAATAAACCCATTATTAAACTTAAGCTCATTATACATAAATAAAAGATTAGGAATATCCAGTTTCTTAGGACAATGGCTGGTACAATATCTGCAGGAGGTACACGGCAAAATATCTAACATACTGTCTGTCACCTTCTGCACAGCTGCCTGTTCTTCGTCATTTAACGGCTTTTCTGTCTGGAAGGTCTCAATATTCTCCTTAAGCTGTGCAAGGCTTGACATACCGGATAAGGTTACCGTAACACCTTCAATACCCTGTAAATAGCGGAATGCCCAGGCTGCTGCCGTCTCATCCGGACGAAGCTTCTTAAAATCTGCGGTCTGTTCATCTGTAAGGCTTGCCAGCTTACCGCCACGAAGCGGCTCCATAACCCAGATAGGGATGTTCTTTTCGTTAAGAAGATCAACCTTTTCCTTTGCTTCCTGCAAGGTCCAGTCAAGATAATTTAACTGAATCTGGCAAAACTCCATACGGTCTCCATATTTTTCCAAAAACTTCTTCATCACATCCACTCTGGCATGTGCGGAAAATCCCAAATGCTTGATTCTTCCATTTTCCTTCTGCTTCCACAGATAATCCATTATACCATACTTTGGATCTAAATACTGCTCCACATTCAACTCACATACATTGTGAAACAGATAAAAATCAAAATATTCCATTCCGGTTTTTTGCAGCTGCTCCTCAAAAATAGCTTCTACCTTGTCCATGTTTGACAAATCATATCCCGGAAACTTATCTGCTAAATAAAACTTCTCCCTGGGATATTTTGCAAGCACCTTCCCCATCACAACCTCTGATTTGCCGTCATGGTAACCATATGCAGTATCATAATAATTGATTCCCTGCTCCATGGCATAGGCAACCATTTCCTCTACCTGTGCCTCGTCAATTTCACTCATCGGATTGCCATCTACCGTTGGCAGACGCATTGCTCCCATTCCCAATGCTGATAATTCCTTGTCCTGAAAACTCTTATAAATCATGTACGATTCCTCCTTTTATCATTTATTTCCATATAGGTGTGTGCGAAACTACTTATTGTCCTGTTCCGGCGTATCCCATGAAAGCACCCCGGTCTTCACCGCATCCTCATACCGGGAAATTTTATAATCTAGTCTCTCCAACGTTGAATCAATCTGTCTTCTCTGCTCCTTCAATACTTCCCGCTGATCCACTAAAAGCTGTAATCTTGCCGGAAATGTGGCATCACCCGCCTGACAAAGCCTCACATATTCTATCATCGCCTCCACCGGAAGCCCTGCACTGCGCATACAGATTGCAAGCTCCACCCAGCCAAGATCTGCCTCCTGGTAGTCCCGGATGCCACCGGAAGTTCTCGTGACAGCAGGAATCATACCAACTCTTTCATAATAGCGGAGCGTATCCTGGGTTATGCCGTATTTTTCACTTACCTCCTTGATCGTCATTTTCGTCTGATACCTCCTTTTCCCACATCCTATTCTCCTGTTTTCTCCATATGCTCGAACAAAGGGGACAAAACGGTTGTCTTTTGCCTATCATATGCGGCTAAAAAATGTTTTGTACTACTATAATAACACCTGGAGTTTGCTCCAAGTCAAGAGATTGTTGGAAATTTTCTTAACAAAACGAAAATGGTCTTATGGTCCAATGTTTTTTATTATAGAAAACAACGTTTCCATACAGCCAATGCAACAGCACACAGACTTACCAAAAGCCCCAGCCTGTATCCCGGCGCTTCATAGGAAATCTCAATCTGATGCATTCCTTCCCCTATTGGAAATCCAAGAAATGCAGTATTTACAACCTCCTGATTGACTTTCTTTCCATCCACTGTAATCTGATATCCCCTGCGGTACGGAAAGGATGTGGTAATGTATCCGTCCTGTTCCATTTTGATACTTCCTTCCCATACCTTTGCCCTGCTTTGTGATATCCATTTACTTTCCTGCTTTTGTTCTGCCGTTTTGACATCATCCATTTGCTCTGCAAGCGTCACATTTTTATGCTCTATATACTCCTTTGCAAGCAGATAACATTTCAGCTCCTCTATCCGGTAATTTCCCTTCGAGGCCATGACCTCTAACTGTTCCATGTTCTTTCCACTTTCCAAAATATAGGTAAAAGTATCGTTTCCATTCGGATAAGGCGCTGTTACAGAAGATAACTTATTCTTTGTCCCATTCACTGTAATCTCTACTGCGTTTCCATCCTCTCGCTTTACATGAAATTGAATTACCAGAATATGATCCGATAAAGCTTCCTTTAATGGTATCTGTATTGTTTCCTCCTTCTCTCCCATGTTTAATAAACACTGTTTTCCCTCCTCGCCAATCAATTCTGTTATATCTTTTACTTTAAAATGTGAGGAAAATTTCGAACATTTTTTATCATTTATAACATCCACCACAGTATAGCTGCACAATGCCTCTAAATTTTCCGGAAAAGGCAGTTTTTCATAATCCGCTTTGCTCATAAGTGCTGTTGTCCCATAACAAACCGGCAGCACATTTTTATCTGCTTTTTCCGCTAACACATATCCATTCTTGTACCGTCTGGCTTCATAGCCTTCCGGCACATGCCCTTTTTTTACCAGCACATATTTTACACCCATAAAATAATTAAAAAACGGATTTACCCCCGGCACCAGTGCTACACGGTTATTAATAGGGATTGCATTTTTCATTGTATCATAATAAAAACGTGAATACTCTGCATTACTGATAGATGAATACATAGAGGTTCTTTTTATCGTTCCATTTACGGTGAGATTGCTGTTTACAAAGCAATTGGCGGTCACATCAAACCGGTACTGATTATCTGTAACAACCTTCTCTATTTCCTCCCTTGTAAAATGCTCCTGCCGTTTTTCTGTATTGGTAATATAGCTGCCGCTCATTGGAATTCCAAGTTTTACCATCACCGGTCTTAAATAGAAATCACTGGCATTTACTGAAAGGCTTACCAGTATCGGTGCAAAAAATGCAAGACCAAACAATAAGCCTTTTACTGTACCTTTCTTCCACTCCCTTCCCTGCAAAAAAATCCAGATGCATAAAATACAGCCATCTATGATAATCAAAGGTTTCCAAACAGAGGTAATTGCCGGTATCAGGCTTAATAGAAGCGCAAGGATACTATGCTTCTCCTTTTTCTCCCAAAAGTCCTTCAGGGTATCTGCAATAACGAAAACGAGAAGCGGCAAAAATGGAATCAGTATTTTTGCCCTCGCATATAAAAAACCATTTAACAGCAAAGACACTACAGGCATTCCCATAGAGATTAAAATGCCGGCTGCTAAAAACCGTTTCCGTCTTATACGGAGGCAAACCAACAGGCAGTACAGGGCAAGCAGTGTCATCCCGCAGCCATAAGGATTATACAAAAGTCCCGTCATACGGAAATCAACAATGTGTATTGCTTTGCCGGCAAAGCTGCCACCATCCTTGGAAGTGGATAAAATATCAAGCCCCGTAGGAAGAAGCAGCACCATCGCCATCGCAATCGACCAAACTACAGACCAGGCAAACATACAAAAGCGTTTCTGTACACACACACCCTCCTCTCCTCTTTTCATGAATACACAGTGTAAAAAATACAGAGCTGCCACAAATAGACAGGCAATCGCATAATAGAAGCTATGTATATAGATAAAAAACAGAGCCGTTATAAACAGTCCGCATCTTTTCTTTTCAAATATCCGGTCTGCCCCTATGAGTGCTAACACTAAAAATGGCATGTAATTCACAAACATAATCTGGTGATGGGCATGATAAAAGCAAGTTGCACAGGCAAAGAGCAGTGTTCCTCCAAAAGCACACCGTCCGGACAGACTCTTTTTTCTCAGCCAGAAAAACATTAGCATGACACTGCTAATTACACCAAGCGCTGCATAGCCTGCTATCACATATTTCATCTCCACATTCGGTATCAGGCAGGAGAAAACCACATCGGGCCGTAGTACACCATAGTATGCATAATCATAAAGGCTGCTGCCACCACCAAGCCCGATATATTGTGGTAACAGCGTATGGTTTTCGATTATCGCCTGTCTTAGGCTTTCTGCAATGCCAACATGCTGGCTTAACCAGTCTCCATCTGATCCAAAGAAATTACCGGAACCCATCGGCACAAATAACAGCATGCAGGTCACTACAAGCAGCCTCCCATACCATAAAATATCTGACTTTCTCCCTGCTTCTTTCACAGATAAAGTCCTGCATTTCCCGGCGTTTTTTGCATATAATTTTGTTCTTTCAAACCCTTTGCTAATCAGACCCATTCCGCTATTGTTCATCCTCTCATCCACTTCCTTTTTCTTACTGGCAGACAATCGCAAATCTGCTTCGTACATATTCTTCATCCATAAGATTACTTTAGTGGACAATTCTTAATGAACCGGATTGGTTTTTCTTAATATTTCTTATAAAATTCTTAAATATATCTCCTGTGACAGCAAAAAAAGGACTCCCACCACTTTTATATTGTGGGACAGTCCTTCCGTCAAAATAAGCCTATTTTATTTTTATAATGGAAATGCCAGCTTTGCCTTAAACTGGTCGCAATCCATTAAAATATCAAACTCGCCGCCAAGAGATGCGGCATAAGTGCTTACAATGGCAAGCCCCAGACCATTTCCGTCTGTGGAACGTGCCTTGTCTGCTCTGGCAAACCGTTCAACGATATCCTCTTTGGAAAAATCCATTGGATAACCTGCCGTATTCGTTATCTCAATACACAGGCTTTTTTGCTTTAGTCCCAAATGCTGCTCTGCTGTCTGCTGCCCTTCCTTTCGATTACCTGTCTCGTCAGACAAAACATTTTCCTCTACAAAGGTCTTCACAAATACTCTTGTTCCCTTTGCAGAATATTTCAGGGTATTCTCAATAAGATTTTGACAGATACGGTACAAATACGTGTTATCCGTTTCGAATGACGTATCCTCTTTCGCCAGCATTTTTATATATTGCAGACCGGAATCCTTTATCCTATCCTCCATATCCGCCATGAGCTGTTCTAACAGACGGTTTACATTGATTTTCTCTTTTTTAAGCTCAATATTGCCACTGCTTGCCTTTGCCAAATTAAACAGGCTCTCAATCATTTCCTTTAATTTCCCGGCCCGTCTGGATATCACCTCCAAATAATCCCTTGCTGTATCGGAAAGCTCTTCCTTTTTCATCAGCTCAATATATCCGACCATGGAGGTAAGAGGGGTTTTCAAATCGTGGGATACATTTGTAATCAGGTCAACCCGCAGCTGGTCACTTCTTGACACCTTTTCAAGACTCTGCCGCTCGATTTCCAATGCCTCGCTAAGACGCATCCGGTTAATCTCCTGCATGTGCTCCATTAACATCTGCAGCCTGCCGTGCATAAAGCGGGTAAGAATTATTTCCACAATAAATCCCTGTATCGCAACAGTCGAAAACAAAAGATAGCCAGGCGCATAATTTGTCACATAACCAGGGGATAGCCAGCCATAGGAGCTTTTCATTACTGAGAAAAACCATGCAGCAAGAATAAATAAAATCCCGGCTATGATACCCAATGTTATCTGCTGTATTCTCCAGTTCTTTTTCCAATCCTCAAAAAAATCCCCATAGTCCGGTATCCAGTTTTGATATATCCTCCGGATGATTCCAGGCAGTACACATATGATACAGGCTCCCAGACACACATTTGCCAAAAAACCATATTTCCATGTCACCTCTGTGTTGTACTCCGCATGGCTTACATACACCAAAATAAAGACACCTGGCAGTAAAAAGAAAAATGCCAATATCCATCTCCAACCTTTTTGTAGTATGCTCCTTACCTTTGGCAGTATATTTTTTCTCTTCCTTCCTGCTATTTCCCTATCTTCCTGTCTCGGTTCACTGGTTTGTTTCTTATTCTTTTTCACATTTCCTCTCTGCATGCTATCTGTCTGTGTTTGTTCTTCCTGTACTTGTTCCCCCTTTACTTGTTCTGCCTGCACCGGTTCGCTCATCTGGTTTTCACTCTCTGCCCTTTTCCTATCTGTCATATCGTTCCATCTTGTAGCCAATGCCCCACACCACCTTTACATATCTTGGATTCTTTGTATCAATTTCAATCTTTTCCCGGATATGGCGGATATGTACCATTACTGTATTCTCTACCGTATAATCCGCCTCCTCCCCCCAGACATTTTCATAAATCTGCTCTGCAGAAAAGACTTGACCTAAATGTTCCATAAACAGGGATAGAATCTGGTACTCCTTCGCTGTCAGCTTGACCTCATCCCCCTCTACAATGATGAGCCGCTGCTTTTTATCAAGTACCAGACCGCCATTTACAATAATATCTTCATCTGATTGGGGACTGCCACCGCCCCACATATGATAACGCCTAAGCTGCGCCTTTACCCTGGCAATCAGTTCTGCCGGATTGTACGGTTTGCTGATGTAATCATCCGCACCAAGTACCAGTCCTGACACCTTATCACTCTCCTCTGTCTTAGCCGATAAAATGATAACCGGTATCTTATTGCTCTCCCGAAGCTTCATAAGGGTGGAAAGACCATTCAGGCGGGGCATCATCACGTCAAGCAAAATCAAATCAACCGGATGCTCCTCAAGCTTTTCCAATGCTTCCATGCCATCATAGGCTTTTATCACCTCGTATCCCTCGTATTTTAACAATTCACTGATGGAAAAGACGATTTCTTCATTGTCATCCACCACTAATATCGTTTCCCTATTCATATGCTTATGCTGCTCCTATTCTCAGAATAATTTTTCATATTTTCTTAACGCACCTTCAATATAATAGGTGTGCTTTAAGAAAACCTCAATATAATTCTTAAATTTTTCTTAAGCTGCTGGCAGATTTACTGTTTTGGTTTCTCCCTCCATGGTCCATGATGATAAAATACCAGTGAAATTCCTGTGCCAATGCTCCATCCCACCGGCCATGCACACCAGATTCCGATACTTCCAAACATACCCGCAAAGAGGATTGCCAGTATGACACGCAGGATCAAATCGGTAAAGGTTGCCGTCATAAACTGTTTCATCATACCGGCACCACGCAAAATACCATCTGTCACAAGCTTGGTGGATACTATAAAGTAAAACGGAGACAAAATCCGCAAGAACTCTATTCCCGTCTTCATAGCTTCACCCTCCATGTTTTCCATAAACAGATACAGCAGATATTTTCCTGCCACAAAATAAACCATTACAACTGGTATACAGACAAACCACACAAGCCAAAGTCCTGCTTTATGTCCCTTCCGCACCCTTGACATTTTTCCTGCCCCGATATTTTGCGCTGTGTAATTAGAGATACCATTTCCAATCGTTGTAAAAGAAGTGATGATCATATTGTTAAGCTTCACTGCTGCAGAATATCCCGCAATAACACCGGCACCAAAGCCATTGATAACACCCTGAATAATAATATTGCCCACAGATATAAAACTCTGCTGCAAAATGCTTGGAATGGCAATCACTGCAATATCCTTTAAGATTCTTCCTGAAAATCTTGGAACACGCTCATTGACCTTTATTGCATGCATCCGTCTTAACACCACTACAATTGCAAGGATGCAGCTTACTCCCTGACAGATAAAGGTCGCCCATGCCACACCTGCCACTCCCTGTCGAAACACCTTTACAAAGAGAATATCCACAAAAATATTTGATACGGATGAAAATGCCAGAAAAATAAATGGTGTTTTAGAATCACCCAGCGCCGAAAAAATACCGTTTGCTACATTATAGAAAAATAGAAATGGCAGACCTAATATGTATATATCCAGATAAAGTGCAGAATCCTGCATGATTTCGGACGGAGTATGAATCATAGCAAGCAGCTTTCCACTAAACAAAAATCCTCCAAGCATTAATACCACACAAAGTACGGTACAGGAAATAAGTGTGGTATACACCGCCGTCTTCATATCTTTAAAATTCTTTGCACCAAAAAGCTTCGAAACAACGACAGAACAGCCTATATTACATCCAAAGGCAAAAGCAATAAAGATTAATGTCACCTCATAACTGTTTCCAACTGCTGCCAGTGCATTTTCCCCTGCAAACTTCCCAGCCACCAGACTGTCCGCAATATTATATAGCTGTTGGAAAATAACACTTCCAAACAACGGCAGGCAAAAACTCCACAATACCTGCCGTGGTTCACCCACTGTTAAATCCTTGTTCATGTTCCTTCATCACCTTTCATTTGTTGACTTTCACCACCTTTGGTATTATACTCCCTCTCAACGAAAAAGCAAGCCGTTTAACCAGCATGTCATTCTATCCCAGATATCTTTCAACTGCAGCAATGGCATATGCACCGTCTGCCACCGCTGTTACAATCTGTCGGACAGACTTCGTCCGCACATCTCCTGCTACAAAAATACCATCTGTACTCGTCTTACAGTCTTCACCTGCTACAATGTAGCCTGCTTTGTCCGTCTTAACCGTATCCTTCACAAATGCTGTCTCCGGTTCCATTCCAACTGCAATAAAAAGACCTGACACTGCCAGGCTACGTTCCCCGTTCGTCTGGTTCTTTGTTAACCAAACCTCTTCTATCATGCCATTCCCAATAATCTTTTTCACCTCATAGAATGGGAGAAACTCTATATTCTCTGCCTCCTTAACCCTCTCTTGCAGGGAACGGGCAGCCCTAAATCCATCCCTTCGGTGAACGAGATAAACCTTGTTACAACCCTTTGCCAGATATAGGGCATCGCCAAGTGCCACATCTCCGCCGCCGACCACTGCCACATCCTTTCCCCGGAAAAAAGCGCCATCACAAGTCGCACAATAGGAAACGCCTGCTCCGGTAAGCTCCTGTTCTCCCTCCACGCCAAGCATTTTATGCCTGGCACCAGTTGCAATAACAATCGTCTTGGTCTCTAATACCTCTCCATTTGCAAGCTGCACCATTTTTTTCATTCCTTTATCTTCTATTGCACTTACGGTTCCTTCCTTAAATGGAACCTCCAACGCATCTGCATGCTCCTTGAACTTCATAGCCATATCAAAACCATTTATTCCATTTAACCCAAGATAATTATCAACCTGTTCCGTCTTCACAATCTGTCCACCACTAAACGGCTCTTTTTCCAATACCAGTACATCTAACATCGCTCTTTTTGCATAAACAGCAGCCGAAAGTCCGGCCGGACCACTGCCAATAATCACTACATCATACATAAATATTTCCTCTCTTTTACATACCTCTATTCTATTCTTTGAAGATTCACCTATTTTATTCTCCACCCTCTCTATAAAACTGTAAAATGCCTCCATTCCTTTACGCACTATAACGTAAAATCCGGATTCTTTTTTACCCTTTATCGAAGTCCTGCCCGGTTAAGCTGATTCCGGATTCTTGCCCCAAAAAATGCCGCCAGGACCATCTTGATCAAATCTCCCGGGATAAATGGAATCACACCGAGAAAGAGCGCTTTCGTAAAATCCATCTGTCCCTGATAAGCAAGCCAGATTGTCCCAAATGCATAGCACACTGCAGTTCCAGCCACCATGGCAAGAAAGTCTAATATAAATTTTCCATTCGTCTTATCAATCACAAGACCAGCAATAATTGCCATTGGCACAAACCCCATCATATAACCACCAGTTGGTCCAATGAGCTTACCCGGACCTCCTGTAAAACCGGAAAATACAGGTAATCCTGCCAGACCAATCAACATATATACAATACAGCTTATGGTTTCCCTCTTTGTTCCCAAAATATAGAGTCCGAAATAAATGGCAACTGTTGTTAATGAAATTGGAACCGGACCAATCGGAATGGATAGTGGTGCCAGCACACAGGTGACTGCTGTCATTACTGCAATCAAGGCAATATTTTTTGTAGTCAGCTTCTGTTTACTATTTCTGCCCTCCGAATAAACGTTTTTCCCTATATGCCCTATTCTGCCTGCACTGTTTCTTCCTTTTATTTCACTCATAATATGTTCTCCTTTCTTACTCCTTAATCCTAGATAATTGCGAAACTCTTTATTTCCAAAACCTAGTTGTGCAATATAGACAATATTGCAAGCAGGGTACTTTGGAGCCGTTGGTACTTGCATTTCGTACTTGGTGAGGTATTTTCGAACCTAGTACGAAAGTACACTTGCACACTTAGCGAGATTCTTCGAGCTTAGTGGGCATAGTGTTACATTGCCTAGTACCATTACGAGCGCCAAGTAGCGCAATCCCGCCCTACTTGGCGAGGTTCTTTCGAGCCTAGTAGACCGGCATGCCTTGTGCTGCGTGCCAGCGTTGGATTGTATATGTTGTACAACGAACATTCTGAAAAGCAGAGTTTCACAATTGTCTATCCTTAATCCTCTCCCTTTTTCAAATCGCTTCCCAGTATAAATATTTCCGTCTCGAATGTCAACCCTACTAACATTGCAAAGTTGACATTTAGACAATAACTGCTCCAAATACACCCAAGCCAGACAAATGCCTGCTATAGCTAAACTGTTACCAAATAATATATCACCGCTCCTGCTTCCACAAAAAAGATAAATGGCACTCCTGCCACAAACAATGTATGCTTTGTTTTATGCCGGAATACCTGCATACCAATCCACGCTCCCACACTGCCGCCTAAAACTGCCAACATAATAAGTGTCTTTTCTGATATTCTCCATTTTCCCCTGACCGCCTTTTGCTTGTCGATTCCATAAATAAAAAATGCAGCCACATTGATTACAATTATATAAAACCATATTATATATTCCATCCTTACACGTTCCTCTCCATTTTCTGCCCTGTCAAATCCTTTACGATTTCGCCGGCAAGAATCATCCCAGCCACAGAGGGAACAAATGCAAGGCTTCCCGGAGTACTACGTCGAAAGCTTCCCATATTCCCTTCCTTCATCCTATCACTTTCCCCTGCATCCTTTGCAGCTACCACCTCCAGCGGCTTTAGTGGCACCTCCTCAGAATACACCACCTTAAGCTCCTTCACACCACGCTTCTTAAGCTCCCGTCGCATCACCTTTGCCAGCGGGCATACCCTCGTCTCATAGATATCCGCCACACGGAATGCCGAAGCATC
Source organism: uncultured Clostridium sp. (assembly GCA_947178445.1). Lineage (GTDB taxonomy): Bacteria > Bacillota > Clostridia > Lachnospirales > Lachnospiraceae > CAG-590. The sequence goes on from CAMWYJ010000030.1 coordinate 13,110, forward strand.
TTTTTTGTTCCCGGCTCCCATACTGCTGATTACCGGAACCCCGGCCTCTTTTGCCCTCATGACAAGTTCAATTTTTGCAGTCACCGTATCCACTGCATCCACGATATAGTCATACTCCGTAAACGAAAACGCATGGGCGTTCTCCGGTAAGAAAAAGCATTTATGCACCGCTACCTCCGCCTTTGGATTAATGTCCAAAATACGTTCTTTCATCACATCCACTTTGTATTGTCCAATTGTCTTATAAGTTGCTATTATCTGACGGTTCAGATTTGAAAGGCATACCCTATCATTATCAATCAGGTCAAAATGACCAACACCACTCCTTGCAAGTGCCTCTACTACATATCCACCAACACCGCCAACACCAAAAACTGCAACTCTTGCTCCATGAAGCCGTTCTACTGCTTCCGTACCCAATAAAAGCACTGTTCTTGAAAACTGCTCTTCCATAATCTTCTTCTATATTCCTCCATCCTCCGGACCATACCGCCTTTCGCACAATCCTATTTCTATCCACCATACTTAGTCAACGGATTTCAATGACTCCGCCATTTGTACATTTTCCAGTTTTCCTGACATAAATAAATTCACCAGCCAGTTAAATAGCAACGTTCCAATCACACTATACACATAACTGGATACACGCACATTTTCATCAAAGGAAATGGCATCCAAATTAATCTCACTCATGATAAATGCATGAAGGTAATAACCAAGCACCAGTCCCAGCAGACTCCCCAACAGTGTCAATACTACATTTTCCCGAAAAATATAAGATTTTGTCTCTTCCCTGTAAAAACCAAGCACCTTAACCGTTGCAATCTCCCGGATTCGTTCCGTGATATTAATATTATTCAAATTATAGATAACCACAAAGGCAAGTGCTGCTGCACAGCCAATCACTAAAAACACTACATAATTAAGGCTCGACATCATATCTGCCACACTCTGCCTGATATCCGCATTAACAGAAACACTTGCCACATCATCATTCTTCATAATGGCTGCCGAGACCTCATGGACATCTGCATCCCCGCTTATGTTGACAAATTCTTCATTCCAGACAGCCTTTTCTCCAAACAGATCCTCATAGGTCGCTGGTGTGGCAAGAATATAATGGTTAAAATAATTTTGGAAAATTCCACCAACTGTTATTTCCCCACCTTTTAAATCACTGTCGTTTACCGAAATGGTATCTCCCACATCGATATGATATCTTTCTGCAAGCTTTGCAGTTATAAAAACCTCTCCGTTTTCCGGAAAGATAAGCTTGTCTCCTTCTGCCGAAAAAAGACTCATATAGGAATCAAAATCTTCTACCAATTCCGGAACAAGCAGATTTACAGTCTGTATCTTCTCTCCTACCTTCATATCTACACTCTTTCCTAACACAGACAGACATTTTTCGACACCCTTACGCTCCTTGGTATTCAATGATTTTATATCTGCATTCTCCCTTATATTTACAGACATATCATACACAAAAATTTCCCCAAACTGTTTATCGGCAATGCTGGACACCGAGTCTTTGATGCCAAAAGCTGCTACGAGCAATGCCGTACAGCCGCTGACACCAATGATCATCATAAAGAACCGTTTCTTGTAACGAAACAGATTCCGGACGGAAACCTTGTCTAAGAATCTTAATCTGCTCCAAATAATCGGAATCCTCTCTAACAGCACCCTTTTCCCAGGCTTTGGGGCTTTCGGCCGCATCAGGTTTGCCGCCATCTCTGACAACTCCTGGTAGCAGCATACCAACGTTGTTCCCCCGGAGCATAAAAATGCAACCATAACACCAACGACCGCAAGCCTTCCATCAAACACATAACAGGAATCTCCTAAATTGTACATCATCTTATAAGCAACCCATATTACCCACGGGAAAATCCATGTTCCAAGAAAAAATCCAGTAACCGCACCGGTTAAAGATGCGCTGACCGAATATACCATATACTTCCCAATAATCGCACCATTAGAATAGCCAAGAGCCTTTAAAATCCCCACCTGTGTGCGCTGCTCCTCCATCATCCGTGTCATGGTCGTAATGCAGACAAGGGCTGCTACAAGGAAGAAAAATACAGGAAATACATTAGCAATTCCCATCACGATTTCTGAATCCGTCTCAAAATTCACATAACCTGAATTGGTATCTCTACCTAGCACATAGACATCCGGCTGTTCGAAATCTGCCAATTCCTCTTTTGCATCTGCGATCTCCTTCTTTGCATCCTCAATCTCGGTTTCATACTCCTTTTTTTCGTCCTCGTATTCGGATTCACCATCGGAAAGCTCCTGTCTCCCGTCTGAAAGCTCCTGCTCCTTTGAAACAATTTGTGCTTTTGCTGATGAGAGCTGTTTTTTTCCATCTTCAATCTGTGACTTGGCACTTTCCAACTCCCTCTTCGCCTTTTGAAGCTCCTTATCCCCCTTTTTAAGCTCCTTTTCTGCCGCATCAAGCTGTGACTTGGCCGTTTGAAAACCGTTTGCAGCCTCATCCAATTGTGTTTTTGCCATTTCTAATGTCTTTGCAGTCTCATCTAATTGAATCCTCCATGCTGCAAGTTCTTTTTCCTTCTGCCTTCGTTCTTCCTCACTTAAATAAAGCTTCCCTGCTTCATATGCCGCCAAAGCTTCTTTATATTCCTGTTCACTTTTCTCATATGCCTTTTTCCCGTCATTGTAATTTTCCAGATTTTTCGCATATTCCGGATAATTTTTCGCATATTCTGCATCATACGCTGCCTTTGCCTTTTCATAGGATTTCTTTCCCTTGTCATATTCCTTTTTACTCTTGTTATATTCCTTCACTCCCTGCTGATACTTCTGCTCACTGTCATTTAGCTTTTTTTCATTGTCCGCTATTTCTGATTTTGCCCTTTGAATTGCAAACTCGCCATCCAAAATCTTCTGTTTCCCATCTATAAGCTCCTGCTTTGCTTTCGAAAACTCCTGTTCTGCTTTTGTCTTTTCTTCCTCCAATTCCCTCTCTGCATCTGCAATATCCGCAAAAGCTTCTTCATAAATACGCTCATGCCGGCTTTCTGCCACCGTCTCCACTTTCTTTTTCCAATCATTTTCTTTGTCTTCTATGAAAGTTTTATACGCATCGGAATACAGCATCTGTCCATCCTGATCATCCCGGGATTCTTCACCGAACCAGTCTTTCTCAAACTCCACATAAATTTCCGTATCATAATCCATATCATAAGCCGAGCCATCGATATAAATAAATGCATCTAAAACACCATTTCCAATGGAGGTATTTCCCCTGTCATACCGGATGTAAAGAGGGGAGCTTACCACGCCCACAATAACAAATTCCTTCACCTTAAAATTCTCTAACGTCTCTTCGTCATTTCCGTCCGATATCCGCAACATACTGCCAATCTCTGATTCCTCAAATGCATGGGAATCCACCACACATTCATTGCTTTTCTCCGGCATACGCCCGACCTCTATCTTTACCAGATTTACCTTGTCCGGAATCTCCATCGTCTTAACTGCAAGCTCTGAGTCATCATCCCGTACCATCAGGACATCCGCACTCTTACTGCCCTCTGCTGCCCGCACATCGGCTTCCTTTTCAAAGACTTCCTCTGCATCCTCATCAAAACCCAATGTTGATACCAGGCGGTAATCATAAAAATGCAGTCCGCCAAGATAGGTATCTGCCGCTTTTATCATGACAGCATGCGTAATCTTAAGTCCGGCAAAAAATCCCACTCCAAGCGCAACAATTAAAAAAATCGCCATATATCTTCCAAAGCTTGATTTAATTTCCCGTATTGTTGTTGTTATCATTCTCCTGCTCATAACTTAACATTACCCTACCATTCAAGAGTCCTTACATCTGCCGGACTTTCATTTAAATACATATCCTTAATGCTACCATTTTTCACCGTAATCACCCGGTCTGCCATCCCTGTAAGTACCTGATTATGCGTGATAACAACTACCGTTGTTCCTGTTTTTTTACAGGTATCCTGCAAAAGCTTTAACACTGCCTTACCTGTCTGGTAATCAAGGGCTCCTGTCGGTTCGTCACAGAGTAAAAGCTTCGGGTTCTTTGCAAGCGCCCTTGCTATTGCCACACGCTGCTGCTCACCACCGGACAACTGAGCAGGAAAATTCGCCATACGTTCCTCTAACCCTACCTGTTTCAGCACTTCTGCCGCAGGCAATGGCTCCTTACAGATCTGAGAAGCCAGTTCTACATTTTCAAGTGCAGTCAAATTGCCAACCAGATTATAAAATTGAAATACAAATCCTACATCATATCGGCGATAAGTAGTAAGCTCTCTTTTGCTAAGTCCTGATATCTCCCTGCCATCTAACAAAACTCTGCCCTCCGAAAGAGTATCCATTCCCCCTAGTATATTGAGAATCGTTGTTTTACCGGCTCCGGAGGCGCCTACAATCACACAGAACTCACCCTGTTCCATCTGAAAATTCACATCTTTTAATGCATGAATCTCCACCTCTCCGGTTTTATAACATTTACTCACATTCTGAAACTCTACAAAGCTCATACCAAAACCTCCGGCTTTTTTTCTTCCCAAACCATACTTCTCTGACTAATTTTACTCCACACGGGTATTATTCATGTAAGTATAGCAAAATAGTATGTACCATACAATACAAAACTTCTATAAAAAAATGCATTTTCCATCGTTTTTTATGCTATTTTAAAAGTCAAATGGACATGCAAGCATGTCCGCTTGGCTCGTTGCTTCGCGAGAATAATCCGGTTTGACGGAAACATTTGAATCTTTTATAATACACCTTAAACAACCAAAAACCGCAAGCGCACGGCTGCCTGATATGAAGGAGGATTCCCTTGACACTTTACGAAGAAATCAAACAGCATTTTCATATACCAACTGCATTTCAGGATTGGACAGACTATCGGAACGTTCTGACAGACTACCTGATAAAGCAGACAGAACATTTTTTGATACCCTTATGCTTTACTCCCTCCATGGAACAAAAAGAAATGCAGCCAACTCTTCTCATTATCGGTGCAGGTGCCTGCAATGATTTAGATCTTTCAAGAATCCTTCCCCACTTTTCCCACATTACACTGCTCGATAACAACCAAAGTGCTATGGAAGCTGCGGTTAGCAATTACCATTTGGAACATCATGACAGTATCCGGTTATGTGTTAACAGCTTAAACGGCTTAACGGATGAAGATTACCGGTTATTTTGCAGGCAGCTCTCGAAATACCTGCGTTTCCAGCAAACAAATGGTATTGCCATCACACAAAAGGACTTTGACCATACTGCCTGTGCCTTTTTAAAACAAATACTCAAAAAATATGAACATTATACAATCCCTTTGCCTGTCAAAGCCTATGATTTTGTATGGTGTTTTGGAGTTCACAGCCAGCTTCAGGCAATGTTTTCTTATATTTACCATGTATTTTACACGAACCTTTTAAACATGTATCCCGATTTTTCCGCAGAGCAAACAACGGAGTTTGAAAATCTGCTAAAAAAAGAAAATGATCGTTTTATTCCTATTTTCCATGATACCCTGCTGCAATGTGCCAGACAAAAGGCATTCATTGGCTTAGAAGCATGCAGGACACTGCCTGCGGATGCCGGCTTTTCACCTTCTCCAATTGATGAAACTCCAATCGAAGGAGCCTGCCAAGGAATCATGGATTTGCAAAACAGAACACTTAACCGGGGAAAATGGTCTGTCCTCTGGCCATTTCACCCAGCCCGGAATCTATACTACCAGATGCAAATTGAAGAGATTACTCTTTCCTGAGATTATTTGCAAATCAATCAAGCATATGCTACACTATATGCATTCGTTATATCTAACCACAAAACACATAAACGAGGTAAATAGCATGTCATATATTGAATATTGTAATCAGTCCGATGCATATAAAATAGAACAGATTGAATTTTCAGAGAAGCTTATCCAAACACTTCATGCCCGCAATCTTCCTATACCCACTTCTTGCGTCCCATACCGCACCACCATGATTGACCCTATCGAGACTCCTCACCGCATCGCAGCTCCGGAAGATCTTTCACACCTGATGAATCATTATATCAGCCAGGTCACCATATCCGGCTACAGCCTGCACCCAATTGAGGTAGCTGCCATGGCTTACAAGCGTTTTCTTGACATTTATCCCTTTGAGCACCATAACGAGGAAACTGCCGTTTCCATTGCGGGATTTTTACTGCAAAAAGCAGGATACTATTTTAATGGATTTCCTGCCTCCCTTAAGGATGCGTATATGAAATCCATCCAACAGGCTCAGAGTACAGGCATGCCTGATGCACTGATTACCATATTTGCAAAAAGCGTGGAGCTTCCACACTAAGCCCATTCCTCAAAGGAACCTATCTCCATGCGGCAACACCACGCTTTATTCATAAAAACATTTGACTTTCGTAATTACCTGCCCTTACAATGGCTTAAAATCCTCTGCACCATGCTTGCAGATTGGGCAGATTATATCCGCTGGCAGCTCATCACCCTCATAAATATATCCACAAATCGTACAGATAAAGCCCTTTTTCTCTGCCGGCTTTGCAGATGGTTTGATATTCGCATGATAATATGCATAGGTTGCAGAAGCTTTATCTGACAATACCTCTCCACCTGTTACATCCGCAATAAACATCGTGTGGGTTCCCAAATCCTTACTTTCAATCACCCTGGCAGAAATGTAACCATTACATTCACTGGTCAGATAGGCGATTCCGTTCTCTGCTCTTTGAAATGCAATCTCAAGAAACTTATCTACCTCTCTACCACTCTGAAATCCAAACTGCTTAAAGGTTTCAAAGGTCGCACTCTCATCCAAAATTGATACATTAAATTCTCCAGTCTTTACAATCATATCATGCGTATAATTATCCTTATTCACCGTTACAATGATACGGTTAGGAGTTGCCGTGACCTGGGTTGCAGTATTGATAATGCATCCGTTGTCTTTATCTCCATCCTTTGCGGTCAATACAAACAATCCATAACTCAACTTATTCATTACTTCACTATTCATGATTTCTTCTCCCTATTCAAGCCACCTTGGCTTACTCGCTGCATCTAACCCATCAGCCTTTACTGGCATATTCTTAGTTTCTTACATTTATTGGAACATATTCCTGTCTTTTCCGGACTGCCTTATATGCCGGACGGATAATCTTACCCTGGTTGATCAGCTCCTCAATGCGATGCGCACTCCATCCTGCTGTCCTTGCCACTGCAAATAGTGGAGTAAACAGCTCCCGTGGAAGCCCTAACATATCGTACACAAAACCAGAATAAAAATCCACATTTGCGCTGACACCCTTATATATTTTGCGTTCCTGCCCAATCACCTCCGGCGCTAAGCGCTCTACATTTGAATACAGGATATACTCGTCCTGCAGTCCCTTCTCTTCTGAAAGCTTCTGTACAAAACTTTTGAATACCTTTGCTCTCGGATCCGAAATAGAGTATACCGCATGTCCCATACCATAAATAAGACCTGACTTGTCGAATGCTTCTTTGTTCAATAATCTTCTTAAGTATCCCCGAATCTCGTCTTCATCATTCCAATCTTTTATATTTTCTTTCATGTCGTCAAACATCTTCGCAACCTTGATATTGGCACCTCCATGCTTTGGTCCCTTCAATGAACCCAGTGAAGCTGCCATAGAAGAATAGGTATCTGTTCCCGATGAGGTTACCACATGGGTTGTAAAGGTGGAGTTATTACCACCTCCATGCTCTGCATGTAATACAAGCGCAAGATCCAAAATCCTTGCCTCAAGCTCTGTATATTGATTGTCCGGCCGCAATACATGTAAAAGATTCTCCGCTGTGGACAAATCCGGTCTTGGACTATGTATAAATAAACTGTTGCCATCATGATAGTGACTGTATGCCTGATATCCATATACACATAATAAAGGCTCCACTGCAATCAATTGCAAACACTGTCTTAATACATTGGGAATGGATGTATCATCTGCCTTTTCATCATAAGCATACAGTGTCAGAATACATCTTTGCAATGTATTCATCATATCCTTACTCGGTGCACGCAAAATGATATCCCGCACAAAATTTGTTGGCAATGACATTCTGTAATCAGCCAAAATTCCCTTTATCTTGTCCAGCTCACTATTATTTGGCAGTGTGCCAAACAGTAAGAGATATACCGTCTCTTCATAGCCAAACCGCTTCTCTTTAATAAAACCAGACACGATATCCTCTACATCCACGCCCTGGTAATACAACTTACCTTCACAAGGAATCATATCACCATCTTCTACAACATATGACTGAATCTTCGATACATCGGTAAGTCCTGCCAAAACACCCTTACCATTGATATCTCGAAGCCCTCTTTTTACCTCGTATTTTGTATAAAGTTCCGGATCAATCTTAAAATTATCCAGACACAATTCCGATAAATTCCTAATCTCTTCTGTAATCTTCGCATACTTATTAATCTTTTCTTCGTGGTTGTTCAACGCAATCACCCTTTCTTCGTCAAAATCGTTTTTTATCCCAAATGACAGTATAACACAAAATCTTTCAACTCCCTATCTCTTTTTCAAAATTCATAAATTTTTCACAAATACGGAAAGCCATCTTTTTGTAATCTTCTCAAGTCACTCTAGCAGCCCGATGTCTGCAGACCGCTATCCGGCTGTTTTCCTCACAGAACAAAGAAAAAGAGAACACAAACAGGAATACGCCTGAATGACCTCCGACCGCCAGATTTTTAACTAACTTTTGACAGTCTGCGCTCTTCCCCTTGCGTTCTCTTAGCATCCATATATACCCAGCTGTTCTTCTATACGTTAATCTCTGCCACCATGCCAAGTACATCACTATTCGCAACAAGCACCGGCTTTACAACCTCACTGATAAACTCCTCTGTCTGCTGTGGTGCACGGCCAACAAAGTTCTTAGGCTCAAGCAACTCCTCAATCGTTTCCTTTGACATACCAAACGCAGGATCATTAGCGATACGTTCTACAAGGTCGTTCTCTTTGCCCTCTTTCTTTACCATTGCACCAGCCTCCATAGAGTACTGGCGGATCTTCTCGTGAAGCTCCTGGCGGTCACCGCCCCGCTTTGTCACATCCATCATAATGTTTTCCGTTGCCATAAACGGAATCTCTTTCATAAAATGCTGGTAGATTACCTTATCATATACAACCAGTCCGTCTACTACATTCAAATACAGATCCAAAATTCCATCAACAGCAAGAAACGCTTCCGGAACCGAAATTCTCTTATTTGCGGAATCATCTAATGTTCTCTCAAACCACTGGGTTGCTGCTGTAATAGCCGGATTTAACGCATCCACCATTACATAGTTTGCAAGGGAAGCAATACGTTCCGAACGCATTGGATTTCGCTTGTAAGCCATTGCGGAAGAACCAATCTGATTCTTTTCAAATGGCTCTTCTACCTCCTTTAAATGCTGAAGGAGACGAATATCATTGGAAAACTTATGTGCACTCTGTGCAATACCGCTTAATACATTAAGAATTCTGGAATCAACCTTTCTGGAATAGGTCTGCCCCGATACCGGATAGCACTCCTCAAATCCCATTTTTTTTGCAATCATGCTGTCAATTTTGCGAACCGTCTCGTGGTCTCCATCGAACAGCTCAAGGAAGCTTGCCTGGGTTCCCGTTGTTCCCTTGCATCCCAACAGCTTCTGCTGGCTGATCATATAATCAAGATCTGCTAAATCCAGCATTAACTCCTCTAACCAAAGCGTTGCACGTTTTCCGACTGTCGTAGGCTGTGCAGGCTGGAAATGCGTGAATGCAAGAGTCGGTAAATCCTTATATTGCATCGCAAATTTCGAAAGCTCGTTTATTACATTTAATAATTTTTTTCGAACAAGCTTCATCGCTTCTGTCATTACAATCACATCTGTATTATCGCCAACATAGCAGCTCGTTGCACCCAGGTGAATAATTCCCGCTGCCGCCGGACACTGCTTACCATATGCATATACGTGGCTCATGACATCGTGACGCACCTGTTTCTCTCTTTTTTTTGCCACATCATAATTGATATCATTGGCAAACGCCTTTAACTCCTCAATCTGGTCATCGGTTATTCTAGGCTTTCCAAGATCATCCTTCAACCCTAATTCCTGTTCCGTCTCTGCTAATGCAATCCATAATTTTCTCCATGTTGTAAACTTCATATCCGGTGAAAAAACATACTGCATTTCCTTACTTGCATATCTCTCTGACAATGGGCTAACGTACTTTTCTTTCATATCTATCCTCCAATTATATTATTATCCTAGCTGTCATACATGCTTTGGACACACCTCATCTTTGCTTAACACAGCTGATTCCCATCTCTCTTTTACCATATGTCTATTTTCCCTTATTCACATGTATGGCTGTATCATGTTCACCACGAATGTCCTCCGTTGGCGGTTCAATCGGATAATTACCGGTAAAACATCCATCACAATACTGACGTCCTGCCGACAGCTCCTTTAAACGACCAAGTTCTAAATATCCCAAAGAGTCAGCTCCCAAAATCTCACAGATTTCATCAATACTGCGGTTATGTGCAATCAATTGCTCTTCACTTGGAATATCCGTTCCAAAATAACATGGATGCAAAAATGGCGGTGATGAAATACGGACATGAACCTCCGTTGCACCAGCTTCCTTTAGCATGCTTACAATACGGTCCGAGGTGGTTCCTCTCACGATGGAATCATCAATCATAATAACACGCTTTCCCTTTACCGCATCTTTTAATACATTAAGCTTCACCTGCACGCTGGACTCCCTCTGGCTCTGCTTTGGCTTAATAAAAGTTCTTCCCACATATCCGTTTTTTATAAATGCAGTCCCGTATGGGATCCCAGACTCCATAGAATAACCAAGTGCTGCTACATTACCGGATTCCGGTACGCCGACCACCAAATCTGCTTCCACCGGTGAATCCTTTGCCAGACAACGTCCTGCAATCATTCTGGACTCATATACACTCATCTGATCCAGAATACTGTCAGGTCTTGCAAAATAAATATATTCAAAAATACATCTGGCATGCTTTTCCTGACACATACCCTTATCAGAAACAACACCATACTCCGGTGTAATCGTTACAATTTCTCCAGGCTCAACATCCCGGATAAATTCTGCACCAATGGTATCTAATGCACAGGACTCTGAAGCTAATATATAAGCATTATTACGTTTCCCAATACATAGCGGCCGGAATCCAAATGGATCTCTTGCCCCAATCAATTTACGCGGGCTCATTACAATTAATGAATAGGAACCTTTTACCTTTCTAAGTGCCTGCATGACTGCCTCCTCAACCGTAGCAGTTTTGACGCGTTCTCTTGCGATATGGTAAGCAATCACTTCTGAATCAATCGTAGTCTGAAAAATGGCCCCTGAAAGCTCTAACTCCCTTCGGAGATTAAGTGCATTTACAAGATTCCCATTATGGGCAAGTCCAAGCGTTCCTTTTACATAATTCAGAACAAGCGGCTGGGCATTTTCCCTCGTAGAAGCTCCCGCAGTGGAATAGCGGACATGTCCCACACCAATATTACCCTTAAGCTTTTCCAAATCTTCTGGTGTAAACACTTCATTTACCAGTCCCATTCCCTTAGCGGATAACACCTTCCCCTTCGGACCTTCTGTATCAGAAACCGCAATACCACAGCTTTCCTGCCCTCTGTGCTGAAGCGCAAACAAGCCATAATATATAGTAGGTGCAACATCATTGCCGTCAAAATCATACATTCCAAACACACCACACTCCTCATGCAATGCATCCTCATCAATAAAGCTATCCATTATCTCGCCCATGTAAGTCTCCTAACATTTTATCCAGTATAACATTTTCGTAACACTACCTATTTTGTATTGCTCCGGTGCAAATGACCGTTTACATCGTAAACTTTTTTCATAAAACTGTCAATGGATTCCTTTATTTTATTTGTTATTTTTTGTATCATATGCTATAATATAAACACATATAAAAGCCCATCTGCATTAAGCCAACTACACAGAAGCATTATTTTAAGCTTAATGCCCATAATTCATGTAAGGTATTTGGATGCGAGTATATATTTTGATAAATGGAGGTGATTGCCATGGTAGAAAAAAGACGTTATAAGAGATTACCAATCAAGCTGTTTTTAGAGGTTTCCGAAGTATTTAAGCAGGATAATGATGTTATTCCCAATTTGAATGCAGAGATTGAAGTATTTGATATTTCGAAAGCCGGAATTGGTTTTCGTACTTCATCTGAACTTCCGGAAGGTTACTACTTCAATGCAACTATTTTAATGGAACATACAGACCAAAAAATCCTTACCGTAGTAAAGATTTTAAGAAGAATGGAGCAGCCTGACCATACCTACCGTTACGGTTGTGAATTTATCGGTATGGCAAGTATTTTTGATTTTGTATTTGATGAATATGCCAAGTCAATCGGCGAATAGCTGCAAGGTATCATGCACATATACAAGCAATGCTATCCATATTTTGAATCAAAAGATTATTTTTAACAATTCAGAGCCAGGCAAAGTTCCAATATTTTGTCTGGCTCTGAATCGTTACAATCATTTCAGTTTTGAATCAATCCGGATAATAAATTGCCGGATAGCGCTCCCTTTTATCTCTTAAACCGGTTTTTACCTCATATTCAAACCATCTTGCATGCGCAGTCGAAATACTGCCAGCCTCTGATACCGTTATATCAGCTTTCCCTTCATACACAAAAGAATTCAACCACTGGCATTTTCCAAACCCAATCATTTGCCCTCCTGCATAATTATAGCCGGCATCATATCCCGCTTCATTGGAAGCTCCAATATAGGACAAGGTATAATCCGACTCCTCTAAAAAAGCTGGAATATATGCTTTCACCTCATGTATTCCTGTCTTTAGCTCCTCCCCTGCTGTAAGGGAAACCGTAAAGGAATTTCCATCCGCATTCTTATATACCAAGTATAAAGACACTACGGATTTCTCATCTGCAACCTCGACCTCATATGTCGCAATCCCCGGAGTCTTTCCGTCATATTCCAACAGCCTGATTCCATTCACACTTGGTGGTTCAAAACTATTAAGCGCAATGGCTCCTGTTGTCCCTCCCTTTACCTTGGCATGTCTTTCTTCTGGTTTTGTTCCATCTTCCTTTATGAGTCCATAATAGGCAGCAATTCCGTTGGCATCGGCTGTTGCCAGCTTAAGAAGCTCTTCTTCATTTTCAAGAAATCGACAGTCTGTCCCGGAATCCATAAAACAGTGTTCAATCAAAAGCCCTGGCATGCCATAATTATAGCTGTGGCGTAAAACACCATAATAATCATCAAAACTTCCATCTCCCCTTCTTCCTCCCATCTGGGTTACCCGGGCGATGGTTCCGTTATTTCTAAGCCCCAATGTCTCAAATTCTCCAAGCAGGCAATCTGCCATGTCAAGAAGCTGCTCCCGGTAACGCTCTGCTGTTGAAATGTAAATCGTTGCTCCATTTGACTGATGAGACACACTTGCATTTAGATGAAGGCTTACAAAGACATCAGCACCTGCATCGGCTGCCCTTATTACCCTCCCCTGCAAACCGATTTCTTCGTCTCTGTCCCGGGTAAGCACTACTGTAATATTAGGGTACGCCGAAAGCTCCTTTTTCACAAGCTCGGCAATCCGGTAATTCACATCTTTTTCTTTCCGTCCATAATACCATGCACCGTTTTCCTCTCCACCATGACCGGGATCAAGCGCAATTACCATCTTAGGATTTTCAATGACAACTTTTTCCTCCTCCAAACCTGCTGCAAAGGCTACATGGTGAAAACCTGCTATCATACCTGCAAGCACGAATAATATAAATATACTTGTTCTATGTTTTATTTCTGCCATTGATGCCTTTTCCTTTCTTCGCCCAGACAGATTCCCACAGCAAATCAATGAACATCAGACTTGCGGCAAAACAGCGCTGTGGGGTTCTTATCAAATTGTATTCATCAGCCGGTTGCGTTATTCCGGTTCCTTTCACACAAACAATTATCGTGTCATAAACGCTTCACAATCGCCTACCTATTGTTACATAGACAATTGCGAAACTCCTGATTTTCAAAATCTAGTTGTGCAATATAGACAATGTCATAAGCAGGGTGCTTTGGAGCCGCTGGTGCTTAGTGAGGTGTTTTCGAGCTTAGCACCATTGCGAGTGACAAGCAGCGCAATGCCTGAATACTTAGCGAGGCTTTGCCGAGCTTAGTAGGAAGGTATGCCCTGTGCTGCGTGCCCAGCGTTGATATTGTCTATATTGCACGACGGAAGTCTGCAAAAACTTAAGTTTCGCAATCGCCTAATATTGTTACACTATGAAAGGAGTATATCAAACTTTTTATATACAGTAAACAAAAAAGAGGATTCCATTCTAATAGAAATCCTCTTTTCTTTGGCACCCTGTTTTATTCTTTTATTGCTTTCTCACTGCGTCAATTGGTTTTAATTTTACTGCCCAACGTGCAGGAAAATAACCTGCTAAAACACCTAATACTGTGGAAAATACTACTGCCGAAAGTACCAGCCACCATGGTATTACCGCAAGCTGGGTTCCTTTTTCAAACTCCAAAAGTGCCACACCAAGCTTATTTAAAATGCCCCGGATCCCATAGGAAGCAATGACTCCAATAACGCCTCCCGCTATGCCTAAAATTCCTGCCTCTAACAAAAACAGGTATAACAATTCATCTAAATCACATCCAAGCACCTTCAGGATGCCAATTTCATTTATACGGTCGTACACAGCCGTCATCATGGTATTGCTGATTCCAATCACTGCCACCACCAATGCAATCATCCCAATTCCGCCAAGCAGAATCTGGACTACCTTTAAGCTCTTTCTCACAGAATCAAGGTATTCTTTTTCGTTTTGCGTCTGAAATCCCATATCCTGAAGTCTCTTAACAACATCATCTACCTCATCCACTTCATCCACAATCACCACTGCACTACTATAAATAAAATCCTTATATGCATTTCCATCTTGATCTATTGGCTGTCCGATAATGGCTCCGTTTGGACTCTTTTTTTTCATATACCGGAGCAGCACATCTAAATCACAATAGATTTGCTGGGATTCCATGGTATATGTATTGTCATCTCCCATTAACACTCCATCAACAGCAAGTTTATCGGAAAATCCACTTTCACCAAATCCAATCGTAACCGCAAGCTTTTTGCCAAGCATTTCCTTTGTCTTTTTATCCTCCACCTCCGTAAAGCTAGTGCCTGTCTTTTCATTATAAAAGAACATCCCCATCAGATTTCCAAAAATCAGCTTCGGTTTTATGCCTTTTCTACTAATATCTGACCCTTCCTCCAGTTCAAATTTTTCCAACTGCTCTGCTGGAATTCCGCACATCAGAACATAGCCGATGTATTTGTCCATCTTCATGATCGCATACACCTCATACGTCGGATAAACAGTTTCGACATGAGAAAGCTCGCTAAGATTTTCAATCGTCCGGTCTGTCAGCATCTTATCCTTTCTCTTTCCATTTTCTTCACCGTACACTACAATCCGCCTTACCGTATCCCCACTCTCATAATCCTTAAGCATTACATCCTTTACGCCAATGCCAAGGGATAACAAAGATACAATGGAAATCACGCCAATGGACACTCCCAGCACAGTCAAAATGGTTCGAGTCTTTCTTCTTTTCATATTCATAACACATAGCCGAAAAATCCAACCCATTAGAATTCCTCCAGAATCTTTTTCTTACGTTTCCATTTTCTGTAGCTTAGCCAGAAAATCAATACTGCCAAGGCGAACACTATTCCCACAATCAGAGTGATCTTCCCTGTTTTGGTATCCGTCTTCTCTTCCTTTACCTTCTCAAGATTTTCATAAACGGGAGCTGTAATTGCAATGTCGCTGGCAGGACCTAACTGCTCTAATTTTTCCTGTTTTTCCTGCTTATTTCCCTTTTCGTCCTCATAAATAACTGTAATATAATTCATTCTCTGGGTTCCATCTGATAAATGTTTTGCCTCTACAATCATATCCAGACTGCCGCTTTTACCAGGTTCAATATTTCCAATATAGCTTTCCTTTTCTGAAATATTATCTCCGGATGTTTTTACCGTAACATTATACAGCGTCCCTTTTCCCAGATTATTCACCATACCGGTAATTTCCAGCTCCTCACCTAATATAAACTTGCCATCTATTGTCAAATCGGTAAGAGAATATCTTTGTTCTAACTGAAGTGGAAGATAAATGGCATCCTCCACCGCATATGGTGAGCCATAATTATCCTCATAGTTCAGCTTAATCATAAGTTTATAGGATTTTTCCTCCAAACCATTTGCCGCCGCCATCTGAAAAACAAGCGTTTCCTCTGTCTCTGCATTTAACTGCTCAATATAGGCTGTTCCTGCACCCTTTGCGGGTAAAAGCTCCCCTGCCTCTGAGAGAACCGCTACCTTCATATTTTTTACATTCTTCTTCGCCGTATTGTAAATGGTTACCGAAAGTTCAAATTCTCCTCCTGCCGTAATTTTGTCTTCCTTTACTTTATAATCTGTCACCATTACTTTCGGCTCTGCCGCCTTTACAGGCACAGTAAATGCTATTACCAAAAAACATACAGCCAATAACCATCTATAAATCTTCTCCACAACACTTCACCTCCGTTTCTGCTCTTACTCTACTCTTCAATCTTTCCATCGGCGATCTTCACAATCCGGTCTGCCTCTCTTGCAAGGTCAATATTATGGGTAATCAGTACCAGTGTCTGATTCAATTTCTTGACAGAATCCTGCAAAAGAGTGATAACCTCATTACCGTTTTTAGAATCCAGCGCTCCTGTCGGTTCATCTGCCAGAATCAGGGACGGACGATTTGCCAGAGCCCTTGCAATTGCTGCCCGCTGCTGCTGTCCGCCGGATAACTGGTTCGGCAGATGTTTCCTGCGGTCTTTTAGTCCCAGCATTTCTAAAATATGCTCTATGTACTCCCTGTCCGGCTTTCTGTGGTCTAAAAGAATCGGCATCTGGATGTTTTCCTCCACTGAGAGCACCGGAATCAAATGATATGCCTGAAATACAAATCCAATCTTTCTTCTTCGGAACACAGACATTTCCTCGTCATTTAATCTTGTAATATCCTTATCATCAATAACAATCTTTCCGCTGTTTGGTACATCTACGCCACCCATCACATGTAAAAGAGTCGATTTACCAGAGCCGGAAGCACCAACTACTGCCACTATTTCACCCTTTTCTATCGTTAAACTCACATTATCGAGACCCCAGACTCTTGTGTCTCCTTCCCCGTATATTTTTGTTACATGCTCTAATCTTACAATGTCCATCGTACTTTCCTCCTACTCATATTATATTGAATTGTTACCTTTTACTTTTCATTAATCACCATCTGTAGTCAAATCGGATGCCATATCCATTGGTAGGCTCTTGAGTGGTACATAAATTGCACCACATAACAGCAAACTGGATGCAATGAGACCACATAGCATTGCAAGCCACGGAACCATAAAATCCACCGGATAAAACATTTTGAAAATAATATATAGATAATAAGTAATTCCCATTCCAACTAGGATTCCTACGATATTGGCACCAACGGTTGTTGCAATTCCCTCTAACATAACAGTGTAAACCAGCCGTTTCTTCGGCAGACCGATTACACGGAGCTGTGCAAATTCTTTTCTTCTCAGATGCAGGTTGCTGGCAGTCGTATTGACAATATTCACGCCACTTAAGGTCACTACAAAGAGTACTGCCAACACCGCATAGGCAATCGTTTTCCGAACCATTACGCATATATATAATATACTCTCGAATCCTGAGCTACTACAATTTCCATCATAAGAGGCCATCTCTAACAAATTCAACGTACTTGAACTAATCTGGTTTTTTTCCATGTGGCACTTTATTCCGGAAATTTGATCCTCTCCCATGCCTGTAATTGCAAAATAATTATCTAACGGAACTATCATCTTGAGGAATCCAAAACCAGCTGTCCACCCATCCTCTTCAATATCTACAATTCCTTCAATCGTATAGGTCTTATAGTCTCCTGCCTCAATCAGCTCTTTCTGGCTGAATGCCGTAATAGAAAGCCCATTGTACTTTGCCCAGGGATCTTTCCCCTCCTTTTCCTCTTTCTCAGCCTCTTCCTGCCGTTCCTTTACCAATGCCATCAGCTTTTGCGGATCTACAATATCAATGGTATCTCCTACCTTATAATCCGAAATAGTATAATGATCATATGTGATAGCCTCAATCAAGGTATCATCTTCCGGTTTGTTTACTTCTTCTGAAGCTCCAATTAAAACCAGTCCATTTTCACTAATATCCAGAGTTCCGTCTATAAGCTGGTTCTCCAAGTCCTTATAGTCCTCCTCGTCATATCCTGTCAGAGCTATTTCCGTCATTATACTTAATGTCTTTTCGCTGTCTTCTGTCCTATACTTTTCGTACAGGCGTTTCCCGGCACTTCCCATTCCTGTTCCGTTACAATACTCGTCTGTAAGTCTTCCCACAACCGCATCCGGAGTAGTTGCATATACATTTGACAGATACATCCGTTTTACCACTGTAACATTTTCCTCAGCAGCAATTTTTTCCAGAATTTCCATAGACGGAAGGTTTGCCATTACTGCCTCTGCATCATTATCCGGTGTTATAGGATTGTAAAAATACAACTGATATTTTCCAAAATGCTTCTCTGCATCCTTCAGTACGTTACCTGTTATCCTTGTGCAGCTCATCATTACAATAAATGCTGCCACACCGATTCCGATTGCAAATACACTTTTCCAAAATCTTCCCGGATTCCGCATCAGGCTCTTATAGGCATATTCACCCTCCATACCAAAAAGCCTTCCCAAAATTCCTTTCCCTCTGGCTTTAATCTTTTCCTTCTTAATTCGGAACTCTCCCCGCACTGCACTGATCGGTGTCATTCTATTTATAAATTTGCAGTTCTCCTGCATTACAAAATACAAATCAAAAAGAAAGACAACTAAAATAACAATTACCGGCAGAATATGAAAACCAATCGAATTATGGAAGAAGAATCCTACAACCACCGACAGTGGATAACCTAGAACCACACCGATGACCAGACCGATGATTTCCAAAATAGCCCCCATAATATAGATAAAGGTTCTAAGCTGCCCCTTTGTTGCACCAAT
The DNA here is from genome assembly GCA_947178445.1 of uncultured Clostridium sp. Lineage (GTDB taxonomy): Bacteria > Bacillota > Clostridia > Lachnospirales > Lachnospiraceae > CAG-590. The sequence continues at coordinate 32,327 of CAMWYJ010000030.1, forward strand.
ACAACGGAGAATTCCATAATCCTTAATCTGCTCAAGCAAGGATAGCTGAATGGAATTCCTTATGATTCCAACCCCAAATATCGCAAATATATACGCAAACAATATGACAAGCATGACTGCAATAAATATCATATTATCATCGCCATCATTGAAATAGTATAGCGCAAGCTCCGGATTTACCTCTCCTACAATGTTATACGCCTGCTCAAGTTCCTTTAGGGTTTTACTCATTTTATATGGATTATTGAGATTTACATATAATGCACTCTTACATAGTGCTTGTTTTTTATAATCGTAACCCTCCCCTACATAGGCACTCTTTATATCCTCTCTACTGGTAATTTCATCAATCTGACTTTGTGACTCCGTATAAAGCACAAGATCATAATCTGCCTCCTCCCTCGCCGCAGTTCTCTGATCCAAAAAATAGTCCAATGCAATATTCAGCAGTACAAATAGCACTAAAACTGCTATCACAACACCCAATATAGTTGTTATGCTTCGTTTTTTATTGTGCTTTAAATAATATACTGCAAGCATCTTGTAATCTGTCATCCTATTCACCCTCATTTCTTTTGAATTTGTCATAGCAAAGGGACTTTCCTCTGAAACAACCACCCTAAAAGCAATCCGCAGCAGATTGTTTTACGTTATCTGAAATACCGAGTCATTTCCTACTTAATATAAAAAGCATAGCCCTTTTTGACTATGCTTAGTATACATTATGAATATTACTTTCAAGTGACTTTTACGAAAATTTTTCTTACATAATTGTAAGAATAAGGGATTACAGATTTTGTTTCCCTAATCTTTCCATTAAACAATAGGCTACTTTTTCCTTTTTATCATCCATGAATATTTTATCACATAAACCTTTAGATGCCATTTTTTTAACTTACCAAATATTATAAAAAGAGAGCCCCTTTGAAATTACTATAATTTTTCACCAATTATAACGACATGATTACTAGAACCCAAAACAGATGGTTCGCGACATATACTATAATGAAAATCACACCATATTTTGAATTGGCTCTCATTCCAACTATCTACTTTATGGGATAAAAGAGGAGCTAATCCGTCCTGTGCAAAATGGTCAGTGATTTTCAGGTTATGATTACAATAAACAGTTTCCATTTCTTCTTTTGATGAATAATATGTATCCGTCCAAAAACACTTTTCATCATTATGATGCAGTACACCTGTTTCAACTAATTGTTTTGCTAAAACATTATCTAAATATTTTTCGTCACTCATAGC
>CAMWYJ010000031.1 GCA_947178445.1 uncultured Clostridium sp.
ATCTTACACTCAAAATACTGTTCTTGATATTGTACTTGTTCCATATTCTCCTCTGCTCTTAAATCCATATTATCAGGTGCCACAACCCATTTTTCTTCAATATCATCGTCCCTATGAATAATAGCAATTACTTTTCCCGTAAATTCCTGCACTGCGGTATGAACACCTAAAATATAAGCATCTTGTTCTTCTCCATCTGGAGCCATTACACCCTCAATATAACCATAATTTACCGGATAATAGAGATTTTGATATTGGGGATGACAACTGCCCAAGGGTCTATCGACAATCACTTTAACAATTTCTCCAATCAATATAATAATAGCTCCTTCCTTTCATACTTTAATTTAAGCCTTGGAATATGTATTTTACATATCTTGTGCCAACGCTATTTTATGTCCTGTCTTTTCTGCCTCCATAACAAGCTTTTCAAAAGCATTTCTGGTCGTAATAAATACACAATAGCTATCACTATCTATATCCATTCCTGCTATGATATATCCAGATTTCATCCACTCATCAGATAATATCTTCAGCCATTTTGTGATATCTGAATCTTCGTCAAGACAATCCTCATCAAAAACAAGTTTATTATTGTTTATTTCTTGTATTCCATAAATAAAATCTTCCAATTCAACGCTATAATCAAACTCAAACATTTTTTCCTGTTCAATCAAAATATCAACTATGCCAAGCCAGATCATTGTATCATCGTCTGTATTCGAAGCTACACCTCTCTCATTATAAGTTTCCACATTCTCTTCATAATACGAATGTGGATCATTGATACAGCTGTTTAATTTATCAGCAGTATCGGCATCCATATCGAGCAACTCTATTATTTTTTTGTAAGCAGTCATGTGCTCATTTAGCTTCGGTTCTTTAGAGTTACCCTTAAACTTATCAAAAAATCCCATAATGTATTTCTCCTTTTTTGCAACATATTATGTTAAGCAATAAACCATAATGGCTTGTTGTACAGCAAGTAAATACTTCTTGAACTCATATCCAACAAAATAATTGGATCCTATTACATCATCTGAAACTTCTTCTCCCCGATAAAAAGGCGGACAAGGATTTAATATTGCGCCTTGATTTGCCTTTTGCATAATTTCCACAGTAACCTGACAATCTCTGAAATCATCAAGAACACTTGCCGGTAAAGAATCCGTACATACAATATCTTTTCCTATGATGGCTTCATTGATATCGTGATAAGACTTTATATTCTCCATTTCATAACCATTTCCACAGCACTGCTCTAATTCAAATCCCATAACATCTGAAGCTTCTTTCCATGCTAATCCGATATTTCCCCTCCTGCCACAAAAAAGAAATTTGTCCTCAACAAAATTTGTTCTGATCTTGGAAAGTGCATACATATCTGATAGTATTTCACATGGATGATTCCTATCGGTCATTGCATTAATAACTGGTGCATCTGCATATTTCGCCATTTTTTCTATCACAGAAATATCTTTGTGTCTGACGATTATCAAGTCTACCCAATTATTCAAATAACCACACACATCTTTTAAATCTTCTTTTTTATCCAGTGTTTCGGTTGGAAACAAAATAGGTAGTCCCCCCAGTAAATAGATTCCCTTTTCAAATGTAACTCTTGTGCGAATACTAGAATTGGGAAAAAACAAAACGACACTTTTACCCTTTAAAATATCATTATGTTTTTCCTGTTGCATTTCATCGGCAAGCTTGAAAATATCATCAATATCACTTGGAGTGTAATCGGTCAATCTTATAAAATCTTTCATATGTATTACCTCTTTAATATCTCACGATTTCCAAGGGCGTTTATTCTCCGTCCAACCTTTATCCTTCCAGTAGCTTACATCTGCTTCATTCCACCCACTTTTCATCATTTGACGCACAATAGAAAAGAAGGCCTTCGTCTTAACAGATGGTTTCACATGTCCCTGCTTTTTTGCTATTTTTTTCGCCAGCGAATCAAGTTTCTTATCTATCCTTTGTTTCTTTTTGGAGCTAACTCTTTCCCATGAAGTTTCCATAACAGCAATACCGAATTTATAAGTTCTTGCAACTCCCCAAAAGAATGTGCTGTGAGCCATATCCTGATTCGTGCTTTTCATTCCTGCACCAGCAGCTGTGGATATGCAAACAGCCTGTTTAGAAAACATCTTTTCTTCAGGGCGATGTACCATCCAACGCCAACCATAATGGTCAAGGAAGGCTTTCATGGCACCTGTTGCATGATATACATAGACAGGACTTGCCAGTATAATGACATCTGCATTGTCTATTGCTTTTGTAATTGGAGATAATTTTTCAGAATGTGGACAGTTTGTTTCAGATACTGCAAAACAAGCAGTACATCCAACACAAAGCTCCCCAAAATCCTTCGGCAAAAAGAATTCCTCTGCTTCACCATTTAATTTTTTTGCCAGCAGTCTTGCAATATTGCAGGTAGAACCTTCGTGGCTCTGCCCATGTATGATTGTTATTTTCAATGCAGGAACTCCTTTCTATTGTTCATCTTTTCTATTTTTTAATAATCTTAGTAAAAGACAACTAATGAATCCTATACAACACCCCATTGAAACAGTTCCAAGGAACAACAAGATAAGCTCTAACATAAAATTAGTATGTATATTAGACACTAATTCACAAATAGCAAAGGTTTTTTATTGACCTTATCTGAATTATTTTGATACCAGACAAACGCCTCGCCTAAACCATCACGCAGCGGCTTTACCTCCTGCATCAATTCATATTGTTTTGAAACATCAAGGCAATACTCATAGTCATAAAAACTAAAATATTCTCTTTGTTCAATGTCATCATAAATATTTACAAATTCAGCCTGCCTACCTGTAACAGAATAACCAAGCTCAACCCAGTCACGAATCGATACCGTCTCTTTATTCCCGACATTAAAAATATGCCAGGACGGCTTCGCTGCCAAAAGAATGTCTATACTGATAAGTCGAAAAATAATGACCTGCAGCACTTGCTCGCTCTGCACCTCTGAAACAAAAACTATTCGCCTCCGATATAGGGATATCTTATTATTTAATTTTATGCTTTATTGATAAAGCACTTAGGATTTTATAACACATATATCCCAAAAATACACCAATACAATTTAATATCGTATCATCAATATCTGAACTTCTTTCTATAAAAAATTGCATAATTTCTATAAAAACTGATAACAGTATACCAAACGACAATGTTATTTGAACTTTTGAAAATTTATCAAATACCATTGGAAACAAAAATCCAAAAGGAACAAATAAGCAAATGTTTCCTAATAAATTAACAATTCGTATAGTCATATTGGCATCGCCATAAAAATCATTTGCCCCAGTTAAATAATTTAAAATTGTTTTAAATGGAATGATGTTTAAACCTCTAGCATTATATGTAGATACTTCAATCAAAAACTTACCATCAACAAAAAATATGTTACATATGGGAATAATAGTTTGTGATAACAATGCAACTATATATGCTCCAAAAATAATATATAATATTTCTGATTTGAGAACGAATTTTTTACCATTATGCCTTAGGTATATCTTTTTCACAATTATATATATAACGCAAAATACAATAGCGTATTTCAATGCACTAACAATATATCCTGTAATCATATTTATTTACTCTCCTTTTATACTTCAAGCAGCATCTTGTGCCAGTGCTATTTTATGCCCTATTCAAATCCAAATTATTATCAATGTATTCAAAATATGCCAGGACGGCTTCGCTGCCAAAAGAATGTCTATAAACCATCTGGTTGTTGTCCGTCGTGGGCTTTCCACTGGCATTCCAGCATCTGCATATCCGTAAATACCGCCTTGAAAGAAGACTCCTCCGGTGAGCAGGCATAGATACCAAATTGAATTTTTCCATCACCTTTGTGCATATGGCAAATTCTCATCTGATTAAAATTTATTCCATCTGCAGAGCATTCGATACAATAATCATCTTCCCGACGGCTAAAGCGATACCACATGGATTTTACGGAAGCATCAATCACTGTGGTAGCCCAATCAGAGTATCCTCCATTTGTCACAACGCTGCCCAAATGCTGATATTCTTCATTCTCATATTCAACTGATGCTTTTAACCAGTTTTCACTGTCAAGATACATCACAATACCACATTGGTCAAAGCGGTGACAGCTCTCTGTAAATTCCGTTTTCACAACAAAGCTGAAATATTTTTCTTCTGTCTCCATTTGAAATACAGGGGCATTATCATTTTGAAAATGATAATAGGTTCTTTGCCATAAATCAGTATGCTGTTTTGTAACAATTTCAACTCTGTTGTCTACGATTTTGTAATCCTGCGGTTCTCTTGTCCATTTAAACTCTGTTATATTCATAAATAAAATCCTCCTATATGTAAGCAACTCAAGTTTTTCATGTGACACGCTACAAATGAGAAATCATCTGACTTCATACATTAACTTTAATCTTTGTGCTTCATTTGCAGAAAATCCAAACTTTTCGTAAAAGGGTATTTTATCCGGCATTGCACATAATTCAACAAAGATGCCTGTACCCTTAATACCATTTTGATTAATATAACTCATCAGTTCATGAATCAGCATTTTCCCGATTCCTTTGCCTTGATATTCCGGTCTGACAACAACATCTTTAATATAATAATTGAGACCCATATCGCCAATCATTCTTGCCATTGCCACAATTTCCTTCCCGTCATAAATAGAGACTCTGAATAGGGTATGTTTCATTGCCAGCTCTGTCTGCACGAAAGACGGGGCATCTCCCCATACCGATTCCCACAGAGCAATAAATTCCTCTGCACTTAATTTATTGTGTTCTACTGTTAATTCTCCCATAACGCCTCCAAACATTATTTACAAAAATCAGATATAATGAACCTATAATTATTAGCATATCCAAAAAATGCTATGACATATGTCACCAATTTTCGAAGAAACTTCGTTTGTTGCAATAGTTGCCAAATGTATATACAAGTATCTACGCTTGGCTCGTTATCTGCACAAATTGATGACCTGCCCCCTCATCAGCGCAATTTATTATAACCTGATTGCGATATTTCATATATCTAAAATTTGTTTATATATTAATCCACTGGATAAAAGCTGTTTTATCCGTACTGTTATATCCTGCATTTTGGTAAAATTCTAATGTCTTCTGTTCTTTAGAACCTGTAAGCAACATCATTTTATAGCAATTTTCTTTTACCGCTATGTCTTTTGCATAATTTAAACATTCCGTTGCATAACCCTTTCCCCGGTAATCTTTATTTGTAACAACATTTTCTATAAATGCATACGGTCTCACATTTCTTGTTAAATTAGGAATTATCACGCATACACAGGAAGAAACAATTTTATTGTTTACTATGTTCACTAAAAGGTGGTGGTTTTCATCCTCCACGATTTGATTCCAGGTAGATATCAAATGTTCTGATTGTTCGGGAATTGATTTTTCATGTAAATACAAATACAATTCCAGCACTTCTGCCAAGTCTTCTTTTTTCGCTTCTCTAACCATTCTATAACCTCCTCAAGTTCCCAATTTATTACCTAAGTAATTCCCATTCTGTACGAGTTATGGCATATGCATATGAAATACCATTCTTTTCATCGGAGTATTCTTTTATTTTTTTCATACCATTTGCAATAGCAGTAGAATATGAACCGACATTCGTATATTTCATATAAGAATACAGACAATCGTATTCCGTATTCCTAAATGCCCAGTCTCTAACCGCGTTTGCTGCCTCACTTCCAAATCCTTTTCTCCAATACTTCTTATGAATATGATAGCCTATTTCCGGAAGATATTCCCCATCAATATTTTGTATTGTAATTCCACAGTCACCTATAAGTTTCCCTGTTTCTTTCAAAACAACAGCCCACAATCCAAATCCATATTCTTTATAATTTTGAAGATTCCATTCAATCCAGTTCCTCGTACGTTCTTCATCAAAGGGCTTAGGATAGTGTTGCATAGTTTCTGAATCTGATAGTATCTCATATATGGCTTCAAAATCCTGTAATGTATATTCTCTCAAAATCAATCGCTCTGTTTCAATCATCACTTTATATTCTCCACAAACCTCCATTTGTCTCTAAGTCTGCCCGCAATCATTTATAATTCAGGATATGTCCCATTTTTTCCTGCTTAGTTTTCAGATAAAATGCATCATACTCACCTGGCTCCATAACAATGGGAACCCGCTCCACGATATCCAGTCCATAGCCCTTTAACCCATATACCTTAAGTGGATTATTGGTCATTAAACGAAGCTCTTTGATTCCAAGGTCTACCAAAATCTGCGTTCCAATCGTATAGTCCCTTGCATCCTCCGGAAATCCCAGTTCCAGATTCGCCTCTACGGTATCACGCCCTTTATCCTGAAGCTCATAGGCGCGGATTTTGTTAATCAGTCCGATTCCCCTTCCCTCCTGGCGCATATAAAGAAGGACACCTCTTCCTTCCTTCGCAATCATTTTCATCGCTGCATCATACTGCTGTCCACAGTCACACCGGGCAGAGCCTAATGCATCTCCGGTAAGGCATTCGGAATGGACACGGCAAAGAACCGGTTTTCCATCTGTAATATCCCCTTTTACAAGGGCAACATGATGCTCTCCGTTTAACTTATTCACATAGCCATGTATCGTAAATTCACCATAGCGGGTAGGCATTTTTGCTTTTGCCACACACTCTACAAATACCTCATGCTCCTTCCGGTACTGAATCAGATCCTGAATTGTGCCGATTTTCAAGCTATGCTTCTTAGCAAAAGCAATCAAATCTTCCTTTCTCGCCATCATGCCGTCTTCCTTCATGATTTCACAGCAAAGCCCCACCGGCTTTAACCCCGCAAGCTTCATAAAATCCACTGTTGCTTCGGTATGTCCGTCTCTTTCAATGACTCCTCCGGGTCTTGCCTCTAACGGAAACATATGCCCCGGTCTCCTGAAATCCTCCGGCTTTGCGCCGTCTTCCACAAATTTTCTCGCGGTGATTCCACGCTCATAAGCCGAAATTCCTGTCGTGGTATCCACATGGTCTACTGACACTGAGAATGCAGTACAGTGGTTATCGGTATTAGTAATGCACATCTGCGGAAGATTTAAACGGTCCGTATAAGAGGCATCCATTGGCATACAGATTAACCCCCTTGCGTAGCTCGCCATAAAATTCACATTTTCTGTGGTGGCAAACTGAGCCGCACAGATAACATCTCCCTCATTTTCCCTGTTTTCATCGTCTAAAACGACGATACATTTTCCGGCCTTTAAGTCCTCGACCAGCTCCAATGTCGTATTAAATTCAGACATTTTTCTACCTCCTGTATCTTAATGGTATAGTCTATTTTGACTTATCATATTTTTATTATGTTTACATAATCTCATTACATATTGTATTTACATAAAATGTCTACATAATAATTTTACATAATATATGAACATAACAACTATACATAATTCATTTACATAATATCGCTTTTGTATTATAAGAACAAACACTCTTCGGCAATAAAATCTTTAAACATCTGTATAATTAGTTTTCAATCATAGTTTATACAATCTTCATATTGTTTACATAATTCATCCATTTAATTTACATAACATTACACCATTAGTTTACATAACTCATATTTCTTTTACGTAATATCACACTGACAACTTACATAATTTCTCTATCTTATTTGTATAATATCATGTTTTAGTTTACATAAAACCATTTTTTGCAAGTAACTCCATTGTTATTTCTCCGGACTCTCCTTCCTCAAGCTTGGAATCGTCAAAATGCATCAGCTTATCAATATATTTTCCCACAATATCATTTTCCAGATTTACAATATCTCCTGCTTTTTTCGTAAGCAATGTCGTATGCCCGGCAGTATGCGGAATCAAAGATACTTTAAAGCATCGGTTCTCCACATAAGCGACAGTCAGAGAAATCCCATCAATGGTAATGGAACCCTTTTCAATAATATATTTTAAAATCTTTTCCGTTGTCTGAATCGTTACCCATACGGCGGTGTCTTCCTTTACAAAGCTTTCTATCTCACCGGTTCCATCAATATGCCCGCTGACAATGTGTCCACCAAATCTCCCATTTGCCGCCATGGCACGCTCCATATTCACCTTACTCCCTTTTGTAAGACTGCCAAGGGAGGAACGCCTGATGGTTTCTGCCATCACATCTGCCGTAAAAGTTTTTGTATTCATTTCTGTGACCGTCAGACAGACACCGTTGACTGCGATGGAATCCCCAATATGCATATCTTCAAAAATCACATCCCCCTGCAGGGTGAGACTGGAAGACTTTGCTCCTTTGCTAATAGACACTACCGTTCCGATTTCTTCTATAATTCCTGTAAACATGTTATCACTTCCCTTCCTCCATATCTTCCGATAAAACCTCATGCTGTTTCTGTTTGTTCCTCATCCTCCTGTCTCACATCCCCATTTCAAAGTATCTTTTCCAACTCCCTGACAATCTCACCGATATCCTCTTTCACACGATCCATGTTACAAAATAAGTCCGCAAACAGCCTGTTTATATTCTCTTCAAACCGGTTTGGCAGGCACTCGCATTGCTGTTTACATAACTGCACCAGCCTTTTGTCCCATCATAAGAATCTTATCATATCTATACACCAGTCCTCATATTTCCCCTTATTTCCCTGTTCGTCAGTATATTCATATACACCATCTAAATGTATTTCTCCAACGGTATGATAACCCATTTTTTCGTATAACCGCTTCGCTTTTGGATTATCCCCTGGATTCACATCAAGTCCCAGGCATAAAATACCTTTTTCCTTACAAATCTCTTCACATGCCAATATTAATTGTGAACCAATCCCATAATTCCTTAAAGGTTCTATAATAAGCAAATCAATCATATCTGCACATTTAGCATTATTGGTGTAAGGCATGACATCCTCCTTATTGTCTAAGGACAACAATACATAGCCAACCGCACAGTTATTTATAAATGCTCCTATATAAACTGCATGTCCATCTCTTTGCTGTTTAAGCCTTTCTGTATGTACAGATACCTCATTTTTCACCAATAATAGATTGTTTAAGTCGTTCTCTTCGATCTCTCTTATTTGATATGTTATACAATCTATTTTATTTAACTTTGCGGTCATATAATAAATCCTCCTGCTAATTTACCATTTCATAATCCATTAATTTCCCTGCATATCCATGATTCTTTTCACTTATGCGTTCCTTCTAACTATTGTTTCCTGCACCAGTCACATAACTCAACAGTACGTCCTCTCCAATCTGCTCTACAGATACCAGCTTACATCCCAAAGCCTCTGTAGCAAGCTCTACCCCCTCACCGCCAACCGGGGTATAAAATCCTGCACCGCCAAAAAACTTTGGTGCCACATACGCTTCAATACGGTTCACAATCCCTGCCTTAAGTGCTGCATAATTGAGAGTAGAACCACCTTCCAGCAAAATTCCGTCTATCTGCTTTTCTCCAAGCCTCACCATCAAATCCTGTAAGTCCAGTTGTCCGTTTATTTCTTTTACCGATAAAACCTCCACACCCTCTTTTTCCAGCTCCACCTTCTGCTCATGCCAGAAACGGTTATACTCTGGGTGTGGCTCTATTGTTGCCAAAATGGTTGGTACTTCCTTTGCCGTTGCCACTACGTTACTGGATAGAGGAATCCGAAGTTTGGAATCGCAGATTATCCGGATTGGATTTCTGCCTCCTTCTATCCGGCAGGTCAGTCTCGGATCATCATTTAATACTGTCCCGATTCCCACCATAATACCCTTTAATGCATTTCTCGTCTGCTGGACACGGTTTCTGGATTCTTCGCCGGACACCCACTGCGAATGTCCCGTTCTCGTTGCAATCTTGCCGTCCAAGGTCATGGCATATTTCATCACCACATAAGGAGTCTTTGTTGTAATATAGTGGAAAAAGACCGGATTTAGTGCATCACATTCCTCCTTTAAAAATTCTGTCACCACTTCAATTCCTGCATTCCGAAGCATCTGAATTCCTTTGCCTGCCACCAGCTCATTGGGATCATTCGAGCCTACATATACCTTAGAAATGCCATGCTCTATAATTGCCCCCGTACATGGCGGCTGTTTTCCCTGATGACAGCAGGGTTCCAAGGTTACATACATTTCCGCTCCTATCGCATCCTCTTTCCGCTTTAAATTCTGAAAAGCATTCCGCTCTGCATGCAAATCACCATATCTCGCATGATAGCCTTCACTGATAATCTGTCCATCCTTTACAATCACCGCACCAACTAATGGGTTCGGGTTAACCTTTCCAATTCCAAGCCTCGCAAGCTCTATCGCCCGACGCATATATTGTTCACTTTCTGCCATAGTTCCACCTCTGATTTCTTAATCCTTACGCATGACATATTGTTACATGAAACAGCTGATTCAATGAAAAACTCTTATCATGTAAACGTCACCTGAAAAATAAAAGTCCCAAAGTATATACATACTTCAGGACACTACATTTAAACTCACGGATATCACAATTCAATATCCCTTATCACTCTTCTTCCATCCAGACTATACTGTCGGCACCGGAATCTCACCGGTTCCTGCCTTACGGCTCGCGGGCTGATGAAGCTTAGAAAATCTCTTGTCATTTCCAGGTCTTCAAATACCGCCGGTGGGGACTTACACCCCGCCCTGAAGATTCACTTTTCCGTAGGTTATTATAACTCGTTATAGGCTGCTATGCAACCTTATTTTTGCCAATCAGAACATCACCGCATGTGCAGAACGTGCGCTAAATATTGACAAAAAATAAACAAAACTTTATAATTACTGCATGATTTAAGTTCTTTTTACGTCTGGGTACCTTTAAGAATTTCGGGGAAGGATTATATAAATGTATTATAATGTAAATTATGAAATATGTACGAGTATTTTTTTGCTGCTTTTGATCATTATCTCAACAACAACAAAAAAATTAGAAAATTTTCAGTCAAAAATATTCAAGATTTATCTGGCCGGAGTCTTTACCAACAACTGTCTGGATGTAATCACCTGTTATACAGTTACATATTACAAGACCGTTCCAGTATGGTTGAATTATTTACTGAACTCTGTTTTTCTGGCAATACAGTTCCTGATTCCAACCATTTTTATGATGTACATATATTTAAAGACAGAAAAAAGCAAACAAATAAAAGGACCATTTTTAAATCTGGTATATATACCGGCTGCTTTGGGTGTTTTTTTGATCATTACAAATATATGGACGAATCATATTTTCTATTTTGATGAAACTGGTTATCACCATGGCATATTCCATATTTATTTGTACATAAATGCTTCTCTTTATGCTGTTGGAACAATCATCTATATGATTGTTTGCAGAAAGATTTTGAAAAAGAAACAGTGTCTGCTTGTATGCGTTATGATCATGATAACCTTGCTGCCAACACTGATACAGTTTTTTGTTCCCAATTATATGCTTTCCAGCGTAGGGACAACTCTCTCCGTTTATATGATGTATCTAACGAATGAGAATCTGATTGTCTATATTGATTCTACAACCGGAGCCTTAAACAGAGATGCATTTATGTTCCATATGAATGCATGCTATCAAAAGGGAATGCCGGAACAGATTTTTATTTTAGCGCTGGATAATTTTAAAATCATCAATGAAATATATGGCATAAAGGGAGGCAACCAGCTCATGCAGATGCTGGTTACCTCCCTTCAGAAAGAGTATTCTGATTCCCAGGTTTTTCGTTTTGGAGGAGATACCTTTGCAATAACAATTGAGGAAAAAACAGAGGGAGCTAAGGAACTTGACCGTATCCAGAGGATTTTACGAAAGCCATGGAGAATCCATGAGACAGAAATTGAGTTAAGTGCCTGTATTTGCCTGATACATTCCATTCATCACAATGAAGAGGATTTGATTCATGCGATGGAATATGCAGTTACACAGACGAAATCCATCGGCAAAGGACAATTTTTCGAGGTGGATGAACAGGCTGTTAATAATATCGCGAGAAGAACGGCGATTGAACAGGCAATGATGGCAGCAATTGAATCGGAACAATTTGAAGTTCACTATCAGCCTATTTTTGATACCCATACCAGACATTTCCATTCCTTAGAGGCATTGGCCAGACTGAATGTACCGGGCTATGGTTATGTTTCGCCGGAAGAATTTATCAGGATTGCAGAACAGAATGGAACGATTATTCAGATTGGCATGCTGGTATTAAATGAAGTATGCCGATTTATAAAACAGTATAATTTAAAAAGCAAGGGAATTGAATTTGTTGAAGTTAATCTGTCTGTAGTACAATGTATGCAGGATAAGATTTATCGGGATATCCAGTCTGTATTAGAACGATACAATATACCACCTGCTATGATCAATTTGGAAATTACCGAAAGCGCTGCGGCTTATTCAGAAGAACGTTTGATTCGCAACATGGCAAGGCTTTCACTTACAGATATTACATTTTCACTGGATGATTATGGTTCGGGATATTCCAATGTAAATTATCTAGTGGATCTGCCTTTTTCCATTGTAAAGCTGGATAAATATATCGTATGGGCTGCCGTGAAAAAGGTTACTTCCCGAAAGATTTTGGAACATACAATATCAATGTTTAAAGATATAAATTTAAAGGTAGTTGCAGAAGGAATTGAGGATTTGGAGATGGCTGAAATGATTACTGCTATGGGAGCAGATTACTTACAGGGATATTATTTCTCCAAGCCTGTCCCAAAAGAAAAGCTAATAGAGTGTTTGGAGGAGGGATATCTTGAAAAGTTATATGCAAAGAAAGGGTAAAGGATTACATCAATTATTACTTCTCACTATTCTTGTTTTTACAATGAATGTGATAACCGGCTGTGGAAAGCAGGACGGAGACGTTACAGAACAGAAAAGATATATTGCCGTCATCTGTAAAGGCTCCCAACATGAATTTTGGAAAACCGTAGAGCAGGGGGCAAAAGATGCAGGAGAGGAATTAGGAATCCAAATAACATTTGAGGCGCCAGAGGACGAGTCCCAGATTGATGTACAGATAGAAATGGTAGAAAATGCAATCCAAAATGATGCAGATGCGATAGTATTAGCGCCACTAGACACAGATTTATTAAATGATGTGATTGAAAAAGCGGTCGCAAGCGGTATCCCGGTGCTGACATTCGATTCTGATGTTACAACAGATGCAAGGATTGCAACAATTGGAACGGATAACGAAAGTGCAGGAGCTATTGCAGCCAGAAATGCGGCGAATCTGATGGGTGGAAAAGGCAAGGTGGCTATCATCTCATATGTGGAGGGTGCCCAGACTGCGATTGAAAGAAATAATGGATTTATTCAGGTGATGCAGGAAAAATACAGCGGGGATATCGAGATTGTTGGAATCGAATACTGTAATGGGGATCCGGAGATAGCAAAGGAACAGGCCAAGCAGTTCATAAAGGAAAATCCTGATTTAAAATGTATCTATGGTGCGAATGAAGGATGTGCAGTCGGCACTGCATCCGCAATTGATGAGCTTGGGTTAAAGGATAAAATTACCGTAATCGGATTTGATTCTTCAGATAATGAAATCGCTTTTCTTGCAGATGGTGTTATTGATGGAATGATGGTTCAAAATCCATATAATATGGGATATTTAGGTGTACGCAATATCAACAAAGTTTTAAATGGCAACGATATCGAAGAAAGGATTGATACCGGGGCTACCTATGTCAACAGTGAAAATTTGTATGATGAAGATACACAGTGGCTGCTTTATCCTTTAGGCAAGGATGAAGAATAGAGTGGAGGCATGGATATGACAGAGAAAAAAACGGGAACAAGCATACGGAAAAAGCTTCTGTTAAGCTATTTTGCCATTGTGGCATTGATTCTGATTGTTGGTATCATCGGTATTTATAATATCAGAGAGGTCTATTCGAATGGCAACGAAATTCTTGTCAACAATTTAAGGTCTGTGGAATATTTAAAGTCCATTAACCAGAATGTGAAGGAAATAGACCAGAGTGTGATCAGCATGATGAGTGATTTGGATATCGCTTACCATCAAAGCTACGTGGATAAGATTACGAATCTGCAGCAGGAAAATGAACAGTTGATGAAAGAGTATTCCGAGCTTAAGGTGACACAACTGGAAAAACGCAGGTATAACCAGTGCCGACTCAGTATTTTAACCTTTAACAAACAGATTCGCAGTATTGTGGAAGCCATTGATGCGGGAGACATGGAGGGTGCAATCGGCTCCTATGAACAAGAGCTGATGCCTGCAAAAGCATGTACATATGAACTGATTGAAGCAATTGTAGAGCTGTCTACCGCAAATGCAAATAGCAAAAACGAAGAAAACCATCAGATTTATCAAAATATTATATGGATGATCTGTTTTACTATGTTATTTTCCATTATCGTGGCAATCGAAATTACAATGCGGATGAGTAACTATTTTACCAGTAAGCTGGGATCAATCCAGCAGCTTGCAAAACGTATTTCTGAATATAATATATCAGATGATATTCAGGGAATGGAAAATGATGAATTTGGAAAAACCATGGAAGCCCTGAATGATTCCCAATTCATGATGCGTGATCTGCTGGAAAAAATCATTGATGAATCTGCAACCATCAGTGATACTGGAGAAGAAGTATCACTTGCAGTCAGAAAATCTAACCAACGGATAGAGGCAGTTAACGTAAAGGTATATGATGCAGGGGTCAAATCAAAAGAGATGACAGAAATTGTGAATCATGTCCTGGAAAACCGGTCATTAGATACAGATACCGTAAAGCTATTAAAGCAAATCATAACAAACTCAGAGGTGACAAAGAATGATTTGGAGACAGTACAGGCAGAATTGACAGGTATTGCTATGTACTTAGAGCAAATTGGAATAACCTCAGATTATCAGAATGAAATTGCCAACAGCCATAAGGAACAAGTTAAGAAATTTAAAGTTTAGCCCTCAATCGACATACACACATACCCTTCTTTTCTCGTCATTTGCAAAAGCAGGGGCAGAACCGATAAAAATCGGCTCTGCCCCTTTGAAACTATTCACATATCTTATTTCTTAATCTTCATTGTCTTTTTATAACCAGTTTTGCTTTTAAACAACTTCTTATATTTCTTAAGCTTACTCTTTGGCACTTTAATCGTTGCATTTTTCTTAACACCTTTCAGGGCATTCTTACCAACTGATTTCAGCTTTGTCGATTTGATCGTAATCTTGCTTAACTTCTTATCACCATAAAATGCATTCGAATCAATCTTCGTTACATTCTTTCCAATCGTTACATTTTTTAGCTTTGTACATTTTTTGAATGCATTCTTATTGATTGCTGTTACCTTGAAGGTATATCCACCCATTTGCACCGTATCCTTGACAACGGCTTTGGTGAGCTTTTTAGATTTTACCCCTACCACTGCAACTGTACCATTTTTCTTAGCTGATTTTGTTACTTTATATTTTACATTCTCTACAATAAATGTCTTGCCCTTCTTTGGAAGACCTCCCAACTTACTCTGTGCATATTCATTCTTCGATGTATCAATCTCATCCTGTTTTGCACCTGTAAAGCTTGAATTAGAAATATATGTAACATTTTTCGGAATTACCATCTCATGGATATTCTGGCAATCCTTAAACGCATTATCCCCAATATTTTCCAAACTGTCTGGCAGGATGATTTTATTCAGATTCTGACAGCCGTCAAAGGTATCATTTTCAATACTCTTAACCCCTTCTGGCACCTCAATCTCGTGAAGGTTATTGCACCCTTTAAAAGCACCTGTTCCAATCTTGTCCAAAGTTTCTCCTAAAAAGTAAATATTATTCAGGTTGGT
The DNA here is from genome assembly GCA_947178445.1 of uncultured Clostridium sp. Taxonomy (GTDB): domain Bacteria; phylum Bacillota; class Clostridia; order Lachnospirales; family Lachnospiraceae; genus CAG-590. The sequence continues at coordinate 15,867 of CAMWYJ010000031.1, forward strand.
ACATCCATAAAATGCATATGCTTCCAAATATTTCAGAGACTTTGGCATTGTCACAGAATGGATATTCTGACAGCCATCAAAGATATACTGTGGAATCGACTCAATATTGGTTTCAGAAAGGTCAATCTGCATATTTACACAGTCCTTAAAACAGGATTCTCCAATTGTCGTAACACTCTTTGGCAATTTAAACCAACCAGAATTGTTGCTGATATTTGAATTCTTTGCGAAGGTGAATGCTCCAATCGTTGTAAGTTTCCCTTCTTCTGCGAACTGGATTCCATTCAAATTACCACATCCATAGAATGCATAATCTCCGATGCTTACTACAGATGCAGGAATCACAAAACTCCGGTTGCCACCCATATTAGACTCTAAAGAATAGGCAAGAATCTCTACGATTCCTTCCGGAAGATAATATATATCATTCACACCATAGGATGGTGCCATGCGATAAAGCTTTGTTCCATCCTTGCTCAGCAATAATTCACCCATTTCCGTCTGTTCTGCATTGGCAGATGCAGTTTTAAACACTGTATTTTCTTCCGGAATAAAAAAATTACGAATCGACTTTGCCATTGAAAATGTGGTAACGTCTATTGTGTTAAGGCTCTTTGGCAGAACAATGACACCCTGCTTAAAGTCCTCAATTTTGACAGTGCCATCCTCTGCATACGCTGAATATACAGCCATCGTGGAAACTCCACAGTCTGTGAAAGTATTCTTTCCAAAAGATGTCACAGTATCCGGCATTACAATCGTTTCAAGCTTTCCACACTCCCTGAACACACCGTCACCAATCGCTGTAACACCCACTGGGATTACAACCTCTTTCGTTTGCTCCTTGTCACCGGTAAAAGCCGTCACTACATTGTTTACAATGGTTAAATTGCTCCCTGTCACCGAAAACGTCTTCTCCTGTGCTTGTGCCACTTTACCGCAGCAGACAACCGATAACATACATAAAACGATTGCCATCAGTTCCGGCAGTTTCTTACTTTTTACCTTCCCCATACTTTTTACCTCCATAAATCCATATTTTCGAGTTAAGCTATTCTCTTTATAACATAAAATATGGGATTTATAAAGGGGTTTCTTATTTTTTTCCAAAACAAATAGCTCTCACACTAAAAAAGCATCCGGATATTCTCCAAATGCTTTTCGAGCATTATCTATTATCTATGCACCAGTATCATTAAAAATAAATCTTTCATCCACTACATCATATTATTTCATAAGTGTATTCCAATAATAATTCGCATTTTGATTTGACAATGTAACATTTCCTAACACGACCGCACCGAGCTGGTAATTTCCAGAAGCATCTTTTACAAATGCAAGCTGCGTTGCAACCGTTTTGTTCATGTAATCAATAAATCCATCTTTATCGGCTCCATATTGCCCATTTCCCTGAACAACTACTATCATTTGATTCCCCTGTGTTGCCAGATCTACATTCTGAATCAGGAAATTTTTCTTAAGCATAGAGCCAAAAATTTCTCCACCATCCGCAACCGGATGCTCCATAAATGTGACTATTTCAGTACGGACTGTCTCATCTTCATTCATGACAGCTTTCCCATAAGCTGTAAATGCTGTCATAATATTCGCAACCAATGCCACATATGCTATGAGCATCCCAACACAGACCAGACCACCCCACGAGCTTCCGCCATTTACATGCTTATCCCGCTTCATCGGATAAACAATCATAAGCATCCATGCCCACAAAATCAAAGAAATTTTTCTCTCATATAGCACATTTACTAAAATTGAATCTGCGACCAGCAAAAATCCGCATAAAGAAAAAAATGGAGAAATTTTCCTCAAATTCATATAAATATCTATCTTAGGCTGCGTTACAATCCATATGATAGATAACATCATGAGCAGCATACATACATAGATTGTAATCTGTCCAATCTTTACCACAATATGCACATCACCTGTAAAACTGCCATGCAAACTACTGTCTGCGGTTACGCTACTACGAATGGAACGAGTAACAATCGGCTCCTCTGGCTTATCAAAATCCCATGGATTTTCCTGTTCCTTAAGATTCCCTGTTCCTTTTCCTTCCTCTGCACCTGACAGGTGCAAACCTCCCGTTTGCTTATCATTTTGCTCATCATTTGCCAGTTTTAGTTCCACTTTTTATTTCCTCCTCGTGTTTTTCAATTCTGCAACGCTCAGTGCCGTATGAAACCGACTGTATTTACTCTTCTGCCCCTGAACGTTGGCATTCTCATCACATAATCCAAATCAATTTGTTATACTGTAAACAAAACAAACCGCTCATCGACTTACAAAAAACAGTTATCCAAAACAGTCTTACGACCTTGCTGTCAGCCTTCCATCCTCCACATCAATCGTGATGACATCCTGTGTCCCCACATTTCCTGCAAGAATAAGCTTTGCAACCAATGTATCTACATTCTTTTGCAAATACCTCTTTAGCGGTCTTGCACCATATACCGGATCATAGCCGTGATCCATAATATACTGCTTTGCACGATCAGAAATAACAAGAGATAATTCTTTTTCTGCAAGGCGGCTATTTAAATCTGTTACCAGTAAATCAATGATACTGCCAATATTATCCTTGGTAAGCGGCTTAAACAGAATCGTCTCATCCAAACGGTTCAAAAATTCCGGACGAAAATGAAGCCTTAATTCCTCCATCACTTCATTTTTGGCAGTCTCTGTAATCTCTCCCTTTTCATCAATTCCTTCTAACAGATAAGAAGAACCAATATTAGAAGTCATAATCAAAATTGTATTTTTAAAGTCCACCGTTTTTCCCTTTGAATCTGTGATTCTGCCATCATCTAATACCTGCAGCAGAACATTAAACACATCCGGATGCGCCTTTTCAATCTCATCAAAAAGCACAACCGAATATGGTTTTCTGCGGACTGCCTCGGTAAGCTGTCCGCCCTCGTCATAGCCTACATATCCCGGAGGCGCTCCTATCAGACGTGCAACGGAATGTTTTTCCATATACTCACTCATATCAATCCGCACCATATTTGCTTCATTGTCAAACAGCGCCTGAGCCAGTGTCTTTGCAAGCTCGGTCTTACCGACACCGGTAGGTCCCAAAAACAGGAATGAACCAATCGGCTTTGTTGGGTCTTTAACGCCTGCCTTTGACCGGATAATGGAATCTGATACCAGCTCCACTGCTTCATCCTGTCCCACAACACGTTCATGCAGTGAATCTGCTAAATGCAAAGTCTTCGTGCGTTCTGTCTCAGTAAGCTTTGCCACTGGAATTCCTGTCCATTTCGACACAATACCCGCAATCTCTTCCTCCGAAACATTTTCATGTACAAGATTTTTCTCTTTTGTTCCCTCTTTATCCTCTAATTCCTGCAACTGCTTTGTAAGCTGTGGAAGCTTACCATATTGCAGCTCCGCTGCCCTGTTCAAATCATAGTCACGCTGGGCAATCTGAATCTCATCATTTATCTGCTCAATCTCTTCCTTCAGGGTACGAATTTTATCCACGCCCATTTTCTCATTGTCCCAGTCCGCCTTCATCGATGTAAAGGTGTCCCGAAGCTCAAGAAGCTCCTCCTGCAGCCTTGCAAGACGTTCCTTACTTAACCGGTCCTCCTCATTTTTAAGGGCTGCCTCCTCAATCTCTAACTGCATCATACGCCGCCTGATTTCATCAAGCTCCACTGGCATAGAGTCAAGCTCCGTCTTAATAAGAGCACAGGCTTCATCCACTAAGTCAATCGCCTTATCCGGTAAAAAGCGGTCGGAAATATAGCGGTTTGATAATGTCGCCGCCGCTACAATGGCACTGTCACTAATCTTTACGCCATGATATACCTCATAGCGGCTCTTCAATCCCCTCAATATGGAAATGGTATCCTCCACCGTCGGTTCATTGACCATGACTGGCTGGAATCTCCGCTCCAACGCCGCATCCGTTTCAATATATTTGCGGTATTCATCTAAGGTCGTCGCGCCGATACAGTGAAGCTCTCCACGGGCTAACATTGGCTTTAGCATGTTACCGGCATCCAAAGCACCATCCGTTTTCCCCGCACCCACAATGGTATGCAGCTCGTCAATAAAGAGAATAATCTCTCCATCGGAATTTTTCACCTCATCAAGCACTGCCTTTAGCCGTTCCTCAAACTCACCACGGTACTTCGCCCCTGCAATCAATGCTCCCATATCTAATGCAAATATCTGCTTATCTTTCAGTCCTTCCGGCACATCACCTCTGACAATCCGCTGTGCCAGTCCTTCAATCGCTGCCGTTTTGCCGACACCTGGTTCGCCGATTAACACCGGATTATTTTTTGTCTTTCTGGAAAGAATCCGGATAATATTTCGAATCTCTGCATCCCTGCCGATAACAGGATCCAGTTTCTGTTCTCTGGCTCTTGCCACAAGATCATAGCCATATTTTTCCAGACTGTCATAAACAGCCTCTGGATTATCACTTTCTACTCTCTGATTTCCCCTTACCTCTGCAAGTGCCTTCAAAAAACGCTCCGAGGTAATCCCATAGCCCATAAGCAAACCCTTTAAGGCTTTGTTTGGATACTTTAAGAGCGCCAGGAAAATATGCTCAACCGAAATATAAGCATCTCCCATCCGCTTTGCTTCCTTTTCCGCATTTACAAAGGTTTTCTGAAAATCAGAGCTGGTAAAGAGATTACCTCCTGATACTTTCGGGCGGTAAGCTACCAGTTTTTCTGCCTCTCTTGTAAACTGCTCTAAATCAATATCCATTTTCTCAACCAGCTTTGCAATCAAGCTCTCCTCCACTGTAAGAAGGCTTAGCAATATATGCTCCTGGTCAATCTCCTGATTGTTATATTCATAGGCAAGCTTTTCGCAATTCTCTACTACCTCTAATGATTTCTTCGTGAATTTTTCTGCGTTCATATAAGTCCCACCTTTCTTGGTATCCATCCTGAGATTCGTCTGTATCTTTTCAATATAACCAATCCCTGCATTCTTATTCCCGTCTACCTGTAGAATACCACTCATTGTTAGCACTGTCAAGTGGCGAGTGCTAAAATTGTCAGACTTTTTACCGTTTCATTATGTTATACCTCTAACACCCGGTTAATCTCTAACGCATCCTCCGAAACTTTACAGCCTAAACACAGCACCTTTACTCCCGCTGCCTTCGCCTCCTCAAGTGCCACTCCGAACTCTGCATGGGTTGCCACATTGGCACATACCTCATTTACTCCCTCCATCTGGATCACAAATGCTACATAGCAATGATATCCCATCAATGCCGCATTCGCAAGCTCGCGCAAATGTTTCACTCCCCGGGTTGTTGGTGCATCTGGAAAATACCCGATTCCATTTATTTCCAAAGTACAGCCCTTTACCTCCATCAAATACTTCTCCACGACCATTTTTCCATTATTATTTTCATCACCAGATTTTTCTCTGCCCTGTCTGCCTTTGCCACCACTTTCTTTGTCCACCGTTTTTTCCATATAAAAATCAATACGGGAATCCCCATAGGTATACTCCGGTTTGATGCAGGAATAATCCTGCTCCAAAAGCCACTCTGCCACCACCTTATTTGGTGCCTGGCTGTCGATATTCACCCAGCCAAGCCCTTCTTTATAGACACAGATCAGATCGTACTTTGTCTTACGATTCGGATTATCCGATTTCTCCAAAACAACATCTGCATTCGGTAAAAGCAATTCCCTGCACCGTCCCGTATTCTTTACATGCACAGTCTCAAGTACATCCTCCACCCACACCTGCGCAATAAAGCGGTTTGGACGGCTATGAAATCTTCCATGAACAATATTTTGATACTTCATTACATTCTACACTCATTTCTACAAAAAAGCACCGGCTATTTCTCTAATTTTTTCTTACAAATATCATTCAGACAGCAGTTCTCACAATCCGGTTTGGTTCTTGCTGTACAGACTGCCCTTCCATGATACACAAGCCTGTGGCAAAAATCACTGCCCTCCTCTGGCGGGATTATCTTCCAAAGTGCCATCTCCACCTTTTTCGGCTCTTTGATCCCATCCACTAAACCCATACGGTTTACCAGACGGATGCAATGGGTATCCGTAACAATAGCAGGCTTGCCAAACACATCACCCATAATCAGATTTGCACTCTTTCTTCCGACTCCCGGAAGAGAAAGAAGCTTTTCAAAATCATCCGGCACCTTGCCGTCAAACTCATCCCGCAGCTTCTTCATGCAGGCACTGATATCCTTTGCTTTACTGTGCCCCAAACCGCATGGCTTCACAATTGCTTCAATTTCAGAAACCTCCGCCTTGGCCAGTGCATCCACACTCGGAAACCTTGCATATAAATCCTCCACCACAATATTCACTCTTGCATCTGTACACTGTGCTGCCAGCCTTACACTTACCAACAGTTTCCACGCATCATCATAATCCAGCGTACATCCTGCATCCGGATATTCCTTCTTTAACCGTTCCATAATATCTAACGCTCTTTGCTTCTTTGTATATCCCATCCTGCTCGCCTTCCTTTGTTCCTCATATTATATATGCATAACTTACCTTTCCAAAAACTTCTATTTCACAAACGTGAGAATAAACCACGTATATTTTCCTTCCTCGCTGCGAACTGTAATACTGCCTCCCATCCCTTCTACAATGGACTTTGTAAGTGCCAGTCCGATTCCAACACTATTTGGATTCACCTCCTGGTGTACCCTGTAAAACCGGGTAAAAATGTTCGGAAGTTCTTCTTCTGGAATCCCCATGCCTTCATCTTTTACATAAATCCGGATATAGAGGGCATTCTCCTCCACTTCCAGCCAGATTCTCTTATCAGTCCCGGAATAATCCGATGCATTTTTCAACAGGTTGATAACCGCCTCTGTCAGCCAGTCTCCATCACAGACAAGCTCTGTTTCCTCTCCACATTCTATAGTCAGGTTCTGGTTTCGCTCCTTTGTCAGATATTGAACCCCCTCTGCAGCCATTGTGAGTATTGTCAAAAGATTGGTCTTTTTTTTGTCAAACTGAATGGCTCCAGCCTCAATCCTTGCAAGCTTTAACATAGAAAGTACCATCCATTCCATACGGAGCAGTTGATTTTTTGATTCAACAAGCATCTCCTTTTGCTTTTGTGAATCCGGAACCTTATCCTCCACCAGCAAATCAATAAATACATTAAGAGATGCAAGAGGAGTCTTTAACTGGTGGGAAATATCTGAAATAACATCTCTCAAAAATACCTTTTCCTCCTGCTCTTTTAATTTGCTCTCCTTTAAAGAACTCACCATCTTATAAAAATTCGTATATAAAATACCAATCGTTCCCTGCTTGTACTGCTCCTCTGCCGCCTTATTGTCTCCCTCCACTACATCAACCATCAGTCTGGATATATTTTCCATTTCACAATAGGACTTATCTAATACATAATACGACACACCATACATACTCAAAGAAAACACGATACAGATAGCCAATATTTCAGCCATATGATACCAGTCTCCATCAAACACGACATAGCCCCATATAAAAACAACTGCTAAAAATACAATGAAAACCAATATATACCTTAATCGAAATGCCTTGCGCTCATAATTACTTTTCATCTATCCTCACCCGTTTCTTACGTTCGACAATCCCTAAAATACCTGCTAATCAAAGGACTTCTCAATTTTGCCGTTTGCGGAACCGGTATCCAATTCCCCGTACAGTCTCAATCCAATCCGCATCCTCTGAAAGTTTATTCCGAAGCCGCTTCATATATACTGATAAAGTATTATCATCCACAAAAGCATCTTCTGCATCATACAATCGCTCTAACAGCTGGTTTCTTGTAAGCACCTGCCCTTCATGCTGCACCATTTCCTTAAGAAGCCTTAGTTCATTTGGGGTACATTCAATCAACTGGTCATCACGCAAGAGCCGAAATTCCTTTATCAAAAATTTATGTCGCCCAAAAAGGTAAACATCTTCCGGCTGCCCTGATTCCTTTGCATACTGAAACCGGCGGATATTAGCGGCAATTCTGGACAACAGCTCCTTTACCCTATATGGCTTTGCCACATAATCATCTGCTCCAAGCTCCAAGCCCTGCACAATGTTAACCTCCTCAGCCACAGCAGTCAAAAATATAATCGGAGTTACAATTCCTCTGCTCCGCACCTCTTTGCAAAACTCATACCCCGTTCCATCCGGCAGCATGACATCTAACAATATCAAATCTGGATTTTTATCTACAAATTTTCTGGCTTCAACAAGATTCGGCGCATGCATCACTTCATATCCTTCTGTCTCAAGTGCATATTCCGTTCCCATTGCCAAAGCAAAGTCATCCTCGACCAGTAAGATTGTTGCCTCCATCTTTCTTTCCTTTCCTACTCATTGATTTAAATATTATATGTTTTTTTATTTTAAATGTAAAGTAAGCGGAAACTTTCCATAGTAAAAATGATAATCATCCGTCAGTCCATTCATAAGTCACCAAAAAAGAGTATCCCAGTCGTAAAAGCATTTTAACATTTACCATCTGCAATACTCTCTTTCTTATATTCTTTTCAATTTCTTCAGAAGCTTCCGCTTCTTCTGCCTCATTTTACTCTGCCCCTTCAGCCTCTGTTTCATCTGAAATTTCTTCCTCGTCACCTTCGAATTCGATTTCCTCTTCTTCTTCACCATATTCTTCGGCCATCTCTTCTTCCTGCTGCTTTAAATACGTTTCCTCATCGATCTCAACATACTTTGCATTATCATAGAGGAAATCCATCACCTTCTCATAAACAAGCTGATATCCCACATCTTCTTCTGTATAATCTTTTAAAAATTCTTCGGAGCTTTCATATCCAAAATCCTCAAAATTGTCTTCGACAAATTTCTTAATCTCATCTGTTGTACAATCAATTCCCTCTTGATTGGCTACTGCACCGATTACTAATTCATAGTTGACATTTTCAAGGATGCTCTCCTTCCTTGACTCCTCATCGTATCCGAGAAGATCAAGAAACTCCTCAACCTCCATACCATACATTGCAGCACTATTTTCCATTTCAGAGTCAAAGTACTCCTCACACTGCGTGTAAAGTTCTTCCGGATAACTGTCAAAGGTTGAATTACTCACCAAATATTCCATAATGTTCGAAACCGCATAGCTTTTATATTCTTCTTCCTTTGATTCCATAAGCTCTTTCCTGATAGCTTCATTATATTCATCAACAGAAGCATATTCTGTGTTCTCTTTTACAAATTCATCATTATATTCCGGCATATTTTCCTCTGAAACTTCGTCTACCGTGACATCCAAAGATAATGTTTTTCCCTCGTCACCTTCCTCTGAAAAATCTTCTGTCAATGTAAGCTCTACTTTTTTCTTCTCTCCAGCCTTCATTCCAATGATTGCCTCTTCCACCTCCGGATAAAAAAAGCCTTCACCGACAATAATCTCTTCCTGCTCCCCGGAATAATCCTCAGAATCTATTCCCTCCAGTTTTGCCTTATAGTCCAGCACAACACTATCACCAGACTCTATTCCCCTGTCTGTAACCTCATCATATGTGACATACTCATACATCTGCATTTCAATCTCTTCAGAAATCTCATCATCCGAAACATCAAATACCACTTTATCCACTTCGATATTTTTGTATTCACATAATTTTACATAGTTGGAATAGTCCACATCCAGTAAATACTTTGATTGTGTCTTCCCACAGCCAGTCAAAGCACAAACCACCATAATACCTGCCAATACAACCGCAACTTTCTTTTTCATCCTGTTCTCCTTTTTGTGTTCTTTTCTATTCTTTTAAATAAATCCTTTATCAAACAAATACCACTAAAATTTATCATGGATTTGTGAAAATGTAAAGAATTCTGATTACAATTCATGCTTTTTTCAATCTTTCCTACGGCAACTCATATCCTGCTGCTTTATAAAGCTCATACCACTCCTGTCTGCTGAGCCGTATTTCACTTGCCCTGCAAACCTCTTTTAAATGTTCTTGTGCCATTGTTCCAACAATCACCTGAATATTTGCCGGATGTCGCAAAATCCATGCGACTGCTATAGCAGCCTTTGTCACATTATACCGTTTTGTCAGCTTTTCCAGGCATATATTAAGTTCCGGAAACTTCTCGTTATCAATAAAAGTGCCTTCAAAAAAACCATATTGCAGCGGTGACCATGCCTGAATCGTTATCCCATTCAATCTGCAATAATCCATTACCTCCAGCTCTCTTCCTGAAGCTTTGCCAGACTGTGCTGCGATTCCCTGACTCACCATTCCTGCATGCATAAGACCAAACTGTACCTGGTTTACCAAAAATGGTTCTTTACAGGCTGATTGTAGCAACTCCAACTGGGTTTTATTAAAGTTGCTGACACCAAACTGTCGCACCAATCCCCAGTGCTCTAACCGGTGTAATGCCTCTGCCACCTCATCAACCTCCATCAATGCATCCGGCCGGTGCAGCAGCAGCAAATCAATACAATCAATCTGAAGTCTTTTAAGGCTTTCCTCCACTGCTGATACTATATGCGCTGCGGAAGAATCATAATATCCATCCCGTATGCCACATTTCGTCTGAATTCTCATACGGTCACGCATACCTTTATTTTCGGAAAGTACCCTGCCAAATATCTCCTCACTACGACCAGCTCCATAAATATCTGCATGATCAAACAGTGTAATCCCCTGTTCCAGGGCAATATTAACAAGCTTCCCTGCTTCCTGCACAGAAAGTTTTTCCATCCGCATGCACCCAAGTGCGATCCGGCTTGCATCCATATCAGAATTTCCAAGATTCATTGCCATCGGCCCTTCAAGTGGTTTCACACCAGTGCGCACATATCCGATTTTATCGGCAACCCGTCCTGCCATTCTCATCAAAATATTTTTATGCGTTTTTGTCACATGATAATAAATATTTTCGACACTGGCGGCAAACTTCTCTGTGGAAAACTTCTCCACGCTGTTTTCTGCGTTTGTCCGATAATCTATCCCTTCATTTCTCCACAGCACGGTATCTAATCCATCAAAAAATGTCCGTTTATCCTCATAACCGAAACCATTTTGACCATTTATCAGAACTCCGTCTAAGCAAGGATCCATTCTTGCCACAACAGGAACTCCGGATGCCAATGCCTCAATATAGGTAAGACCTTGTGTTTCGCTGGTTGAAGCAGACACAAATACATCTGCAATCTGATAATAATGTGTAATTTCATCCCAAGGTCTTGCTCCTGCAAAAATAATCTGTTTCCGGTTCTTTTGCATCTTAGCTTTTTTCTCTAATGCAGACTTATATGGTCCGTCCCCCACCAGCAAAAAGGTTATGTTTGGCTTTTGTTCCATGTATCCATCCAGATAGTTCATGATTTCATCAATGTTTTTCTCTTCAGAAATCCTACCCAGATACAGTACAACTTTATTATCCTTTGGAATGCCAAGCGAAGCCTTCAACTTTATCTTCGCCCTGTCATCATCCCTTGCACGAAAACGGCTTAAATCAATCCCGGTTGGTATCACATTGATATCTGGCTTCACACTATAACTTTGCATAAGCTCTGCAACTTTTTTTGTTGGCACAATCAATTCCTCTGCACCATGTACACTAAATTTGCTAAACATTTTAACAAGCTTCTTTGCCCTCTCTTCATTGGAGATATATTTCTTTATATAGTGTGTATAATCCTCATAAATGGTATGGTATGTATGCACTACAGGAATAAACAGCTCATGCGCCATGATCCAGCCAAACATACCGATTGAAAATTCTGTATTTGTATGAATAATGTCTAATTTCATCTTATGGATTTTACGTGCGATTTTAGGATAATATACATGTCCGACCCGCCGTTCAGGCACAAATGAACACTCTTTGGAAGGTACTCTGTACACACCCTTTTCATTCGTTGGAGCACCCGGTGTTTTTGTTGTAATAACATACACATTGTGCCCCTTCTTTTCCAGTTCTTTTTTTAACAGATAAACAGAATTTGCCACGCCGTTCAATTCCGGATAATAAGTATCTGTAAACAATCCTATATTCATAATACAAATTCCTCCAATTCCTGCTTTGCTGCCAGCAGACATTCCTTCATCCGGGGTGCCAGTCCACCGCAGGTTCCCTCTAACAGCATACGCACGGCCCTGTCAGCTGGATATCTTTCTTTGTTAACTGCTACATTCACTAAAGCGTCATACATATCTGCCAAAGACACAATTTGTGCCTCAATTGGTATTTTATCCCCTGACAGCCCATCCGGATATCCTGTTCCATCATACCGTTCATGATGATACCGGCATACGTTATAACTGATTCGGTAAAACAATCCTTCCTCAAGCTCCAGCATTACTTTAATCATTTCACTTCCTCTTACAGTATGTTCTTTCAAATACTCTATTTCCTCAGGCAAAAGCTGCCCCTGCTGGCTAATCAGTAAATCCGGCATAGTAATCTTGCCTAAATCATGCATTCCCGCTGCCTGAACAATATATTCAATTTTCTGGTTTGTCATTTTTGATCGTGGATAAAGTGCTGCATACTGTTTTGCTAAAATCCTTGTATATCCCTCTATATAACGAATATGCAAATCAGATTCTGTATTGCGGAATGTAATAATATCTCTTAAGATTTTCACCATACTTTCATTATGGCGCTGTAATTTATCATTTTGCCGGTTTAACTCCGCTGTTTGTACCTGATTTACTTCTTCTAAATAGTTCTTATGTTGATAAAGTTTAATAATATTATGTACACGCTGTATAATAATATTCGCCTGAAAGGGTGGCTTAATCACATCCGTTGCACCGAATGCATACCCCCGCTCTATCGCTTCGTCATCATCACGCATTATCAGTATGACCGGTATCTTTTGCATATATCCGTTCCGCTGCATATATTCCATTATCTGGCAGCTATCCATTAAAGACATCCCAATATTCAACAGCACCAGGATAATGTCATCCGCATGCTCTTTTATGTATTGAATTCCCTCCTGGTCATTTTTCCCCTCAACAATTCGATATTCTTTTTCTAACATCTGCCTGAATAATCCACAATCTATTTCGGCATCCTCAATAATAAGTACCGTATCTCTTTTCTGTTTCTTTGTTGTTTTATGCATTTTACTGCTGATTAAACTCCTTTGCCGCTTTCGCTTTCGCTTCTTCAATTTCTGCAGCCTTTTTTGCTTCATCCTCTAACGCTTCCCGGTTCAAACGGTCAATAATTTCCTGGGCTTTTTGCAAATCTTCCTTCCTTTTTCCCTCCTCGATAAATTCACCCACATCTACCTTGTTCGCATCCAAGATTGAATTAATTCTCTCCTGCTCCTGTGCCTTCCGCCGAGTTTCTTCAATTTCTTTCTGCTTTTGGATAATAGCCTCCTGCTTTTCCCTCTCTAACCGGTTAAGTATTTCTAACGCATCCTTATTATCTGTCCCTGCCGTATATTTCTTCGTGGAAAACAGCTCATCCTTATCACCTTCTGTCTGGTTTTGCATTGCTTCCCCCCACCATGTATCACTATTATCCTTTGCGGTATTTTTATGCACCGCTTTCTTTTCCGTATTTCCTTCCTTCTTTACTGTATCAGCAACAGCATCTTCCTGCCTGATCTGCGTATTTTCTTTTACCTGTTGCGAAAACATTTGCGGATTATTATTATCTAAATGAAATACCGGCAAAACCACTAAACGCCACCATTTCACAATATTACTCCGGATATTACCAAAAAAATTCCATACAGCCATATTCTATCTCCTTTACTAATTTTTAATATTCTTGATTGAAACCCCAAAATTTATTTACGTCTTTCTTAACAAGGTTCATTTCTCAGCAAAAACCGTCTTTTATATTTCAGCTTTGCATAATCCGTCACCCGCTTTAGGCATGTGACATCGGCAGTTCCACCGACCACACCCACAACTGACATACCCTGAACAAATTTTCCATACAAAAGCTCACGGGAAAGTGCCTTCGCAGAATCATCAATCTGTCGCACAATCTGAAGTTCTGTCACAAATTCTGCCATATCATCTGCTTCTCTGGGTTCCCTTTCTTCTACATTATACTGTTCAATCAGATTATTGAGTTCTGTATCCTTCTGCCGCAATGTATTACCACTTTTAAGGCTTGTGTCAATCATTTTTAAAATAAACAGCTTTTCTCTGTCTGTCGTGTATTCAAATCCATAACTGATAGAAATCTCATAAATACTCTTTAAAAGAACCGAAACAAAAACAGGAATATCCGGCAAACCCACACCAAACAATCCCATTCCAACACCTTCTATAGAAGTGATTGCCAGATTCTTTGCCACTGTACATTTCGCCTGCCGTTCAAACTTTTTCACCAGCTTTGCATCAAATATCTCTTTATCTAACAGCTTTTCATTTTCTTTATAGATATTCTGCTGCTTTTCCTTATTATATGTTTTTTCAATTAGAGTTGCTCCCCTATCAAATACTGCAATAAATGCTTTGTTAAAAGCAGCCTCCAATGTGTTCTGCAAGGTCTCCGGCACTTTCTTTTCCACAAATTTTACCCACTTTGCGGTCTTATCCATAACATGTTTCACAACATAGGACTCTTCCTTTAATTCCTGTAATCTCCACTCATTTTCCCATGAAAACCGGCTCATATGTGCTCCTTAATGTCATCCCATTTTTCATTACAATCCACCCCTGACCTTCCACATATTATAAGCCGTTTGTACAAAATATTCAATATAAAACCTAATTTTTCAAGAACCGTCACATAAGCAAGAGCAGCCCTTCCTTCCAAAGTTCTATTTTGAATCATTTGCAGCCTTTCTATAGTCAATCACATTTTTCTTTCTTTTTTTCACTTTTCAATATATATGCATTTTCAAACATTTTTCCCTTTTTTTATCCGTTTTTCGTTATATATTTCACATTTTTTAAATTTCTTCTATGATTTTTCACTACTTTTCATCATAATATATAATGATACATTTGCTTCTACCCATTCCGTCACACATTTTATATCTCTGCTTTCACATTTATTTTTCTTTATATCATCACATTTTTCTATCCAAATGCAGCAAATACATTTTTCTTCTTTCTTTTTTCATTTTCACTATATAAGAAATGACATTTCTTATATAGTCAACAACCCCGCTGCAGAGCAACGGGGTTGTTGACCAGCTTAACAGCCTTTTTTCATGCGTTTTCCCCGGCACTTTGGACCACTTCTACCCCTCCATCACACCGGCTTTCATATCTCTCACATATTGTGCAACATGAGAAACCGCATCTTTTCCGTATTGTGCAACAATCTTTACTATAGCACTGCCAACGATCGCGCCATCCGAAAGCCCCGCCATCTTCTTTGCCTGTTCTGGTGTAGAAATACCAAATCCAACAGCAACCGGTGTATCGGTAACACTCTTTACATGTGCAACCATCGTTCCAATATCCGTATTAATTTCAGAACGCACACCCGTAACACCCAGTGAAGACACACAATAGATAAAGCCTTCTGCCTCCCTTGCAATGGTTTCTATGCGCATCTTGGAGGTTGGGGCAATCATGGAAATCAAGTCAATCCCATTTTCCCTGCACACAGAAGAAAGTTCTGCCTTTTCTTCAAACGGAATATCAGGAACAATCACACCATCTATTCCAACCTCTGCACAACGTTTCATAAACTGTTCTTTGCCGTATACATAAATCGGATTTGCATAAGTCATGAAAATAAGTGGAATATCGATTTCTTTGCGAAGCCTTACCACCAAATCAAACAAAGCATCCGTTGTCGTTCCGGAAGAAAGAGCTCTTAAATCCGCCTCCTGAATGACTGGACCCTCTGCAATCGGATCTGAAAACGGAATCCCAATCTCAATGATATCTGCACCATTTTCCGCCATGGCCTTAACCAGTTGAAAGGTAGTCTCCATATCCGGATCACCACCGGTAATAAATGGAATAAATACTTTTCCCTTTTTAAATACATCACTAATTCTACTCATAAATCTCCACTCCTCTGTATCTTGCAATTGCGGCTACATCCTTATCACCACGTCCTGAAATCGTTACAATAATAATTTGATCCTTGCGCATCTGTCCCGCAATCTTCATCACATGGGCAACTGCGTGCGAACTCTCAATCGCAGGAATAATCCCTTCAACCCTTGAAAGGTATTCAAACGCTTTTACAGCTTCCTCATCCGTAATCGGTACATAAGAAGCCCTTCCGGTTTCATTCAACCATGCATGCTCCGGTCCGATTCCCGGATAATCAAGTCCTGCAGAAATAGAGTAGACCGGCGCTATCTGACCATATTCATTCTGGCAGAACAACGATTTCATTCCATGAAAAATCCCCATTGAACCATTGGCAATGGTTGCGGCATTTTTCGGATGATCCACTCCAAGCCCTGCGGCCTCACAGCCAATCAGTTGAACACTTTCATCCTTAATATATTCATAGAATGAACCCATTGCATTACTTCCACCGCCCACACAGGCTACCACTGCATCCGGGAGTTTTCCCTCTGCCTCAAGAATTTGGGCACGGCTTTCTTTGCTGATGACACTCTGGAAATCCCTTACGATCATCGGAAATGGATGCGGTCCCATTACTGAACCTAATACATATAATGTATCATCTACACGGCTGGTCCACTCACGCATCGCTTCATTTACTGCATCCTTTAACGTCTGCGTTCCAGTCGTCACTGCATGCACCTTCGCTCCGAGCAGTTCCATCCGAAATACATTAAGTGCCTGGCGCTCGGTATCCTCTTTTCCCATAAAAATCTCACATTCCATCCCCATAAGCGCCGCTGCTGTTGCGGTTGCCACGCCGTGCTGTCCGGCACCAGTCTCGGCAATCACTCTTGTCTTTCCCATTTTCTTTGCAAGCAGTACCTGACCTAACACGTTATTTATCTTGTGGGAGCCGGTATGGTTCAAATCCTCCCGTTTTAAATAAATCTTTGCCCCATTCAGATCCTTTGTCATCTTCTCCGCATAATAGAGAAGTGATGGTCTTCCAGCATAATTTTTCATCAAATCATCCAGTTCTTTTACAAACTCCGGATCATTTTTGTAGTGTTCATAAGCTTTCTCGAGCTCATGCACTGCATTCATTAATGTTTCTGGTACGTATTGCCCACCGTACTCTCCATATCTTCCTGTTTCCATAATTACTCCTTTCCACAATAGGTGATTGCAAAATTCTTTTAACTTTCCATTACAGTTGTGCAACATATACAATTCCATAAGCAGGTACTTTGGAGCCGTTGG
>CAMWYJ010000032.1 GCA_947178445.1 uncultured Clostridium sp.
CAGAATGTGAAAGACAGCCTGAAACATGCAGGAATCGGAATGTATATCAGCAGGCTGTATTGTGAAAAGCATGGGGGAAAATTAGTTTTGGAAAATGATGAACAAGGAGGGGCTGTAGTAACAGCAATATTCCGTCGGATTGCGTAAGTAATCCGGCGGTTTTCTTTTTCATTGTCTTTTTGTTGTGATTTCTTTTTTATCATGGAATCATTAAGAAAAAGGGAGGCGAAATTATGTGTTCAATTTTAAAAAGAGAGGTAAGAAATTATATAAAAAAACCTCTGTTCTGGATTGGCATAGCAGCTGTTGCTTTTATGATATTTCAAAATGTAAGTCCCTATCTGAATATCCATTATCTTGCAGAAGGGGAAACGATTGAGAATGATTATCCGGAAACGTATCGTGATGGGGATGTTTTTGACGGATACGTGCCGATGGAGGAGGAACTTAGGCGGGAAGCATGGGAGGACCAGATACAGGAAACCCTGATTTCCGAATTCCAGATGAGCAATATGCAGGCACAATCTGTTATCAATGAAATGAAAGAAATGGATATTATGACAGCCTGCGAGTATCTGGAAAAATATAACTTTTATGGGGCATATTATGTTTATGTGGATACAGTCTATCACAAAGGAACGCGTGAAGAAATCAATTCTTATATTACAGAAAAATTGGAAAATAGAACATTTTCGTACTACTTTTCAAGAAAATTTGCGGATTTTGCAGGGCTGTATATGGCATTTTTTGCAACCATTTTGTTATCCGTTTTGTTTCTGCAGGATACAAGGAAGAATAACTATGAGCTTCTCCATACAAAGCCTGTTAGTGGAGGAAGCTATTTGTTAGGCAAAGTGGGAGGCGGTTTTGCAGTCTGCCTGATCATACTCGCAATCTTAAATCTGATATTTTTTGGTTTATGCTCTATTTTAACGGAAAACAGTGGATTTGAAGTAAGGCTGGCGGACTTTATATTGGCAACCTGTATTTACATTCTGCCGAATATGCTGATGATTGTAAGTGTCTATAGTTTAATTTCACTGTTATTTAAAAACCCGCTGCCTGCAGTGCCGCTTTTGTTTCTCTATATGGTGTATTCGAATATGGGAAGCAGGAATGCCGAAGGCGTGTATGGATATTATGGCAGACCGTTAGCGATTATGGTGCGGTTTCCGGGGACATTTTTTGATACGGCTCCCCCGCCAATGGCATTGCTTAACCAGAGTTTTTTAATCTTAGCTGCTACAGCAATTATTTTTATTTCTATACAGATATGGAAAAGGAGGCGGGTTTATTGAAGTATGAAGTGAAAATCTCGCTCATGGTTTATAAAATTGCCTATGCAGTATTTTTTGCTGTGATGTTAAGCCTTGTCAGAGGGGTGACTTATTCTTATGAAATAGGGATTGCACTGGAAGCACCAATGGCGATACTTGCCGTCTCGTTTTGTGCAGATACTTATACACAGGAAATTACCAGTAAACGGTCAGAAATACAACGGCTGTGGCCGATGAAAAAGAGAATTTATTCTATATATAGAAGGCTTGTGATACAGGAAATATTCTTGTTATTTGTTGCAGTCATTGGATATGGATTGTTTTTAATATTTCAAAATCCAAGAGCATTTGATATAGGACAAAATGGCTCAGAAAATGAAGTATACCAATTTCTCGTATATTTTGTCTCTATCGCTATCACACTCGGTTTCTGGGGGCTTTTATCGAATTTTCTCTCCTGTTTATTTCGGAATATGTGGTGGGGAATCGGGGGCTGCCTGATGCTATGGCTGATTACAAATTCCAGTGTCGGTGACAGATATTTAGGAGTATGGAATTTATTTTCCTATACATTTAGAAATGTAGAAAAAGGTGACGATTTCCGTTGGATATGCGGAAAAATTGTTTGTATATGTATTGGGATGACAGTGGTGGCAATATTGCCTAAGATAATTGAGAAAAGAGGTTAAGATTATGGGAATTACGATAGACAATTTAACAGTAACATTCAAGAATAAAGTAACAGCAATCAATCATGCTAATTTGGAGATTCCAAAGGGAATCTTTGGGCTGTTAGGGGAAAATGGGGCAGGAAAGACAACGTTGATGAGAGTGCTGACGACAGTATTATCACCTACCAGCGGAACGGTAACCCTTGATGGAATACTCTACAGCGAGGGGAATTATGAAAAAATACAAAGAAAAATAGGGTATTTACCACAGGAAATCGATTTGTATCCAAGCTTGACAGTACAAGAATGTCTGGAATATATGGGAGATTTGTCAGGTATTTCCAAACCAATATACAAAGAACGCATCGGGTATTACCTTGAAAAGACAAGTCTGTCACAGCATCGTAGCAAGAAAATAAAACAATTATCCGGTGGCATGAAACGAAGAGTCGGACTTGTTCAAGCACTTTTAAATGAGCCGGAATTTTTAATTGTCGATGAACCAACAACTGGATTAGACCCAGAGGAGCGTATCCGTATCAGAAATCTGCTGGTTGATTTTTCAGAAAACCGTACTGTTCTATTTTCCACCCATGTGGTAGAAGATTTGGTAGCAACCTGTAATCAGCTTGCGGTTATGAAAAAAGGGGAATTTGTTTATTCAGGAAAAATGAAAGAACTGTTGGAGCAGGCAAAAGGTCATGTTTGGATTTGTAAAACAGAAGATGAAATAATGGCAAGGGAACTGGAAAAAAATTACCATGTTTCATCAAAACAGTATGTGGGTGATGAATTGCAGATTAAACTAATCAGTGAAATGCCGCCCGAAATCGAATGCAGTTCTTGCGAAGTAACTCTTGAGGATGCATATATTTATATCACGAACAAGGAATTATAATGGTAATAAGTCTGTGCCAGAACTAAGAGGTATGCAGTCTTGATATAAAATCTTATCAGCTACGACAATATATTTTAGACAAGATTCAGAATAATGTGTCATTTTGTTCAGGAAATTCTTTGTTTTGCCGATATCTATTATATAGTGGATACAAGATAATATTCGTATTAAGACAGGATTAGAAATCCGACTGCAGGCAGGGATGCACAATATGATAGTCAGGGAGGAATGGTATGAGTACAATGACAGGAGTACAGGGAAACGGACAGGGGATTTTTACAGTGAATGCCAATCAGGCGCAGAGGCATGATGCAGGCAATATGACAGCGGAAGGCCAGAATAAAAAAGGGGCTACAATTTTTGCCGGTGATTTGAACATGGGACAGGACAGTATTTTGGCGAAAAAGCAAAAGGCACAAAGAGAGGCCATGAAGATGATTCGGGACGTGTTTGCCGATGATATGAAGACAGACGCCGAACAAAAGGCGAGAGAGCAGCATATTGAGCAGTTAAAAGAGAAAAATGAAAAGGCCAAGTCCAGCTTGAATGATATTGCGAGTATGCGTCAGAGCCTGATGGAACAGTATAAGATTACAGAAGACAGTCAGGAACAGAAGGACTTGGAACTGGTGCGCAAAGTGAACGCTTCTGAAAATCCGTTTGCCAAAGATGAGGTGACGGACGAGGAGAAGAAACGCTATGAGCAGATTATGGAGCAAGGACTTACGCAGTATCAGGAGAACTCTCTTATGCTTGACGATGTGGAAAAAGAGCTGAATGGATTGATATCAGATAATAAGAGGGATATTGCCATCGAGGAGGATACCATTTGGAATACGGATATGCTCCGGCTAAAGAAGCATCCAATGAAGGATGCTGCGGACAATGCAGCGAAGCATTTAGAGGCGGCAAGAAAAGAAATGATATATGATCTGTATAACGAGTCCAAGGAGCATATAGACGAGAAGATAGAGGAAGCCAAGGAGGAGCAGAAGGAAAAGACAGAAGAGAAAAAGGAGAAAGAAAAGGAAGAGGCAGTCAAGGAAGCGAAGGAATTGGAACGGGAGATTATGCTTCAAAAGGCTCAGGAAAATACGCAGGAGCGTATAGAGGAGCAGACTGCGAGAGCGAAGGCACGCAGCCAGGCATCCTTACAAAATCAGATAAATGAGGATATTTTGGATGGCATCAATGAGGGTGCTGATAAGTCGGCAGACGTTGAACAGAAGATTAAGGACTTGTTGGATAAGATGAGTCTTTTACAGGAGGACTTAAAGGGGGCGGCAGTAGATAATACTTTGTAAACAGCATAAGGCTTAGAAATTTGTAGTACAGATAGTTTTTTGGTTATGAGCTTTAGCCTGTTGAGACCAGCTTTTGCAATTATAACATCCGGGCAATTTTTTATGGGAATAAATCCTTTTATATATTAATGAAATTTTACAAAACTTAGTCTTTTGTTATGCTGTGATATGTGATATAATGTCATCAACCGGAGCAGTGCGAAGGTTGATGACCTGCGCAAGCATCGGCGAGTTTCATTATGATATGTTTTCGGGGCAGCGTTTTTGGGAGGTGGTGAAGAGAAAAGACAGAACGGATGACCTGAATTTGAAAGGATATTTAATGAACAGGAGGAATTAGGGATGAGATTAGAAGAGATCATATTGGAAAAGGTGGAATATAAAAAAATGTAAAAGGATATGGGAACAGTCCATGTCTATTAGACTTTTACGCGGAGACACTTGTCCGGAAATATGCAATGCAGGAAGGAATTGAGGCAGATTATGTTTTATGCTATCACCTTCAAAGCATTATCCTTTTTAGAAGGCTGCATATGAGGGGCGAGTTTTTTATTGGGATTCCATATCGTGATAGAGCAAAATATGTAAATATGATTTTAGAGATAAGAAAATTAGTGGATGAAAATGGAATGATTTTTTTGGCGGTCAATAATAATCCGTATATTCTGGAATCATATCTGATTGTCAAAACAAATCATAATGTGGAAGGGATTACAGAAGTCATCAACAGAAATGCTTTAATCAATTATCAGAGAAGAGGGATAAAGGAAATTATAGAGGAACTGGGATCTAAAATGTGGAAAACGGTGGATATCCCTAGCGGTACAACGGCAATACAGATGCGAAGATACATGAATAGCGTGTATGACTATTCCCTGAATATGTGGTAAAGTTCTCCCATTATTTATGCAAAGCCACATGACGAGTCTGCAAAATAATAGCTGGCAACAGAATGGTACCACCAGTTTCGGATGCTGCAAACTGGTGGTATTATCCGTAATAATATGGTATGGAAAGATAGTTTTTGTAATCCGTATATTGAGGTTGTATGGGATTACATTTCATCGTCCAGACGGTATATGTGGTTTTCTGTTTGCTTTGCCAGGTCACTCGCCTTTTGTTCCATTTCCTCAAGCTGACGTTTCATTTTGGGATAGGTGGTCACATCTTTATAGATAAAATAGACCGCTGCAATCAGTAAAAATGCGGTGAGCAGCGAGGTAAATTCCTGGGAAATGCCGAGTAACGGAAGCGCTTTATATACAGTAGCGCCACTACCGATCAAGGAGACCACTGTTCTAAGATAGGCTAAATGTGTCCGGTCGGCAGCCAATTTACTGTTCGTAAATGCCAGGTCAGTACGGATTTTTGCAAATTCTGTCCGCTCGATTGCCAACTGGTTCTGATTATAGGCTAAAGCTCTCTTCTTTTTCATGGAATCAGGTATTTCCCTTGGCACGCCTGATTCTATCTCCATTCCAAAGGGGGTTTTCGAATTTTTTTCAGAGTGTTTGTTTTTATTCATAGGAAGTACCTCCTGTGTTCTCTTATTAGAGATGAGCAAAACTCTGTAAAAACAGAGTTTTGCTCACGGCTACTCTTATATCTATATTAAATCAAAAGTCTTGAATTGGCAATCCTGTTTGAATAGCCGTCTATTGACATATAAAACGAAACAAGGGAAAATATAAAAATCAATATAAGCTTGGAAGGGTAGTCAGATGAAGGTAGTTGTAGCAATTGATTCACTGAAGGGAAGTCTCACTTCTTTGGAGGCTGGAAATGCAGCGAAGGAAGGAATTTTACGTGTTATGCCAGAAACAGAGGTGATTGTAAAACCCCTTGCCGATGGTGGCGAAGGGACGATGGAAGCATTAATTGAAGGGGGAAGGGGAACAAGGATTACTTTGTCCGTTACCGGACCTATGGGAAAACAGACAGAGTGCAGTTATGGGATATTAGAAGATGGCAGGACTGCAGTTATGGAAATGGCACAGGCAGCGGGAATTATGTTGGTGCCAGAGGATGAACGAAATCCTATGCTGGCATCTACCTATGGGGTAGGAGAAATGATTCGTGATGCAGTTTACAGAGGATGCAGATATTTCATCATGGGGATTGGCGGCAGTGCCACCAATGATGGAGGAATTGGAATGCTGTCAGCACTTGGTTTTCAGTTTTTGGATTCGGAAGGGCAGTCTGTTTTTGGCGGTGCAGGTGCGCTTTCGAGGATCGTGTCAATCAGGACAGATGAGGTTTTGCCGGAGTTGGCAGAGTGTGAATTTCAGGTAGCTTGTGATGTAAAGAATCCACTTTGTGGAAAAGATGGTGCAACCTTTATATATGGTCCGCAAAAAGGACTGCCTCATGAATTGTGCAACGAGACAGATAAGGGTATGCTGCACTATGCTGAGGTGGCAGAGTCATTTTGTGGATGCACCTGCAAAGATATTCCAGGTGCAGGAGCAGCAGGGGGATTAGGCTTTGCATTTCTCACTTTTTTAAATGGTACATTGGTGTCAGGTGTAGATTTAGTGTTAGAAGCGATCCATTTGGTGCAGGAAATAAAGGATGCCCGTTTTGTTGTAACGGGTGAAGGAAGGCTGGATGCCCAGACTGCAATGGGAAAAGCCCCTGTGGGAGTGGCAAAAATAGCAAAACAGTATGGCTGCCAGGTTCTTGCATTTGCAGGGGAAGTGACAGAGGATGCAGTAAAATGTAACGAAGCGGGAATAGATGCCTTTTTCCCGATTGTAAGAGGGGCGGTGGGCTTGGAGGATGCCATGAAACCGGAAAATGCGAAACGCAATATGGCAGATACAGTAGAGCAGGTGTTTCGGGTGATATACGGTATGAAGTGATATCACCGGTTCAATATCTCAAACTTAAAAAATGCGATAAGAAGCACTTGCATGGAAAAATGCTTTACAACTAGTCAATAATGCTATATTATGAAGACATAATTGGTTGGGAGGTTTTGAAATGCCGAATTTGAATTAAGAATCTCTGTGCAGGATCTGATGTATGGGCAAAGCTTGTACAGAGAGTAAAAATAGATTTTGCCCTCATTGGATTTTGCACATTTATAGAACATAAAAATATTCTATAAGGAGATAAAATTCAATGAAAGATGGTTTTAAAAAATATATATTATTTTGGGTTGGTGGATCTGTTTCGCAGTTAGGAAGTGCAATGACCAGTTTTGCGCTTATACTATGGGTATATACCCAGACCAATTCTGCGATGGCAGTGTCTGTGATGTCCTTTTGTAATTTTCTTCCGTATATTCTGGTAAGCTTAATTGCAGGAGGATTTGTGGATCGGCATCACAAGAAGACGATCATGTTGGCAGCGGATTCCATAGCAGCGGTCTGTTCTCTTTTCGTCTGTATCCTTTTTTGGAATGGAAGACTGGAGATATGGCATATCTATCTGGTGAATGCGGTAATCGGATTCATGAATTCCGTTCAGGCACCAGCGCAGGCTGTGGCGATAGGAATTATGGTACCGAAGGAACGTCTGTCGCAAATGAGCGGTATGTCATCCTTTTCCGGTAATCTGGTTTCTGTTTTGTCACCAGTTTTCGCTTCTGCCATTTTTGCCTTTGGCGGTCTCGGAATGGTGATTGTTCTGGATTTACTGTCCTTTGTGTTTAACTTTTTGATACTTTTATTGTTTATTAGGATACCAGAGAAGTTAAAGGATGCATCGGAAAAGAAGGCTGTCCTGTCCGGATCCGCAGAAGGGTTCCGTTTTTTGTTTCAGAATAAGGGTTTATGGTATATGATTGTCACAATGGCGGTGATTAATCTTTTCTCACAGATGACTTACGAGAATATATTATCCCCTATGATCCTGGCAAGGAGTGGAAATGACAGCTTAGTGCTTGGCATGGTGAACACTGCTCTTGGCATTGGAGGAATTTTAGGCGGACTTATGGTGTCCATTAAGAGCCTAAAAATAAGCAGCGTAAAAATGATTTATTTTTCTGCAGCCTTGTCATTTTTGTTGGGTGACCTGTTAATGGGATTAGGACAGAATGTATACTGGTGGAGTATAGCAGCGGTGGCTGCCAGTTTTCCGATTCCGTTTATCATGGCAGGACAAAATGTTATTTTATATAAAATGGTACCGCAAAAATTACAGGGAAGTGTGTTTTCTGTCCGGAATGCTGTTCAGCACAGTACCATTCCAATTGGACTGTTATCAGGAGGTATTTTGGCAGATTATGTGTTTGAACCATTTATGCAGTCAGAAGATGGACTGGCAATGGTACTGCATCATATCGTAGGAGCAGGAAATGGAACAGGCATGGCGGTAATGTTTCTATGCACTGGCATTTTGGGTTCGTCAGTCAGTCTTATCGCATATCACAAAAAGGAAATACAGAAGCTTCAGAAAAGCGAAGCTGCAAATGAATAAAAAAAGAAGAAAGCGGAACTAGGAATTTGTTAAGAAGTGCCAGTATTCAATGTATGATTGGATGCTGGCATTTTATGCTATTAGAAATTATTTCGCAGTTTTCATTCCCTGTTATACATTGTGAGTGTTAAAACAGTATGGTATGATAATAAAAAATGTAGAGAAAAGGAACAATGGAACATGAACCAGATTTTATTATTAGAGGATGAGGAAAATCTAAACCGTGGCATTAGTCTGAAGTTGGAAAAAGAGGGATACCGTGTCTTTTCTGCCTATGGCACAAGGGAAGGGATGGAGCTTTTCAGATCAAATGCCATTGATTTGATTATTTGTGACATAACACTGGAGGATGGAAACGGACTGGATTTTTGCAGGGAAATCCGAAAAATCAGCGAGGTGCATTTCATATTTTTAACAGCCCTGGATCAGGAAATGGATGTGGTGATGGGTTATGAGGCGGGAGCAGATGATTATATGGTAAAACCATTTAGTCTGGCAGTGCTGATTTCTAAGGTCAATGCAATCTTTAAGAGAATGTCTGGCAGTGCAGAGGAGAAAATCGTTTCCGGTGATGTGGTATATTTGAAAAATGAAATGAAGGTGCTGGTGAGAGGAGAGGAAACCTCTCTGACAAAAAATGAATTAAGGCTATTATTCATTTTAATGGAGCATCCGAAGCAGATTCTATCCAAAAACCAACTGCTAGAGCAGATGTTTGATATCAATGGGGAGTTTGTGGACGAGAATACCATTGCAGTAAATATCCGCAGATTAAGGGAGAAGATAGAGGATAATCCGTCTGATCCCGTGTATATCCGCAATGTAAGAGGGATTGGATATCTGTGGGATAAAGAGTGCAAGCGGTAGAATGTGTTTGGGTGATAGCAAGAAAACGGGAATTTGAAGAGATATCATAATGGGTATAGGTAATGGAGATAAAAAATGGGACAAAATAAATGGATATTAAAATACATGCTTGCGCTTTTTCTTCTTTTAACCCTTGCATGGGGTTTCCGATTTTATAGTTTGAAGCAGGAGGAAAAGCAGAATGTGAGCATGGTCTACCAGATATTAGGGGAATGGCAGGAAGGCATATCCGCAGAACAGATTGCGGCAGATTTGCTGAAGGGGAATGAGAATGTGCAGGCACAGAAAGCGGGAATGGATATCATGAAACAATATGGTTATGATGCAGATTATAAAAGTGTCTTCTTTAACAGGACAAAAGGAAGCGCTGTCAGACTGGCATTTTTTTATCTGGTTTTATATGCTGTAATGTGTGGAATGCTTTTTGGTGTGAAAATTATTTTTAAGAAGAAAAGAGAAGAGGAGTTTTATCGGCTGCAGGAGCTTTTGGAACATTTTTATAATGGAGATTATGACTATCTGTCGGAGGAATATAGAGAGGGTAGCGAGACACTTCTATATAACAAGATGGAGTCCTTAGGGCAGAAGCTTAAGTGGGAGGAAGAGCGTATGCAGCAGGAAAAGGAGGAAACAAAGGCACTGGTGACGGATTTATCCCACCAGTTAAAAACACCTGTGGCGTCGATTCGGATGTGTTTCCAGCTTTTAGAGGAGGAAAATCTGCAGCCGGAAGAAAAGAAAGAATTTATGGAACGGCTGGGAGACCAGATTGTCCATTTGGATGGATTACTTGAAGCGCTGGTGAACATTTCCCGTATGGAAACGGGAATGATTGCAATTCAAAAGGAAAATGCCAATATTTTTGAGACGGTCGTACAGGCGGTCAATCAGGTGTATATGAAGGCAGAGGAAAAGGGGATTGAAATAACTATTGATGGTACAGAACCGGAGATGGAAAAGTTGATTCTTCCCCATGACATAAAGTGGACGAAGGAAGCAATTGTAAATGTGTTGGAAAATGCCATCAAGTATAGTCCGGAAGGTTCCAAAATCCGCATTACGATGAACAAACTGATTCAATTCCTCAGAATCGAAATAAAGGATGAGGGGATTGGAATAAAGAAAGAAGAAATTAACCGGATTTTCCAGAGGTTTTATAGAGGGAAACATGAGGTGATCAAGCAGGCAGAAGGTTCAGGGGTAGGACTATATCTTACGAGAAAGATTTTAGAGGAGCAGGGTGGAAATATCACCGTGGTACTTCCGATTGATAAGGAGAAAACAAAAGGAAGCACCTTTGCCATTATGTTAAGCCTGAAATGATGCCACCTTTATATTATTTTATAAATTTTTATTTTATGTCACAAAAGCATTTTGAAATTGGTTATATATTATGTAAGCACAATGCGTACGGTTGTGGCTGCATATCCGTTTAGAGGATGCGCAATTCATTTTATCATATATTTTGTTATCCCAGGAGGTGGAAACGTTGAAGGATAAAAGAGCATCAATCAGATTTATTGAAAAATGCTATAAATTATATGAGCAGAAGATGTATCAGGTTGCATACAGTATCCTGCGGGATTCCGGATTAGCGGAGGATGCTGTACAGGAGGCTTTCATAAAATTAATGAAAAGTGGGACATGTTTTGAAAATCCAAAATCAGAGGATTGTAAAAGATATGTGATCACGGTCATTAAGCATTCCGCAATTAATATCTATAACAAGAAAAGACGAGAACAGGAAATTATGTATTTTTCAGATGAAGAGGCAAAGGCCGAAAATCTGTCGGATGTAACTGACAGAGATGAATCTACAGAGTTGGAGGAATTGATTTCTGTTTTGCCGTCAAAATATTATGCGGTTGTTGACTGCCTGACTGTTAAGGAGTTATCGGTCAAAGAAACAGCAAAGACATTGGGTATCACAGAGTCGAATGTAAGAAAAAGATTTGAGCGTGCAAAGTTAATGTTAAGAACGATAGTGAAAGGAAGGGAAAGCTATGAGTCAGATGTTAGATTATACAAATCCGGAAGCATTTGAGATTTCCGTGGAAGAATTTGATGCATTAGAGGGTGTACATGAATTTTCAACAAAATATAAGAGAAATAAAAAGAAGCTGTTAAAGGAATACCGCAAAACGGCATGGACATCAGTAAAAAGAAATTATGCCAAGGTGGCGGTGGCTGCCACAATCGCTGTAATATCGGCACCTCTTATTGCAAATGCTGCAACAGGGGGAGAGTTTTTTAACCGGTTATGGGGCAATCAGGGAAAGAAAGATGTAGAATCCCATCAGGAAGAGTTGTTTGATGAAGAAAAGGGCACTTCCTGCATCGTAACATATCCGAAGAGAGAATATGTGGATGTGGAACCGGAAAAAGCAGAGGCTTTAATTGGAGATCATGTATCACATGAGCAGGTTGTAAAAGAATTTGGAGATACAAAATTGACGATATTGTCTGCTGTATCGGATGGACAGTCAGCAGTTGTAGAATTTACACTGGAAAGAGAAGGCGGTGTCAATGCCTTAAATTACAGCCAGCTTGATAATGAGGCGAAGGGTGCATGGTTTTCAGAAGAGACTGATTTCTATTTTCAGTTTGTTGACTTTAGTGGAAGTATATATGTGGATATGGATAAATCTACGGCAGATAAGTTGTATTGCTATGATTATATGACTGCTGATAATGGAGGAAAGAAAGAAATAATTCTGAAAACGTATGAATATCCATGTACCAGAGGTGAATGGATTCATGCCGACGATCAAGCATACAATGAATATATGAGCAAAACGAAGGAAGAAGAGATTGCTGTACCGCTGAGTGAAGAGGTGGCAAAAGTACAATATGTAAATGCTGAAGGTGGTCTCATCCGGATTTCTCCATTATCTATGCGGGTTGATATGGGAACCGGTCTTGGTTTGACAACAGAGGAGGCTTATGATCCTGGTAATCTGTATTATGCAGCGATTCATTATAAAGATGGGACAGAGTATATTATAATGGACAAGAATTGGCATGATGCACATTCCTGTGATGTTGAAATAGATAATACCAGTTATGTCTGTGGTGATTTAACCCATCATGTAACCTGTAATTTTAACCGCTTAGTGGATGTAGATAATATAGCATCCATTACAGTGAATGAGACGGAATATACACTGGAATAAATATATAGAGTTCTCATAGATTTTTATAATACACAAGCGAATATATCATTTATAAACGGCTGATTTGATAGGGGAATCAAATCAGCCGTATTTTTCAAGATTCAATTAGCTTGAGTTAGTTTAGAACATGAAAGTAGTTATTTAAAGGATTTTTGATATGCCAGACCCCACTCTTCCATAGCCTTTAAAATTGGACGCATAGACTCGCCCAGCTCAGTCAATGAGTATTCAACATGAGGTGGAACCTCCGGATATACTGTGCGAATTACAATGCCGTCTTCTTCAAGAGCACGAAGTGAATCAGTTAGAACCTTTTGGCTGATACCCTCAAGGCTCTTTTTTAGTTCATTGAATCTCCAAGGTCTCCCAAGTAAATTTCTCAGGATTAATAGTTTCCATTTGCTACCGATTAGCTGTACCGTTGTTGCCACTGGGCAAGCCGGTAATTCTTCTTTTGACAGCATGATATACCTCCAATAGTAAAAAAATGAATGTAACATTATAAATAGAGTGTAGCATACATTTATGAAAAATCATAGTAGTTACAAAAAAGTAACCAGGGCACTTTATTGTGCGTACTTACGCAATTATGATTTACCTGTTATGATGAATTTGCAATAAGGTAAAAGCCTTATAAAATTATTTAGCCATGAGCGAAACTCCCGATTTAGAAAACTTAGTTGTGCAATATAGACAATATCATAAGCAAGGTGCTTTGGAGCCGCCGGTGCTTAGCGAGGTTTTTTCGAGCTTAGCACCGTTGCGAGCGACAAGCAGCGCAAGCGTGCCTGCGTTGATTTGTCTATATTGTACAACGAACGTTTGCGAAAATAGAGTTTTGCTCATTGCTAAATTCATTATTCTTCAAGGAGGTAGGTACGATGGCACTTTCAAATCTTTCAGGATGGAGCGAGGAGCAAAAAGCAGGTTCTTCCTGCGGAACAGCATGTGGAGCATCAGACAAGCCGGAAGAGAAGCCGGCAGCATGCGGGGCATCTGATAAGCCGGAGGAAAAGCCGGCAGCATGTGGCAGTGCGTGCGGAGCATCTGATAAGTAAAAAGATAGCTTATCAAAGGACTGGCGGTTATCGATATTTGATGACCGCCGTTACTCCTATGAAGAGATGGGGCTATATGCCAGTGGCATATATTTAAGGCAGAGTGAAACGAATCAAAACAGCCGGGGAGGCTGATCAATACAAAAAGCAGGTGAATCAAATGAGTGAGTATTTTGCATTTCAATGGCATATAACAGACGAGTGCGACCAGCGTTGTAAGCATTGCTATATTTTTTCAGAAGATAATTGTAGAGCAATAGAAGCGATGAACTGGGAACAGATGCAGGAGGTGGTTGCAAATTGTGAGGATTTCTGTAAAGTGTATCATAGATATCCGTATTTTTATATAACGGGAGGAGATCCGATTCTGCATCCGGATTTCTGGAAGCTGCTTGCATTATTAAAAAGTAAAGCGATTCCGTTCACGATACTTGGAAATCCGTTTCACCTGACAGATGAAATATGCGCAATGCTGAAGGCTATGGGATGCGAAAAGTATCAGTTATCCATTGACGGAATGCGGGAAACGCATGACTGGTTCAGAAAACCGGGTTCATTTGATATTACATTAGAAAAAATAGGCTGCATCAAACGGGCAGGGATAAAAGCAGTCATCATGACAACTGTTTCTGGAACAAATATCAAAGAAATTCCCGATATTATTGATACGGTTGTAAAGCATGAGGCAGATGTGTTTGCCTTTGCAAGATATTGTCCGACAAGCGATGAAAAAGACACTAACATGACTCCGCAGGAATATAGAGCTTTGCTAGAGCTATGCGATGCAAAGTTTAAGGCATATGAGGCTGCCGGCTGCGAGACATATTTTAACAAAAAGGATCACCTTTGGACGCTCTATGAATATGAAAAGGGAGAATTTATAATCCCGAGGGATGCAAAGGAGGGAATGATATATGGTGGCTGCAACTGTGGTAACTGTCATATGACAATCCTTCCGAATGGTGATATATATGCCTGCAGACGGGTCCAGAACAGCCATGTTTCAAATATATTTCATGACAGGCTTGCAGATGTGTGGATTTGTCAGATGGAAAGCTATAGAGATTATGAGAAGTTTGAAAAATGCAGCAAATGTGAATTAAAACCCTGGTGCAGAGGGTGTCCGGCTGTAGCGGCTGGAACAAGTGGCGGTAATTTTTATGCGCCGGACCCACAATGCTGGAAAGAAAAAAATAGTATAACAGGAGAGAGCCTATTATGTTGATGGACATTATAAAAGCAAGACATTCAATCAGGAAATATACAAAAGAGCAAATTAGCAGAGAAGACTTAGAAAAAATTCTTGAGGCAGGAAATTTTGCCCCCAATGCAGGCGGCGGTCAGAGAAGTATGATGGTAGCCATAAATAATGCAGAATTGACAACCCAAATCGGTATGATGAATCTCGCAAAATTTGACCGAAGCAAGCTGGCAGGCTCGTATGTGTCAAAGGAACAGCCAAGCAGCATTGATGATCCCACCATCAGAAATGGCTTCTATGGTGCATCGACGGTGGTTGCAATATTTGGACAAAGCAACTTTATGTTCCGGGTGGCAGATGCCTTTTGTATTGCAGAGAACATGATTTTGCAGGCAACGGAGCTTGGGCTTGCATCCTGTATTATTTCAAGAGGAGAAGAGACCTTTGCCAGTGAGGAAGGTCAAAGTCTTATGAAGGAATGGGGGGTTCCGGATAATTATATCTGTTCCTGTTTTGTGATTTTGGGATACATCGATGGAGAACAGCCCCAGAGCAAGCCGAGAAAGCCGGGCAGAGTAAAGATTATAGGCAATTGCGAAACTTGAGTTTTTCCAGACATCCGTTGTACAATATAGACAAATCAACGCAGGCACGAGCACAAGGCATGCCGGTCTACTAGGCTCGAAAGAACCTCGCCAAGTAGGGCGGGATTGCGCTGCTTGTCGCTCGCAACGGTGCTAAGCTCGAAAAAACCTCGCTAAGCACCGGCGGCTCCAAAGCACCTGCTTATGATATTGTCTACATTGTACAACTAGGTTTTGGAAATAAGGAATTTCGCAATCACCTAAATAAAGATTATAGAGTAAGGGGGTATACATATGGATTTACAGACTTGTCTTAAAAAAATGGAGCTGGTAGGTGTTCTTGCATTTGCAACGGTAGATAACGAGGGGGCACCGCAGATTAGAAATATCAGTGCGATTCATTATGAGCCGGATGCAATCTATTTTTATACTGCAAGAGGTAAAAATTTCTGTCAGGAACTACTGGCGGACGGAAGGGTGCAGGTTCTGTGCTATACAAAATATAAAGAGATGATAAGATTGTCAGGAAAAGCATATGCGGTTTCCGATGAAGAACAGATAAAATGGCGGGACAGGATATTTGAAGAACAGCCATATCTGTCGAATGTATATCCAGGAGATACCAGAAGTATTGGGATTATTTTCTGTATTGATAAAGCTGAGGTTGAATATTTTAATTTGGGAGTAAATCCTATTTTTCGGGATGTCTATACGCTTGGTGATGCAGAGATTCATGAAAAAGGGTATGATATAATGGAGAGCTGTATTGGATGTGGAACTTGTGTAAAACATTGTCCGCAGCGGTGCATTGAGGAAGGAAAGCCTTATGTAATCCGGCAGAATAACTGTCTGCATTGCGGCAATTGTTTTGAAAATTGTCCTGTAAAAGCAGTTAAAAAAAGAGGTTTATAGGCTTGATAATATAATTAAAGGGAGAGTGAAAAATAGAATGACATTCAATGAATTTTTGTCAGGAATTTCTGCAAGAGATTATGTATTTCAAGATGAGGGATATGACAGGCAGATAGAACGGGCTGCCAAGCTGCTTCAAAATGCGGACTATGTTTTGGTAGGTGCAGGTGCAGGGCTTTCCACAGCAGCGGGAGCACAGTATGGGGGCAGATTCTTTGAAGAAAACTTTGGAGAGTTTCAGGAGAAATATGGGAAAGGCCGCTATATGCAGGACATGTATTCGGCGGGCTTTTATCCGTTTCCGGATGAGGAAGCCTTCTGGGGATACTGGTCAAAGCAGGCACTTCTTGGGGGGATAGATGCAGATTATACCCCATTGCATCGGGAATTGCTGGGAATGCTGAAGGATAAAAAGTTATTTGTATTGAGTACAAATGCTGATAAACAATTTGAAAAGGCAGGTCTTCCGGAAGAAAATATTTTCTGCACCCAGGGAGATTATTTTCATATTCAGTGTGCCAAAGGATGTCATCCGAAAATATATGATGGCGTGGAAATGTTTCGCCAGATGGATCAGGCAAGAAAGGATTGCAGGGTGCCAGCCTCCATGGTGCCCAAATGTCCCGTATGCGGGGGGCCGATGAATATGAACCTTCGGTGTGACAGTTATTTTGTGGAGGATGATGCATGGCATAAGGCTGAGCAGCGATTTAGTGAATTTATTTCGGAAATGCTATCGGATAAAAGTGCAAATGTGGTATTATTAGAATTAGGAGTTGGCTTTAACACACCAACCATTATCCGCTTTCCTTTTGAGAAGCTTACAGGTGAACATGAAAATATCAGCCTGATTCGCCTAAACTTAAATGATGCCGTAGTACCAGAAGGCTTTGGAGACAGAGTGGTAGGTATCAATGCTGATATGAGGAAAAGCATTGAAGACATGAAAGAGAGAATGCAATGATTATACAGACAGGAATGCGGACAGATATTCCGGCATTTTACCATGAGTGGTTACTGAATAGAATAAACGATGGTTTCGTACTTGTTCGCAATCCCTATAATCCAAGTAGTGTAACGAGGTACAGCCTATCCCCAAATGTGGTGGATCTGATTGCGTTTTGTACGAAGAATCCCGAGCCTATGCTTTCACACATGGATGCATTGCAGCCCTATGGACAATATTGGTTCGTTACTATTACGCCTTATGGAAAAGAGATTGAGCCAAATGTTCCGGACAAAGAAAACGTGATAGCGAGCTTTAAGAAGCTTTCTGAAATGGTTGGCGTAGACTCGGTGGGCTGGCGGTATGATCCAATCTTTATCAATAGCGATTATTCTGTAGAATGGCATATTGCAGAGTTTGAAAAAATGGCGGAAATGCTGTCGGGATATACAACAACCTGTGTTATCAGCTTTATTGATATTTATAAAAAGGTGAAGCGTAACTTCCCAGAGATCGGAGAGGTTGTGGGGGCAGACAGACTTAAGCTTGGCAAAGAATTTATTCAAATCGGTGCAAGGTATGGTATGACAATCAGACCATGTGCAGAGGGAAATGAACTTGAACCCTATGGAGCCGATTGTGCGGGCTGCATGACAGTAAGCACTTTTGAGACAGCGCTGCATAGTCATCTCGATGTTCCAAAGAGAAAAACAAATCAGCGTAATGGACAGTGTGCATGCCTGCTTGGTGTGGACATCGGTGCCTATGATACATGCGGGCATTTGTGTAAATATTGTTATGCCAATACGAATGCTTCGCTTGTAAGAGAGAATATGAAAAAGCATAATCCCCAATCTCCATTTTTACTCGGTGGCAGTATGCCCGGTGATGTGATCCATGAAGCAGTTCAGAAAAGCTGGATAGATGGGCAGATGAGTTTTGATTTTGAATGATTAGGCAGGTGATTGCGATGAACCAGAATGAAAGAAGAAATTATCTGATAAATGCTTTATTAGATGAGAATGTATCATATCGGGGAATGGATATTCCTGATGAGGAGGGGGAACAAAAAAGACTGCTCAGAAGCCTGATGAACATCCGAATGCCAAAACCGATAAGTGATGAATTCTTAAAATTACAGGATGAATATTTGAAGGAAGAGCTTGGAAAGAAGCATATTACAATGCTGGACGAATTAGAGGAACTGCAGCCGGGTATCTGCGTTTGGCAGGGGGACATTACAACACTGAAAGCAGGTGCGATTGTAAATGCTGCCAACAGTGGAATGACAGGCTGCTATCAACCCTGCCATGCCTGCATAGATAATTGCATCCATACCTATGCTGGGATTCAGTTAAGACTTAAGTGTGCGGATATTATGGAAAAACAAGGATATGAAGAACCGACAGGGCAGGCCAAGATTACGCCTGCCTATAACCTGCCATGTGATTATGTGCTTCATACAGTTGGACCGATTATTTATGATAAGGTAACAAAAGAAGATGAAAGATTGCTTGCATCCTGCTATGAAAATTGCATGAGACTGGCAGCGGAACATGGAGTGGAGAGCATTGCGTTTTGCTGTATTTCAACAGGGGTGTTCCGATTCCCGAATGACCAGGCCGCCAGGATTGCTGTCGATACGGTGAAAGAATGTATGATAAAATATAAAGGAATAAAGAAGGTCGTGTTTAACGTATTTAAGGATGTGGATTTGAATATATATTCAAGATTGTTAGGTTGAAGGAGGAACAGGAACGATGAAACGAAGCAGTCTAAGTGTAATTAAACTGAATGATGAGCAGAAGAAACACATTATCAGTGAAATAAGAGCGTTTTATCTGGATGTTCGGGGGGAAGAGATCGGAATTATTGAAGAAGAACAGATTTTAGATTTGTTTTGTGAGCATATGGCACCGATTATTTATAATAAGGCATTAGATGATATTCAAAATTGGTATAAACAACAAATGGAAAATTTATCATCAGACTATTATGTTCTATATAAGGATGTTTAAACAACTGTAATAAAGGAGATACGATGAAAGAATATAGATATATTAAATTGAGAGACGAGCCAATCCTTATGGATGCTGCAGCTAAATGGTTTAATAGTAAATGGGGAGTACCCGAAGAAGCTTATCTTGCGTGCATGGAAGATTACCTTAAAGGCATAACGGAGTATGGTTGGTATCTTTGTTTAGAAGGTGATAAAATAATTGCTGGTTTAGGAGTGATTGAGAATGACTTTCATGACAGAAAAGACCTTGCTCCTAATGTTTGTGCGGTATATACGGAAAAAGAATATCGGGGCAAGGGGATAGCTGGTCAGTTGCTAAATATTGTTGTAGATGATATGAAGAATAAGGGAATAACACCTGTGTATCTGGTTACGGATCATACCTCATTCTATGAGCGTTATGGATGGGAATTTCTATGCATGGTTCAAGGTGATGGGGAAGAAGAAAAAACAAGAATGTATATTCATAGGTAAATCTTAATTGAGGGTGGTATTTTGGAGGAGAAAACAAAAGTTAATGCTATTCCATACTGTATGCCAAAGATTGAAAATAGAATGTATAGATTTAAGTACATCAATTTTTAGAATAGGAAGACAGAAATGTCTTCTTTATTTTTTTACTTGTCATTATTCCGATAAGTAAATATAATAGGCATAGGAAATTTCAAATATGAAATATTTAACAACAGTAGAAATGTCCGAAAAATGGGATATATCACCAAGGAGAATAGGAGTTTTTATGTGCTCAGAATTGTATAAAAGGAGCAATTAAGAAAGGTAAAACATGGTTGATTCCAGCTGATGCAGAGAAACCAAAGGATGCTCGTTTTAAGGGTGCAATACAAAGGAGGAAAAGAGGTGGGATAGTGACAAAAACGGAATTAATAGATATGCTGGACGAATATAAGGCGGGATTGTTGTTAAAAGCAACAAACGGTACGATTGACGATAAATATTACATCCAGACAAGAAAATGTTTGCTGGAAAATATAGATATTAAAGAGCGGATTCCTCAATTTATCAAGAGTTGTAGAACGGCAGATGAGTTTAGAAGATATATGCAGAATGAGTCTGAGAACTATGCTGGAAGAAGGAAATTAATTACGGATTCGATAAACACTTTGATTGAATATATAGAGGAACATTTTGATGAAGAAATTGATCCGTTTTTGCAGATAAAGCAATATAAAAGGCTTGAGCAGATAGGTTCAGGAGGATTTGGTTGCGTTTTTAAATATCACAATGATTGTTTGGATATGGATTTTGCGGTAAAAGTGTATTCTCCTATTTTTGTTTCGTCAGATGAGCAGAAGGATGGAGAGAGGCGTTTTTTCAGAGAAGCTAAAATGCTTTTTCAGTTAAATCATATGAATATTGTTAAAATATATGATGCGGGAAGAATTTTCGAAGGGCCCTTCATAAGAATGGAATATATTGAAGGCTATGATTTGATTGGATTACAGAAAAAGTATGGTATGTTAAGTTTTGAAGATAGTGTAAAAGTAGTTAGACCTATTTTGAATGGACTAGAATACGCTCATGGAAAAGGTATTATACATAGGGATTTAAAACCCAGTAATGTAGTGTTTTCAACAAAGGAGAGGTTATTTAAGATTATTGATTTTGGTGTTAGTGCTTTTTTAGATACGGACAATCATACAAAACTTACCCAAACGGGAGAAGCTGTGGCAGGTGGGGTTTTTATTGATCCTTTATTGCAGGAGAATCCCAAATTGAGGGATTGCAGGAGTGATATATATTCTATAGGTGCAATTTGGTATTGGCTGCTTTGTGGGAGAGCTCCACATGGAAGTGATATGAAAGCATATTTAGGCAATGCTGCCTCTTATTTGTCAGATGAACAGATTGATGTTGTGATGAAGTGTCTGGCAGGGGATTTGGAAGATAGGTATGGGAATTGTAGCGAGTTGTTAGCAGTAATTAGTTAAGTGAAAAATATAGAAAGAAGGGTTGGAATATGCAACAAAATATTATTGGAAATCAGTTTCAAACTCATATGTGTACAAAGTTTAATTCGGATGTTATTTCAGCATCAGTTAATATGTCAAATGTTATAGGGAAAGAGGATTTGGTATATGAATATATAAGAGATATAAGGTCCCTTTTTCAGCCAACGACATATAATGTGCAGGATGGTAATCCAATGGGATTTTATTCAGACCATGATTCTTTTAAAAAGCATTTTGTGAGGTATTGGAAGAATGCACTAGATATTTCTGAGGAAGATTTAGATGAGATAAGAGGTATTTTTGATAATGAATTATCCAGCCAGGAGAGTTGCAAAAACAGACCTGTTATGTCGGTATTCTTTGAAGATGGTAAGGCATTAACAATAGAAGATTGTCTAAGCGCAATTTATGAAGTGTTGAAAATGGTATAGATAGAATTTTGGTATGTATTAGTTATGGAATACATATACAGGTGCGATAAGATACAAGAAAGAGTATGAAAAATTCCGGGATAGAGAAAAATAGAAAGGAAGATACTATGTTACCAGAAGAAAAAGCTCGTGTGAAAATTGATAAACAGCTTGGTGATGCAGGATGGGAAATTGTACCAAGAAATGAATATGTGCCCGGAAATACTACTGCGGTAAAAGAAGCTTTGATGCAGGGGAATAAAGAGAGTGACTATCTTTTATTTATAGATAATAAGGCAATAGCGGTAGTAGAGGCGAAGAAAGAAGATAATCCGTTAGGACAAGATGTGGCGAAGCAGGCAGAAAGATATGCTGTTCATCCACAGAGTTGGTATGGGCTTTGGTTTGACAATCTTATTCCACTGGTATATATGGCAAATGGAAATAAAATATATTTCAAAAACATGCTTGTTGCTGATGGCGAATATGAGGAGCTTTCTGAAATGCATTCACCCAAGAAAATGTTGCAGTTGATAGGAAAGACTTCAGAATATGGTATGTTACCTAAACTCGAAAAGCGTGGTCTTCGTGATTGTCAGTATGAAGCAGAAATAGAACTTGAACAATCATATAAAGCCGGAAATAGAAAGAATTTGGCTGTACTTGCTACCGGTTCTGGCAAAACATATTTAGCATGTTTGGCATCTTATAGATTGTTAAACTATACATCTACAAAACGTATTCTTTTTCTTGTGGATAGAAATAATTTAGCCAAGCAGACTAAGTCAGAGTTTAGCGTGTTTGACAGAACAGAGAAACAACAAACGATGAGCTCATTATATCAGATAAATCGTTTGAAAAAAGAATCTGATATTAAAGGTGATATCGTAATATCTACAATACAGAAACTATTTGCAGTGCTGACAGGACAGGCTCTTACGGAAGGCAATGAAGATGCTGAGGATGAAATTGCAAAGGAAGATGAAGAAAAGAAATCAAAAGAAGTAATTAGTCTGGGCAATGATTTGAAGCTCCCTCCGAATTACTTTCAATTCATTATTGTGGATGAATGTCATAGGTCTATTTATGGTAAGTGGAAGTCTGTGCTCGATTATTTTTCAGAGGCAAAGATATTGGGACTTACCGCAACGCCAACACCGGAGGCGTATGCATTCTTTAACAACAATGTTATTAAGCCATATACCTATGATGATTCTGTTGTCGATGGAGTAAATGTTCCGGTGAGAACCTATAGAATTATTACAGATATAACTGCACATGGAGGAACCATTGAGGCGGGGGAGGAAGTAGTTGAGACACCAAGACATAAAGGTGGTAAAGCAACTACATATAATGTAAATCAAACAATAGAATATGATCCAACTCAACTTGATAGATCTGTTATTAACAGAGACCAGATTCGGAAGGTGCTTACAGCATATAAAAAAGCTATTTATAGAGAATTATATCCAGAGAGGGAGCAGAAGTGGGAATACATTCCTAAGACTTTGATTTTTGCTAAAGATGATAATCACGCTACAGAAATTGTGGATATGGCAAAAGAGGTATTTAAGGGTGAATTTGAGAATGGCGAAGTACCAGAGCATTTTGTGCAGAAAATAACATATTCATCGGGAGACTCCAACGGACTTATTAGGGATTTGCGAACAGAGAAAGATTTCCGTATTGCGGTAACAGTTACATTAGTTGCTACTGGTACAGATGTTAAGCCTCTTGAGGTTGTATTTTTTATGAAGGATGTCATGTCAGATGTACTTTATACACAGATGAAAGGAAGAGGTTGCCGAGTAATAAGTGATGATAAGCTAAAAGAGGTAACACCGAATGCAGATACAAAAGAATGCTATTACATAGTGGATGCTGTTGGGGTTACGGAACACGAGAAATGTATTCCACATCCAGTATCTACTTCGGGAGGTAAGAGAACATTAAGTCTTGAACATTTACTAGAACATCTTGCTCATAATGAAGTTAGTGATGAAAACATGATGTTATTGAGAGACTACTGTTCAACGATTAATAGAAGGTATGAGGATAATCCTTTGTTTGGTAGGCACTTGGATTATTTTATAACAACATATGGTTTTGCACCAAGAACAGTGGCTAATAATATTCAAAATGCATTTTCAGAAGGAACTATAGTGGAATATATCAGTCCATCCCATGATAATACTATGCGAATGGGACTTATCTATTGTTTGATTGGGAATATTGAAGCAAGAAAGAAACTGCTTGAAATGCAAAAAGGATATTATGCATCCGCTTCTGATGAAGATGAAGTATTATATGCTGGATTTTCGAAAGAGTCAGCAAAGTCATATATTGAGAACTTTGAAAAGTATTTGGAAAATAATAAGGATGGCATAGAGGCTCTCCGAATTATTTATAATTTTGAAGATAAGATAATTACACATAGCATGCTTGTGGAACTTCGAGATAGACTTTTGGCAGAAAACAAGCAATATGGAGTATATCAGATTTGGAAAAATTATAAGATTTTGGATTCTGATGGAAGTGTTGAAGAACTTGATGTGAAGACAAATACAAGAGCGCTTACCCATTTGATTCAGATTGTAAGATATGCGTATAGGAAAAATCCAAAACTAACAAGTCTTATTACAGGATATGCATCAAGGTTTACATTATATTGTGGACAAAATCAACGTATTCTTTCTGCTCCTCAGAAAGAAATTATGCGTCAAATAGCGGAATATGTAATTGATGGTGGTGCAATCTCTGTAGAAGAGCTAAACGAAGTTAATACAGATCTTTGGAGAAGAGCAGTTACTAGCTTTGGTGCACCTGTGTTGAAAGAGGAATTGTTAGTATTATCAAAATTTTTATTGAAGGTGGCATAGAAAATGGCAAATAAAAAAAGTGAAGCAGCGTTACTGAAAAAAGTATGGGATATAGCAAATGTGCTCGCAGCAGCGGGTGTTGGATTTACTGACTATATTACACAACTTACCTATATTCTTTTCCTTAAGATGGATGAGGAAAAAGAAGAACTGGGACTGAGCAGTACAGTTCCAGAAGGATACAAGTGGAAAGATTTAGTTGGTCTTAGTGGAACAGACCTTGTTGAAAAATATGAAGAAATTTTGAAGGAACTTTCCAAGGATGAAGGACTCATTGGTACTATTTTTACAAGAGCGACGAATAAGATTGACAGACCGGTAATGCTTGCTAAAGTTATCGAAATGGTTAGCGAAGAAAACTGGTATATGATGGAAGGTGACTTCAAGGGGGCAATCTATGAGGCTATCCTTGAGAAAAACGGACAAGATAAGAAAAGCGGTGCAGGTCAGTACTTTACACCAAGAGCACTTATCCAGACAATGGTGGAAGTGGTTGATCCAAAGATTACGGAAACAGTGGCGGATCCGGCTTGTGGTACAGGTGGATTTCTTCTTGCAGCATATGACCATATGAAGGAGCAGAGCAAGGATATGGAAAAACAGCAATTCCTTAAGAATAATGCTCTTTTTGGAGCTGATAATACCTCGCTAGTAGTAACGCTTGCCTCCATGAATCTTTATCTTCATGATATCGGTGTAAATAAGAGTCCTATTGCATATCAGGATTCCTTAATTGATACATCAGAAAGGATGTTTAATGTAATATTAGCAAATCCACCCTTTGGGACAAGACCACAAGGTAGTGTTGAGGTAGCGGCGAATAGACCTGAATTTGTAAAAACAAGTGATAACCAGGTGAATTTTTTGCAGCATATTATGTCCATTGTAAAGACTGGTGGTAGAGTTGGAGTAGTTCTTCCTGATAGTGTACTCACAGATACAGGTGCTACAGAGAAGGTAAGAGAAAAGCTACTTAAGGATTATAATGTACATACAATTCTTAGACTTCCTACGGGTATTTTCTATGCTAATGGTGTGAAGACGAATGTACTTTTCTTTGAGAAGGGTAAACCTACAAATGAAATTTGGGTATATGACTATAGAACTGGGATAAAACATACGATGGTAACAAAACCAATGACTAGAGCACATTTGCAGGACTTTGTAGATTGTTATTGTTCAGGTCATGAGCAGGATAGAGTAGCTACTTATTGTGAGTCGGAGCCTAATGGAAGGTGGAGATGCTTTTCGGAAGAAGAAGTGCAAAATGCAGATAACCTTGATTTTAAGTGGATTAATTTAGAAGAAAAGGACGAGCGTACTGTGGCTGAGGTGTTGGAGGATATGAATGAAGAAGCAGAAACCATAGTTGCAGCAGTTGCTAACCTTAGAGAGTTGTTAGGAGGGATTGAGTAATGGTTGATGTTGAAGTATTAAGAAATAAAGTGCTTGATATAGCCATACAGGGGAATTTAGCTACAAATGATGCGAATGAAGAAGCACCGGAAATGCCTAATGTTGATGATATAGTTGATGAGGAGGATAAACAATTTGAAATTCCGTCAAATTGGCGGTGGTCAAAGATAGGATGGGTAATGGATATTGAGCGTGGAGGATCTCCCAGACCTATAAAAGCTTTTTTAACAGATGCTAAAGATGGTATCAATTGGATAAAAATAGGTGATGTTGAGAAAAATGGAAAATATATTCAATATACAAAAGAAAAGATTAAACCAGAAGGAGAAGCTAAGAGCAAACGGGTATATCCAGGAGATTTTCTACTTACTAATTCAATGAGTTTTGGACGACCATATATTTCTCAGATTCAAGGCTGTGTACACGATGGTTGGCTAATTCTTAGAAACACAAAAAAATTATTTTATTATGATTTTTTGTATTATTTATTGTCATCACAATATATGTATAATCAATTTTGTAAGAAGGCATCAGGAGCTACAGTTGATAATTTGAATATAGATAAAGTTGCAGCCGCAGTAGTTCCAATTCCTCCTATTGATGAGCAGATGCGTATTGTTAAGCAAATTGAAAAAGTTTTCGAGTGTATTTTAATTATAAATGAAACCCAGAGCAAATATGTGCATGATATTGATGTTCTCAAAAGTAAATTAATTGATGCAGGAATTCAAGGTAAACTAACAGAACAGCTTTCGGAGGATGGAACAGCAGAAAGACTAGATGATGTTGAACATGTGGATTTAATAACAGATGAGGATAAAATACTTGATATTCCGGATAATTGGAGCTGGATAAGGCTTGGTTGGGCGGTGGAGATTGAACGTGGAGGTTCACCAAGACCTATAAAAGCTTTTATAACAGATACAGAAGCAGGTATTAATTGGATAAAGATAGGAGATGTTGAAAAGGACGGAAAATATATTTTTCGAACTAAAGAAAAAATCAAACTAGAGGGAGCACATAAAAGCAGAAAAGTATATCCGGGAGATTTTTTGTTAACAAATTCAATGAGCTTTGGACGACCATATATATCTAAGATTGAAGGTGCATACATGATGGATGGCTTCTTTTGAGAAATTCGAAAGAATTATTTGATTTAGATTATTTGTATTGGCTTTTGTCATCAAAATATGTCTACAATCAATTTTGTAAAAAGGCATCAGGGGCTACAGTTGACAACCTTAACAAGGAAAAAGTTGCATCTGCGGTTATCCCTTTGCCACCAATTAACGAGCAAAAAAGAATTGTGCATCGTATTGAAGAACTGTTGCAAACGATACAGACTAGAGGTGTTTTATGACTAACAAGGAGTTAAATAATTATATATATCATTATTTAAAAAAGGATAAAACTCAAACAGCCATAATGCTGACTGGTGAATGGGGTTCTGGAAAGACATATTACATTGAACATGTTTTAATTCCTTTTCTTAAAGAAAAGAAAGCGACTTGTGTGGTCGTTTCATTGTATGGTCTTGAAGATACATCTGCTATTAGTAAAAGTATTTACATGGAATTGCGAATGCGTACTTTAGCAGGAAAAGCATCGGAAACTG
The DNA here is from genome assembly GCA_947178445.1 of uncultured Clostridium sp. Lineage (GTDB taxonomy): Bacteria > Bacillota > Clostridia > Lachnospirales > Lachnospiraceae > CAG-590. The sequence goes on from CAMWYJ010000032.1 coordinate 27,624, forward strand.
TGACAACTGGAAGAGTAATTGCAAAAAATGTAATTAAAGGAATTACAGGAAAGGTTGGATTAGACTTTACCTTGTCAGATGAAGATTTGAATGAATTATATGAGTCTGTTAATTTGAAGGACAAGTTACTTATTCTTGAGGATATCGAGAGGAGTAATATATGTATGCCTGAATTATTAGGATATGTAAATGGATTGGTTGAAAGAGATAAGGTTAAGGTACTTCTTGTTGCAAATGAAAATGAAATTCTAAAAAAGAAGACTATAAAAATTGAGTCTGATTTTACATTTATGCATAAGGATAAACAAAATCAAGAAGAAAAGCAACAGAATATATCAGAAGATGTGAAACAGTATTTGCAAATCAAGGAAAAGACGGTTAGTGATACCATTCAATTCTCTGGTAATACAAGAATAGCTGTAGAAGAAATAATAAAAGGTTTTGACAATGCAAGAATTAATAGCATTATTAATGATGATGTTTTGAAAAAGATTTCAGAAGTGGTAAGTAGTACCTGTAAGAAAAATTTGCGAACCTTTATATATGCTTTACAAAAGAGCGTAGATATTATGGATAAAATGGAAGAATTTCAATTTGAAAATGATTTTTTCTTTTATCTGTTATATGGAATTATAAATTTGTCCGGAACTATTAAGTCTGGTGAATTTCCTAAGTGGGAAGGGAATGAATATCTCTCGACAAAATTAGGGTCAAACAACATACCACTAATGAGATTTGCATATGATTATATTCGCTGGCAAACATTTGATATGGAAGCAGTGAATCAGACATATAAGGCATATAGAGAATTTAGATTTTTTGAAAGGAATGCAGAAGATAATTACCCTGATTTGAGGGTTTTAGGAAATTATGCGAAAGAGACAGAATGTAATGTATTGAATGCATTAAATAATATTGAGAAGAAGTTACAAATTCCTGATGCAATAGGTATACATGCATATTGTAAATTAGCATATTATATGATTTGTGTGGGAGCAGCAGTGGGATTTGATTGTGAAAATGCGTGTAATCTTATGTTAAAAAATGCAAGAGGTCTTGGTAAAAAAGCAAATACACGTGCTGATAAGTTCTTTGCACATACATATGATATTGAAGACGATATCTTAAAAGAAAAATACGAATATTTTATCAAAAAACTAGCTGAAGCAATTGAATTTGAGCAAGAACAAGCCAGTTTTTCATATGAGCCAAATGCATTAAATGAACTTTATACGGATATATGTATGGATACGGCGAAATATACACGTGGTCATCAATTTATCAGTAAGTACGATTTAACAAAAATTATAAGTATGCTGTTGGATAGTTCTTCTGCACAGATTGATGATTTTCGAGGGATTTTATTTGCTGTATATCGAGATGCCAGAAAAAATGAATTTGATGAGAAAGATGTGGAGGCTTTGCGAAAACTTCTCGAATTGGTAGAAGAGACTAGAAATGGCGAACACAATTGGGATAAAATACAATTAATGCAGATAAATTGGTTGTGTTTGAATTTGGAACAGTTCATTAAGCAAATAGAGTAGACTACAAATTATTAATAAATTTGAAAGAGTGTTAAGAGTAAAAAAGATAAAAGTTATTAGAAAGAAGTGATTAAAATAGATAAATTTGAACTATCCAAACATGTAAAACGAGGTGATACTTTTTATACTCCACTTACAGATCCAAAGGGAATGGGAGAGGTATTGAGCCTTTCTAGTTGGTCTAAATGTTGGCTACCAGAGTTTTTATGGATAGGATTGATTATCCATAAGCAAGGCAGAAAAAAAGGTTTAGAAAATTTATATCATATAATTGAAGAATTAAAGAAATCTGAAATTGCAATTCCTCAGATGTCAAAGATATTTGTGCTGGAGAAAAATAAACAGGAAATGTTTTGGAGTACAGTGACAAAATATGTTAATATAGACATTTTGTCGCCATTATGCACTGTGATTACACCAGATATTAATGAAATATTTTATAACATATTTTTTGATTATTTAATAAATATTGATAAAAGTATTTCTGAACTATTGAATATTACTAGAGAGTGTAATAGATTTCATGATGAACTGACAACAGATATTTGCTTTATTGTAGATTGGTTTTATGTTTTAAATGGAAGATTGCATATTTCCAGTAAGTTGGATATGCTTCCCAAAGCATTATCAGAGTATTATAATCATTTTCATGATGAAGAGATAATGAGAACCTATAGACCTATGATTAGGGCGACATTTCAAGGGTTGTGTAATTTGGATTGCAGTAAAGATTTTTCAGAACATTTTTTGCAAGTATTAGGTGAAATTTCGGAATGTAATCCGCTAAAAATGGTATGGGATAGGAAAGAGACAATGGATTTTTATAAAATGGCTACAGAGGTAATAGAATACTTCTCTGCATCCAATGAAGATAAGAAGATGGAAATTAAATACTCTGTAATTATGGGAATGACATGCTATATTTACCGAATCTACCAAGAAATTGTGGAAAAACAGATGCAGAATGATATTGGAGGCAGAATACTATTTAGAACAATGTTGGAAACATATATTAATTTAAAATATATGATGCAGCAGGAAAATGAAGTGCCAGATGTCTATGAAAGATTCAAGGCATATGGTATTGGCAAGTATAAATTAGTAATGGCTAAGTTGAGAGAGGAAAAATATTCTGTTTCAACTGATTCGCAACTTGATAAGAAATATATGGAATTGATTGTGAATGAGGATATGGATGAGGCATTTATAAATATGAGTGTTGGTTATTTTGATAAAACTGGTGTTAGGACAAAGTTTCAAAAATGTGGCGAGGATGAATTATATGAAATATATTATGAATATGCTACGAATTTTGCACATGGAATCTGGGGAGCAATAAGAGAGTCTTCTATGTTGATTTGTGATAATCCCGTACATACTTATCATGCAGTTCCAGATTATCGTGGAGAACAGAATTTACGGAGTGTACTTTGTGATAGTGAAATGGTAATGCAAAAGACGTTTGATACAATTGCGTCTTATGTAGAAATGCCAGATTTTTATTCTTGTAAAATAGGAACTTGAAGAGGTATTGCAAAATGGTAGAGATGAAGCCTTTGAAGCGAATGATGAATGAATATAAAACATTGCTTGAAAAATATGAGTTAGATTTAAAAGATTTTGATATAGCTGATTATAAAAAGCTAATTGGTGAAGTAAAAATGTTCTGGTATCGTAATCAGGGGTATGTGGATTATTTTATTAATCATATTACGGAAAAAGATAAAGTTGCTTTTCTTGCGGGAGCAGTGAGATTAGATACTGCAAACAATGGACATTTTGGATATGTTTTGGTAGGAAAAAAGAGGTTAATAGATGATCCTTTACTGAAAATGTCTTCTTTTTATAGAGGCGGTGAAGATGAAATCAATTTTGAATATGCAAATCAATATTTGAGAGAATGTATACAGGATATGCTTATACTATTTAGAGAATATCCAGAAGATTTTTACATTTTACCTATAGAATTTATCAATGTTACCGAAGGCGATGAATATTATTCTACTTTGATTGATATGTCTGAAAGAATAATACTTTCTATGTTTACTGTGGAGTATGATAATGTTCAACAATTGTATGGTGATAATAGTTCATATGAGGACATTGAAGGAAAGCTATTACCGCATATAAGAGAGCAGTTGTTCTTTGATGATTTGAAAGATATAAAACTTTCGTTAAGAGATAGATGTCAAAAATATATAAATGCAAATAGTAATATTATGCCGCTTGTGAAGAAATTAAGTGAAGCTCAGTTGTTTTATATGGCGGTATCACAGTATTTTATGCAGGCACTTTCGATTGTTGTGACTATGAAGAATTACCATATGATTCCATTTATTAGAAATGATATATCGTTTCAATACTTTTCTATGATATTTCATTCAAATATCATGAATGAGTTTTCAGAACAAGATTATATGAATACCTATATTCCGTATGTAATTCAGAAAGCGTTTGATTTTTCAGATAGGGGATATAAGCACATTAAAGAACATATAGGAAATGGAAAAATGATTAATGCAATTATGAATTCATTTGAAAAAGGTAAAATTCCATTCCCAAATGAAATCGTGAAATGCGTTGAAGCTTATATGCAGTGCAACGATTAATATAGAAACAGTGGTAACATTTAAAAATTCTTAATGTGCGGACTTTCAATCGGTATTAACAGAAGATGGGATTTATTTGAGAGAAATCTTATATAAATCTATCTCATAACATCAATCCTCTTCCTATGCTGTATGTGTATGCCTATGTGCCCGATACCCAAAATGACAGTTGCTATTAACATACATACGACTTTTCCATATATCCCCAACATAAAGAATGCAATAACCGGCAGAGTTGCTCCGGCAAGGGGGATACCCAAAAAGTCACTGTAAAAGTCTGATAACTTGCGTTCGCTCCGAAAATAACGTACCCACCATGCTTCATACATGATCATTAAAAGGAAAGCTGCAATCAGCCAAAAAGACCAAAGCGTCCATTTATGTATATTAAAATCAGAAAATATCAATGAACAGCAGCTGGTCAACATTTGCCCTAATCTTTCAAAGAACAGCAGGATTTTATTTTCTTGTTCAGATGTATATCCCTGTGGCTTTCCTTTTGACCATATTATATTGGGAATAAACAACATCAATAAAAACAGTAGTCCAGTATATGAAAATCCTAGATTTCCAAACATACAATCATCCTCCCTCCAAAAGTTTTTTTGCTTCCTTACACCATTCCAAATATGTCTGATAAGTTTTTATACCAAACTCTACCGTAAGCAAATAATATTTGTGTGTACTGTCGTCATCCATATTTTGATTCAAGATTGCTTCTGCCTGAAGTAAATATGGTAATTCTTCTTCGATTTTTTTCTCAAATGCTTCAATATGAAGGAGTGCCTGTTCTTCACCCAGCTCTTTTCCAAAAAATAATTTTAATAAGGTTTCATAACGAAGCTCGTCTTTTTCGATAGGCAATG
>CAMWYJ010000033.1 GCA_947178445.1 uncultured Clostridium sp.
GCTTTCAAAAACTTTTCTATACAATACTTCGTATTGCCCGTTCCGCTGAAATAAATGCCAACCATAAAAGTTTCTTTTTCACAATAAAAAAAATTCCCTACATTTTATCATAATGAATATAACATAACATTTTCTGGCAAATCGAATCATTCATTTTGGATATAGCGTCTGTGGAAAAATGTGAATCCAATGTGTCAGAGAAAGGCCAGAAGAATAAAAGAATGGAAGGGAGCCATTTATGGAAGAGATAATATTAAAAACAACAGACTTGACAAAGAAATATCAGGGCAGGGCAGTGGTGGACAATTTGAATATTGAAATAAAGAAGGGTGAGATTTTTGGACTTCTTGGGCCAAATGGGGCAGGGAAAAGTACAACGCTCAATATGATTTGCTCGATTGTCAGACCGACAGCAGGTTCAATCGAACTGTTTGGAAAAGATTCATGGAAGCAGAAAAAAGAAGTGATTCACAAAATCGGTTATATCCCTCAGGAACTTGCAATCCATGGCAACTTAAAAGCATGGGAAAATGTGGAGCTGTTTACCTCGCTGTATGGAATAAAAGGGGCGGCTTTGAAAGATGCGGTCGAGGAGTCCCTAGAGTATGTGGGACTTTTAGACCGGAAACAGGAATTTGCAAAGAATTTTTCCGGTGGTATGAAACGAAGGCTGAATATTGCATGTGCAATCGGTCATAAACCGGAGTTGTTGATTTTTGATGAGCCAACTGTAGGTATTGATCCGCAGTCGAGAAATTTTATTCTGGAAAAAATTAAAGAGTCCAATCAAAACGGTGCAACGGTTATCTATACCAGCCATTATATGGAGGAGGTTGAGGCAATCTGTACAAGGATTGCAATTATGGATGACGGAAAGGTCATTGCCTGTGGCACCAGTGCGGAATTAAAGCGGTTGGTAACCAATGGCAGTGAAGAGATTACATTAGAGGAAGTGTTCTTGACCTTGACTGGAAAGAAATTAAGAGATTATGCAGAGTAGAGGTGAAAAAAATGATTCGATACTTGATTAAAAATAACTTTAAGCTTATGTTCCGGAATAAATGGGTGCTTGCATGTTTTAATATTGGTCCGTTGTTAGTCATTGCAATTCTATCCAGTGCATTTTCGGATTTGATGCAGTCTTACGAAGGCACAGAGGACTTTAAGGCAGGATACCGGATAGAAGAGAAAAGTGTCTTTGATGAGAATATGGAAGCAATAAAAGAGGCGGGAAAGGAAGCGGGGATTACCTTTTTGGAATACCCGGCGGGAGAACCAAAGGAGGTTATAGAAAATAATGGACTGGCGGGATTTGTAGAATTTGGTGTAGATGACTATACGATATATGTGAGTGCGGACTATAAAACCGAAGGTATTTCATTGGAATATTTTATGGACCGGATCATGCGCGCATATGCGGGGGGGATTTTACAGGCTATGTTTCCAGAGACGGAAAAGAAAGCAGTAAAGCTTCCGGTGAAAGAGATTTCCTATATGCCGGCAGTAGATTCAAAGGACTATTACGGAATCATTTATATTGTGTATTTTGCATGGTGCGGTATTATCTGTCTGGTAAATGTACTTGGTAATGAAAAGAAATACGGAATAGACAGAAAGTTTCAGGTGACGACAGTATCACCTTTTAAAATATATCTGGCAAAATGGATTTCGGCGGTTTTGATGGTATCAGTAGGACTTGGGATTGCTGCAATTCTTACAATTTTTTTATTTGACATTCACTGGGGAAATGCCCTGTTGTCTACGGGACTGCTCCTGCTGAATATTATGGCGAGTATAGCATTCGGATTAATGTTTTATTACCTTTTTCACAATATTGCAATGACAATTATTGCGGTATTTATAAGCGCATGGACTATGGGATTTTTTGGTGGAAGTTTTGAAACTTATATGTATTGTGGATGGTCGGATACGGTAAAGAATCTGAGCCCTATTTATCATGCAAACAGGGCACTGGTGGAGATTTCCTGCATGGGACACAGCACCTACACAGTAAGCTGTATTCTTTATATGTCGGCAATTACGGTTATTTGCTGTGCCATTGCAATGATGGCGGATAAAATAAGAAAGAGGGGAAGAGCATGAGTAAGTGGGTTGCATTATTAAAGATGAATATGAAGCTGTTGTTTCGGAATAAAGGATTTTTATTTTTCTTATGTGTGACTCCAGTGGTGTCAGTGGCTATTCTTAATCTGAAAGTAGAAACCGAACTAAATAACAGCGTGCAGACCGGTATCATAGAACTGGAAAAAAGCAGCAATAAGGCCGTGTATAATGGAAACACTTTTGCATACATTATTAAGGTTTATGATGGATCGGGAACGGAACTTTCGGATTATCTATTGGAACGGCTTGCAGCAATGGGACTGTTTTCAGTATGCAGGTATGATGTGCGGGGACTGACTGGGGAAGAAGTGGAGCAGCAGGCAAAAAAGGATGCCTTTGATGATCGGGTAGGGACATTACTTTATATAAAAAAGGATTTTGAAAAAGATATTTTGTTGGGAAATTATCAATCTGCAATTCAGGTATATTCTGTATCGGATGATGAGAGGTGGGAGTTGTTTGAGCTGGAATTGACGGAGGCACTGTCACAGATTCACAGTGTAGCAGAATTTACAGGTGCGGACAGTGGGAAAATAGTGGAGATACTAGGGCAGATAGAAGATGGAATTCCTCAAAAAAGCATTGTGAATTTAACCGGAAAGAAAGAAATTGCACTAACGGATAAAAAGAAAAACCAGAAGTCGCTGATAGGGTATGCGTTTGCAATTATAACACTGGGCTTTCTGTTTTGTGGTGTTTTTGTTGCACATACGGTAATCGAGGAGCAGAACAACAAAGTGTATACCAGAATGATGCTGTCAAAGTTTACCAAAGTGGAGTATTTTTGTTTTAAGTTCCTGGTAACGTTTGTTATTTCTATTGTACAGACGCTGATATTGGGACTATGTATTTTTTCTATAAAAAATATGGATTTTGGAATTAATATGTATGTATTTTTATTTATCATTTTATGTCTTGGATTGATTTTTAGTACAATCAGCTTTTTGTTGGGAACTTTGCTTGGGGAGGTTATGAGTGCCAATTATGCGGTGTTTACGGTGTGGAGTATTTCTGCTTTGCTCTCTGGCCTGTATTTCCCACTGGATGCAACCTCAGCTGTTATAAAAACAGTTTCGTATTTAATGCCCCAGCGCTGGTTTATGAGAGCCACAGAATTGTTATTAGCAGGAGACAAAGGGGCATATTCTATGGTATTATATATAACAATGGCTTATCTTATTGTAAGCGTCAGCGTGGGGAGCATTGGACTTAAAATGAAAGGAAACAGGATGTGACAGAGCAGCTTCGGGAAAATTATTTTTTAGCAGTGCGGATTGGGTTGCTGCTGATTATGGAAATTTATATTGCATTATCGCAGTTTATATTGACAGGGGCATCGGCCAGGGTGCTCCTGCTTTTGGCATTGTTTGTGGGAACGATGGCGGGCAAAGAGCTGGTAAGAAAAGATAGGAAGTGGATTTTATTTGGAATATCTGCCCTGCTTTTAATCGTTATGCTGGTGGTACTTGGAAAAGAGTTTTTATTGCTTTTCATTTTTCTTTGCTATGAATGGATAACACACGTAAAGCCGGGGATATTATGGTATTTTATTCCATTAGGGGCTGCGTGTGTTCCAAGCGAAATTGGTATTTCCATACAAATCATGTTCACACTGTTTTTGGGTATCATTTATATCCAGCACGATTTTATTGTAGAGTCCTATCGGCGACAGACTTATGAGGATACGGTTTTGGAACAGCATTTGAAGCATAATATATACCAAAAAGAGCATGAAATGCAGGAAGAGATAAAAAGGGGATTATTGATGGCAGAAAACCAGGTCTTAGAGGAGCGGGCGCAGCTTTCCCAGACATTACATGATAAACTTGGACATAATATAAATGGTTCTGTTTATCAGTTAGAAGCGGTAAAAGTCCTGATGGAAAAGGAACCGGAAACTTCTAAGAAGATGATTCAGGGGGTAATTGACCAGCTTCGAACAGGGATGGATGAGATTCGTGCAATATTGCGGAAGGAACGACCAAAGAAATACAGACTTGCCATTTTACAGTTAGAAAAGCTTTGTGAGGAGTGCCGCCAAAAGGGTGTGGAAGCGTCCTTGGTCACAGAAGGAGATTTATCCGGGGTTCCGGAGAAGTATCTGGAAATCATACTGGATAATGCATATGAGGCGGTCTCTAATTCTTTAAAATATGCAAAATGCTCGAAAATTGATATAAAAATCCATGTAATGAACCAGATTATCCGGTGCAGCATTAAAGACAATGGAATTGGCTGTGAGGAAATTGTGGACGGTATGGGAATTTCAGGAATGCGACATAGAATCCGGGATGTTAACGGTATTTTGAGTTTTGAAACAGGGACAGGATTTACGATTAATATGTTGTTGCCTTTATAGAGGTGGAAAGAGGAGTTATGGAAAAGATTAAAGTCATTATAGCAGACGACAGTGATTTTGTCCGGGATGGTATGCGGATTATTCTGGATGTGGATGAGGAGTTTGAGGTGCTCGGTTGTGCTGCAAATGGAAAGGATGCTATTGAAATTGCAAAATCAAAGGTTCCGGATGTATTTTTAATGGATATCCAGATGCCGGAGATGGATGGTATTCAGGCGACGAAATATATTGTGGAGCATAATCTTGGCAAGGTATTGATCCTTACAACATTTGATGATGATAAGCTGGTGCAGCAGGCACTGAAAGCTGGTGCCAAGGGTTATCTGATTAAGAATCATACACCGGAACATTTAAAACAGATGATAAAATCGGTTTATCATGGTACCGGTGTGATGGAGGAAAATATCTTAGAAAATCTTACAAAGAATGCCAAAGGCAGAGCAACTGGTTTTAACGAGGATAAATATTCTTTGAGAGAATTGGAAATCATTCAGCTTGTTGCAGAGGGACTTTCCAACAAAGAGATTGCAAACAGACTGTTTATTGGTGAGGGAACCGTTAAAAATTATATTACTTCCGTTCTGGCAAAAGAAAATCTGTCGCATAGAACGGCACTGGCAGTGTATTATCTGACAGGGAAAAAGCAAGGTGAAAGTGAAGAAGGAGGGGTGATATAAGGTGAGGATAGAACATATGGCTTTGTATGTAAAAGATTTAGAAGGTGCAAAACAGTTTTTTGAAAAATATTTTGATGCAGTGTCAAACGATATGTATTATAATAAGCAGACAGATTTCAAGTCATATTTTTTAACCTTTGAGAATGGTGCAAGATTGGAGATTATGAGCCGCCCTGATTTGGAAGCTGCAGATCAATCATTACAGCGGATGGGATTTATCCATGTGGCATTTAGTGTGGGGAGCAAAGAAAAGGTTGATTTACTGACGAAACGGCTGAAAAAGGATGGGTACACGGTTGTCAGTGGACCAAGAACAACAGGTGATGGATATTATGAGAGCTGTATTGTGGGAATTGAGGGAAACCAGATTGAGATTACAGTATAATCTGAAAATAAGAAAAACGGAGGAGAAAAGGAATGAGTAATATAGGAAAAATAGCGGTTTTGACAAGCGGAGGAGATGCACCGGGCATGAACTCAGCAATTCGTGCGATTGTGTTTAGTGCAGCACATTTTGGAATTGAAGTGACAGGAATATTGAGGGGATATGATGGGCTGATTGACTGGGAGACGAGTCCACTCGGATTAGAAGATGTGCGGAATATCAATAACCAGGGTGGAACGGTTCTGTTTACCAGCAGAAGTGAGAGGTTTTTGCAGAAGGAGTACAGGCAGCAGGCAGCCCGTAATTTGAAGGAGCACAATATAGATGCCGTTGTTGCAATTGGCGGCGATGGAACGCTTCGGGGTGCCATCGAGTTCCAAAAAGAGGGAATCAATATTGTATGTATTCCGGGAACGATTGACAGGGATGTAGCCTGTACAGAATATACATTGGGCTTTGATACTGCTGCCAATACTGCAACGGAAGCCATTGACCGGATCAGGGATTCTTCCGTTTCCCATGGAAGATGCAGTGTGGTAGAGGTTATGGGAAGAAAACGTGGATATATAGCTTTGTGGGCTGGTATGGCCACTTCGGCAGATGCAATCGTTCTTCCTGAAAAGTGGGATGGTAATTTTGATAACATAACAGATGCAATCAAAAGGCGTCATGCGGATGGCAGGAATAGCTATCTGGTAGTTGTAGCTGAAGGCGTAATAGATGCCCCGGAGCTTGCGGAAATGATTCGGGAAAAGACAGGAATTGAATCCAGAGTATCTGTTTTAGGGTATATTCAAAGAGGCGGGCAGCCAACAGCGAAGGATCGGATGTATGGTTCCCTGATGGGAGCATATGCAATAGAGATTTTAAATCACGGAAGAAAGAACCGCATTGTTGCGATCAAGAATGATGTGTTGATTGATTTTGATATTGCAGAGGCAGTAACACTAGAGAATAACAAACTGGATTCCTTCCAGTATGAGTTAAGCCAACTGTTATCAGAATAATTGCAATACAACCATAACTTGCTCCACAACAAAAACTGTCACACAAGCGAGGATAGCAACAGTAAGGAGACTTTTTTCTTTGTATGCAGCAATAACAGCAACGATGAATCCGGCAAGGGCTGAGTAGATATTGGCAGTGGAATACAGGATTGCTGGGAAGGTCATAGCCGCAAGGCAGGCATATGGCACATAATAAAGGAAGGATTTAATATATGTATTGGTGATTTCTTTTTTGGATAAAGCAAGGGGGAGCATACGGATTAAGTAGGTTACCCCTGCCATAGTCAATATGTATAGGTATATGTTGTGTGTCATTTTATTGTTCTCCTTCCTGATGCTTCATGGGTTCGTTTTCAATTGGTTTAAGCTTTGCCGCTACACCGGCTACAAGTACTGTGGTAATGATAATGACAAAGCCTGAAGAAATCTGCTTAAGTCCAGGCAGTGCGGAAAACAGGAAGCTTAGTCCCATGGCAGACAGGACGACAAGCAGTATCGTATGGTTTTTCTTTGCTGGCGGTATTATGATGGCTAGAAACATTCCGTAAATAGCAACTCCGAAAGCACTGATTACAAAAGCAGGGAGAAGACTGCCTGATATAGCTCCCACCAATGTGCCAAGGACCCAGCCGGGAACCGCAATACTTGTAATACCATAATGATAGGCGGGATATAGATAACCAGCCCGGCTGGAATCCAGTGCGAATATTTCATCGGTCACACTGTAAGCCATGGTATAGCGGTGCCAGTGAGGGGTGGATTTCGGAAGACGCTGAGCCAGTGAAAATGACATCAGGCAATACCGGAGATTAATGATAAATTGTGTCAGTGCAAGCTCGAAGTAAGTGCCTTCGGCGGCAATAATATAAAGTCCTGAAAATTGTCCTGCGGACGTTACATTTGTCAGAGAAATCAGTACTGCCTGCCAGATACTCAGACCATTGGTTGCGGATGCCATTCCAAAAGTAAAGGACACGGCAAAGTAACCGAGTGCAACAGCGATACCGTCACGTAATCCGTTTTTATAGTTCTCGTTTTTCAAGAGTGTATCCTCGTTTCTTTGTTTTCGTGTTTTATGTTATAATGAGTTGCGCTGATGCGCAAGCAGGTCATCAATTTTCTCCGAAAATTGGTGACATATGTTGATCCTGTTTTTGGGTAGGAAATATCCATAAATGCCAGACTATTGCAGGATAATTCTTCAAAAATACAGTGGAATAAAATTATATACGGGAATATACTACCACGCTGTAAGAGAAATAGCAAATGCATAAGCTATAAAACTTTTTAGGTGATTGCGAAATTGCATGTTTACAATTAAACTTTAGAAATAGGGAGTTTCGCGATTACTTATATAAAACTTTTATGGACATTTGAAAAACTCGCTATTCCAAAATCTAGTTGTGTAATGTAGACAATATCATAAGCAGGGTGCTTTGGAGCCGCCGGTGCTTAGCGAGGTGTTTTCGAGCTTAGCACCGCTGCGAGTGACAAGCAGTGCAAGCGTGCCCAGCGTTGATATTGTCTACATTGCACAACGGATGTTAGCAAAAACGGAGTTTCGCAATCACCTAAATAAAACTTTTTATAGAAAGGAGTGGGAAAATCTCATGTCGAATATTATCGAAATAGTAGATTTTCAGGCACCAGAACTTGATGTTTATGCGAGATTTACGGAAGCCCAGCTTTTGCATATAAATGAACCGGAACAAGGGATTTTCATAGCAGAAAGTCCGAAAGTAATAGAACGGGCACTGGATGCCGGATGTATTCCAGTTTCTATTTTGATGGAACGAAAGCATATAGAAACCCAGGGAGCAGATATTATCAAAAGGTGTGGGAAGGTGCCCATTTTTACCGCAGAGTTTGATGTGCTGACAAGGCTTACTGGATTCAAGCTAACCCGCGGTATGCTGTGTGCTATGTATCGTCCTAAATTGCCGGGTGTAAAGGAGATATGTGAAAATGCGAGGCGGATTGCCATATTAGAGAATGTAGAAAATCCAACAAATGTAGGTGCGATATTCCGTTCGGCTGCGGCCCTCAATATGGATGCAGTCCTGTTGACATCCGGCTGTAGTGATCCGCTTTATCGTCGGGCAGTCAGAGTAAGTATGGGTACTGTATTTCAAATTCCATGGACATTCATAAATGCTTTGAATTTGAATATGGATGGAAAGCTCTTTGCAGAAGAAAATGATATTGCGAAAGGGGCCGGTATTTCCCGCATGGATATAGAGGAAGCTGTATGGCCAGGGCAGGGTATACGGCTATTGCGCAGTATGGGATTTAAGACGGCAGCTATGGCTTTAGGGGAAGATTGTATAAACATAAATGATCCTAATCTGCTATCAGAGGACAAATTGGCAATTATTTTAGGTACGGAAGGAGATGGGCTTAGCACAGATACCATCGAAAACTGTGATTATACTGTCTGCATTCCGATGTCACATGGTGTGGATTCACTAAATGTTGCTGCCGCCAGTGCAGTGGCATTCTGGCAGATTGGACAGATTTTGGACTAAAAGTCCAATGACAACAAAAAGAAATCGTGATAACCTCTTGACAACAAAGAATAGGCATATGCAAAACTTATATTAAAAAAAGGGAGTTTTGCGCATGGCTATAAGAAATGTCAGGAGGTTATTTTTATGCCGGACGAGAGAAAGATATGTGGGAATAGTGTGATTCATTTGGAGGATTGGAAAAAGAACCGTTTTTTTCCAAAAGTACAGTTTATTAGAATTCTTGAGAAGCTTCGGGAAGCAAATGATCTGGTAGACCAGGTGAATGAGTTGTTTTCCCAAAGCAGAGGTAAAGTAGATTGCTCCTCCTGTAATGGTGAAGCACTACAGATTTCCCATGAGTCCATTGTGGTAGAGCTGCTTACTTATATTATGCAGGATTGCGGGGCACAGATAGAACATTTTATCTATGGAACGAATTTTGGGCGGGAATCAGATTGTTTGTCAGACGAGCAATGGCCTGTGAAGCTGACAACAGCAGAGGCGCTTTATGATTATCTGATGAGTAATATTATTGAAAATGAGGAGAAAATATAACAATTCTGCCAAGGTCTGGCAGGTGGCGGATTTATAATAGATTTATATATTTTCGATAGCAAAGGAATGAGGATATGAATGGGAACAGTAAGACTTATTCGAATATTAATATGGAGAAAAGCGGACGGAAGATACAGCAGTTTATCACAGAAAACGGTTATGATGTCAAGTGGATTCAGGAGTATCTGCATTTGTCCTGTCCCCAGCCAATCTATAGATGGTTTAAGGGGAAGATTCTGCCATCAGTAGATCATTTGTTTATGCTGAGCCAGCTTTTCGGAGTGCATATGGAAGATTTTTTAGTGAGTAAAAGTACATTTATAGAATGTGATGTGGAATATTTAGCAGAGGAGGGAATGGAGCAACGAATGATTTTTTACTATCAGCAATTGCTTAGGAAAATTGCATGATGTGGCAGGAACGGGATACATTTGCCAGATAAAGAAAATTTTTGGTTGGACTGTTTTTTTGTCATATACAGTGGTATAATAGGGATACTTAGTGGGAAATGAGTTTTCGTGATGGTAGTCAGATAAGCAAATATTTAAGGGAATTGCAGGAGCGAGAACAGTATTTTGTTGCGAAAGACATGATACACCGCAGATAATAATGCATTTATATGAGATGGTAAATTATTGGAGGGAGAAATATGATTCAGGCACTAAAGCGAAAAAATATACTATATTCATTTTTGATTGGGTGTGTGTTCTGGGGGATTGCAGCGGTTATTCTTATTAGTAATCTGGACAGTATTCAGGCGTATTTTGCAAAACCTGTGAATTTCAATAATCTAAAGGCAGAAGATATCAAAGAAGGTTTGCGGGTAAAGGCAGATATTTATCTGATTTATGATTACTATGCATATTATGAGGAGGACGGGAAAACCACCATGAAAGAATATTTGATTCCGGTGGGAGACTCAGAATATATGGGAATGGTATGTGGAGGCACCTATATGTATACAGCCGACAGCAATATGGAGCTGTATTGGGACTATCTGGATGGAAAAGATGTATCAGCAGATTCCGTGCAAACCATGCAGTTAGAAGGAACAATTATGCCGATCACAGGAGAATCATTGCAACTATACAATAAATATATTGACGAAATGCAGATGACGGAAGAGGATGAACAGTATTTTCTGCCATATGCACTGATGGTAGATTATCTTGGAGATTCACCAGGGGATGATTTGATTTTAAGCATTATTTTCTTTGTGTTTATGGTGATTGTTGGAATTGCCATGTTTGTTATAAATATTTCAGATAGCAATATCAAAGAGCTTGAGAGTTATTGTGCCGCAAAAGGTGACAAGCAGATGCAGCTAGAGCGGATTGAGCAGTTTTATGAGGGTGGAACAGCGGTTTGCAATATTCGTATTGACTCGGAATATTTTATGGCGGTAAAGAGTGCAAGGGTTTTCTTTGCTGAGGTAACAGATCTGCTTTGGGTATATCCGAATGTAACCCAGCACAGTGTGAATATGATTCCAACAGGGAAGACATATGCGTTAATGGTAAGAACGGTGGATGGACGAAAATTGCAAATCCCAATGAAAAATAAAGCAGCTTTAGAGGAAGCAATGGCATATGTGGCAGAGAATCTGCCGTATCTTTATTACGGATTTGATGATAACACCCATAACTTCTATAAGAATAGCAGACAACAGATGGCAGAGCATGTTGCATTGCGCAGGCAGCAATTTTTTGAAGCATCTGCAATGCTGGATGCGGAAGAAGATGCCAATGAAGAAGAATAGAGGATGGTTTTGAAAATTCGGAATATTCCTTGCTTTTTTTAATGTTATATGCTATGATTGCGCTACATGAATGCAAAAACTGATCGGGTACAGTAACCAGTTTATTCATGCAAATATGCCCACCATTTTTGGTTAAGCCTAACGGACAGGCGGGGCAACTGCCGCGAGTGGCGAAAGGTCACATTATTGATTGAGTTAGAAGCTCAAATTTTATAAGTTGGTTCAAGGAATATATCACTTGTGAAACGGTCAATAAGAGTAGCAACAGTTGTATTTGCTGTATAAGCTCGATAATGGTTTTTGCGAAGTAGACGTATAGTGACGGATATGAATACAAAACTTTCAGAATTTTGACAGGTGGTTTTTACCGCCTGTTTTTTTTTAGGAGTAATGAGATGGATAGAGAAGCGCAAAAGAAAGCTCCCGTTTATGAAGCATTGGAGCGTCTTAGAAAACAGAGAGTGGTTCCGTTTGATGTGCCGGGACATAAGAGGGGACGAGGGAATCCAGAGCTTAGAGAT
Organism: uncultured Clostridium sp.; assembly: GCA_947178445.1. Lineage (GTDB taxonomy): Bacteria > Bacillota > Clostridia > Lachnospirales > Lachnospiraceae > CAG-590. Next base: position 11,895 of record CAMWYJ010000033.1, read on the forward strand.
TTGCTGGGTGAACGCTGTGTAAGTCTGGATGTGAATTCTATGAAGCCGCTTGATAATCTCTGCCATCCAATGTCAGTCATCAAGGAGGCTGAGGAGCTGGCGGCAGAGGCGTTTGGTGCAGATCATGCGTTTTTCATGGTAGGTGGGACAACTTCCTCCGTGCAGAGCATGGTAATGACGGCATGCCGTGCAGGAGAAAAGATTATTTTACCTAGGAATGTGCATAAGAGTGTAATTAATGCATTAATATTAAATGGTGCTGTTCCGGTGTATGTGGATCCAAAGGTGGATGAAAAATTAGGAATTTCCTTAGGTATGGAGCTTGATGATTTAAAGCAGGCGATATTGGATAATCCGGATGCGGTATGTGTTTTAGTGAATAATCCGACTTATTATGGAATTTGTTCTGATTTAAGAGGAATCGTAAATCTTGCTCATGGGCATGATATGTTGGTATTAGTGGATGAGGCACACGGAACGCATTTATATTTTGGGAATAACCTGCCGGTAAATGCAATGGAAGCGGGAGCCGACATGGCATCCGTATCAATGCATAAGTCCGGGGGAAGTCTTACTCAGAGTTCTCTGCTTTTGGTGAATAAGACGGTAAACTGGGAGTATGTAAGCCAGATCATTAATCTGACACAGACCACCAGTGCATCTTATTTATTGCTTTCAAGTCTTGATATTTCAAGAAGAAATCTTGCTTTGCGTGGAGAAGAGTCCTTTGCAAAGGTAAAGGCAATGGCGGAATATGCAAGAGAAGAGATTAATGAGATTGGCGGTTATTATGCCTATAGCCGGGAACTTGTTAATGGAACCAGTGTGTATGATTTTGATGTGACAAAGCTGTCTGTCTATACCCGGGATATCGGTCTTGCAGGAATTGAAGTGTATGATTTGCTTCGGGATGAATATGATATACAGATTGAGTTTGGGGATATTACCAATGTACTTGCTTACATTTCCATTGGTGACCGGATTCAGGATATTGAACGTCTGGTGGGGGCATTAGCGGATATTAAACGGCTGTATTCCAAGAATCCAGCCCATATGCTGGCGACGGAATATATTTCGCCAAAGGTTTGCGTGTCTCCGCAAAAAGCATTTTATGCAGAAAAAGAGGCATTGCCAATCCGTGAGACGGCAGGTAAGATATGTGCAGAATTTGTGATGTGCTATCCACCGGGGATTCCGATTTTAGCGCCGGGAGAAATGATAACGGACCAGATTATTGAGTATATTATTTATGCAAAAGAGAAGGGCTGCTCTATGCAGGGAACCCAAGATTCTTATGTGGAAAAATTGAATGTGCTGGTTCGTTGACACGTCAACTGGCATAAATATATCAAGAAATAATGTATAGGAGGATCATAAGATGGAATTATGGTTTTCGGATTATCATACAGAAAAGGTAAAGGTGTCTGTGAAGGTAGAAAAGCAGCTTTTCGGAGCACAGACAGATTTTCAGAGGCTGGATGTGTTCGAATCAGAAGAATTTGGTCGTTTTATCAGTTCCGATGGCAGTATTGTTTTTTCGGAAAAAGACGAGTTTACCTATGATGAGATGATAGTACACGTCCCGATGGCGGTACACCCGCATGTGGAGAAGGTGTTAGTTATTGGTGGTGGTGACGGAGGTGTTGCCAGGGAACTAAGCTATTATAATGAAATCAGGCAGATTGATGTGGTGGAACCGGATGAGACTTTTGTGGAGGTTTGCAAAGAGTTTTTTCCGGATAATGCCTGTGGATTAAAAGATCCAAGGGTAAGTGTGTATTATAGGGATGGTCTCCGGTTTCTGAGAACCAAGCAGGAGGAGTATGATTTGATTATAAATGATGCCATTGACCCATTAGGACATACGGCAGGACTCTTTACGAAGGAGTTTTATGGGAATTGTTACCGGGCACTCAGGGAGGACGGGATGATGGTTTATCAGCACGGAAGCCCGTTTTATGATGAGGATGAAGAATCCTGTCGTTTGATGCACAGAAAGGCAAGTCACAGTTTTCCTATCAGTAAGGTTTATCAGGCACATATTCCGACTTGTTCTTCGGGGTACTGGCTGTTTGGATTTGCATCAAAGAAATATCATCCGCTTCGGGATTTGGATGACAAACGCTGGAATGAACGAGGAATCAAGACATGGTATTATACAACCAATCTGCATAAGGGAGCATTTATGCTGCCCAAATATGTAGAAGATATGCTTTTAGAGGAAGAAGATTAAAATATATAGCTTATGGCATCTGCCCGAATGGTGCACAGATTCATTTCCGCAGGCAACGAGCCAAGCAGCCATGCTTGCATGGCTATTTGGCGACTGCTGCGAGGGTCAAATACCCCGCCCCTTGGGGCGGACTTGCTAAAAAGAAGCTAGGTCATGCCCCGTAGCTTGCTGCGGGGTATTTGACTTAGGGGAGCAAGGATTAGGTGACCATAAATGAATCTTAGAGGCTGATGTACCAGAAGGGCAGATACAGAACTGGAATGGAGGAGCAAATGAGCAGATTATTAGTTATTGGATGTGGTGGTGTTGCCAGTGTAGCAATTCACAAATGTTGTCAGAACAGTGACGTATTTACAGAGCTTTGTATTGCAAGCAGGACAAAAGAGAAGTGCGATGCGTTAAAGGCAAAACTGGAAGGACAGACGAAAACCGTGATTACCACGGCAAAAGTAGATGCCAATTACAAGGATGAATTGGTTGCGCTGATTGGGAATTATAAGCCAGATGCAGTGTTAAATGTAGCACTTCCATATCAGGATTTAACGATTATGGATGCCTGCCTGGAGTGTAAAACAGATTATATTGACACTGCGAATTATGAGCCGGAAGATATTGAGGATCCTGAGTGGCGCAAGGTATATGACAAGCGCTGTGAAGAATTAGGATTTAGTGCATATTTTGATTATTCATGGCAGTGGGCTTATATGGATCGTTTTAAGGAGGCTGGAATTACCGGACTTCTTGGAACAGGATTTGATCCAGGTGTTACGAGTGTATTTACCGCCTATGCCCGAAAGCACTATTTTGACGAGATAGAGACGATTGACATTTTGGACTGTAATGGTGGCGATCATGGTTATCCGTTTGCAACAAACTTTAATCCTGAAATTAATCTCCGCGAGGTTTCAGCACCCGGCTCTTACTGGGAAAACGGGCATTGGGTAGAAGTTCCTGCTATGAGTATTAAGAGGGAGTATGATTTCCCACAGGTTGGAAAGAAGGATATGTATCTGCTCCACCATGAGGAGATTGAATCCCTTGCAAGGAACATTCCCGGTGTAAAAAGAATTCGTTTCTTTATGACTTTTGGACAGAGCTATCTAATGCACATGAATTGTCTGGAGAATGTGGGAATGCTTTCTACAACACCTATCAATTATGAAGGCAGAGAAATCGTGCCGATTCAATTTTTAAAAGCATTATTACCGGATCCGTCAACTCTTGGACCACGGACGGTTGGAAAGACGAATATCGGCTGTATTTTTACCGGTAAGAAGGATGGAAAGGAAAAGACCATTTATATATACAATGTATGTGACCATCAGGAGTGCTACAGGGAGGTTGGCTCCCAGGCGGTTTCCTATACAACTGGTGTACCAGCCATGATTGGTGCAGCGCTTGTGGTCACAAAACAATGGGATCGTGACGGAGTCTTTACAGTAGAGGAATTTGATCCGGATCCATATATGGATATGTTGAATCGGTTTGGACTGCCTTTTGTTGTGGAGGAAAATCCAAGGCTGGTAGATTGACAGATATGAGCTGTTTGGGAGAAGATGATGGTTAGACAGGTAGATACACCATGCTATGTGGTAGATGAGCGTAAATTAATAGAAAATCTCAAAATATTGCAGGATGTGGAGCAAAAAAGTGGCTGTCATATACTGCTGGCCCAGAAAGCATTTTCCATGTATTCTCTATATCCGTTGATTGGGAAATATTTAAGTGGAACCACCGCCAGTGGTCTTTACGAGGCGCGTCTTGGAAAAGAGGAAATGGGAAAGGAAAACCATGTATTTGCTCCGGCGTACAAAGAAGAGCATATGAGGGAATTGACCACTATTTGCGACCATATCATCTTTAATTCTGTGGCACAGTATGAGAGATTTAAGGAAATGTGCCGGGGGTCCAGTGTTGGACTCAGGGTGAACCCAATGTGTTCTACCCAGAGCGACCATGCTATTTATGACCCCTGTGCTTCCGGTTCCAGACTTGGTGTCACAAAAAAACAAATGCCGGATTCCCTTTGCTGGGGGGAAGGCGGTATTGAGGGATTGCATTTTCACACACTCTGTGAACAAAACTGTGACGATTTGATTACTACATTTCAGGCGGTAGAGGAGCAGTTTGGGGAAATCCTTTACAGCGTGAAGTGGCTGAATATGGGTGGAGGTCATCATATTACGAGAAAAGATTATGACAGGGAAGCATTAATCCGGCTGATTCAGTATATCCGAAACAAGTATGATGTCAAGGTCTATTTGGAGCCTGGAGAAGCCATTGCTTTAGATGCAGGATATCTGGTGACAGAGGTCATGGATATTGTTCACAATGATATAGACATTTTGGTGTTAGATGCATCGGCAGCCTGCCATATGCCGGATGTGTTGGAAATGCCATACCGTCCACCACTTCGAGGAGGATTTAAGGCAGGAGCAAAGCCGTATACATACCGGTTGTCTTCCCTGACCTGTTTAGCTGGGGATGTAATTGGTGATTACAGCTTTGAAAAGCCATGTCGGATAGGAGATCGTCTTGTTTTTGAGGATATGGCAATTTACTCCATGGTAAAAAATAATACCTTTAATGGAATACCGCTTCCGGATATCTGTCTGCTCAAGGAAAATGGAAGTGTTGAGGTTATAAAAAAGTTTTCTTATGAGGATTTCAAGGGAAGACTTTCTTAAATCAATGGGTTTAAAAATAACTAATGCTATGAACACAAAATTATATGACAGAAGAATTTCAGGAGAAGGCAGGGAAGAATATGAGAAATAAGGAAAAAGGGATGAAGCATACTGCAATTGCAAGGACGGGAAAAGCAGAGCAGGAGGAGCCTCTGGAAGGGGTTCCAAAGGAGGATGGTTTTTACATGCCGGGTGAATTTGAGAGGCATGATGGGTGTATTATGATATGGCCGGAACGTCCGGGTTCATGGCCATATGGCGCAGTGGCAGGGCAAAAGGCTTTTGCAGATGTAATCCGTGCGATTGCGAGAAGTGAAAGGGTGTATTTAGCTGTTAGTAAGGCTGCCATTGCACAAGCAAGAAGTGTATTACAGAATGTTGTTAATGTAGAGATTTTTACGGCAGAGACAGATGATGCATGGGCACGGGATACCGCTCCAACCTTTTTGGTTGATAAGAAGGGGAGACGAAGATGCGTGAACTGGGAGTTTAACGCATGGGGCGGCACATATAATGGCTTATACGCTTCGTGGGAAAAAGATAATGCCTTTGCAAAGTTTTTTGCGAAGTGGTATGACTGTGATTGTTACGATGCGGCACCCTTTGTATTAGAAGGTGGTTCGATTCATTCGGATGGAGAGGGAACGGTTCTTGTTACCGAGGCATGTCTGTTAAGTCCCGGGCGCAATCCTAGGCTTAACAGGGAGGAAATTGAGAGAAAGCTCTGTGAGTATCTTGGTGCCCAAAAGGTAATCTGGCTTCCATATGGTATCCATGGGGATGAGACGGATGAACACGTGGACAATGTATGTGCCTTCATACGACCGGGCGAAGTTGTGCTGGCATGGACGGATAATGAAGAGGATCCACAGCATGCATGTTCCATGGCAGACCTTGAGGTATTAGGGCAGGCAGTGGATGCGAAAGGACGCAGGTTTACGGTTCACAAGCTGCCGATTCCGGATCATCCGGTATGGATTCGGGAAGAGGATTTAAAAGGATATGCCTTCGAGGAGGGGGAGGATCCAAGAGAGATTGGAGAGCGTCTTGCTGCCTCCTATGTCAATTTCTATTTTTCCAATAGTTCTGTTATTATGCCCGCCTTTGGTGGTGATAATGTGGACAGTGATTTAAGGGCGGCATTTATCCTGCGGGAGCTTTGTCCGGAGCGGGAAATTATTCAGGTTCCGGCAAGGGACATTTTAGTGGGAGGGGGTAATATTCATTGCATTACCCAGCAGATTCCAGCAAAAGGAAAAGGAGAATGATATGAGACAAGTGACGGTTGCTGCCATTCAGATGCAGTGTGGAATCGATATAAATGAGAATATAAAAAGAGCAGAGCAGCGGGTACAGGAGGCAGCTAGAAAGGGTGCGAATATTATTTTGCTGCCAGAGCTCTTTGAGCGGGAATATTTTTGCCAGCAAAGGCAGTATGAATTTTATGAATATGCATATCCGGTGGATTCCCACCCTGCTGTCAGGATGGGAATCCGTTTGGCAAAAGAGCTTTCTGTGGTACTTCCGGTAAGCTTCTTTGAGAGGGATGGAAACGTGCTTTATAACTCCATTGCCTGTATTGATGCAGATGGGAAAGTGCTTGGAGTATATCGGAAGACACATATTCCAGATGACCATTTTTATCAGGAGAAGTTCTATTTTACACCGGGAAATACAGGTTTTATGGTGTTTCAGACTCGGTATGCAGATATTGGTATCGGCATCTGCTGGGATCAGTGGTTTCCGGAGACTGCACGCTGCCTGGCGTTAAAGGGAGCGGAGCTTTTGCTTTACCCCACAGCGATTGGTTCGGAACCGGTACTTTTATGTGACAGTATGCCGCATTGGCGCAGATGCATGCAAGGACATGCAGCAGCGAACCTCATACCGGTTATTGCAGCAAACCGCATCGGAACAGAAGAGGTGAAACCCTGTGAAGAAAATGCAGGACAGAGTTCATCCTTAAGTTTTTACGGTTCTTCTTTTATGACGGATGAGACAGGTGAGCTGGTCGAGGAAGCTTCACGGGATGCAGAAGAAATATTGATACACGGCTATGATTTAGATGTAATTGCTAAGAATCGGTTATCCTGGGGGTTATTCCGTGACAGGCGTCCGGAAATGTATAAAATGATTACAGAGTGATTATATATGGGATTTTGGAATGGTTAGAAACGGAAGATAGTAAATGTGTTATCATGTAAAAAGGAAGGCCTGCCAGGTGATTGGCAGGCTTGATTAAGCTATATAAGCATGAGCATAAAAATGTTATTGTAAGACAATATTTTGCAGCCAGACGCCTTTCTTTACAAGGATGAATCCTACAATACATTTAATCATATCTGCCATCTGGACAAAGATATAAATGGCAAGAACCGGAAGACTGGTAAAACGGCTTAGCAGGAATGCCAGTACTACGCTTACGCACCAGATAAATACGCTGTCAAAAAGAAAGGTAATAATGGTCTTGCCTCCGGAACGCAGTGTGAAGTAGCAGGCATGTAAGAATGCATTTTGCGGCATAAAAAATGCAGTTGCCATGATAAAGTACTTAGCGAGTACCCGCACTTCGTTTGTGGTGTTATATAGCTTCGGAAACAGTGGCGCAAGCAGGAACATGATAGCAGCAATGATTATGCAGCAGGTGACAGAAAATGCAAGCATTTTATTGTCTGTATCCCGAGCTTCTTTCATCTTACCAGCACCGAGAAGCTGTCCTACAATAATGGCAACCGAGTCCCCCAATGCAATGAAAACAATATTAAATACATTGTTAATCGTATTAGAGATATTAAGGCTTGCCACTACATCGAGACTTCGGATGGAATAACACTGGGTGAGCATTGCCATTCCCGCTGCCCAAAAGGTTTCATTTAGAAGAAGTGGCGTTCCCTTAATGAGAATCTTTCCAGTAAGCTGTTTTGGTACTTTTAAAGTCTTGTATAGTCCTTCTACAAAGGGATTTGACTGCTTATGGCAGTGAGTCCAGGCAATGATGATTACCACCTCCACATAACGGGATAGTACAGTAGCGATGGCGGCGCCTTGTACGCCAAGTTTTGGAAATCCGAATTTACCAAAAATCAACAGGTAGTTAAACAATAGATTGATGGTGATGGAAATGATTCCGGCAACCATTGGAAGGACGGTTTTTCCTCCTTCGCGCAGTGTGCTGGCATAGATTTGCCCGAGCATAAATGGTGGAAGACCAGCCAGCATGATCATTAAATACTGCCTGCCATAGGTAAGAGTGGCAGCAGCATTTTCGGAACTTCCTTCGCCATTTAGATACATTTTTATTAAAGCAGTTCCTGCAGTAAGAAATAATAGAATGGTAATTACAGTTAAAATAAGTGCCATCCAGAATTTAAAGCGGAAGGTTTTTTGGACACCTTCATAATCCTTTTGTCCAAAATATTGTGCTGTAAAGATTCCAGCACCGGATACACCGCCGAAAATGCAAAGGTTATATACAAAAATCAATTGGTTTACAATGGCAGCACCAGACATTTGCTCTGTGCCGATCTGTCCAATCATAATGTTATCAAGCAGCCCGACAAAGTTGGTGATTCCATTCTGGATCATCATTGGAATGGCAACTGCAAGAACCATTTTATAAAAATTCTTATCACCAATAAAACGGTAGAAGAATGGTTTTTTAACCATTTCAGTCATGGTGAGGGTCCTCCTTAAGAAATTGTTGTTTTGTTATTGAAATTGATATCACAGTATATAAAATTAGCATACAATCTGAGAGAAAGCATATCTGATAATTTACTATATAAAAGGAAGAAATGCAATATATTTATAACTTGATTTTTGCAGGACAAATTATTCCATAAAGGCTATTGACAATATAGCAAAACAATTTTATAGTATTAAACGTTTGGAAAAAGCAGAAGAATGGCAGGTATAAGTGGTTATAGACCGGTTAGGAGTACAAAATGAAAGATAAAGCAACAGAGATATTTCAAAATGCATCCGTTCCCAAAGCGGTATTATTTAATGTGATACCATCCATTGTCAGCATGATTATGGTGTTGATTTATAATCTGGCAGACACTTTTTTTATCGGACAGACAAATAATGCCTACATGGTGGCAGCAGTATCGCTGGCAACACCGGTATTCCTTTTGTTTATGGCTGTGGGAATGTTGTTTGGTATTGGTGGAACCTCATTGATTTCAAGAAAGCTTGGTCAGGGTGACCGGAATAAAGCAAAAAACACGTCATCCTTCTGTTTTTGGAGCGGTCTGGTGATTGGTACCATTTCCATGGTTATGATCTGGATTTTTGTAGAACCAGTTTGTGAGGCGGTTGGCGCAAGTGCGGATACCATGGAATATACAAAACAGTATCTGGCTATTGTAGCATCAGGAATTCCTTTTCTGATTGTCAGCAACAGCTTTAGCAATATTATCCGTTCCGAAGGGAACGCACAAAAAGCAATGATAGGGATGATTGTGGGAAACCTTATAAATATTATTTTGGACCCGGTGTTCATTCTTGGCTGTGGATGGGATGTAAAGGGAGCTGCTGTGGCAACGGTAATTGGAAATGTGTGTTCCAGTGGATTTTATATTTATCATCTGTTGTCAAAAAAGTCAATTTTGTCTATTAAGCTGAAAGATTACCGGTTTCGTGGAAAAATTGCAACGGGTGTGTTTGCAATTGGTATTCCTGCATCATTGAATAGCATCTTAATGAGTGTATCTAATATTGTGATTAATAATATGATGACAAAGCATGGTGATATGGCAGTGGCTGGGCTTGGTGTAGCAATGAAAGTAAACATGATTGTAGTTATGCTTTTAATTGGACTTGGGACAGGAATACAGCCTCTTCTTGGTTATTGCTTTGGTGCAAAGAATAAGCAGCGGTATATGGCAGTGCTTAAATTTTCGCTGCTGCTGGCATTTAGCTTAAGTGCTGTAATGACGGTTGCATGTTATCTTGGTGCCGGTCCATTAGTGCGTACATTTTTAAAAGATGATCAGGCATACGCTTTTGGAATTTCCTTCGCCAGAATTTACATTTACTCAGGTCCGATACTGGGATTATTATTTGTGTTCATTAATGCTATCCAGTCTACGGGTGCGGCAATTCCATCGCTTATTTTATCCATCAGCAGGCAGGGAATTCTATTTCTTCCGATTTTATTTACGATGAATGTGATATTTAACACACCGGAAAGTCTTGCAGTGGCACAGCCGCTTACCGATTATTTAGCGACGGCTTTCGCGGCATTGTTGTTCTATGTGACGTATCGGAAATATATTAAGCAGTTTGGAAAGCAAGAGTCCACTGTCTAGACACAGATGGATACGGCCTGACGCATTATGGACATGGATGATTTTTTGTTATAATGTATTTGATTATAGGCGTTTGCGAAACTTAAGTTTTTGCACAACTAAGTTTTGCAAATGGAGAGTTTTACAATCACCTATATGTGATAAGCTTGAAAGGGATGGAATGAATATGGAGTTATGGGATATCTATGACAAGAATAAGCAGCGCACCGGACGAACTATGAAACGAAATGACTGGTGTTTAAAGGATGATGAGTACCATTTAACGGTGCTTGGTGTTGTTGCAAGGACGGATAAAAGATTTTTGATTACCAAGCGTGTTATGACAAAGGCATGGGCACCGGGCTGGTGGGAGGTATCCGGCGGTGCAGCTATGGCTGGCGAGGATTCTGAGGATGCAGTGAAACGTGAAGTGTTAGAGGAGACAGGTCTTGATGTGGCCGGTTTTGAAGGTGGTTATCTTTTCTCTTATAAACGGGAAAATCCAGGTGAAGGGGATAATTATTTTGTGGATGTTTACCGTTTTGTTGGAGATTTTGATGAGTCGGATTTGTGTTTACAGGAAGCAGAGACAGATGGGTATATGCTTGCAACCATAGACGAGATTAAAATGTTTGCCAAACAGGGAATTTTCTTGCACTACGACAGTATCAAACAGGCCTTTGAGTTATAGAATATTTAAAATAACTTAACAGAATGATTAATTACCTAAAACAGAATAGAAAATTACCTAAAAAGAATAGATTTTTTATATTAAGAAAGCCTCATTCTGTGCTAATATTTCGCTATACAGTAAGAGAATGAGGAGGATGAAAATGGAAATAAAAGGTTATACATATGGATTTATGGGAACGAAGGGAATGTATGAGTCGAAAGAGGGACATTACAGCCAGGATTGTTTGATGGAGACAGGAATCAACTGGGTATGTATTGCATTTCCGATTTATCAGGATACATTTACTTCAACAGAAATTAAATTCGATTATCGGAAGGATATTCCCGATTTGGAGATGATAGATACCATTAAACGCTTTCATGATAAAGGGATAAAGGTCTGTTTAAAGCCGATGATCAACTGTGATGATGGAATCTGGCGTGCATATATCAATTTCCCGGATGAGACTATGCAGGAGGAAGACATATATTGGATAAAATGGTTTGAGAGCTATCAAGCCTATTTGGTGCACTATGCAAGAATTGCAGAATATACAGAATGTGAAATGTTTTGCCTGGGTTGTGAAATGTTGGGAACGGAGCGCAAAGAACAGTATTGGAGAAAAACAATTGCTGCGGTGAAGACGGTTTATCATGGTTTGCTTGTCTATAACACGAACCACGGTAAGGAAGAAGTTGCCGACTGGTATGATATGCTGGATTATGTCGGAACATCTGCTTATTATCCGGTGGAGAGCAAACCGGGGGCTACTGTGCAGGAAATGGCGGTCGAATGGGAAAAAGTAGCAGACCGTTTGGAAGGTGTCAGCAGACGGCTTGGAAAGAAAATCCTGTTTATGGAGATTGGCTGCCGTAGTGCACTGGGTTGTGCACAGATGCCGTGGGATTTTACTCACACAGATTTTGCACATAGTGAAGAGGAGCAGGCAAATTTCTACGAGTCCTGCCTTTCGGTTATGTCAAAACGCGACTGGTTTGCCGGATTTTTCTGGTGGGACTGGAGTACCTATATTTACCATACAGCGGAAGAGGCACTTAAGGATGATGGATTTAACATACATCTAAAAAAAGCGGAGAAGGTTGTGAAGGACTGGTATGAAAGGCTGTAAACAGTGCATGTTTTGGGAGTTTCGCTTGTTAGGAAAGCAGTTGCCAATAATATGTTGGCAATAAAATCCGATTGTTATCCGCATCGATATAAGGGGCTGCCGCAGGGCGGTCCTTTTGGTTTGTGCAGAATGGATGCCCGTTGCTTATAGCGGGGTCATTGACTGAAAAAAAGTAAATTAGCGATTTAAAGCAGGATGTGAAAACAGTATTGGCATAGTATAATTTTACATTGAAGACTGTAAAACTTTGTGATAAAATAGCAGCAGAGAATAAATCGATTTTTTTAGAATAATGAAATTGTATATAGCATGATTGAGAGAAAATTGTAAGAAAAAATGCTATCAGAGACGAATTGTGCTTAAAAAGGATGAGATAAAGAGGAGAGAATTTGCATGAGAGACACCATTTTAATTGTTGATGATGAAGAATTGAATAGAGAATTGCTTCGACAGATATTTGAGGATGACTACAATATTTTGATGGCGAAGGATGGAAAGGAAGCGATTGCGCAGTTTGGAAAGAATAAGAACAGAATTGCAATTATCCTTCTTGATATCGTGATGCCGGTGTTAAGTGGATACCAGGTATTACAGGTGCTTCATGCAAAGGAGGTTTTAGATAAGATTCCGGTTATATTGATTACAGCGCAGGATGATGCTCAGACGGAGTTTGCCTGTTATTCTTTAGGTGCAACGGCTATTATCAATAAGCCGTTTGTGGCGCAGACGGTAAGAACACGTGTAATGAGTACGATTGAGCTGTATCATAATGTGGAGGAATTAGAATCTACCATTGAGGAGCAGAAACACAAGCTGGAAACATTTAATGACAGTTTGCTGGATGCAGTCAGTAACATTGTTGAGTTTCGTAATTTAGAGACCGGAGATCATGTAAAACGTGTAAAGGGACTGACAAGAATTCTTGCAGGGGCATATCGGAAGCTTTATCCTGAGGCAGGGCTTACAAAGGAGAAGATTGATACGATTGTAAGAGCATCCGCTCTTCATGATCTGGGCAAGATTTCAATACCGGATAATATTTTGTTAAAGCCGGGAAGACTTACTGATGAGGAACGTGAGGTTATGATGACCCACACCACGAAAGGCTGTGAGATTCTCAATATGCTTTCTGATGTACAGGATCAGGAGACCTTTCGGGCATCCTATGAAGTAGTAAGATACCATCATGAGCGTTATGACGGCAAAGGATATCCGGATGGACTAAAGGGTGAGGAGATTCCGATTTCTGCACAGCTTGTATCGGTTGCGGATGTATATGATGCATTGGTAAGTGAACGGGTATATAAGAAAGCGTTTGAGAAAGAAAAGGCTTATAATATGATCATCAATGGTGAGTGTGGGACGTTTTCACCGAAGTTAATGAAATGTTTGGAGTTTGCAAAAGAGGCCATTGAGACTTTTGCAGACAGTAAGGTATGAGCAATAACATAAAAAGAGGAAGAATATGATGGATGATAAAATGATACAGGAATTGCGGGCTGCCGGTGTCGATATAGATGGTGCAAGTGAACGTTTTATGGGGAATATGGCATTGTTAGAGCGTTTTCTTAAGAAATTTTTGGAGGATAAGCATTTTGATGAATTAATGGAGGCATTTGATGCAGAGGATACAGAGAAAGCCTTTCAGGCAGCGCATACATTAAAGGGCGTGTGTGGCAATTTATCTCTTACAACACTGTTTCATATTACATCGGATGTAACAGAGCATCTCCGTGCAGGCGATATGGATTTGGCAAAAGAGAAGCTGCCCGGCATGCAGGAAGAGTATGAGAAGATGATAGCAGTAATTTCAAAGCTATAGGCGATAACGGGATTGGGATGTTAATGAATGGGTTGTGACAGGTGTTACAGCCCTTTGTTTATGCGATTAGAAAGAGATGGGTAACAAGATGAGTGCGATACAAATACAGGAAAACGATAATGCAGAAAAGAAAATAGAAGAACAGAAAAATCCTCTTGAAGCGGAGCGGGTTGGCAGACTGATTGCGAAATTTGCAATCCCGGCGATTATTAGTATGCTGGTAAGCTCGCTTTATAATATCGTGGATCAGATTTTTATTGGGCGTGGTGTTGGTCTGCTCGGCAATGCGGCAACGAATGTAGCATTCCCAATCTCCATTATCTGTACTGCGACAGCTCTTTTGCTGGGAATTGGCGGTGCATCGAATTATAACCTTGAGTCAGGGGCAGGTAATCCGAAAAAAGCAAGCCAGATTGCAGGAACAGCCCTTTCACTGCTTGTAATATGTGGAACAGTGATAGCAGTGGTGACATTAAGCTTTTTAGATCCGTTGCTTCATTTATTTGGTGTAACAAAGCAGGTTCTTTCGTATGCACAGGATTATACAGGAATAACAGCTCTTGGCATCCCGTTTCTGATTCTTACGACGGGCGGAAATCACTTGATTCGTGCAGATAGAAGCCCGGCTTATTCTATGATTTGTATGTTAACCGGAGCCATTATAAATACAATTCTCGATCCGCTGTTTATTTTTGGATTTCACTGGGGAATCAAGGGTGCTGCATGGGCAACGGTAATTGGACAGTTTTTTTCCGGAATTATGGTAATCGTGTATTTTGCAAAGCTTAGGAAAATGGAGTTATCTTTTGATATGTTGCGCCCCTGCGCCCGTTATGTGAAAGACATTGTATCTCTTGGCATGGCATCCTGCATTAATCAGGTGGCGATGGCGATTGTACAGATTGTTATGAATAATACACTGCGCTTTTATGGAGGACAGTCGGTGTACGGTGAGGATATTCCACTTGCATGTGTGGGAATCATCTCGAAGGTGAATATGGTGTTTATGGCAATATGTATTGGGATTTCCCAGGGGTGCCAGCCAATCTGGGGATATAACTATGGTGCCAGGCGGTATGACCGGGTACGGCAGACATATAAGCTGGCATTTCGGATTGCGGTGGCGGTAGGTGTGGTATTTTTCCTGTGCTTTCAGATATTTCCGCATTCCATTACTGCATTGTTTGGAGATGGGACACAGGAATATTTTCAGTTTGCAGAACAGTATTTCCGAATTTTTATGTTTATGACATTTATAAATGGAATACAGCCTATGTCTTCCGGTTTTTTTACATCTATCCGGAAAGCCAAACTTGGTGCGCTGGTGTCTTTAACACGGCAGGTGATCTTCCTTTTGCCGCTCATTTTGCTTCTGCCGCGTTTCATGGGTATAGATGGGGTCATGTTTGCAGGTCCGGTGGCAGATGGGGCGGCAGCCGTGGTAGCAATTACACTGGCTGTAAAAGAGCTTGCAGGAATGAAGATTCAGGTAAAAAAGAATCAGAAAGCGTGAACGGTTATCTGCTGTACGCAAGAATCCGGAGATATGGCTAAAAGTCGTATCTCCGGATTTCACAGTTTTTAATGCCAAACATGGCAAATTCTTCGTTGCTCATATCATAGAAGTAGGACTGTATAAATCTGGCAATCCCATTGTGCGCAACCAAAAGACAGGTAGTGTTATCTGCCTCCTTTTTGATGTCATCAAGGAGATTGAAAATACGCTGCGCCATTTGCAGCATGGATTCGCCACTCTCATAGTGGTCGATAAACCGGATTTTTGCACTGCGGAATTCTTCTCCATTTCTGGGGGTAGATTCCCATTTCCCGAAGTTCTGTTCCTTAAGTCGGGGTTCCACCTCCATTGGGATACCGGTTTCTTCTGAGATATGCTTTGCCGTTTCAGCGGCCCGGATCAAGGGAGAATAGAGAATTTTATCAATCTGGTAGTCGCCATTTGCAATTTCCCGTCCTAAAGCGATTGCCTGTTCATGTCCAAGCTCTGTCAGTTCAATATCCGTTGCTCCGCAGATTTTATTTTCCACATTCCATATGGTTTGTCCGTGCCGTGTAAAGTAAAAATGTCCCATAAAGTTCTCCTTTTTACAAGATTTTCTCTTGCCATTGTAACATAGGATGGAGATGAAAAAAAGATGGAGCCTTACTTTTGGCAATGAAAATGACTATTTATATATAGAAAAAAGTGTGGTATGATAACTACTGGCTAATGAGAAAGAAGATTGATTATACAAATGCAAGGGTGATAGATATGGGAAAGAATATAATAGAAGAGAACGAAACAAATCAAGAACAGATGACACTTGATCAGTTAAAGATAGGGGAAGAAGCACTTGTAACCACGGTAGGTGGGGAAGGTGCCTTGCGTCAGCATTTTCTGGATATGGGAGTGATACCGGGAGTGAAGGTTAAGCTGGTTAAGCTGGCTCCGATGGGAGATCCGATGGAGCTTCAGATTCGTGGATATGAGCTGACGATGCGGCTGGCAGATGCGAAGAAAATCACAATTTCCCAAATTACAGATGAAACCGGCCATACTGCGGAAAAAGCTGTCGGAGAATATGGAGAAAAAGATAGTCATACAGGTGATGCGGACAAAAAACGGGATTCCAAAAGAAAGCCAGCAGGGAAAAGAACGACAGAATCTAAAAGGAAAACGGAGCATCCGGGATTTGGTGAGGGAGGCCGTTACCATACAAAGGCGGAAGAGAATCCGCTTCCCAAGGGGGAAACGATAACATTTGCATTGGCTGGTAATCAAAACTGTGGAAAAACAACGCTGTTTAATCAGTTGACTGGTGCTAACCAGCATGTAGGTAATTTCCCAGGTGTTACAGTAGATCGAAAGGATGGTTCCATTAAGGGGCATAGTGATACATTGGTGACGGATCTGCCAGGTATTTATTCCATGTCGCCATATAGCAGTGAGGAGATTGTGACGAGGGAGTTTCTGTTAAAGGATAAACCAAGAGGAATTATCAATATTGTGGATGCTTCCAATATCGAGAGGAATCTGTATCTGACAATGCAGCTTTTAGAATTGAATGTGCCTATGGTGCTGGCACTTAATATGATGGATGAGGTGCGGGAGAATGGAGGTTCCATAAGAGTAAATGAATTGGAGGAATTGTTGGGGATTCCGGTAGTTCCAATATCTGCTTCGAAAAATGAGGGAATTGATGAGCTGGTTGACCATGTATATCATGTGGCAAAATATCAGGAAAGACCAGAAAGATTTGATTTTTGTGATTCCAATGATAAAGGAGGTGCTGTACACCGGTGTCTGCATGGCATTATGCATCTCATTGAGGATCATGCAGGAAAGGAAAATATTCCGGTTCGGTTTGCCGCAAGCAAATTAGCGGAAGGGGATACTCTCATTTTAAAGCAATTAAAGCTGAGTCAGAATGAAGAGGAAATGGTAGAGCACATTATCCTTCAAATGGAGGAGGAGGGTGGTCTTGACCGGGCAGCGGCAATAGCAGAAATGCGATTTTCTTTTATCCATAAAATCTGTGAACAGACGGTAATAAAACCAGGGGAGAGCAAAGAGCATGCCCGCAGCCGGAAAATAGATGAGGTGCTCACAGGCAAATATACGGCAATTCCTGCATTTATCATAATCATGGCATTGGTGTTTTTGCTGACCTTTAATGTGATTGGTGCATGGCTCGCAAATCTTTTAGAAGCAGGGATTGGTGGGATTACCGATGTTGTGGATGATCTGCTCACAAAGGCGGATGTCAATGAGGTGCTTCACTCGTTGGTAATTGACGGTGTTTTTAATGGTGTGGGAAGTGTGTTAAGCTTTCTGCCAATTATTATAACGCTTTTTTTCTTTTTGTCCTTACTGGAAGACAGCGGTTATATTGCAAGAGTTGCTTTTGTTATGGATAAACTGTTTCGGAAAATCGGGTTGTCCGGGCGAAGCATTGTACCAATGCTGATTGGTTTTGGCTGTACAGTGCCGGGGGTTATGGCTAGCCGTACATTGCCGTCGGAGCGTGACAGGAAGATGACCATATTGCTGACACCGTTTATGAGCTGTTCAGCAAAACTGCCAATTTATGCGTTTTTTGCAGCCGCCTTTTTCCCGGACTATGCGGGAATTGTAATGGTGGCACTATATTTTACGGGGATTTTTGTGGGTGTGCTGATGGCTCTCCTGCTTCGAAAGACATTGTTTAAGGGAGAACCGGTTCCTTTTGTCATGGAGCTTCCAAACTATCGGCTTCCGGGAGTGAAAAATGTCTGCCAGCTTCTATGGGAGAAGGCGAAGGACTTTTTACAGAGGGCATTTACAATTATTTTTCTTGCAACGATTGTAATCTGGTTTTTACAGAGTTTCGATGTCCATATGAATGTGGTGACAGATGGTAAGGACAGCCTGCTTGCTGTGATAGGAGGGATAATCGCACCAATCTTTAAACCAATGGGTTTTGGCGATTGGAGAGTATGCACTGCGCTGATTACCGGATTTATGGCAAAAGAAAGTGTAGTTTCTACTTTATCAGTCTTATTTGGCAGTACAAAAAGCCTGCTGGCATCCATTACACCGTTGGCAGCGGCGGCACTTTTGGTGTTTTGCCTGTTATATACCCCTTGTGTGGCGGCCGTGTCAGCCATCAAACGGGAGTTAGGCGCAAAATGGGCAGTGGCAGTGGTTACTATGCAGTGCGCAGTGGCATGGATAGGTGCACTGATTGTATATATGGTGGGAAGTTTATTTTGATGAGGAGAGAATCACATATGAGAGTGGAGAATACGAAGGAAAACGGGAGAACTGAGAAACGTGCAGGGAGAAGGCGTATCGGGAGAGGGCTTGGCATGATATTTTTATGCGGTATCTTTCTGATGTTAAATTGTGTACATGCCCAGGCGAAAAATATTGTTTCAACGGATCATCAAAAGTACAATTATAAAGAGTATGTAAGGGATTTAAAGCAGCTTGAAAACAAATACAGTAAGCATTGTAAAGTAAACGTGATTGGAGAAACGGCAGATAAGCGGAATCTATATGAGGTTGTGCTGGGAAATCCAGAGGCGGAAAAGCATTTAGTCGTGATTGCAAATCTGCATGCAAGAGAATATATGACAACCCTTTTGTGCATGAAGCAGATTGAGTATTATCTGCAAAATTATAATAAGAAAATTGCAGGAAAAAAGCCGGCTGTGGTGTTTAACAAAGTCGCTGTTCATATTGTGCCATCATGTAATCCGGATGGTACCGCAATCAGCCAGTATGGATTTGATGCGATTCGCAATAAAACACTTCGGAAAAAATTAAAAAAAATGAGAGGGAATGCTACCACATGGAAAGCAAATGCGCGAGGCGTGGACTTAAACGAGAATTGGGGATATCGATTTAAAAAAAGTGGGAAGGCGGGTGCTTCCGGCTATACGGGGAAAAAAGCAGCCAGCGAAAATGAGACAAAAGCGATAATGGCTATGGTAGATGGTATTTCGGAGCAGGGAAAAATAGTAGGAGTTGTGAGCTATCATGCAATGGGTTCTGTCATTTATGGAAGATGCTCTGGTTCAGCTACTGCTTCTGTCAAGAAAAATACAAAGAAAATGTATCAGACAGCGCATAAGATTACCGATTATCCTCTCTATGGGGGAGGTTCATCCGCATGCCAGTCAAGGGAATATTTCTTATACAAAAAGAAAATCCCTTGCATTACATTGGAAATTGGCAGGATGGTCTGTCCGGTTCCTCAAAGCCAGTTTAAAACAGTATGGAGAGAAAACAAGGAACTGCTCCTGAAAGAAGCCGCATTGTTTTACTAATCCGTTTATGTATTTCCGTGAACCATGCACAGGAGAATAAATAGGCAATTTGCACGAAAATCATAAATATTATTTAATTGTACGTTACAAAGGATTATGATATAATAATCCCAGCAAGCAAACAATTATCGTGGCTGCTTGCAGACAAAGATAATTGTTTATTTGCTGGGTAAACAAACATGAGCTTGGAGGACGGTAGTCCGGAAAGCGAATGTTTGGAGCGGTTGCAGGAGCACGAAGTGCGGGCAAACGCGTATTATTATGAACATGATGTAATGCCACCAAGCGGAGCGAGGTTGGAGGCAAGCATAGTGAACAGTGAGTTGTATATGATGT
>CAMWYJ010000034.1 GCA_947178445.1 uncultured Clostridium sp.
ATACTCGTCACACCGCTTGGGATAGTTATGCTGGTCAAGCCGCCACAACCAGCAAATACTTCACCCTCGATACTCGTCACACCAGATGGGATAGTTATGCTGGTCAATTTACCACAATTATAAAATGCCTCCCCCCCGATACTCGTCACACTGGATGGGATGGTTATGCTAATCATGTTGTAACAATCTCTAAATGCATAGCCCCCAATACCCGTCACCTTCTTCCCATCAAGAGCCTCGGGAATGATAACCGCAGTATCCGTATAAGTAGCAGAACCAGTA
This sequence comes from uncultured Clostridium sp., assembly GCA_947178445.1. GTDB lineage: Bacteria > Bacillota > Clostridia > Lachnospirales > Lachnospiraceae > CAG-590. The sequence goes on from CAMWYJ010000034.1 coordinate 283, forward strand.
TAACGTCTAATCGTTACCGTACCATCATCATTTACGTCATATGAATAATCTCCCGACTTCTCCGCCTGTACCGTTCCAGCAGGCAGCCTATCACTTATCATTACCGTCATACAGAGAAACAGTATGGCCACCACCGTCTTCCATGTCCCTGCTTTTTTCCTTTTGATTGTATTTTCGCAATCCATCATAAAGTGTCCTCGCTTTCCTCTTTTTGTATATTTCATTTCTTTTATGTTTTAGGCGTTCCTGCATAGGTAACATGCCAAATGACATAAACAACATAAATGCGAAACAAATCCACACCTATTGTACAGGGATATTTATACATAGTCAATCTTTGACTTATTTCCGGTTCCGGACATAAATATATACTGATATTTCCGCCTTTGATTCATTATAATGTCCCGGACTCTTTGTTTTATTTCCTCTGGATAATACAACTCCTCTGCCAGCAGCTTATCCACATCTTTCCTGTCACCTCTCTATCCGTATCCAAAAATCATCCTCCGCCATTTTTCCCTGTGTTTTTTCAATAATCAAAAACGGGTCGTAAAATGGCAGATCCAAATCTTTAAGAATAAGCTTCATCTTATCTCTGCTTCTTGGAAAACATCTGGATTCTAAAAATGCCTCGTACTCCTCAAATGTAGGGTGTTCTTCCCGACCAAATGCCCTTAATACATAATCATGGGTATAGTTATATATTTTTACCTTCTTAATTTTTCATCCACATCAATAATTGTACATACCCTGTCCCTTGACATATACCAAAGCCTTAACGGATAACTTTTATCCGGAATCACAAGCTCTTCCTCTATCTGCGGATACTCGTTTAATATTTTGACTAAGGTTACAATCGGTCCATTAATTTTGCTGCCTCCCGCTTCCCAGCGCTCAACAGTCTTTTGAGATACATTGACCAATTCAGCAAAGCCTGTCTGGGTCAGCTTAAGCTTCCTGCGGATTCTCCTAATCTCTTCTCCGGTAATGCCATCTGAAATTATATATTTGCTCATATTCATCACCCCTAAGGTAATATTTCTGCTCTATATTTCACCCTCAAAATAAGGGTATGTCAATAATTTTATCCCTTATTTTGAGGGTAAAACAATCAAAGACCTCGCAGGAATAAAAATACATTTTGCAAGCTTTTTACGTATACGAGCAACGCTAAATTAGCAGTATTAATCTCTGCAATCAACTTTATTATTTATATACTATGGAGTAAATACGCATACCCTCTTTTGCCATTTTCACGATTTCATTCTGATATCTCTCATAGAAATCTAATTCTGCCTCAGATAATTGCTCTTTTTCAACAAGCTTGCCATCTGCATCTGTTTTAAATGCTTTCTCTGGATTTCCATTTATCTCAAAAAAAGACATTTCCCCATCCGTTCGTAAGTTCAAACTTCTATAGTCATCTTCTACATAATTTATATCTATGACCGCAGAATAATAGTGAAATTTCAAAAAAGGCAATTTTTGATTCGGGACAACATATTCAAAACTATCTTTATATGCAACATATGCACCATTATCCAATTCAAAATTCAATTCACGCATAGCTGCGGTAAACTCCTTCTCTTTGCTATTCTTCACTTGATACCAGGCTAAACAGTATAAAAGAAAAATCAGAATAGCAACAATAAGTGCTTTAAATATAATCCGTGCCACTTTTACCATTATTTTCGCATTATCGACTTCTTTTATTAGTTTTTTATCTTCACGCAATAATTTATCCAATGACATATCAAAACTATCACATATCGCTATCAAAGTTTGTAAATCCGGATAACTCTTTCCATTCTCCCAGCTCGAAACAGTCTGACGTGTGACACCAAATTTATCACCATATTGTTCCTGTGTCATATTGCTTTTTTTTCTTGTCTCTCGTATCATATCACTAATTGTCATGATAATTATCGTCTCCCAAACATTATGTAATTTATTGGCAACTTATAGCATACAAAACAACACCGGATATCGTCAACATGAAAATTTCTAAAAAATCGAAATAGCTGGATTTGCAAATGCTTTATTATATATTTATTCATCTTGATAAACAGATATTTGCCTATATGCCTCATGTGCTGCATCGGCTTCTGACATTTTACCAGCAACAACATATCTTGCATTCTCCATAATAATTCCAAAAATCTTCTGATCTGTCATTCCAACACAAGTTGTTTTTTCAAAAATATCTATCCATTTCTCAATTTCATCTTCTGCTAATTTTGTAAAGTCGAGCGTCATTACGGATACAGGTTCCTCTGTTTCGATTGTAATTTGTTCGTTATTAAAATTATTTAATACCTTCTTCATTGCATTTCGATTAACTGGAAGAGTATCAATTTCTTGCTGCACATTTTCAGACAATGCAAACGAAAGAAAGCTCTCTATCAATTCCTGCTTTTCTTTATCTTTCTTTACTACTCCAAATGTTATAGCTGGAACACACAGCAAATTATTCTCATTTTTCAGTAATGACGTTGCATATCCGTTTTGTTGTAATGCAATTAAATTTCTAAGGTTATCTGGTGTCTCGATATAGTCAAGTGAAAATTGAATATTTCCAGTAGCTACTAAATCAAGAGTTTCATACCCAAGTGGCAATAACGAAACCGTATCCATTGTCTTCCCTGCTTCTTCCACCTCTTTCATATCAACCATTTGGTAAATTTCATGAATAACCTGATAAAATTTTTCTATATTTTCCTCTGATATTTTCTCCAAAAAACCTTCTTGCTCCGCTACATACAATCGATATACAATAGAAATTATTTGATCATAGCTCCATTTTCCATAAACTGGTATATCATCTTTTTCTTGTAATTGTTTTAAATAGTCACGAAATCCTTCTAATGTATCAAGACTTTCAAAACCTTCGTAATGTTCCAACGCAGAAACATTCATCATTGTAAAGCAATAAGGTATTCCATACTGTGCCTCGTCCACCTTATAAGTTTCAACAATAGTGGGAAATAAATCTTGTTCCACAACTTGTTTATGAACAAATTCTTCCATATCCTCCAACATTCCCTGTTCCACATATTTTTCCTGTGGCAGCCCTTCCAACAGAAGAATGTCAGGTCCCTTGCCTGATATAATGCTATTATTCAATCTTTGTATTTTAGCCGCCCTATCATCCGAGCTATTTTCCATTCCTATTTGTAAAACAACTTGTGCATCATCATATTGTTCCTGATACTTATTAATCAAATCATTTAATTCCCACATTTGGTAATTATCCTCTAATGCATATATAACTAACACATCCTTATTTTCTTGTGCATCATCATAATTATCTTCTTGACATCCGCATAACACTGCCATGCATAAAGCTATCAGAAAAACGGTTATTCTTTTTGTTATTTTCTCCACATCAAATCACCATCCATCATAATTTAGTAAATAATATACTTCTATCCCTTTTTCGCTTTAAATACACCAAACCACATATTTCACCCCCCTAGTATACTGACACGTTGATAATTAGGCAAACCTACTTGTCTATTTGCCTATCTGCTATGTTGGATTTTCTAGCCGTAGCCACCGCTACGCCGTCGAAAATCCGTCTTGCAGATGGACAAATATCCTGCGTAGTTTTACCAAATATCAATGTGTCAGTACACTAATAAACACAAGATTTTTTATAATGATTGTTTCATACCTATATCTTTTTTACTAGCAATTTTACGCTGACATACATGTAAAAATTGTTTAACATTTTTGATTTTCTCTTTTTCGCTTGTTATTTTGTGATAAATGAATGTTACAAATGCTCCATCGACAAAAAAGGGACTGTTCAAAAACAGCCCCAAAACCAATTTTATTTCATTTACAAATCTTCCATAACACCTACTTCACCTCTGCCCTCCGGTACATCTGATAAACGATTGGACAGAGAATAACGGACAATGCTGCGTAAACCGGAAACAACACATTCAGTATACCGGTTACCTTTCCTCCAATCTCTGCCAAAGTGAAGGTTTTCAATGGCTTATCAAGCTGCATCAGCTGGTCCGGTAAAACCCCTAAAATCTGATTCAGTGTATGGCTATCGCTGCCGCTCAAAAAGGCCGGGACAAAGAGAAGGATAAAGGGAACCATCACCGAAACTACCGCCGATTTTGTCTTTGCCGATACAAACATGGTTACCAGCATAACAAATAAGGTTCCAATGTAACCACCAAACAGAATCAGTAAATGACGCTGCAAAAAGGTAATATTGTAAAAGCTTTTCCAGCCGCCTAAGCTAGTCTGGATCATGCAATCTGCCCCACTCGTGCCAAGAATCCCTAACACGATTGCGGAAAATAACAACATGACCAGCCAGTAAAGCCCTGTCACGATAACAAGCCCTGCCACAAGCTTTGCAAGCACCGCTTGCTTACGTCCATGATAAGCCGAGAAAAAAATAGAATCTGCTTTTAGCTTCGTCTCATTGGAAAATATCCCTGCCACCAAAAATCCCAGAATCAGACACATAAACATGATAAGCATCGGCGCATAGTATTCGGACTCATCCCATCCCATAAAATCTTCATATTTCAGCGGTGTTTCCATCTCCTCATACTGTTTTATCAAAAATGCCTTCTGCTTCTCAGAAAGGAAATGAGAAACTATGTCTGCCTCTGGGGAATCCAGATATTCTTTTAGACTCTCCACCCGATTGGAATAAAATTTTGCTGCATCCTCCGGTTTCAGATAATCTATCACAAAATAATCATGTTCTCGAAATCCACCATAAGAATTGGCAAACATCGTGCGGATGTCCTCAAATCCCTGCATCCAGTTATAGGCGATATTTTGCTGCTGTATGTCTTTGGACTGTGCTTCCGGAGTCGCCTGAATTCTTGTATTTTCCTCAATTACCTGCATAAGCCTCTCCTCTGTAAGCTCCCCTTCCCATTCCTTTTTCATCTCCTTCAGCTTATGAATGGCGGAAATTCCCGATTCATGATTACCTTCTTCATTCGTATACTCCACATGAACGGCAGAACTACTGAGCAGTCCTAATAAAAATATTAAAATCAGCACCGCTATCTTATTGCTCGTCTTGGAGAATACCTTTTTTATCTCATAATATACCATTTTCTTCACCCTCTTTTTCATCATAAATAACTATATATAGATTCTTTTTCATTTTACTTCCGTCCTCCGGTACACTTGATAAATGACTGGACAAAGCATAAGTGAAAAAAAACCATACATAGGCAGTAATAAGTTTAACGAACCGGTTATCTCTCCGTTTATCCGATACAAACTAAAGTATTGTATCAATTGGCACATATTTAATAACTGGTCCGGTAATAGTCCTAAAATTTTCTCAATCAGCGGAATGCTGTTGGCAATCCCTGCCAAAACAGATGGAATCATCACCACAATAAACGGAATCATTACTGCAAATTTTGTTGACCTTGTCTTCGCTGAAACAAACATCATCAGCAACAGGATAAACATAATTCCGATATAACCGCCGGCAATTGTAATCAGGTACTGCTGTAAAAAGGTTATATTATAGCTGCTCATCCAGCCGGTTATACTCGTCTGTATCATACAATCTGCTCCGTCTGCACCAAGAAACCCAAATACAATTGCAGAATACAATAAAACCATCACCCAATATACTCCTGAGCCAATCAGCAAACCTGCTACAAGCTTTGCCAGAATCGCCTGCCTACGGCCATGATAAGTGGAAAAGAAGATGGAATCCGCTTTAAGACCAGATTCACTGGAGAAGATTCCTGCCACCAAAAATCCCAAAATAAATACCATTACTGTAAAAAGAGAAATGGAATAACTCTGAAACTGCTGCCAGCCTTCTGACCAGTCATAGGAAAGCGGTGTCTCTAATTTTTTAAACTGTCCTATTAAATATGCCTTCTCCTGTACCGAAAAGCCATCTGCCGCATGAGTCTCCAGCCACTCTTCCAACTGTGTCACCCTGTTTGGATAGACATTTTTTGCATCCGCTGGTATTAAGGAATCAATCACAGTATAATCATATTTTCCAAAATCTGTATAGGCACGGTTGATTATTGTACTAATATCATAAAATCCCTGCTTTTGACTGAGGGCAGAAATAGGCTGATTTCCTGCTGCCTTATTGATTTGCGCATTTTCCTCTATTACTTTTGCAAACTGCTGCTCTGAAAGCTCTCCGGACCATTTTTTTCTATCCTCCCGCAACCTGCCGACAGCCGCAATCCCCGTCTGCACGGTCCCGTCTGAATGAACATACTCCTCATCATGCAGGGTAAAGTAACTAATCATGAGCAAAAGCATAACCAGCAGTGCCAGTGCCATTTTACTGCTTGCCTTTAAAAACACCTTTTTTATCTCATAATACACCATCTACCTCACCTGCTTTCTCGCCAAAGTAATATAAAAATACATCTTCCAGGGAAACCTCTTCCTCCAACGCATTCGGGTGAGGCATCTGCTCTGACAAAATCCGAAGCTCCACTCCCTCCTGAACCGTCTTGACATTGGCAACCTTATACTGCTTCATATAGGTATCCACTTCTGTTTTTGCCGCCTTTACATTCCATACTCTATCCGGAATAGAAGATGTAAGCTCATAGACTGTACCGGAATGGGCAAACACCCCGTCCTTCATCAATAAGATTTCACCTGCAATATACTCCACATCGGAAACAATATGGGTGGACAGCAATACCATTCGGTCCTCAGAAAGCTCACTGATGAGATTCCGAAACCGGATTCTTTCATTGGGGTCCAATCCCGCTGTTGGCTCATCCAAAATTAAAATCCGTGGATCATTTAGCATTGCCTGGGCAATTCCCGCTCTACGCTTCATTCCACCTGAAAGCTTCTTCATTTTTTTATTTTTTGCCTTGGAAAGTCCTACTTTTCCCAGCAGTTCTTTTACCCGTTTTCCTGCCAGTGCTGACGGAAGTCCTTTGATAGACGCAATATACATCAGATAATCCTGCACGGAAAAATCCGGGTAATATCCAAAGTCCTGGGGCAGATAGCCCAACATTTTTCTGTATTCCCCATCCATCTCAAAGATATCCCTGCCGTCATAGGTAATCCTTCCTGCAGACGGTTTTAACAATGTACACAGCATACGCATAGTAGTGGTCTTTCCGGCACCATTTACTCCCAAAAGACCGTACACTCCGTTGTGCATCGTGTAGCTCACATCGGATACTGCCTTAAAATCATTAAATTCCTTTGTTACATGTTCTAATTCTAATTCCATATTGGATTTACCTCCCAGTAATTCTCACACTTTTTAAACACCTGATAAACCGTAAACAACAGATAGACCAGAGAAGCAGACAGGATTCCCCACCATACCGGCACCATCACTGCACTATACACTGCTTCCTTCAAAACCATCCAGCCCCAGGCCGCACTCCATAACAGGGAAAGCGCTATCGCAAGATACTCGGAGTTCACCCATCTGCTGTATAGCAGCCGGAAACAGATACAGCAGGTTACGTTAAACGGAAGGAAAAAATAAAACAATAATTCCTTTACGGTTATCTGTACGGTAATCGACACCACACCACAAAAAATGCTTAACATGAGCACATCCGCCATTGCAAATAACAGCATTCTCGCTGCATACACCTGTCTTAAGGAAAAATATGCCGTCCCTTCTATTTCCATAGACTGACTGCTGCGGTTCTTCCACAGCTCCGGCACCAGCAAAATGGCAAATACCGCTGACAGTACACCCATGATCCGCTGTGTATAAATATCACTGCCCGCAGAATCCAGAAATCTCCATAGAACCACCAGAACCATTCCCTGGCACAGCCACCACCATTTTTTGATATATCTCATCTGATTAAATAAAAATTCCATCCGTGACACGGTATGCATTTTTGCACCTTCATAAAATGCTTCCTTTGCCTTTGACAGAGTTTCCGTTATTTCTTCCTCTTCCAAAGTCACAGTCTGACTGGCTTTATAGGCGTACAAACGCTGTTCCAGTTCCTGTTCCTTCGATAGGCTTAGGCTGGTCTTCTGCTTCGCTGGTGTTTTTTTCTGAAATTCCGTCATATCCCTTTCCTCCTATAATATTGAATCGCCCCCTCACCTTCGGTTCAGCGGCATGTCGTCGGAAGGCATGAAAAAATGCTCCGCATTTGCCTTCCTCCTATTCCAGTTCCGTATCCGTTCTCCCGATAGATACTGTTCTTGTTTTCCGTCTATCATTTTCGCAGCATTGCTCCTAACTGCTCCTTCGCTTTTTTCATTCTATATTTCACCAGTGGCAGCCCGATTTGCAAAATTTCTGCTATTTCCTTTAATTTTCGGTCTTGGAAATAATATAAAATAACCACTTCCGATAACTCATCGGGCAGCCCTGCAACTGCTATTTCTATATCAAGCCTATCTGTTATCTCTTCCATTGGATTTTCTTCCTGTTCCGGTAATTCCTCCATTGCAAGCGCTGTTTTTTTCTGATAAAAATCCCTGCACAAATTCCCTGCGATAACATACAGGTAGTTCACTGTTTTTCCCATATGACGATAGTCTGTCAGTTTTCCAAAAAACCGTTCAAAGGTTTCCTGGGTGATGTCTTTTGCATCTTCCCTGTCCCGAATACGATACCTGCAATACTGTAAAATAACGGGATAATACCGCCGCACAAAACATTCCATGGCTTCCTCATCTCCGTTTTTCATTTTCCGTATCAGGAAAAAATCCTTGTCCATGTTTTCCTCCTTTCTTCCGTGTTGAAAGTACTTTCTATATAGTATAACGGTAGTATACTTAAAAAAGATAGTTGAAATTAATTTTTTTGGTGAAGAAATTAATCTGAATTATTTTTGAAAATAAGGTAATACTTGAAAATGCCAACAGCATATGCTATACTATGCCTAGGCAAAAAGAGATGCAAAAGTTCCATGTGAACAAAGAACGAAATCCTCGAGTTGTGTTCCCGCACAGCTCGGGGATTCTTCTTTACTTTTATAGTGGCAAAGCACCCACTAGGCTATTTGTTGCTCTTGTCGTCACCGTCTAACCATTTGATGATGCAGTGGCAAGCCACACCAGCCACAACGGCGATTAAAAAGGATGCAAATAACTCCATGTGAACACCTCCTCCCTGTTGCGGGTATCGGTGAGCAATTATCATGGTTTTTGTGTTCAAATTTTCGATTCTACCAGCGTGCATCTTCATGCGGACAGTGTGCCTGTTTCCGCAACGCCCTCGCCTCCACATAACAGCCGCATTTTACACAGATTCCTTCCCGAAGGCTTTCACACTCCTTGCATAATTGCAGTCTTCTCTCATATTCCTCGTCTGATGTGCGGATGGATTCGTCAAACTGATCCAAATATAGTCTAAGTCTATGATAATTTTCTTCCTCATCCATGTCCCGCAGCAGGCAGCGGATACAGGGCTTTTTTCTACCCATCAGACTTCCTCACAAAGTACCGGACAGCTGATCCGCATCACTGCACAGGGTGGTAATGTCACTGCCATCTGGCTGCCTGACCATTCTTCCTCACGAGATACCTGTTTCACACATTCCGGCTCATCAAAAGTATTGTGTGCATGTACATCCTCCGTCAACAGCACAATCTCTGCCGTTCCTGTAAACTTCTGGTTTCCCGGCAGGCTCACCACAATCTGGTAACTCTCCTGCAGGGATGCATTGGACAATGTGATGGATGCCATGACCGTCCCATCTCCCATCTTTTCCGTCACGGATACAGACTCAGACAAAACCGGAATCTCTATGTCACCAATACCACCTGTCTCTATATCTATCACACTGTCAACCAGCACAGCACCCTGATGCCGCTGATACATATCAAACACCTCATATGTCGGAGTCTTGACCATCCGCAGCCCCTCGGTGAGGATCACAGCCTGCAGTACATTGACTACCTGTGCAATATTTGCCATGATGATACGGTCGCTGTGTTTATTGAATAAATTGAGATTAATCGCTGCAACGATAGCATCCCTCATGGTATTTTGCTGATACAAAAATCCCGGATTCGTACCAGGTTCCACATCATACCAGGTTCCCCACTCGTCCACAATCAGTCCGATATTCTGCTCCGGATCATGATAATCCATAATCTTCAGATGTCTGGATATGATTTCTTCCATCCGCAAAGTCTCCTGAATGGTTCGGTAATATTCCTGCTCGTCAAACTCCGTCGAACTGCCCTTATGCTCCCAGTCTCCGGTCGGCACTGTATAATAGTGCAGGCTGATTGCCTTCGTCTGATCCTTTAATAACGGCATAATCACATCCGTCCAGTGATAATCATCCGCATTTGGACCACAGGCAATCGGAAACAGAGTATTGCCGCTCATATCCCGGCAAAATGTGCGATATCTGCGATAGGTATCTGCATAATATTCAGCACGCATAGAACCGCCACATCCCCAACTCTCATTTCCTACTCCCAGATACTTTAATTTCCATGGCTTGTCTCTGCCATTTTCCCGGCGCATTTTGGCAAATTCTGACTCTCCTTCAAATGTCATATACTCAATCCAGTCCGCTGCCTCCTGCACAGTACCGCTGCCCATATTGAGCACAATATAGGGCTCACATCCAATCTGTTCACACAACTCCATAAATTCATGCGTCCCGAAATGATTCGTCTCCACAATACCACCCCAGTTTTTGTTGACAATGGTTTTCCGGTCTGCCTTAGGACCAATCCCATCTCTCCAGTGGTACTCATCCGCAAAGCATCCACCCGGCCAGCGCAGCACCGGCAGTTTAATATCCCGCAACGCCTCCACGACATCTATCCGCATCCCCTTATAGTTTGGAATCCGGGAATCCTCTCCCACATAGATTCCCTCATAAATACATCTGCCCAGATGCTCCGAAAACTGACCATAGATTTCCGGTGCAATCCGGCTCTTTCTACGTTCCACATCCATCTTCAATCTGACCTTTTTCAATCGACCGTCCTCCCTTTACATCTAAGCCATATTAAATCAAGGCATCAAAATCCATTTCATTATAGCATAACCTACCGGCGTTTTCTATTGATAAGTATCTGATGCCTGCAAAGAAAACTACACAAACCCAAGTTGTTTTATGGTTGTCGAAAAATAGGAATTGTGATATCCTTACCTTATAACACGAAATACTTAATGAGCTGGGAGGCTATGATGAAAGAATATTTGAATATAGACAAATCTGAAGACAGTATTTCAATCTGCTTTTATATCGAGCAGGAAAAACCATTTTCCGTGGGTGAGAAAATGAATGAAATTTGTGAAGATGCCTATATGAATGGATACAACTGGGAGACATTTTTCAACTATTATCTTAAGAAAAAGGCACCGACGCTATTAAAAAACTTGGACACGGACCCTGAGGCAGGAATGTATGTAGCTTATTATGATTTCTCAGCTAAAAATGAGAAAAAAGCGAAAAAATTTGCTGCTCTGATAGAAGATTTAATTGAAAATGAAGACAAGATTTACCGTATACTACGAAAAAAAGGACATAAAATAGAATGGGATTAATTGTATTCCCGTAAAACAGGTGATAAAGAAAAGGGGCTGGTTTTATTATGAAAAAGAAAACGTTTGAAAAACTGCATATACAACACATTTTATGGATGCTGACAACCATTTTTATACTAAGCCTGCTGTTTTCTTCCAGCACAGCCTTTGCTGCTGCAGATACAGCGGTCCCGGCTGACACAGCCGGAGAAATCCGGTTTACAAAAAGTACCACCAAAATAAAGGCCGGAAAAACCTATACCTTTAAGGTCTCGCTCACTGGAACGGACGAGCCTGTCACCTTTAAAAGCTCAAATAAAAAAGTTGCCAAAATTAACAATCAGGGAAAAATGACTGCTATAAAAGCCGGTACTACAAGCATTACCGCCTGCGCCGGCAATCTCTCTGTCTCCGTAAAGGTTACCGTTAAGCCAAAGAAAATTGTTGCATTGGATCCCGGTCATACCGGTGTTGTTGCCAGCGGTACAGAGCCAATCGGCCCTGGCTCTAAAACCATGAAAGCAAAAGATGCATCCGGAACCCGCGGTGTTGTTACCAAAATTCCAGAATACAAGCTTACCCTGTCCCTTGCAAAAAAGATGAAAAAACTTTTGGAGGCACGGGGCTATAAGGTCGTCATGACGAGAACCGACAGCAAGAAGGCACTTAGCTGTGTATCCCGCGCAAAAATTGCCAACAAAGCGAAAGCCGACATTTATGTCCGCATCCACGCTGACGGCATCGACAACCATTCCATTTCCGGGGCTTCTGCTTTGTACCCTACAAAGTCAAATCCTTATGTAGGGAAGCTGAGTAAAAAGAGCAAAAAACTTTCCGCATGCATCTTAAATGCTATGTGTAAAAAAACAAAAGCGAAAAACCGTGGACTTAGTCCTAGAAATGATTTAAGCGGCTCTAACTGGGCTAAAATGCCAGTAACCCTGATTGAAGTCGGATTCATGACCAATCCCGCAGAAGACCGGAAAATGGCTACAGATAAATACCGGAACAAGCTGGCACAGGGCATGGTAGACGGAATTGATGATTATTTTGGTTATTGATTGATGATACAGTCTTTGAAGTGCTCTATCTCTTTTCCTCTACATTCCGCCTGAATCCGACATAGGTTACGATAAAATAAACAAGATAAATTCCAAAAAACAATACAACGCTTTTTAAGAAAAAGCTGCCCATAAATGTTGGCACTCCTGTTTCGCGCACAAACAGTTTACTGACAAACAGAATCATCTTTCCGCTGATTACCATTGCCAATACGGCAGGGCAGAGATAATAAGCTGTCAGCTGCTTCAAAATCAGCTGATGAATCTGCCTCCGGCAAAGGCCCAGCTTTACCAGCACATCATAGCGAAATCTATATTTTGCAGAATCACTCAACTGCTGTACCGACAATACCGTTACCGCCACACTGACAAAAACCAATCCGATATAAAATAATGGTATGATAAAGGTACCCAGCACATATTTCACCTCAGGAATCAGATTTTCCCTTACCAGATTGATTGCCGAATAACCGATAATATTATCGGAACCACCACGGTGAAAATCATCTTCCTCATCATTGACATCTGCGTCTTCTTCCTCCGTCAGATCCTCCAGCTTTTGCTGCAAATCCACCGGAATCTTCCCCTCCCCCATATCCACAACCAGTTCCGAATAAAAGGGCACCATCCGCTCCAAAATTGCATCCGGCACTACAATCACATAATCCGCACCGTTATGCCCATCCTGGGAAAAATAATCAGAAACAACCCCTGCACAGGAGAGAACCCCCTGCCCTGATGCATCTGTAATTCGCAAATCATTTCCGATTTCCTGCACCTCTTTATATAACCGAGGCTTAATCTGAACCAGGTACTCATCCGGATTTATATTTATCTCCTCATATCCTATCATTTTGCGCAAATGATTATAATCCGACATTCCCATATAGGTATCGTATGGGTAATACACGCAATACACGTCGTCCTCCTGAAGAAAAGCCTCAATCTCCGGCATATTGGGAGTGCCGTCCTCATTGCGGTACATCGTCCCCCATGCATTTAAATGTGTCAGTATCCATGCATTGACCTGATTATCCCTGTCCGTATAAATATGATAGGAATAATATTCCGATGGTGTGCCGTTTTCATCAATGACCGCCTTCTCATCTGCAAAATCATCCTCCACATTTCCACTAAATACCTGCACATCAAATGGATATTTGCCCTCCAAGACCGTATTTTCATACTCACTAAACATCAGGGCAATGGAAGCGCCCATCAGGGCAAGCGTAAATAATGCCGTCAGGGTTCCCATGGTAAACTGCATCGTTCGCACCTTTGCGGCAAACTGCCGGAATAAAAACAAATTCTGCCCCTTATAGATTCCCTTTCCCTTCTTGCGCACATAGCACATAATCCATGCCGAAAGTCCCATATAAAAAAGATAAATTGTAAGCACCAGCCCAATCAGAAACAGAAAAATTTCTCCGGTATTGGAAAGCTTTCCAAAAGCAGTCCAGAACAGAAAAATAAAGAAAATGGAAAGGGGAAATAACAGTTTTTTCAGCCCCTCATGCTTTTCCCTGACCTCCTCATTTTGCCGGTTTGCATTCATCAGTGCATGAATATTCATTTTCTTAAATTTACGCCTACACCTAAGGAGTGCGATCAGATAACAGCCCGTATAACAGAATACAGTCATCCGAATCGTTCCTGCATGAAATGCAATATGCAGATGATATTCCATCCTTACCATGGAATACATAATAGAGAGCAATACCTGCTGCAATAATACACCGAAAATGAGTCCAAAGAAAAAAGCAGCACCGCCCAGAAGGATATTTTCCCGGATATAGAGCTTGGAAACCGTTTTCTTCTTTATCCCCAATAACAGATAAATGCCAAATTCCCCGCTTCGTTTTTCCAGCATAAACCGCACCATATAGTTAATCAGCCATGCAACAATCAGTACAATAAATACTGTTGCAAGACCGATCATCATCTCCATGACACCCTCTACTTCAAAATGAACAGAAAGCCCGTTCTGAAAAATGAGGCTGCTGAATGCATACATCAGTGCAGTGACCACCGTCATTGTGAGAATATAGACCAGATAATCTCTGGCAGAACGTTTCATATTACGGAAAGCAAGCTTATTTAACATTGGACAGCTCACCTCCCGTCAGGGACAATACATCCAGAATCTCCTGTAAGAAGACCTTCCTGTTCTTATCTCCTCTCACCAGCTCATGGAAAATCCTTCCGTCCTTCAAAAATAAAATACGCCCACAGTAGCTTGCTGAAAATGCATCATGCGTTACCATAAGGATTGTGGCCTCCATACTCTGATTTAGATTCGTAAAGGTCTCAAGCAATGTCTGGGCAGCGTTGGAATCCAATGCCCCGGTAGGTTCATCAGCAAGCAGAAGCTTCGGATGATTCACCAATGCTCTGGCACAGGCACACCGCTGTTTTTGTCCTCCTGATACCTGATACGGAAATTTGCCACGAATATCCTCAATCCCCAACAATTTTAAAATCCGGCTGCAGTCTTCGTCTATCTCCTTCTTTTTTCCACCCTGTAAGGTCAGTGCCAGAATAATATTTTCCTCAATGGTCAGGGTATCCAAAAGATTATACTCCTGAAACACAAAGCCCAGATTGTCCTTGCGGAATTCCGATAAATCGTCCTCTGACAGTTCAGTAATATCCGTATCCTCATAATAAATATGACCGGCTGTTACTCTGTCAATCGTTGCCAGTACATTCAGCAGTGTTGATTTACCGGAACCGGATGCGCCCATGATACCGACAAATTCTCCTTTTTCCACAGAAAAGCTAACCCGGTCTACCGCCTTTGTCAAATTTGCTTCATTTCCATAGTATTTTTCTACATCACATACCTGGATGTAATCATTCATTTTCATCACTCCTCACAATCTTTTCTTTACAGAATGATTTTATTATATCTCCATCCGTCTTCATATAAAGATAGCTTGAAGTTATCTTAAGATTTCGTAAGATATCCTCAAGCCCTTTACTCCCTGCTTATATAATTGCTAATTGGAAAATCCAAAATTATTTTTGTCCCTTTTCCATATTCCGACTCGGCCCTAATTCCAATGCCGAGCCTGCTGCACAGCTTATGGCATAGATACAGTCCCATACCAGTGGAACGCTCATGCTCCCTGCCGTTGCTTCCGGTAAAGCCCTTCTCAAAAATGCGGGAAATTTCCTCCTTCGGGATACCGGAACCGTTATCCTCAAAAATCAGAGTTACACCATTTTTTTCCCTCTTTGTATCGATATGAAATACCAGTCGTTCTCCCCTGTATTTTACGCTGTTTAGCATAATCTGATTCAGTATAAATGCAATCCATTTCCGGTCCGTATAAACAGTATCCTCGCAGCTTACCTCTGCCTGCACATGGTTTTGAATCAGCAACAGACGGTTCTTGCTAAGCACCTCATTTACCACCTCACTAAGGTTTGTCTCCCGAATCAGATAATCCTTATAAACATTTTCCGAACGGGCATAGTAAAGTGCCATATCCACATAATTTTCAATTTTCTGATTCTCCATACTGATTGTGCGAAAATCGTCTTTTTCGTCCGATATCAATTCTGTCTGCAGGGGACTTCCATCCACTGTCACTTCCGCCTCTTTCCCTTTTTCCGGCTGCTTTCCCGACAGATCATGCCGTCTGTTGTCACAAATCAGGGAAATGCCTGCAATCGGTGCCTTTATCTCATGCACCCAGCTTTCAATATATTCCTTATAATCCTTTTTTCCGTCCTCAACCCGGCGAATCCGTTCAATAACAGATTTATTGGATTTCCGTATTATTTCCCGGAACAACCGGTCCTCCATGCGAAAGGAATCGGGAAGCAGCTCACCTAGAAGATATCTTTGGTCCGCCTGCTCCAAAATCTGCTCAATTTTTCGAAAATAGCTTCTCCGCTGTAAATAAGTAACCAAAAGCCAGATAACAATCAGAATGCTCCAGAAAATAAGAATCAAAATAATATTGGACTCATTATAATCGGTAGCCCTTAAAAATCCGGCCAGTACACACATACATACCAGATGCAGCAGTAAAAGCATTCCTTTATCTCTTAAAAAGTCCATCCACTTCATATGCGGTAACCAATCCCCCTCTTTGTCTCAATAAAATCCTGCACTCCGATTTCACTCATTTTTTTGCGGATTCCCGCAATATGAACACTCAGTGTATTGTCGTCAATAAACATCTGATTCTCCCATAAATATTCAATCAAGTCCATTCTGGAAACAAATTCTCCCGGATGCCGGAATAAAAGGCTCAAAATTTTCATTTCATTTTTGGTAAGCTCCACCTGCTGCTCCTGAAAGACGAGACAACACCTTGCGATATCTAACAGCACCCCGTTCCTTGCTAACTGGTTTTCCTCTTTTTTCTCCATACCCCTTGTACGCTTTAACACTGCAGCAATCCTCGCCAAAAGAATTGGTGCTTGATATGGCTTGGTAATGTAATCGTCCCCGCCTTTAAGGATTCCGTTTAATTCATCCATGGAATCGGTTCTGCTAGTCAAAAAGATAATCGGTATCTCCATCTGTTCCCGAATCTGCATACAGATATCAAATCCGGAAACCTCTGGCAGATTCACATCTAAAAGCACCAGATCCGGTCTGATTTCTTTTATCTGGTATACAATATTCTCAAATGTATCCGGTGCCGTCACCTGATACATCGCATTTTCCAGCAGTACCTTCAATTCCTGCCTTATTGTTTTCTCATCTTCTACCACAAAAATATGCATTGTCCATACTCCTGTTTTCTACCAAAAAAGCATATCGGACAACTAAATACCGATATGCTTTCCTACTACATTTCCTGTTAAAATTGTATGTTTAAACTCTGTTCCATTATACAATGACCGATCCTCGCCCATCATTGCAGGATACAGCATATCTTAATAATTTTCTGCTCTCAGCTTGAAATAACTCTGCGGATGTGCACATACAGGGCATTCTTCCGGTGCCTGCGGTCCTACATGAATATGACCGCAGTTTGCACACTCCCAAATCATATCACCGTCTCTTGAAAATACAAGACCACCCTCTACATTTTCCAACAATTTCTTGTATCTCTCCTCATGTGCCTTTTCAATCTCGCCAACCATCTCAAAGGATTTTGCAATATCCTCAAATCCTTCTTCTCTAGCCGTCGCAGCAAACTCCTTATACATATCCGTCCATTCAAAGTTCTCGCCTGCTGCTGCATCCTTCAGATTCGTAACAGTATCTGGAACTGCACCTCCGTTTAACAGCTTAAACCACATTTTTGCATGTTCCTTCTCGTTGTTCGCTGTCTCCAAAAAAATGTCCGCAATCTGGTTATAACCATCCTTTTTTGCCTTGCTTGCATAGTAGGTATACTTATTACGAGCCTGTGATTCCCCTGCAAATGCCGCCTGTAAATTAGCCTCTGTCTTTGTTCCCTTCAAATCTGCCATGTTTTATCCTCCTAATCTTTTCTTATAACTCCTGTCCTTGACATTCCGGCTCTTTACAGCATTCATTGCCAAAACAGGAATTATTACTATTTTAGCAGATGATCTCGTGTGCCTCAATCCTTTTTATGCAAAGTTCTAAAATATTTTTAATTTCTCGTAACTGTTTACTCCTTCTCTATCGATAACCAGCTTGCCTTGTATGCTGTATGATATTCATGGAGAGGGCATTTGCAACCACCGGTACTTGGGCAGCGTTTTTGCTGCCCTTATGTACCGTTTTTACAGATTTTCATAATTATATTTTACGCTTATCTGTTGCCCACAAACCCACACTTTTATATGTACCGTTGTAGTATTTGTCAAAATTTTTTACCCTGGCAAATAATGGATCATACACTCTCCCATTCAACTCAACCCATGCATGTTCTGTGTCATGGCAGATATATACCGTTTTACAGCCACATTCATGAAACAAAAATGCAACCGCTGATGCCCCTGATACACAATCTCCCTGTTTCTTTTTGAAAATATCATTAGCAAAAGTCATTTCCCATCCTTTTTGTTTGTAGATAGGCTCAAAAAAACGATAACGTTTGTAGGGAAACTTTGAAACCCATTTAAAACATTTCTTCATTTTTGTTTTCTTACTGTCGGTAGGCTTTGTAAGCTGATTAACCAACTTATGTGCTGTTATCATTGTGTCAATCTTTTCTTTATTGTATTTTGTCTTTTTCACTGTCCCGTCTTTTTTTATTTTAATACCATCCACCTTGCATCCTTTCATCTGTTTTCCCGTATTTCTGTCAAAATAATAGTATTCACCCCTCAATTTCTGCCATCCGGTCTGCATAACACCTTTTTTATTAAAATAATATGTTTTTGAGCCAATGACCGTTAGTCCTGTCGCCTTTTTTCCATTTTCCTTATAATAATAATGACAGCCTTTTTTTTCCTTCCAGCCCTCCTGACCTGCTGCCTGTACCCGTAAAGGCATACACAGACAAATGAAAGTAAAAAACAATACCAACTGAAGCACTCTTTTTCCAGATACCATCCCTGTCTTTTGCATTTTTCTTATCATAATATAAATCCTCCTAATTACTTAGCCCAACGTATAGTCATAAAATACCTGTTTTCTATTCTTTTCTTGTTAATATCATTACTCTACAGAATCAATATACCAGATTGTCTGTCCCTCTGAATGGCAATATACCGTAAACCCATCAAACTGTGCGATACCATCATATTCTCCTTCATAGTAACAACTTTCTGCCTTGCTGAAATTCTTATATCCGCCAATCGCTGCCACCAGACTGTCTAATGTCTTTCCAACATATCCCTTCGCAATATCCTTATTTGACTGCTCTGCTTCCGTAGTATTCTCCGTTGTTTTTTCTTCTGTTATTTTTTCCTTCTTTTTCTTGGATTTCTTCTTTTTTTCCGTCGTTTTCTTTTCTGCTTTCTCCGTAGTCTGTCTGGTTTCCTTTTGTTCTGTTATCTCTTTTTCTGCAGAGGTTCCCTGCTCTGTTGTCACCGGACTTTGTGTATCTTTTTGATTTTGTGTTGTTATCTTTTCCTCTGATGTCTTTTTTTGTAATGTTCTGCCCTCTGTCGTTTTTTCCTCTGTTGTTATTTCTGAATCCATTGTTGTACTCTGATCCATATAGGCAATCTCTTTCTTATTTCCATTACAGCCTGCCAATATCCCCATTAACGCACCAACCATAATTACATAACACATTCTTTTTCTCATTTTTCTATTCTCCTTTTTCACCTTTGTATATTAAACAATCCTTCAGAATGTAATATTTTCCAGACCTTCCCGTAATCACTTCCAGTTTACAGTTTTCTGTTCCTATTACATTTTCATCCAGATAAATTCCATATTGATAATCCTGATTTTCTTCGCTGCCATCCATTTCATATACTGCCGGAAATGCTTCGTAAATGCTTTCCTTTCCGTCTCTGATTACTTTGATAAAAACATCAAAATTGTCTTCTACATAACTTGCATCCATCATTCCATAAAGAATATATTGATTCTCTGTTTTTCTGATATTAAGCGTTGTATTTGACTGTGAAATCCTCTCCATTGTGCCTTTCAGTTTCCGCTCAGGTCCCTGCATAACCGGAATCTCCTGCTGCAAGGAAGGAATATGCCGTTCTGTCAGTTCTATCACCACAGTATCTGCCCCATATTGCTCTAATAAATTCCAATTATACGGAACTGCCTTTGTAAAATATGCCTCCCCATACTCATCTGCCAAAAAGGGAAGTAGTGCATTTCCAAAAGAATCGCGAAACATTACAAGGGAACCGTCTTTCTGGCTTTTTGTCTCAATAAACATATCTTCTGTCGTATTCACATCATTACAATATTCAAAGATATGTTCCCTGTCATAAATGATATCAGCATCCAGCTTTTTCCATTGTGGATATAGCATTCCCCACAGGTCTCCAGAAAAATTATTTACTACCCTATAATTTTCATTCGTATAATCTGTATGTTCTTTTTTCAAAGATTCCAGAATCTGTCCACCAGCAAATGCAGCTCCCTCATTATTCCAATGTGTATCAAGCTTATGATATAGCACATTATCTTTTTTCGAAAATTCTTTTTTTAAATCTATAAATGCTACCTTCTGCTTTCCCAGCTCTTTTACTAACTGACTGTAATTATTCTCTGTACTCTGTTTCATATACCATTCCGGCATATATTCGGGATACAGCGAATTCTTATTCGGAACCGGAACAAATAAAAATTGACATCCCTGTTTCCCCGCTTCTTCCTGTAATAAATTTAATACTTTCGCACAGTTATATATTCCCCGTCCGCTCATCGTGTTCCTGCCTAAATAATCTTCCTTCGTTTCTCCAAGATACAACCAGCCATCTTCTCCCACAATCACCTTTTCATTATTAGACACATGAAACAAACTGGTTTTAATTACAGCATCTACTGTAGCAAGCTCCTGTCTGAAAGCAAAATTATCTGCAAAATAGTCCGTAAGTTCTGTAAAAAATTCTACATTGAGCTTCTCCTCTTTCCATATAGAAGGAAATGCCCGGGCATGCCGTTTTTCCACTGTCATATCTGTCTGATACCATAACATCCCTATAAGTGGCATACTTATAATTATAATGAATACTGCTACATATATCTTCCTATTCACATCCTTTTTCCTCCATCTGCAATATTATTATCCTTATTTTAAAACCGAAAATAAATGAACGGATTATAGGAAGTGGATGCCAGGTTCAGCATACATAGCAAAAGCAGGCAGAGACTTCCGCCCCATAACACAAAATTGTATCCTTTTTCTTGATCTTTAAATTTCTGTTTTACCTTTCTGCTGATAGGATAAGAAAAAAGGAATGCGATTCCTAACATGGTCAAATTGTACGGATTCATCTGTTCCTTTAATAAGCTTACGGAAGCCCGATTCATGGTAACATTCAAAAACATCGCTTTCATCATCATAAATCCATTTGTTACAGTATCCGCACGGAACATTACAAATGCTACTATCACAATCAGCCATGTATATATATTCCTAATTACCTTTGCCTCGCATTTTTTCACCGACCAGAACGTGTCCTCTAATATATTGGCAATTCCGTGAATCATTCCCCATATAACAAAGGTCCAGTTTGCACCATGCCAGATTCCGGTCAATAAAAATACAATGATTTTATTACGCTCTGTTTTCCACTTTTCTGTACGATTTCCTCCCAATGGAATATAAACATATTCCCTAAACCATGCAGATAAGGAAATATGCCATTTCCTCCAAAAATCCTTGATGCCACATGCACTATATGGATGTTCAAAGTTCTCTTTAAACTCAAATCCAAACATAGCCGCAAGCCCAATTGCCATATCTGAATATCCGCTAAAATCATAATATATCTGCAAGGTATAACTAATAGCTCCAAGCCATGCCACTAATAAATGATAACTTGTTATATCCAGAGAAAATACCGTATCGGCAATATATCCCAGAGTATTTGCAAGAAATAATTTTTTAGAAAGCCCTTTGGTAAAGCGCTGCATTCCAAACATAATCTTTTCCACATTTATGCTTCGCTCCTCCATCTGTTTGCTGATGTCATGATAACGGATAATCGGGCCTGCAATTAATTGAGGAAAAAACGAAATATATAACAATAATTTCAAAAAATTTTTCTGTTCTGTCTTTCCATCCCGATATACATCAATCACATAGGAAAGTGCCTGAAACGTAAAAAACGAAATACCTACCGGCAGTGCAATTTGTGGAACCGGAGCTGCCACATGAAATATTTGATAAATACCTGCCATAATAAACCCAGAATATTTGAACACACATAATACTCCAATATTAAGGATTACAGCCAGGCAAAGCAGTATTTTCCGAAAAAACAAACTATGGGCACCTGCCAGATTCTCTTTTCCAAGCAGCCTTCCAAATAAATAATTCACACCTGCAGAACCTATCATTAAAAAAACATAAACTGGCTCTCCAAAAGCATAAAAAAGAAGACTTCCAATAATCAACAATCCGTTTTTAATAGAAATATTCGTTGGAAATATATAATATAAACAAAATATAACCGGTAAAAATGCAAACAAAAAAATGGGTGAACTAAATACCATATCCTTTTCTCCTATGTACAGTTATTATTTAACTGATTGCAGCAATGCATGATACCATAGCTGCCACCTAATGTTATATCATATTTCTCCGCCTGTGAAACTTATGTTTTTCTTATGTTTCTGTTACATGTTTTTTAAATTTTTTTCTTTTATATTTCATTATAATTATATTTTATTACATTGCTTTTACTGTAAAATTAAAGGCTGTCCCACTACGCAAAAAAGAGCGAATTGATTCATATATCATTCAATCATTCCGCTCTTTTTATTATCTGCATAAAGTTCAGAAAAAAACTTCATACTGCATCTTGCAATTTATTTCTTTCTCGGTTTTCGCTCCGGCAGTTCCGGATACATTGCAGCCACCATCTCCTGCAATAACTGCTTGTTGTCAATAATGGTAACGGGAAGCATCGGCTTTGCTCCTTCGTATGGTGCTTCCGGTTCGCTATCCGGCATATATTTCTTACTGGCTTCTGTAACCTTTACCATAAATCCGCTTTCATATATTCCACCAAAAATCCGCTCCCGATAATAGAAAATATAACCTCCCATCATTGGAATATTACGGATTTCTCCCAAGCCCGATAACTGTTCCATTATGTATGCCACAAGTTCTTTGTTATCTGCCATGATGCATCTCTCCTTATTTTGTTCCTTTTAGTGCTTTTACCCTGGTTTCAATATTTTTCTCAAATTCCTCATCCGTAAACTTAGGATCCCTCGTATTTCTCCAAGTAGAACAGGGCATTTCCTGACACTGTGCACAATTTCGCATTTTCCTTTGATTTACAACGCAATCATAAATAGGACAGGGCTTTCCTTCCGGAGCATGGAATACCTCTCCCTTGCATTCATTACAGCCCTTACAAAGACTTCCATAGCATCCACATGCACTGCAGTCCGTTCCACAACAACTCAAATAATCCATTTGTATTTACCGCCTTTTCGTTTTTTCCTGATCAGCTCGCTAATGCTCGCGCAGGCCATCAACCTTCGCTTTGCGACCGTTGTTGACATTATATCATAATATCAACATTTCTCTTGTAAAAAACCGACATGTTTTAATGCATATTCCCTTGCTTCCGTTATGTTCATTGTATGAAACCTTTTAAAATCATGAAGAAGATGTGCCTGATCTGTATATCCGTATTGATATACCGCATCTAAAATCTGAAATTTGGGATGAAATAAAATATCATTCCACAAATACTGATACCGTACTAAAGAAGCCAGGCGTTTTGGAGAAATCCCAATGTTTTCCTGAAACAGCCGTTCCAAATGCCTGCTGCTTGTATGAATATCCTTCGCGAGCTGCCCGATTTTTACATTCCCCTTTCGCTTCAGTATCTCACAAACTCCATCTGTTAAAACTGTATTTTTTCTCTCCGGATGAATATGCTTTAACAAATATTCTTCTGCGATCCGGATCCGTGCTTCCATATCGACGATGTCAAACAAGGATGGTGATATCGCCCTCTGTAATTTGGAAAAATGATGTCCCACCTCAAAAAAGGCATTTCTTGTGTCCGACATGGATTCTTCTGAAAAGAGAACTGCACTCCATGCAAAAAAACGGATTGCAAATGTAGACACTACTTTCTCCTCATCATTTGCATCATATGTCGTAAATGTCCTATCATCAATCCCACAGAAGCTTCCACGAATCCGATTATTTGTAAAGTCTACCGTAAAAATAATATCCACGCAGGTGTCCGGTGTCACAATACCTCTCGTTGGCGTATCTGTTTTCATCTGCCGATATGGCTTTTTTGTTCCCCAGAAGCACTTTATGTACGGTTTTAAAGCTTCACACGGCTCGAATTCCATATAGGATTCGTTATATGCAAAAGGTGTTGCAGTAATTGGATTATAAATAACACTCATTCACGATATCTCCCTCATCTAACGTAGAAAAGATTATATAAAGCTGCCTGTCATCCTGCTCATTATCACTTTTAAAATCCTTCAAAACCATATTTTAAAAGCAGATTCCAAAAATCAACTTTTTCTGGCATTGATATTAGATCCGTGCTATGATGGCAATAATGTAGGTACACTACTGCGATAATTTTACAATAGTTTCAGACATCAGACAATCTATTTATAATTACCAATTTTATTATTACCAAGAAAGGGATCAAAAAGAATGAAACAAAAAAATAATGATTACATTGCCATTCCGGCATTTCTAAAGGTAGAAAACGGTGCTCTTGCAAAGATTGGCACCTATTTGAAAGAAAGCGATATCAAAAAGGTTGTCATTTTCTTCGGAAATGGCTTAATTGATATGTTTGGAAATACAGTGATGGAATCCCTGCGGTCCGCTGACATTGAAGTTTTGGAATATCAGGAGTTAGATTCTGTACGTCTGGAAGATATCACTGCCCTTGCTTTCAGCCTGCCAAATAAAACACAGGCAGTCATCGGTCTTGGCGGAGGCAAAGTAATCGATGCGGCAAAATACAGCGGATTTTTACGCAAGCTGCCATTTATCAGTATTCCCACCTCTGCTTCCAGTGACGGATTTTCCAGTGCCAGTGCATCCATTTTAATTGACGGCAGAAGGAATTCTGTCCCTGCCAGAATGCCCTACGGTATCATTGTGGATACCGGGGTCATTAAAAGTGCACCAAAACATTTTCTCTATTCCGGAATCGGGGATATGGTTTCGAAAATCACCGCACTATATGACTGGCAATATGAAGAAGATCAAGGCTATGCAGAGGTAAATGATTTCGCCATGATGATTGCCAAAAAAGCAGTCAACAGCTTTGTGCGGACTCCCTTTACCAGCATTCAGGATGATTTATTTTTAAAGGAATTACTAGACTCCCTCGCCATGAGCGGCATTGCAAATGAAATCGCAGGAAACAGTGCACCTACCAGCGGCAGTGAACATTTAATCTCCCACGCACTGGATAAAATGCTGGAGGTTCCCCAGCTTCACGGAATCCAGGTAGGAATTGCGACGTACCTGATGAGCCTTGTTCAGAACCACCGCTATAAGCGGGTGCATACTATTTTTACGGATACCGGATTTTTTAATTATGTGGAAACGCTGGCATTGAATGTCACGGATTATGAAAACGCCATTGACCTCGCCCCTTCCATTAAACCCTTCCGCCATACCTATCTCCACGAAGAAAGATACAGAGAACAGGCAAAAGAGCTGCTTCATCATGATAACACTTTAAAACAGCTCTTCCATGTATAAAAAACCAATTCATTATAAATGCCGGTCAAAATCCATACAGCAGCTTTGCTATGCCCAATTCATTATAGAAGAAGAACCGGCATAGAAACATGACCGATATATAGATAGCTGCCTCATATTTGCAATATGCCATTGGCATCACATCTCTTTTTGTTATACGGGAATATAACCGGAACATAAGAAAGCCAAGCATTGCTCCGGCAGAGTTTAGGATTAAATCATCTATGTCTGTACTCCGTATATTTAAAAGCTGACTGAGTTCCACCAGCAGCGACAACAATATTCCGGCAGTACAGGCATATTTTATTTTGTTTAAATTCGACCAGATCAGCGGCAATAAAAAACCAAGGGGAACAAACAGTACCACATTTAAGCCATATCCTACTTTATCCATATTTGCATCGGAAAATGGCATCAGGTTTATTGTTTCTACATTATATTCCAGTCCATATTGTTTGATGTGAAATATTGTACCAGCACCTGTAAAATGGAAAACACCAAATATATAGACCGCAAAAACTAACATCCATAAAATATGCCCGCCAGTTTCTCTATCATTTCCTTTCTTATACCGCAGACGAAGTACCCATATTGTTATCGCCGCTGGAACAAAAACAGTTAAACCTTCATATCCTGCCAATATCATTTCATATCCTACAAGTATCAAATTTTCCATAGTAAGCCTCCTTTTGTTATCACAATTACCTGATGCACAACACACTAGTACTATAGCAGATAACAGACTTCTATGTTTTGTTTTTTTATGAAGGATTCTTTAAGAAAATCTTACGATAGCATTTGATAAATTTTGCAAATATTTATGGTAAAAAAACACATTTTTTGATAGAATAATTTATATCTGAAACTCTATAATTTACACCCCCTAAATGGGGTTATTGATGGAAACGGAGGCTTATATGAAATCAAAAGTATATTTTACTAAAACAATCACCCCTGATAAAGTATTGGAACTTTATAAAATGACCGAAAAGACATTACCCGGAAAAGTTGCCATCAAGCTTCACTCCGGTGAGGTTGGAAACCAGAACTTTTTAAAACCGGATTTTTGGCAGCCGGTAATTGAGCACGTCGGAGGAACAGTTGTCGAGTGTAATACTGCTTATGACGGCGAACGCAATACGACAGAGAAGCATTTAATTACAATAGAAAAACATGGCTGGAGCAAATATTTTAACGTAGACTTACTAGATGCGGAAGGTCCTGATTTAGAGCTTGCCATTCCTAATGGAAAGCGCATACAGAAGAATTATGTAGGAAAAAACCTTGCAAATTACGATTCCCTGCTGGTTCTCTCCCATTTCAAGGGACATCCCATGGGCGGTTACGGCGGAGCCTTAAAGCAGTTATCTATCGGTATCGCCTCTTCTTATGGCAAGGCTTATATTCATGGTGCCGGTGTTCCGGAAGAAATCTGGACTGCGGATCATGATTCCTTTTTGGAGTCTATGGCAGACGCCGCGGCTTCTATCACAGACTATTTCAAGGACAAGATAATTTATATCAATGTCATGAAAAATATGTCTGTGGACTGCGACTGCTGTGCCGTAGCAGAGGACCCGTGCATGAATGATATCGGAATTCTTGTATCCTTGGATCCGGTTGCCATCGACCAGGCATGTATCGATTTGGTGTATGCTGCCGACGATCCGGGCAGAGACCATTTAATCGAACGAATCGAATCCCGCAACGGTATCCATACGATTGAGGCTGCAGCAGCTTTGGGATTAGGCTCCAGAGAATACGAGCTTATCACGGTATGACACACACAGAAAATGCACAGGCATATAGTTAGAGGGATAGATTTAATTATACAGCAGATGACCATGAAAAGTATAGATAATTGTGGGGCAGATTGGTGTTACAATCTGCTCCATTTAGTTTATTTTTTGATATTATTAGTATTTCTTTAATTTATCGCAATTTTACTTTGTAATTAATTCGGCAAAAGCATTTATTCATATTTTTGCAATCTACTTAGAAAAATAATAGCAAAATTTTACAGATAATCAACACTCATCTAAAAAAGGCAACATTCTTTTAATAATTTTACTCATTAATATATAGATAAAATAACCGAAAGCTGAACCACAAACATTGATAAATATATCATCTATATCCATATATCTTCCCGAAAAATATTCTAAGATTTCTACTAATAATACCACTACTATCGTTACCGAAAGAATTTTCCAAAATTTCCATGTATAATTTGGAAAAGAAATTACTAATAAAAAACCAAATGGAATAAATAATAGAAAATTATAACCAATTTGAACAAAAGAAGCATATGGATTATTAAGAATATCTGTTACAGTGTAAAAAAAGGGAATTAAGTTTGGTTCCATTAAAAAAGCTGGAATTCCCTCTATGAACACTTTATATGCCTCTGTAATCATAAATATACTTAACAAGTAAGTTATAAATACGTATCTAATCCCCCAAGTTCTTATATCTACTTTCTTATGTTTAATATAAGTACCAAGAAAACAAATTCCCCAAATAAAGATAGCTATTAGCATTGATGGAACCAAATAATGATTAATTGCACCTATTACTCTCATTTACTCTCTCCTTCAAAGATTTTTTAAATATTTTCCAACTTATCATCAACATATTAAGAACTAAAGCAATTAACAATTCAACTAAAACTATATCTCTGATACGCATCACATTTAAAGCCAACGCCGTGTTACGAAGTTTAATAATTGAGAGATAAGAAATCTCATATGTTGACAATGTAAAAAAGCATAAAATGACCATAATTTTAAAAAAATTTTTTGTATAAACAATTTTCTGCATTAGTTTTTGTATATATATAACATAAATTACAAATAAAAGTTCTCCCAAAACAACAAAAAATACTGCTAAAAATACTGGCATAAAATAATGTTGTTCCAACGGTACTATATCGAGATTTTCAATGCAAGAATATAGAACTCCCGTTTCTTCTCTTATTATATCAATCTCATCGAGAATGTCCTGATATTCTTCAACTGTTTCATACAAAATAAATCCTTCTGTTTTTATAAGAGCTAATATTTTATTAAAATCAGTTTCTTCATAATTAATAGCTGGCTTCAGACTCGGCATAACTATTAAATTATCTAATTTTTTCGTTTCCTCATCACCTATATTTATAGATGAATCTTCTTCTAAAAAAGCAATTATTTTTCCTGAAAATTTTTCTCCAAGATAAAAAAAGAAAAAGGTATCATCAATTTCACAATAATCTTTATAATCATTACCCAAAATCAGAGGTATTACCATGTTTTTTTCATCCAATATATATTCCTCTTCAGAAAATATTCTTCCACTTTGTATTAATTCATTTAATTTTATATTTTCAATTGTTTCTGGTCCTAATTGAACTGAATTCAATGGTGTAATGATTTCATTTATTTCTTGAATGTTTTGATTTTTTGCTTCTTTTCCGCCTGATACAAATTTTTCGTCAAAATCACATAAACCGATATACTCAACTGATTGGTCACTAATCTCATAATAGTTTTTCCCAAAATGGGCTAATATTTTTGAATATGCATTTTCTAACTTTAAAAGAGTATCAGGCTTTGAAAAAAACTCATACAACGAGATATTATTTTTCTCTTCATATTGATCCGTAATTTTAATAGATCTCTTAAATTCTTTTATTTCATTATTTTTACTCATCTGTACTGCTGTCTTAAAATTTCCTATGGTAAGAAAAAGAAAGCAAATTACAACAAACAATCCTATTATACTTTTTAAAATGTATACTATGTTTTTCATAAAACTAATCGCCTCACATCCTATTTAGTGCATACCCATTATCTCCAAATTTATTTAAAAGTAATTACTGTGCATAGAAAATATCCTATCCACAATAATTACTTTTATTTTTAATACATTATACTTTTCTATTGCCAACCATAGTATACTGCTGCATATAATTTGGATTTGCTTGCATAACTTTTTGTTGTTCCTGTAGTTGCAGTCACCTTGTTATAACCATATACTCTACCACTTTCTTTAACAATTTTATCAGTGGCAGATTCTAATAATCGAGTATTTGCGTAATGATATGGCTCACACTTAATATATCCTGTGGCATAATATCCATCAGATGAATTACCTTTTACAGATTTATCTGCTGTAATTTTTACGCTCGCCGCAAAAGCGGTTGCCGTCATCATTAATGCAAGTGCCATGCCTAAAACGGACATTTTAATTGTTCTTTTAATAATTTTATTATTCATGTTGTATATCCTTCTTTCTTGTATTTTTCTGATTATCATGTTACAATAAGTTACTGAATTAGTGATTTGGCTTTCTATCTTCGTTAGATTCAAAAAAGAGATAGGAAGTCAAATTTTTTATTTGTGTTTCTTTTGCATAGGTCTCTTTGGTTGATGCAAGATACCTGTGCACAATGGTGGCCAACGATAAGAATCTGCTTCAACCTTAATTCTTGTCATAGCTTCAACAAGTTTCAACACATCACACTTTTTCTTCAAACTTTCACCTCCTGTCCTTTTAATTTTGCAATAATAAGGAGAAGTGCACACAAAATAATACCACTACAAGAATAAGCTATAAAATCATAACCTACTTGCATCCATAGCATAAAGGCTATAATTAGTAATTCTAAACTTAACATCCATTTAGACGAGCTTCTTGCAGCATTAAGTTCATCTTTAGTCATATTCATATTGGGATGATTTACTGTGCCTAATACAATTATGCACAAAGATGACAGAAGAGTTGCACCAAATAAAATTAAATTATACTGCTTTAGTATTGCACAGCAAAAACAAACCACGCCATATAACACCAAAGACCCAATATAGCAATATGCAAATGTTGGAAGATGAAAACCTCCAGTTCTATATCTCAATGAAAAGAAACAAAAGCAAAAACATATTGTTGGAAGGAGTTTCCCTATAAAAAATCCTATCAACAAAATACTTCCAATTGTCAACCATGATTCAACAAGACAGAGCAGAGTATATAAGTATTTCTCTCTTTCATCTTCTGAAATCAATTCATTTGCAACAAATGCATTTACTAATTTTTGGATTAACACTTCAATCATTTTGCACCTCCTGCCAAGAAGTATATTACACAGCATATTTTTTTCAATAGTTTTGGCAGAATTTGCAGTTTTCTAGCAGATTTTGATGATAAAAAAGATTACAGTTGTATGTATATTTTTTATCAAACTGTATTTTGAGGAATACATATAGATATAAAGAATTGTGTTTCCGT
>CAMWYJ010000035.1 GCA_947178445.1 uncultured Clostridium sp.
GCACCGTATAATGCATGTCTTGCAGAGGGGGAATCCGGCACCCACAAATCCTCACAGATTTCCCCTGCGATTACAAGCTCCGGCAATTGTTCGCACTGCAGTAAAATATCCGTTCCAAAAAACACCCGACCATCATAGCCCGGAAAATGAACGAAAAACGCCTCCTCCGGACCCGGCGTAAAATGCCTCGCTTCATAAAATTCCTGATAATTAGGTAGATTTCTCTTCGGAACAAGACCTAAAATTTCGCCTCCCTTGCAAAAAGCTGCCACATTATAAAGCCGGTTCAGATACGCAAACGGAAATCCCACTACAAAAAGAATATCCATATCCTTTGTCTGTTCTAATAATCTGATAATTTCCTTCCTGCATGCCTGTAAAAGTGTGTCCTGCAAAAACAAGTCACCACAGGTGTAACCGGAAATGCAAAGTTCCGGAAATACCAAAAGCTTAACCCCTAAAGCTTCTGCCACCTTTATATTTTTCAATATCTGCCCGCCATTATAAGTACAGTCTGCCACTTTTTGCTTTGGCGAAGCAGCAGCAACCTTAACAAATCCATCCTTCACAAGACACATCCTCCTAAACCAAACTCTTATCCCTGTCTTTCCTTTTATCCAATCACATCTGCCATATCATACATGCCTGCAGGCTTTCCTGCCAGGAATTTGGCAGCTTCAATCGCACCCTTTGCAAAAACAGACTTAGAATATGCAGTATGGTTAAACGAAATGACTTCATCCGTACCTGCAAAAATCACATCATGCACACCCACAATGGTTCCTCCCCGCACTGCTGAAATACCAATCTCCTTATCCGGTCTTTGCTCGCTTCGTCCGCTTCTGTCATATACATAACTGTATTCATTGCCCAAAGCTTCATTTACCGAGTCTGCAAGGGCCAATGCAGTACCGCTCGGTGCATCCTTTTTCAGCCGGTGATGCTGTTCTACCACTTCAATATCGTATCCCGCAGGACCAAATACCTTTGCAGCATCCTTTAAAATTTTAAGCAGCGTATTAATTCCAAGTGACATATTTGCCGACTTTAAAATCGCAGTCTCTGTGCTTGTCTCCGATACCTTTTCAAGCTGCTCTTTTGTAAGCCCCGTTGTGCAAAGCACAACAGGAAGTTTCTTCTCTTTACAATATTCAAGCAGATTGTCCACTGCAGCTGCAGCTGCAAAATCCACGATCACATCTGCATCCACATCACAGCCTGCAATACTGGAAAACACCGGATATCCATTATCCTTATTATCCACCAAGTCAATTCCCGCAACAATCTCAATCTCCTTATCCTTTGCGACAAGCTCTGTAATCACCTGTCCCATATGTCCATTACAGCCATGCATAATCATTTTAACCATTTTACATCCTCCTGTTATTCGTAGTATTTATCACATTCTGCAAAAATATTATATTCACGTGATAGCAGCCGCCACAATCAAGCCTGTCCGGCTTTAGCAGCTATCCATAAGTGCCAGCTTTCCCTTTTTGCTACATGAAAAACGCAGTGCGCTTTCCTATATGTAAGAAAAATGGAGATGAAAGCATCCCCTTTCCTCTCCATTTTAACATCTGCCACCTACATCGGCAATTTAAAATCTTTAATAAAGGTTTCCGCACACTTTGATATCATTTATATCCTGCGTAGTTTTCCCAAATATCAATGTGTCAGCACACTAGTGTTATACCATATTCCATCATTGCTTTTTTGATTTTTTCCACACTTGCCGGCTCTGCTTCTGTCATTGGCATTCTGACATACCCATTACAAAGACCTGCAAGCTCTACTGCCTTCTTGACCGGAATCGGATTTACCTCACAAAACATTGCATCACAAAGATCAATTGACTTAAGTTGCAATGCGAGAGAGCCTGCCACATCTCCCTCTAAATATTTTATTACCATATCATGAGTATCCTCCGGAATAATATTCGCTGTTACAGAAATCACTCCCTTCCCACCTAATGAAAGCAACGGAACAATCTGGTTATCATTACCGGAATAAATATCAATACAGCCATCTGCCAACTGCGCAAGCTTTGCCACCTGGGAAATGTCACCGGAAGCTTCCTTAATTGCTACTACATTCTCATTCTGCTTTGCAATCGCAACCGCAGTTGCCGGCTGAATGTTGCACCCTGTTCTTCCCGGAACATTATACATAATAATCGGAATATCAACCGCCTGTGCAATGGTACTATAGTGCCTGATCAAACCATTCTGAGTTGCCTTGTTATAATACGGTGTCACAACTAACAGTGCATCTGCACCAACCTTTTGAGCCGCCTGTGAAAGCTTGACTGCAGTCTCTGTACAATTTGAACCTGTTCCTGCAATAACCGGAATTCTTTTATTTACATATTCGCAGCACTTTTGGATTACCTCCATGTGCTCCTCCTCTGTCATCGTGGAAGCCTCTCCGGTTGTGCCACAAATTACAATGGCATCTGTCTTATGCGCCACGTGATACTCAACCAAAAATTTTAACTGTCCATAATCCACACTTCCGTCTTCCTTAAATGGTGTTACCAATGCAACTGCTGATCCTGTAAAAATTGCCATAACCCTTTCTCCTTTTCCACTTATGTATTATTATACTCCACTGTTATAGGACAATTCCAAGGGAATTTCCCATAAATGTAAAAACGCTTCATCGGCAGGTGCCAATGAAGCATTATAAATTCTTCATTTTGTAGCACTCCACCATTATGATATTGCTCTTTCTTAAAAGCCCTCACAACTTATCGGTGACAGACATACAGCTCTTAACTGCACATCCAGACAAAACATTCATAAGGAAATGTTTCTCTTCGGCACGAACCCCTTTCACAGCCAATCCACTGACCTTACTCATCCTGACCGCTACTTTTGATACATGCGCCTCTACACTTTAACGAAAACGT
Organism: uncultured Clostridium sp.; assembly: GCA_947178445.1. Lineage (GTDB taxonomy): Bacteria > Bacillota > Clostridia > Lachnospirales > Lachnospiraceae > CAG-590. The sequence continues at coordinate 2,912 of CAMWYJ010000035.1, forward strand.
CTTTATCTATTAACTTTTAAAATGATACCACCTTATCTCCATACTGTCAATCTTTATTCTATATTAACATAATGCTAACATGGTACACATTCTTTTGTTCCTTATTAATTGGCCTCAATACATGAAAGAAGGGTTGCATACCGTTTCAATTTATCGGGACAATTTCTTCCTGTCAAAATCAGGCTGACCTTGCCCTTTGCGGCATTTAAAAGCTCCTCTATATCTTCCACATATAAGATATTATAATCCAAAAGACCTAACACTTCATCTAAAATAACTACATCCGAGCTTCCTGTATCAATGACTTTTTTTGCATAATGGAAGCTGTTTTTTGCCTTTGCTCTCTGTTCCTCTCTCTCCTCATAGGACAACTGTCCATAGGGTTTCATACTATTCTCAAATGTAAAAAAATTAATTTCATCAAATTGACTCAGCATACTGTAATCTGCGTCGGTTCCTTTTAAAAACTGCACAATCGTCACGGTTTCACTGTTTCCTGCCGCCTTTACTGCCAGTCCCATCGCTGCTGCGGTTTTTCCATATCCGGCACCGTAAATTATATGCACATTCTTCATATCCTATACCTCATATTTCATTCACTTTAGCTGGTTAGTATACCATACAGTATTCTCTTAGTAAACAGTTTTTCCACATTATTCCAATCATACGCAGACTTGAATTTACTAAGAATACGATATATCCTAGCATAAATGAACAAAAAATGCAATGTTTATTCCAAACACTCCATTTTGCTTACAGAAACCTCATAGGCCACTCTGTTTATAACCTCATCATTTTCCAGTTTCTTCTGGTACTCACGGCTCTGGATTCTTCCCCAGACTGCCACATGTTCTCCAACTTCAAGCTTTCCGGCAAATCTTGCATTTCGTCCCCAGCAAATGCATGGAATATAGTCAGACTTGCCATAGGCACGGTTTACAGCTAACAACACATCCGCAATCTCTCTGCCAAGAGGAGTCATGCGGTAAATTGGTGCTTTGCAAATATAACCGTCCAAATATATCTGATTTGGATGCTGCATTTCATCCGTTTCACTCAAAATGTTCAGTTCCCTCACAAATAAGGAAAGAATCAGCCTGTTCTTTGTCTCTTCATGTTTGTTATAGGACCGAAATTGCCCCTTTGCTTCAATCTTCTCCCCTACATGTGACTGTTCTACATCAATCAAACGGTCGGACACCATAAGCGGAATCACATCCGTTGCATCACTCAGACGGTTTACCAGTAAATCCACCATATAAAATCCTTCACCGAAGATTTCATGACTAAAGGTAAACTCCGAAATAATCTCGCCTGCTACTACTGCCTGATTGTTGCTTAATACTTTTTCTGTCATTTTCTTTCTCCTTCCATGTACCTTAAACATCTGATTTCACAATAAATGCAAACCACTAAATCTTGTATGTATTTGGTTCCTCAACATTTATTATGTACTATATCTTAGTACAGAAAGTCGATTTATAGAACGGGGATTTTTCTTCTAAAAACATCTAGTTTTGTCGAGGTGTGGTGTATCTTTGTCGCATTGCCTCATACATTAGTACAGTAGAGGCTGTAGCGGCATTCAACGATTCCACTTTTCCCCGCATCGGAATCCATATTTTCTGATTTGCAGCCTTTAAAAGCTCAATTGTCAGACCATTCCCCTCATTTCCGATGGCGAAAACTGTCGCCTTTTTATAATTCTGGTCGTAAAAGCTTGTTCCCTGTAAATGAGCACCATACGTTGCAAATCCTAAAGCATTGAGCTTATTCATCCATTCGACAAGATTTTCTACATAACAAAACGGTACACGAAAAACCGAACCCATTGTAGAGCGGATCACTTTGGGATTATAGATATCCACTGTATCCCGGCTCATCAAAACCCCTGTTACCCCGGCTCCCTCTGCCGTTCGGATAATGGTTCCAAGGTTCCCGGGATCTTGCAGATTTTCTAATACTATAATGAGTGGCTTTTCCTGTTGTTCTCCATCTTGGTCTTTTTCCAACCCACACACTTCTTCCGGGCGATAGTGCAGTCTTCGCACTACACTCACTACTCCCTGTGGTGACTTCGTATCTGTTATTGCATCCATTACATGGTCGGCTACCAGCTCATAGTCTATCTGCTCTAGCAGATTGCTATTCTTCTCATAAAAATCTTTCGTCACATAGGTCTCTAGCATCCTTTCTACCGGAATCTCCAAAAACATCCTAATTCCTTCCACAAGAAATACATCTGCTTTCCGCCGTTCTTTTGCACTCTTCGCATATTTAATAATTTTTTTGATTTTCCCATTCGAGGTGCTCGTAATCATTTTACTCTCCAGTCTCATTTTTCATTACATCATCTAGTCTACCGAACGGACGCCATATTTAGCCTGTCATCCATCGCAATCACCTTTCCATCACCAAGCAGCTCCTTCAATTCCTTAAAAAGTGCTTCGCTAACCGACACATTAAACTGTCTTCCAAGCTCCTTGCGCTGTTTCTCCTGTTTCAGGCAGACCGTCACTGTACTGTCACCCGGATACCGGTCTAATATTTCATAAAGTCTGTTTTCCTGCAACATATAAGCTTCTTTATTTTCACATTGCAGATAGACTTTCTTCGGAACCTTATCAAATGGCACCATCTTTTCAAGCAGCAGCTTTGCTTCCTTTTCATTAACGGACGCCCTTCCATATACAAAAATCTTTGCATCCTGCTCTAAATACTGCCGGTACTGTTCATATTTTTTGGGGAACACGACCACCTCTACAGAACCATATAAATCCTCCAATGTTATAAATGCCATATTCTGGTTGTTCTTCGTCAACTTCACTGTTTTTCCGGCAATCATGCCGCCTATTGTATATAGCACCTGATCCTTCGCCTTTGTCTGCGAACGGCTTCCCTCTAGTCCTGTCCCAATCTCATCCTCTGTCTCTTCAATCAAAAAATCTTCTGTAGTTGCATCCACATTTTTACTCATAAGCTCCTCGTAATCGTCAAGCGGATGCCCACTGACATAAAACCCTACTACTTCCTTCTCATTTGCAAGCAGTTCCATTTTATCATACTCAGAAACATCCGGATAAACCACTTCAAAATCCTTCTTTTCCTCCTCACCAAGAAAATCGAGAAGTGACATCTGCCCCGACATAGCAGATTTGCGTTCCTGGTTCACTGAATCAATAATCTGTACATAGACCATCATCATCTGCCTTCTGCTGACTCCAAAGCAATCAAAGGCTCCTGATTTGATAAAACTTTCAATCGTCCGTTTATTAACCTCTTTTCCCGACAAACGGCTGATAAAGTCTTTTAAACTCTTATATTTTCCATGGGCATTCCGTTCCTCCACCACTGCATCGATCACAGATTTCCCCACACTCTTAAGAGCTGTAAGCCCATAACGGATGCCTTTCTCACACACTGAAAAATCACTGTATCCCTCATTTATATCCGGCGGCAAAATTGAAATTCCCAACTGCCTGCATTCAATAATGTATTTGGAAAGCCTTGCAGGATTATCAAGTGTGGAGCTGATAAGAGCAGCCATAAACTCTTTTGTATAATGAGCTTTTAAATATGCAGTCTGGAATGTTACAACACTGTATACCACACCATGGGATTTGTTAAACGCATATTCTGCAAAGGTAATCATCTCATCAAAAATCTTGTTTGCTACCACCTCACTGATTCCGTTGTTGATACACCCCGGAACATGCTCCTTCTCATTACCATATACAAAATTCTGACGTTCCCTTTTCATTACATCTGCTTTCTTTTTTGCCATAGCTCGCCGTACTAAGTCACTTCGCCCCATTGTATAGCCAGCAAGCTCCATAACAATCTGCATGACCTGCTCCTGATAAACGATACAGCCGAAGGTTGGCTCCAATATTTTCTTAAGCTGGGGACAATCATAACTGATACTTTCCGGATGCTCCCTGTTTTTTAAATACACTGGAATAAAATCCATCGGTCCCGGACGGTACAGTGAAATCCCCGCTGTCAGATCCTCTATATTACGTGGTCTTAAATCCTTCATAAAGCTTTTCATACCATTACTTTCAACCTGGAATATACCGTCTGTCTGTCCAGAGCTTATTAAATCATAGGCCTGCTCATCTGTCATGTCTAAATGGGCAATATCTACATCTATTCCCTGGCTTTCCTTCACATTGCGGACAGTATCCCGGATAACTGTCAAATTACGCAAGCCTAAAAAATCCATCTTTAATAGTCCAAGTTCTTCAATCGGATCCTTTTCAAACTGTGTCGTAACTGCATTTTCTGTACCAAGAAACAGTGGAACATACTCCCAGATCGGCTGCTGTCCAATCACAACACCCGCCGCATGTGTGGATGCATTTCGTTTTAATCCTTCTAATTTCTGTGCCATGTCAAGCAGATAACGAATATCAGACTCCTCCTCATACGCCTGTTTCAATTCCGGAACCATCTCTATTGATTCTGAAATTGTGATTTTTGCACCATTTTTTCCAACGGGAATCATTTTGGCAATCTGATCAACCTCTGCATAAGGCATATCCAAAACACGTCCCACATCCCGAATGACCATTTTTGCTGCCATAGTACCAAAGGTTGCAATTCTCACCACATTATCCTTACCATATACATCTATAACGTAATCAATAACCTCCTGCCGACGTTCCGGACAGAAGTCAATATCAATATCCGGCATTGTAATACGTTCTGGATTCAGAAATCGCTCAAACAGCAAATCATATTTCAATGGTTCGACTTCTGTGATATTCAGACAATAACTGACAATGGAACCCGCAGCAGAACCACGTCCCGGTCCCACGGGAATACCATGATCCTTTGCAAATTTTATAAAATCCCAGACTATAAGAAAGTAATCTACAAATCCCATATTTTGAATTGTTTCAAGCTCATATTCAAATCGGTTCCTTATCTCTTCTGTAATTGGATCATACTTTCTATGCAGACCTTCCTCACAAAGAGCGCGGAGGTAACTCTCTGATGTAAACCCTTCCGGAACCTTAAACCTTGGCACCTTTTGTTCGCCAAACACAATCTCCACATTACACCGTTTTGCAATTTTTGCCGTATTATCCAGGGCTTGTTTTGCATATGGGAACAGTTTCTCCATTTCTTCCGGAGACTTCAGATAATACTGCCCTCCATCATACCGCATACGGTCTTCGTCTTTTTGCTTTTTACCTGTTTGAATACAAAGCAGGATATCATGTGCTTCCACATCGCTTTCCATTACATAATGTATATCATTTGTGGCGACTAAGTCTATCCCGGTTTCCTGTGATATGCGAAGCAAGCCCTGGTTCACTGTCTTTTGCTCAGGAATCCCATGATCTTGCAGCTCTAAAAAAAAGTTATCCTTGCCAAATATCTCCTCATAGGTAACCGCTGCCTTTTTTGCCTCCTCATAAAGTCCCATTCTTAAAAATGTGGCAACCTCACCTGCCAAACAGGCTGAAAGCGCAATGATTCCCTCATGATATTTCGCTAAAACCTCTTTATCCACACGGGGCTTATAATAATATCCCTCTGTATATCCCAGGGTCACTATTTTCATAAGATTATGGTACCCCGTATCATTTTCCGCAAGCAACACCAAGTGGTAATACCGTTCCTCTCCCCTACCCACTTCCCGGTCAAATCTGGAATCCGGCGCCACATATACCTCACTGCCAATGATTGGTTTGACACCATTCTTAACTGCTTCCTTATAAAATTCAATCACTCCATGCATAACACCATGATCCGTGATTGCTATACTATCCATCCCAAGCTCTTTTGTCCGCGCAATTAATTCGTTGATTTTGGATGCACCATCTAACAGACTGTATTGTGTATGCACATGCAAATGTGTAAAGCCCATATCTTCCCTCCGTACAAATATCATACTCTTTCCCGGCGTACTTCTTTTGTCAGAATATCCTTTTTTATATACTCAAACACTGCATCCTCTCCCTGTTCTGCCAGCATTGTAAGCAAACATTCCAAAAGCTCCGCTGTCTTTGGATGCAAAAGATATTTCGACTTTCCCTTCTGATAATACTCTAACGGAAAGGAATCCTTATAAGTGCCTCTGTTATAATTCTTACTTGCCGCTACCCGGTCACAAAACATCTCCACCACATATTTTACCGGCATCTTCATTCCCGTCAAACCACCATTTTGAAGATCGTAGTCTACCCAGTATTCTAAGTGATGCTTATTACGTCCCTTATGATGCAGCCATGCCGAAGTATATCCCTTTTTTTCCCGTTCTGCATTATTAGGGCTTCTGTTTCCCTGGTAGTATTTTACCCCTACAAAAAACTCTGCCGGGCTGTACTTCGACAAATCATGCAACAATCCCTGTTTTATAAGACCTAAGCGGAAACAGGACTTCATGACAAGCCATTTATGATGATTAATTGTCTTTAAATGGGACCACCATTTCATTCAAAGTACCTCCAAATTTATAGGTTTATTGCAGACATGGCTGCATTTTGTCGCCATGTTTGCCTTTATATTTTGGCTTTTCACCCATTTCGCAGCATTCTCATACGCCCCTTCGTACTTTCAGAAGTTCCATAACCCGTAAAGAGGGATATTTAAGATGCCTTTGTAGAATCCCAACTCATCGAGAGATATGCGGATGGCCATATGATTGTTATACTTACTATGGAATACCTTGATGCTCTGTGCTTTTCTTCTGGTTCTTGACTGAACATCCACAGGTACCACTTCCCCATCATCTTCAAAAACAAAATCCACTCTTGCGGTAGCACCTGAAATCCAAAAGTAAAGACATTCTACCGTCTTATTCATTGTAAGCTCCGAAAGCACAAACTGTTCTAATAGTGCGCCATTTACATCCTCCAACAACTCATCTTCTATTTGCAATTGATTATAAGGAACTCCACACATTATCCGAAGCAAACCATGATCCAAATGGTATAGTTCAAAAGACTTCTCATCAACCTGTTCTGTTAACGGGGCAATCCCTTCCCTGATCCGGTTCACCTTTCGCACCATACCTGTCTCAACCAACCATTCTACTGCTTTTTCATACTCCCTTGCACGTGCTTTCTCATCCACATACTGATACATGAACTTACGGTTATCTTTTTTCATCTGGATTGGAATACTATTCCATATTTTATTTACCTTTAGTTCAAGGGCTTTGGGAACATAACGGTTAATGTGCTCCGTGCTCCGGGTAAGAAGCGCCCTTAAAATTGCATCCACGCGATTCATATCATGATTTTTCACATAATCAAGCACCACAATTGGCATTCCACCTGTCATATAGAATATTTTCAGATATTCCGTAATTGCATCCACAACAGCAGTCTCTACCGGCTCTATTTTCTGTTTTTCGATATGCTTACACAAATCTTGTGCCTTATTTGCAGTTAAAAACTCCTCAAATGTCATTGGATAAAGGGTAAGTCCGACTAACTCCTGCTCATACTCTGCTTCATGAGGAATCCTTCCCAGCGTGGATGCAATCATACAGACCGAAAGCTCCGGCTTTTGCTGCTTCAAACTCATAACAGCCTCTACAGCCTTTGGATAAAGATGTACCTCATCAAATATAAGAATGGTTTCCCCTTCTATAAATGTACGGTCACAATACATACTGAGAGCTGCCAACAGCTTTTCGGCACGTATACGGCTTCCCTGCTTAAACAGAGCATATACATCCGGATCCTTCTCAAAATCCACATATAACAGCTGTTTATAAAATCCCTGTCCAAAATCGATCAGTGTCCAGCTCTTTCCAACATCCTTTGCTCCTTTTAGAAGCAATACCTTATCCTGTCCATTCTCATACCAATCCATCAAATCATTCATGATTATACGATACATCCAAACACCTCCTGTTACCGATCATCTATCCACAAAATTCTAATCCTAATATACCATCTTTCCGGTATCTTGTAAATTGAATTTCTGATTGATATCCACACCCCAAGCTTCCTTTAACAAGCGAATCCCCTCCGTAATCTCTATCTCTGTAAGCCGTGCAAAACCCACCAAAACAGAGGGATGCCGCTCTTCCTCTTTCATATAGTAGTCTGACAACGGATATACCTTAACACCCTGCTTCTTGGCCATCTGAACAAGCATTCTCTCAACATATAAAGCATTCTCACATTTTTCCGGAAGCTGAAGCATTACATGAAGTCCTGCACTATCCCCTGCCACCTTAAATGGCATTTTGGAATCTTTCAATGCCTGCATCAAAATATCATGCTTTCCCCTGTATATTTTCCGCATACGGTTTAAGTGACGCTCAAAATGCCCCTGTATCAAAAATTCACTGATTACCTTCTGGTCTATTCTTGAAACAGTGGAAAAATAAAATCCCGCCTCTGATTTATACTGTTCCACTAATTTCCAGGGCAATACCATAAAGCTTAAGCGGATTCCCGGTGCAATTGCCTTAGAAAGTGTTCCAAGATATATCACTTTTCCAAAAGGATCCTGACTCTGTAGTGCTGGAATTGGTTTCCCAAAATAGCGAAACTCACTATCATAATCGTCTTCAATAATATACCGTTCTTCCTCCTTTGAAGCCCATGCCAGCAGGCGCTGTTTCCTGCTGGCCGACATTACCGTCCCCACTGGAAAATGGTGAGAGGGTGTTACATATGCAAGATTTGCGTAAATTCCTTCTAACGCTTCTGTTTTCATTCCCTTGTCATCGACAGAAACCGGCACAACATCATAACCCACGCTTTTAAAAATCGTACATGCCTGTCTATAACCCGGATTTTCCATGCCCACTACACACTTATGGTTAAATATACGGCTCAGCAAAAGGAGCATATAGTCACTCCCTGCTCCGATTACAATCTGCTCTACACCACATTTTACACCTCTGGATTGATAAAGATATTGCTGCACTGCCGCCCGAAGTGACAGATCTCCCTGATTTTCACCAGATAAAAAAAGTTCCCGGTTGTCATCAATCAGACATTCCTTCATTAGCTTTCTCCACTTACCATAAGGAAAATATTCCATATCCACACCGCTTGGCGAAAAGTCTATTTTGTATTCCGTCCCCTTTACCGCATCCTTTTTCAAATCCTTATTTTCTGCTCTGCCCTCCTGATTTTTCCAAACTGCCTTTACATCTTTTTCTTCTATATAAAGGTTTTCCAGATTGCATACAAAATATCCTCTTTTCGGTTTTGCTTCAATGTATCCCTCAGATAAAAGCTGTCCATACGCCATATCAACTGTATTCCTGCTCACCTCAAGATGTACCGCAAGCCCGCGTTCAGATGGGAGCTTTGTACCACAGGCAATACTGCCATTTTTTATCTCTTCTCTAATATATTTATATATCTGTTCATAAATTGGCTCTTTACTTTTTACATTAATTGGAATTGTCAGCATTCTTTTCTCCTCTATATCATATAGATAATTGCGAAACTCTTTATTTCCAAAACCTAGTTGTGCAATATAGACAATATTGCAAGCAGGGTACTTTGGAGCCGTTGGTACTTAGGTGCCGTATTTTGGCACCTTATGTACCATTACGAGCGACAAGTAGCGCAAGCGTACCCAGCGGTAATTTGTCTATATTGTACAACGAACGTTCTGAAAAGCAGAGTTTTGCAATTGTCTACTATATCATACGACAAAAAGAGCTGTTGACAATGCAACAGCTCCTCCTTTTCAAAAATGCCGCCGCATTTTGAAAAACGGCTCGCCAGCCATAACTGACAGCATTCATCTTCTCCACTTTGCAATACTGCCAGCGGCTATACCTATCAGATGAAAACAGACCTTTCATCCAAGTACCACTCTACATAAATACCAGACCTTCGTCATCATCATCCTTACTAATTGATAACATACTGTTATCACTGCTGCCGGAAATAAGAAGGGTAAGACCAATGTTCTTGCCAGCCTTCTCGCCCGTAGCAACATAAATTTCACCAGACTCCACTAACGTCAAGGCAATTTCTAATGCCTGTTCCTTGAAACGCATCAGCTCTCTCCTGTCAATCGAGCTCAACTTAAACAGGTACTGGTTCTTTGTACTGATCAAAAGAATACTGTACCGGTTATTTCCAGCCTTTCTTGTGAGCATACCGGATCCAACCATTCTGGAATTTGCAACTAAGATTTCGGCATTTTCCTCACCTGCATATTCCTTATAAATCAAATTAAATACTTTATTGTATTCTTCTTCATCATCCACCTTGACCGGCATTTCCGCCACTGCAAACTCTACAACAGAATCCGCAAAACGAATCGTACCACCCTCATCATTAATCACTGCCGTACAGCTTTTTGGTACCTGCAAACGGAAGAATTTATTCTGAATGACCTTGTTCGAATTGCTTTCAACCGGATTCAGCAATTCTTTGAACTTCTCCTCAATCATATGCATCGCAGTAAGTGCCTCCACATCTCCCTGCTTGACAATGTCTTTAAGACCTTCATACAATTCTTTAAGAGAAGTATCAAGGGAAGAAACCAACCCTAAAATCTGCTTAATTGCCGGAATGGAACCTTTCTTTGCCACATCATAGTAAAGCCTTAACTTCTCATCCTCTGAAACACCATTTGAAATCTTATGCTCTATAACCTGATATAAATATTCCTTGCTAAAATCTTCATAGCCGGACTCATAAGCACGGTAGAAATAATCAAGACTCTTAATCGGTCCGTTATACCCTTCCTCTTTCTCTTTCATCTGGCAATATGCACCATATTCATATGCCGCCTGAACATTGCCTAAATTAATTGCCACAAGAAATGCCTGCTCGATTTCATTATCGCTGGCAAGATAGAAAACCTGCTCTTTCTTATTCATTGCCACCTTAAAGGCGGTATCTGCGATTCCTTCCTTCACAGCGCGCTCCCACATTTCTACTGTAGCCTGTAACTGTTTTGGTTCACCCAAATTCTCAATATCTCTGATATATGGCTCAGCCTCAAAAATACCATTTTCCAATGCCTTTTTCAAATAGGACAGAGCCTTCTCACCGTCACGTTTTCCATCCATCAAACCATAGTAGTAAAATCTTCCCAAGTAAAACGATACACGCTTATGTCCAAGTCTGTCGGCACTCTCATACCAAGATTTTGCTTCTATATAATTCTTAAGATGCTGATCATAAATATTACCAATCAAAAATGCAAGATCCGGATCCTTGTTGGCATCAAAAAGCTGTTTCGCATAGTTAATGGTTTTACTAATATCACGATATGGGCTATCCTCATCAAAATAAAGCTCAATTAACAGATAACTCGCCTTACTGCTTCCATTCTGGATTGCAATTGTCGCATTTTTCATCGCCTTATCGTAATCTTCCATATTATAATAGTAGACCGCTTCATTATAGTACTGAATCTCTGTACGGTTTGCACTCTTATCACTTAACAGGGTTGGGATTACAAAAGCAAAAGAGTTTGCAACCTCAAAGATAATTTCATTATACTGTTCCATAATATCCATCGTAGAACATACGAAGCGCAGGCACGCCCAGCGGTTCTTCTGCTTAAAGACAAAGGTTACAATACCCCTATCCATATCTTTGTGATAAAATCTTGCCGAAATACCATTCGCATACTCCGTAATATATGGCGTGATATTCAAATCACAGTCATATGCTTCATTCTGATAATAGAGAAAATCATCCACCTTACGCTCTGATTCCTTTGGAACCGTTGTATAAGTCACATAAATTGCAAAATCCGTATATGTATGGCTCGGTGCGTAATACTCCTCATCTGTATCTACATCAATACTCTTTACCCAGTCCTTTGGCAGCTTATGAATGTACCCCTCTACCTGGTCATGAATATAGGTATACTGATACTGAAGCTTTGCTGCATCCTGTGCCTTATAACGAAACTCAATTCCCTTAGCCTTCCGCTTTTCAGAAATTTCAGAATAAATCTTGTCTTTTTCCTCAAACTCAATACTGTCTGCATGTGTCTCGTTATATTCAATTCGTTCTACTGCTGCTTTCGCCTTTTCATCGCCCTTGTCTGCCAGCTTCTGATACCATGACTTTGCCTTCTCAATATCAATCGGAACCACAAAATCACTCTTTTGTCCTCTTTCATCAATCCGGTTAAGCCCCTGCTCATAAATATCTCCCAACCGCATATAAGCCTGCTTCACATCATAGGTTGTGGCTTTTTCCAGATAAGTAATTGCCTTTGAGAAATTCTGTATATCTAACATCAGCAAGCCAAGCTTATAAAGCAAATCCCCATCCTCTACCAGCTTAATATACCGCTCATAATATTTTATAGACAGCTCCCGGTCAACCTTTACCTTAATCTGCTTATATTTACCAGTCTCGTAAACTTCCCCTAATATCTTCAAAGCTTCACAGCCATAATGCTGATACCGGTCCTCCATCACACCAATATCTGCAATCTGGTTCAGCGCCTTAATCGCTTCTTCTGAAATACCATGTTCGATCAGCTCCATCGCCTTATCATGCTGACGTTCCATGTTATCATACTGCTCTGATACCATATCGCTGTTAGTACTTTTTTTCTTGAATGGAATTTTATCCAGAAAATTCGAAAAACGACCCATTACCCTTTCACCCTCTTCTTTTTATATTCTCATAACGAATCAGCGTATACTCTTGAAAAACCTGCTATTTCCCCGCTGTAACTTTATCCTGCCTGCCTCATAGCTGTTCCACCAAAAGCACATTCATTCTTTAAAAAACACGATTACACATATAGATATATAATAGCACAGTGCCGTCTAAAGGGCAAGCAAGGAACGCATGAAATATGTCACAAAAAAAGAACATCAAAGCATCTTTTCTTTGATGTTCTTTATAAATCTTTTCTGCTCGTTAAAATAAATCATTTAACAGGGAGCCTGTCTGATAATTGCCAAATGTTCCGCCTGCGGTATATGTCGCATTATTACCAAGAGAGTTGTTTATATTCATATATATATTGTTTGCCACTGTCTCTATACCTGAACCAAAGGAACCATTTCCATTAAACAAGCTCTTAACGACATTCATATCTGCCTGCTTAAATGTCTCCTCATTCAAAGAAAGTGTATTATCACTGTTAATCTTAATCCCGACCTTCGAAAGCAGCTTCGCATTTTTACCAGATGAATTCACCATGCGGAGTGACTGTCGAAGCACTGCATTGCTGTCACTGTCGGCTGACTTCTTAATCAGATTATTGTAAGAATCAACCATGTCATTTACTGCCTTATATATCTTATCTGTATCATATTGTTTGGATGTAATACCTGATTTTTCATCCTTTATATCAATTTTACGGAACACAGAATTCTTTCCTGTCACTGTCAGTACATTTGCTGCTCTTTGCAACGCATTCGCCTGATCCTTCAGATTCGTCTTTGCAACAGTATCCTCTTTCGATTCAGGTTTTGATTCATTTGCAACCTGTTTTTTTCCATACTTTGCATAATATGCCTTTGCAAGTTTCTTATATGAACCCCTGGTAACAGATGAATACTCTGTTAAATCAATTCCTAGAATATTGCCACTTGAATTGGAAGAATTCGTACTTCCAAATTGAAACAATGACGATACATTATCTGAATATGTATTTCCCCATATGTTATTAATAGATGACATTCCTATCTCTCCTTTACATTACAATGAGTACTTATATCATACCATATTTTTCCTTTTTTGCAAACCCCTACATCAAAAAATCACTTCGTATTCTGAAGATATTGTACCAATTCTTCAACCGCTTCAGCAGCATCTGCGCCCTCTGCCGAAATGCTAACCTCTGCGCCCTGTGAAATTCCTAAGCTCATCATACCCATAATACTTTTTGCATTGATCTTCTTGTCACCTAACTGAATATATACCTTGCTCTCAAACTGGCTTGCCTTCTGCACCAGCACAGCCACTGGTCTTGCCTCTGCATCTGCAGATAAGTTAACCTGAATCGTCTTGCTAACCATTCCTTTTTCCTCCTTAAACCTTAAGCATCATCCCTTAAGGAATCTGCAATATTACTTATCTTTCTTAATCTATGATTCACACCGGATTTTGATACCGGTGGATTCAACATTTCTCCAAGCTCTGACAAATTGGCATCCGGTTCTTCCAGACGAAGCTCTGCCAATTCTCGCAGGGAATCATTTAAATACTTTAAGCCCTTTACCTTTTCAATATACTCTATATCCTCTATCTGTTTTCTTGCAGCACTGACAGTCTTCTTAATATTCGCAGCCTCACAATTCACCCTGCGATTAATATCATTTCGCATATCCTTTAATATACGGATATTTTCCATATCCATAAGACTTACATAAGCCTCCATAATATTTAAGATATCTACAATCATGGAACCTTCCTTCAGATACACCACATAGTACTTTTTTCTTTTTACCACCTTTGCGTCTAACCCGAAGCTATTAATAATCTCCTTCACAGCCTGCGCCATATCGAGATTCCTTACCACAATTTCAAAATGATAGGCTTTATTGGGATCATTTACAGAACCCACAGCCAAAAACATACCACGGATAAAGGATTTTTTGCAACAGTCTTTTTGAACCACCTGCCTTGGAAAATGGCAGTTCTGCAGTGATACACCCTTTGAAGATACATAGGTTATATCATTTTCTTCTATATCCAAAAGCTCTTCTTCATCCAGCCAGTCTTCCTCTAAAAAATCTACATAATCAGCAAGTTTCAAAGTCTGCAGCAGTTTATCCACCTGCTGCTTGTCCTCTATGATGATGCACTTTGCATGCTGTCTCCATGTAATCCCATCTCCAAACAGCAGCTTTAACAGCCGGCATATTTTATCTGCCACCAGCTCTGTTTCCGGTCTTAATATAAATATAACGCCATCCTCTAAAAGCTCTACTTCCCCGGCAGCCAGGCAAAAAGCCAAAAGCTCTGCAATCTGGCAATGTCTGCCATGACCGGTATGCTTCCCTATCTCTTTTTTTACCTTTGTTGAAAATGACATAACCATTATCCCTTTCTGACTCTGTCCTTTTCAATATCTCTGTGCTCAATTCTCGAGCTATATGGCAAGCTCTGTAATTCCCTGTATATACCGTTTGCCAGTGTCACGGAACGGTGCTTGCCGCCTGTACATCCCACACCCACTACCAGTCCATTCTTGCCTTCCTTGATGTAATTCGGAATCAGGAACTCCATTAAATCTGTAACCTTGTTAAGAAATTCTTTTGCTTCATCAAACTGCATGACAAAATCCTGTATCGGTCCATCATTACCCGTCATCGGTCGAAGCTCCAAATCATAATATGGATTGGGCAGAAAACGCACATCAAACACCAAGTCTGCATCCTTTGGAATTCCATACTTAAATCCAAAGGATACGATTGATACAATAAAATTATTATACTCTGCATTTTCAATAAATATTTTATCAAGCTCTGCTTTCAGCTCTCTTGTAAGCAGGCTTGTCGTATCAATAATATAATCTGCCTCTTTACGCAAAAAAGCAATCTGAGACCGTTCCTGCTTAATCCCATCCTCAACACGCCCGCTTCTGGCAAGAGGATGATTCCTTCTTGTTTCCTTATACCGCTTTATCAGTACATCATCATTCGAATCTAAAAACAATATCTCATAATTATATTCTAAATTTTTTAGCTGTACCAGGCATTCTGAAAGCTGCTGCAAATACACACCACTACGGATATCTACACCAATTGCCACATCATTTATATCATTGTCCTCTCCATAGGCAATCTCTGCAAAACGGATAATCAACTGAACCGGCAGATTATCCACACAAAAATATCCCATATCCTCTAATGTATTCAATGCTGTACTCTTTCCAGCACCGCTCATTCCGGTTACTATTACAAATCGCATATTCTTTTCCTTCTTATTGCCTTCCCACCAGCTTTACTTCTGGTTCCAGTTTTACCTGAAATGTTTCATATACCTTATCCTGTACATCCTCAATCAGCTTTTTCACATCCGAAGCTGTCGCACCACCTCTGTTTACTACAAAGCCACAGTGTTTTTCGGAAATCTGGGCTCCTCCCACCCGGTATCCCCGAAGATTTGCATCCATGATCAACTTCCCCGCAAAATATCCTTCCGGTCGCTTAAATGTGGATCCTGCACTTGGCAATTCCAATGGCTGTTTTTCCCTTCTTGCCTTCGAAAGCTCGTTCATTTTTGCACAAATTGCTGCCTTGTCTCCTTTTGCAAGCTCTAATACTGCACCAAGAACAATATATCCATGTTCCTCTACAATACTATGACGGTAACCAAAATCCATCTCGTCGCAGGTCTTCTCAAATATATTACCCTCCCGGTCCATCATCTGCACTGTCACAATAATATCCTTCATTTCCCCACCATAAGCACCCGCATTCATCACAACGGCACCGCCTAAGGTTCCCGGTATACCGGATGCAAACTCAAAACCCGTAAGCGCTGCATCCCTCGCTGCATTGCCAATGACTGAAAGCATAGCCCCAGCCTCAGCTCTGACAAGATTTTCTCCTATCTCAAATTTTGAAAAATTACGATAAAGCTGAAGGACAATACCATCCATTCCCTGATCACTCACCAGTAAATTACTGCCATTACCAAGCACAAAAAAAGGAACCTCTTCGCCATTACAAAGCTGCACAATCTTCTGAATCTCCTCTACTGTCTTTGGAGTTACAAATATCTGTGCCGGTCCACCAATCTGAAAAGTTGTATGTTTCGCCATCGGCTCCTCTAACCGAATATTATCTGTCCCGATTATTCGATTCAATTCATTGATAAATTCCTGATTCATTCGCTTCCCATCCGGCATATCATCCTAAACGCCTCTTATCTTCTATTTTTTCTATTATATTCTATCCCTCTTCCCAAAATCAATGTAAAACATAACGAAAAAAAAGGGGAGAAAATCCCCCCTTTCGTCTTTTTGCCCAATTTATGCCATGACAGCTGCTAATCCTCATTCGTATCAACCTTATAATATATACTTATTCTTTCGTAAGAATTGCCCGGGCACAGCCATAGATTCCCGCATCATTGCCAAGGGTTGCCAGAACAAACTTGGCATTTTTACATGCATGAAACACATACTGCTGGTAATATTTAGACGTTGTTTCTAACAAAATACTGCCCGCCTTAGATACACCACCACCAATTACAAATGCCTCTGGATCGCAGACACAGGCAACCGATGCCAGTGCCTTACCCAACGTCTTGCCATGATTCTCTACAAGCTCCAAAGCGAGATCATCGCCCTCTTTTGCCGCATCAAAAATTTCTTTCGCAGAAATATACTGGACAGCACGAAGTTTGGATGCACGCTCTGTATTGTTAAGGGCACGCTCTGCCATTCTCGTAATGCCTGTTGCAGACGTATACTGTTCCAAGCAGCCCTTCTTGCCGCAGCCACATACCTCTGTCTCATCATCATTCACACAGATATGTCCAATCTCACCGCCTGCTCCATTCGTGCCGGAAAGCATTCTTCCATTGATAATAATACCTCCACCAACGCCGGTACCCAGTGTCACCATCACAATAGAGTGATAGCCTTTTCCACCGCCCTGCCACATTTCACCAAGAGATGCCATATTTGCATCATTTCCTACTTTAACTGGCAAGCCAAAAATCTTTTCAAACTCTTCCTCGACATTAAATACTCCCCATCCAAGATTAACACAGCGAAGAACCGTACCATCATCTTTCACAGGACCCGGCACACCAATACCAACGCCTGCAACCTCTTCCTTATCAATCGAACGTTCTGCAAGCTTCGCCTCTAAGGAGGCTGCCACATCCGGCAAAATAAAGCATCCACCCTCATCCTTGCGGGTTGGGATTTCCCATTTGTCAAGCAGTTCGCCTTCCACTGTAAAGAAACCGAGTTTCACAGTTGTCCCTCCAATATCTGCACCAAACACATATTTTTTCATATTATGTACTCCTCCTTTATTTCTATGAGCCGGCTGTCAAACTCCGACTGCCACGCCCACTATATTTTTCATGACAATTCAAAACAGTTCCATCCCTATCTATTCCTTTGTTTTTTCCTGGTTCTTCAACATATTATTCGTCACACGGTTATAAAGCTCCTGTGCTGCATTATATCCCATCTCCTTCTGCCGATGGTTGACTGCTGCAGATTCAACAATGATTGCAAGATTACGTCCCGGACGAATCGGAATATTATGGGATACCACTTTATTCCCAAGAAATTCTGTATACTGGCTTTCAAGCCCCATACGGTCATAATTGTTGTTCTTGTTCCACTCTTCTAAATTAATGACAAGATCAATACTCTGTGTCATCTTTACACATTCCGCACCAAACAATGCCTTTACATCAATAATCCCAATTCCCCTAAGCTCAATAAAATGTCTGGTCATCTCCGGTGCTGTTCCAACCAACGTATCATCTGAAACCTTTTTAATCTCCACTACATCATCTGAAACAAGACGATGTCCACGCTTAATCAGCTCCAATGCCGCCTCTGACTTACCAATACCACTCTCACCCATGATCAGAACACCAACACCATATACATCAACTAATACTGCATGAATGGAAATCCTTGGTGCAAGCTCCACATGAAGCCACCGCACAGTCTCATGCACAAAAGAAGATGTCGTTGCTTCTGATGTAAGGACTGGCACTCCACATTTTCTCCCTGCCTCAATCACAAAATCCTGTGGCTGCAAACCACGGCAAAATACCAGACATGGAATCTTATGTTGAAATAACTTGTCAAATATCTTAATATTCTCATTCGCATCATGCATACTGGTAATATATGCATGCTCAACATTTCCACAAATCTGAATCCGGTTCGCATCAAAATGTTCAAAAAAACCCGAAAGTTGAACCGCTGGTCGGTTAATATCCGGATCCGTAATTAAAATCTCATCTGTGTTGATTTCCGGCAGATGATTCACAAGATTTAACTTTTCAATAAATTTCGTTAATGTAATTGAATACATGTCACCCTCCCTTACCTCTTTACAGCGGAAAACCACATATCGGAAACAATCCCCGCTTAATGTTTCAAGCCATTTCGCTTTGCCCATCAGGCATTACGCCTGTATAATGCCAGCATCAATAATACATAAGTATATCACACTACATCCTCAAACTCTAGGACATTTTTGAAATTAAGCAGCTCCTTATTACTCCTCCGCATGAAAAAAACGGTATATAGACTCTGCTGTCTGCTGAGTAATCCCATTCACCTCCATCAGTTCCTCTACACTGGCATCTTTAATTTTTCCGATTTCTTTAAAATGCTGCATCAGCGCTTTTCGTCTGGCAGGTCCAATACCACGAATGTCATCCAAAATACTGTGCACCTGTTCCTTGCCCCTAAGCTGTTTGTGATAGGTAATTGCAAAACGGTGCGCCTCATCCTGAAGTCTTGTAATCATTCCAAAAACCTCACTATTTGCAGGAAAAGTTATCTCCTCATTATTAAAATACAGACCCCTTGTCCTATGATTATCATCCTTTACCATACCAGCCACAGGAATATCCAATTGAAGCTTCTCTAACACACGAAGTGCTACATTGACCTGACCACGGCCACCATCCATCATAATCAAATCTGGATATACATCAAACCGCTCATCGGTAAACCTTCTCGTCAGTACCTCCTCCATACTCTTGTAATCATCCGGTCCGGTAACCGTGCGAAGCTTAAATTTCCGGTATGCATTTTTCTTCGCCCGGCCTTTCTCAAACACTACCATGGATGCCACAGACTGATAACCGCTCGTATTGGAAATATCAAATGCCTCCATGCGGTCCGCACATGAAATACCTAACATCCGGGCAATTTCATGCGCCGCCCCTACCGTCCTTGCCTCTTCCCGCTTGATTTTTTCTAAATCTCTTGATAATACTACCCTGGCATTTTCCCTTGCAAGGTCAATCATTTTATGCTTCTCACCCTTTTGCGGTGTGACGATATGTACCCTGCCGCCCCGCCGTTTTGAGAGCCACTCTTCTAACAGTTCCTGATCCTCCACCAAAAACTCAGTCAGCAACTCATTTGGCACGAACGGAGTTCCATTATAATACTGCTTAATAAAAGTAGAAATAATCTGATTTCCGGAATCCTCCTCTGAGTGCTCCACATGGAAATGCTCCCGCCCAAGCAGCTTCCCATCCCTTACAAAGAACACCGACACCACTGTTTCCTTGTCCTTTCGCGCCATAGCTATTACATCCCGGTCAATGCCACCAGTCTTTACCACACGCTGTGAACCGGTTACATGCTGCACACTGTCAATCAAATCCCTGTACTGTGCCGCTTCCTCAAAGTCAAGCTCTGCTGCTTTCTCTTTCATTTTTTGTTGTAACTCTGTAATTACTTTCTTATACTCACCATTTAAGAAACCCAGCAGCTTTTCCACCCGTTTTGCATACTCTTCCTTGGAAATATATCCCTGGCATGGTGCCGCACACTGTTTCATCTGATAATAAAGACATGGTCTGCCATTACCGATTTCTCTGGGAAGTAATTTATTACAGGTACGGATACCATATAACTTTTTTACAAGCTCTATGGTATCCTTCACCGCCCCTGCACTGGTATATGGTCCAAAATATTTTGCTCCATCTCTCTTCATCTGGCGTGCAAATAATACTCTCGGAAAATCCTCCTGCACTGTGACCTTCATAAAAGGATAGCTTTTGTCATCCTTAAGCATCGTATTGTATTTGGGTCTGTGCTCCTTGATCAGATTATTTTCAAGCACTAATGCCTCAAGCTCCGAGTCCGTAACGATATACTCAAAATAATCAATCAGGGTGATCATTTTCTCAATCTTTGGTCCCCTGTTATTTATCTTCCGAAAATAAGAGCTTACTCTCCGTTTCAGATTAACTGCCTTTCCAACATAAATAATTTCATCTGTCTTCGAATGCATCAGATAAACACCTGGCAGATCCGGCATTTTTTTCAGTTCTTCCTTTAAATCAAATCCATCTTTCATATGATATCCCTTGTCATGATTTCATTCATGACTCAAAATCCGTCTCTCTCATCCAAAGGGGGCTGTCACACTTATATCCTAAACAGTGGCATCAAATCCGGTATCAGAACCAGAAGCACCTTCCGGTGGTGCGAAAATAGAATCCTCCTGTTTTTCGCCATCCTTCACATCCTCGGCTGCTTCCTTTAATGTCTCGCCTGTAATCTCCTCATAAATTTTTATAAACTCCTTGCCTGTAATCGTTTCTTTCTCAATCAGATACTTTGCAAGGGCATCTAATACAGACTCATTTTCCTTTAAGAGATTGTAAGCTTTCTCATAGGAACGTTTCATCATTTCCCGCACTTCATTATCAATCTTCGTTGCAGTCTCCTCTGAACAATTCATGGCACGGCTTCCGTCAAGGTAACGGCTCTGTACGGACTCTAGTGCAACCATTCCCATTTCGTCTGACATACCATAAAGGGTTACCATACTCCGTGCCATTCTTGTAGCCTGCTCAATATCGTTAGAAGCACCTGTGGTTACGGAATCAAACTTAATCGCTTCCGCTGCACGGCCTGCAAGAAATGTTACAATATCGGCTTCCATTTCCTGTTTGGAATTTAAGTACTTTTCCTCCTCCGGCACCTGCATAACATAACCAAGTGCTCCCATGGTTCTCGGTATAATAGTGATCTTCTGTACCGGCTCCGTATGCTTTTGAAGTGCAATGCAAAGCGCATGTCCGGTCTCATGGTAAGCGACAATTTCTTTCTCCTTTTTGCTTAAAATTCTGTCTTTTTTCTCCTTGCCGGCAAATACCACTTCCACAGATTCAAACAAATCCGTCTGGCTGACAAATTCCCGGCCAGCCTTCACGGCTGCAAGTGCTGCCTCGTTGATAATATTTGCAAGGTCTGCCCCCACTGCACCGGAGGTTGCCAAGGCAAGTTCCTTAAAATCAACCGTTTCATCCATCTTTACATTCTTTGCATGTACCTTAAGTGTCTCGATACGTCCCTTCAAATCCGGTTTTTCCACAACAACACGCCGGTCAAAACGTCCCGGACGAAGCAATGCCTTATCAAGAATCTCCGGTCGGTTCGTTGCTGCAAGAATCACAATACCCTTTGAGGTATCGAATCCGTCCATTTCAGAAAGAAGCTGATTAAGAGTCTGTTCCCTCTCAGAATCACCGCCGCCATACTTACTGTCACGACTTCGTCCAATCGCATCAATCTCATCAATAAAAATGATACATGGTGCCATGCTGTTTGCCTGCTTGAACAAATCCCTTACACGGGATGCACCCACGCCGACATACAGCTCCACAAAATCCGAACCAGACAAAGAGAAAAACGGTACATTAGCTTCTCCAGCCACCGCCTTGGCAAGCAATGTCTTACCGGTTCCCGGAGGTCCCACCAAAAGCGCTCCCTTTGGAAGCTTTGCACCAATTTCCAGATATTTCTTTGGATTGTGAAGAAAATCCACCATTTCCTTTAGGGATTCCTTGGATTCCTCCTGTCCTGCTACATCTGCAAAGGTAACACCGGTTTTTTTCTCCACATACATCTTAGCGTTACTCTTACCTACTCCCATCATGCCGCCGCCCTTTGACATAGAGCGCATAAACAGCCAGATAATCAGATAAAACACCCCGATCATCATAACCCATGAAAGGATATTCATAAATATGGCGGAACCACTCTCATCCACTGCAATATAGTTAATATCGCCATTTTTCTTAGCAGCCTCTAACCGGTCCACCAGATTCATATCCGAAATCCGCTGTACATAATAGGTAGTTCCCGGTTTTACATTTACCTTATAAGGCGAAGTTTTATCTGATTCCTCTGAAACTTCAGCCTTTTTTTCAGTCTCCGTTTCCTCTTTCCCAGATGTGTTCTTCGCATCTTCCTTTTCTTTACCGGAAACCTTTTTGGGTGTCATCTCAATCTGTGAACTATAAATTCTCACTTCATCCACAACACCTTCATCTAACAAGTCGAGAAACTGGCTATAAGAAATCTCCTCCCGCTGCCCAGCCTGATATCTCGTATAAACACCATAGAATAATAAAGTGAGACCGATTGCTACCACAAGCATAAAAACAAAATTTTTGTCCGGTCCCTTTTTTCCTGTGTTATTCTGGTTATTTTCATTTTGTTGATTACGATTTTCTTCCAAACATTTATCCTCCTGTTACATCTATGTCTATTCAAATCACAAAGTCATTCATTCGGATGCCTGCATCTAAATTTGAGCCTTGTGACTTTGCTAACATATTATAAAGGGTAATCTCTAAATAAGCAAATTTATTTTCATGTATATTTTGTGAACCAACCGTTTAAAATATACTGGATATATTTTATTTTCTGAAAAAAACTGACTCCGTCATCCAGTTAAATTCCCATTAATTCCCTAAATCAGACAATGCTATAATAGAAAATATTCTCCCAAATTTTTCCAAAAAAGGTTTTCAAAAAAACGAAGATTTATCAATTGACTTAGAGAACGCTTTCATATAAAATAAACAGTAATTATGTCTAATAACAAAGCAACCAATAATTACGGAGGAAGAATAAATGGCTGTCAAGTATGTATTTGTCACAGGTGGTGTGGTATCCGGCCTTGGAAAAGGAATCACCGCTGCCTCTTTGGGAAGACTTTTGAAGGCACGGGGTTACAAGGTGACCTGTCAAAAGTTTGATCCCTATATCAATATCGATCCGGGAACCATGAATCCCATCCAGCATGGTGAGGTCTTTGTAACCGATGACGGTGCAGAAACCGACCTCGACCTTGGACATTACGAGCGTTTTATTGATGAAAATCTCAATATAAAATCCAATGTCACAACCGGCAAGGTATACTGGAGTATTTTGCAGAAGGAGCGCCGCGGTGATTTTGGCGGACATACCGTACAGGTTATTCCACATATCACCAATGAAATTCAAAGCCGTTTTTATAGAAATCTGGATTCCAGCGAAACCGAATTTGCCATCATCGAGGTGGGCGGAACGGTAGGTGATATCGAAAGTCAGCCGTTCCTGGAGGCAATCCGTCAGTTTCAGCATACCGTTGGGCACGAAAACTGTATTATGATCCATGTAACCCTAATCCCTTATCTTAAGGCATCCGGTGAAATGAAAACAAAACCAACCCAGGCCAGTGTTAAGAATCTTCAGTCCTTAGGTATCCAGCCAGACATTTTAGTATGCCGTTCGGACTTTCCATTGGAGGACGGCATGAAGGATAAGATTGCACTGTTTTGTAACGTACCAAGTGACTGTGTAATCCAAAATCTGGATGTAGATGTATTATATGAAGTTCCACTTGCCATGGAAAAGGAAAAGCTTGCCAATGTGGTGTGTAAATGTCTGCATGTGGATTGTCCGGAACCGGACCTTGAGGAGTGGATTGCCATGATTGACCGATGGAAAAATCCAGTTAAAAAGGTCAAAATTGCATTAGTCGGAAAATATGTATCCTTACATGATGCATACATTTCTGTTGTGGAGGCATTAAAGCACAGCTCATTTGCCTGCAATTCAGATCTTGAAATCATGTGGATGGACTCTGAATTATTAAACGATAAAAATGTAGCAGAAGAATTAAAGGATGCCGACGGAATCATTGTTCCTGGCGGATTTGGTGACCGGGGTATCGAGGGCATGATCAGTGCTATCCGGTACGCAAGAGAAAACAAAATTCCATACTTAGGACTATGCCTTGGCATGCAGCTTACAATTGTAGAATTTGCAAGACACGTGTTGGGTTACCATGATGCACATTCCAGCGAATTTAACCCAAGCAGTGTTCACCAGGTGATTCACATCATGCCGGATCAAGACGGTGTAACAGACTTAGGCGGCACCTTACGTCTTGGTTCCTATCCATGTGTATTAAAGGAAGGCACCAAATCATACGAATTGTACGGCACCAAAGAAATTGCAGAGCGACATCGTCACCGCTATGAAGTAAACAACGATTACCGGGATGCGCTTACTGCAAACGGCATGGAGCTGGTTGGACAGTCCCCTGACGGACATATCGTTGAGATGATTGAAATCCCTGACCATCCATGGTTTATTGGCACTCAGGCACATCCGGAATTTAAATCAAGACCAAACAAGCCTCATCCATTATTCAGAGGTTTTATTGCTGCCTCCCTTACACATCAGGAATGTAAGAAAAATACTCCGCTGCATTAGAATTGAAATCCAAAAAGAGCGGGGAAAATCTGACACTTAAGACAATTGCCAGGCGGACTATAGAGATGTCCGCCTGATTTTTCGAAAATTCTTTATTTTCCCAATTGGGCATCGATTATCCCATTCCTTCCCAAGGCTCCACTCCCTCTAAAATTCTACTCCTTTTCTGGCCTTGATACCCTTTTCATATGGATGTCTTTCCATTGAAAGCTCAGACCAGTAGTCACTGGATGCAATCATCTGTTCTGACGGGTTTTGTCCTGTCATAATAAGTTCTACCGATTCCGGCAGATTTTGAAGCAATCGGTTTACAAGTGATATGTCCACCAGTGCCCAACTGACAGGATATGTAATCTCATCTAACACCACCAAAAGCTCCGGTTCGCCTATCTCTTTATCAACTGTTATTTCATCACCTGTTCCAGACAGAAAACAGTCTGCTCTGTTTTGCCTTTCTCCGCCCGTCCTCTTAAAACATTGTGCCTGCTCCATCACATGATTAAGAATCGCATTATGGTATGCCTTAATCTGGCACTTTTGTTCTTCACTCATCTGTCCATAAAAGGGAAATTCCTCCGGTACACGGCATATTTCCACATTTGGAATGGTTTCCAGTATGTTAATCTCGCTGCTTTCCCCACCCTTCATAAACTGGGCATAAATAACCCTCTTACCCGCTCCTGCCATACGAACCGCTGTTCCTACTGCGATACTTGTCTTTCCTCTTCCCTCTCCGGAATACAAATGAATCACTTCTTCCCACCTCCAAATATTGTAGCTGCACCATAAGAATATGCCCTTGCACTTTTCTTCCTGTTATCTATCTTCTCATAAAGCGCACTTTTACGCTCTATTATTTTCCGAAAGCTGCAGGTAATATTCCCGCAATTTGAGCAGTCATGGCATCCTTCATCCCCTTTTTCCGACCGATAATCTGCCTTAAACACAACACTCTTTAATGGTCTTAGCATCCCATTTTCCCATTCCACGCCAGTCCTCTGGAAAAAATCTTCTATTTGCAAAAAATCTTCTTCTCCTAAAAATTCAAACCTTGAAAGCCATACACCATTTCTCTCATGCACTGTGTTATTAATCTTTTCATACCCTCCCGACAAAAATTCCATGCCAAGACACTCCATACAATAAGAAAGCAGTAAATTTCCTGAGTCTGCCACAAGTCCTGCTGCCTTGTCATACTGTCTGCCAAGTGTCACTGCACAGATGATTCCATCTGTTCTCTCTAAAAACCACGTTTCCACCTTTGTGATTTCACATAAAAACCTTGCGGTGGCCTTTATCATCTCAAAATCCTGCTGGGCAAAATGATACCGCTTTATAAATCCTTCCATATCCAGTTCATGGTATGCAATCTTATAAATCATATGAATCATTCTTTATCTCCTATCCTTCAAATAATCCTCTATTTCTATGCATATTTCTTTTATTTTTCACCATACTATTGATAAAATTCCCATCTTATGGGATTCATCTGGAGGTGCATATTTTGGAATATTTCACTGTTTTTTATCAATCAATTTTTTCAATTATATCGTTATTTATTCTCACAAAATTCATGGGCTACAAGCAAGTATCCCAGCTTACTATGTTTGATTACATCAACGGAATTACCATCGGTTCCATCGCTGCAGAAATGGCAACAGACTTAGAGGGAAATTACTTAAAACCACTGCTTGCCATGGTAGTATATGCCGTATCTGTAATCCTGCTGTCAAAAATTTCACAGCGTTTTATACCTTTTCGCCGCATCGTCAACGGCAAAGCTATCATACTTTACCAAAATGGCAGCATTTATAATGAAAATTTGCAAAAGGCAAAAATGGATGTGGATGAATTCCTTGTGGAATGTCGCGTAAACGGATATTTTGACCTTGCACAAATAAAAACTGCCATTCTCGAACCCAATGGTAAAATCAGTTTTCTTCCAGTGTCAGCTGAGCGCCCAGCCACACCAAAGGATCTTGGTATTGAACCTTCCCAAGAGGAAATCTTTGCCAATGTCATTGTAGATGGGCATGTGCTAGAACAGAATCTAAAGCATGCCGGCAAAGACCGGAACTGGCTGGACCAGCAGTTAGAAGGGCAAAACATCAAAAAACTTAGTGATGTGTTTCTCGCTGTATGCGACAAACAGGGAAACTTCCATGCCTTTCCCAAAGTAAACCATGTAGTAGACAAGGATATGCTTGGATAAATCTTGTAAACAGGTGTCAAAGCATTTTATCTAAGAACCTTTTCTTCCTCATTGCCGATGTATACCATAATTTATGTAATAA
>CAMWYJ010000036.1 GCA_947178445.1 uncultured Clostridium sp.
CCGAGATCTACACAAGGATTTTCGTTGGCAGCGTCTGTTGTGTATAAGAGACAGATTCCATAATCTGCTGATGTGACAAAACCACGGGCATGATAATTATCCGGATTCCCCTCCACAAGTACCGCTTTATAACCCATCTGCTCCGCCTGTTTAAACCCATATTCAATCAGTTCCTTTGATATATGCTGCCTTTGCCGCTGCGTTTTCACCGCTACCGGTGTAAGGATAAGCAATTCTTTCTCATACTTTCCCTCTAAATGAAATCCCGAAAACATCAGATAGCCTATTATCTCTTCCTGATCATCGAGCATCACCAATTCAAGTTCCGGTATATAATATTTTTTCGACCTTATTTCCTCCACCAAAGCACGAACTAACTTCCCCTCCTCTTCATTCTGATACTCGGTAAATACCGTTTCCACTAAATCCAATGATTTCTGCATATATTTTTCTTCCATTTTTTTGATTATTCTCTTTATTTTATTTCATCCTTTCATTAATACGGAAAATTCGCTTTCCCCTTAACTGGAGTGGATGTCGTATTAATAGAAATATTCGTATCTGTCAATACATGTCCGTAAAAATCAGTTACCCTGAAAGTATATGGACCTGCACCCATACCAGAGCTTGCAGTGAAATAATTATATTCCTGCCGTTCCAGTTCAACATACTTCTTTGCCGCTTTATCATAATATTCCAGCTTTTTGATTGGATACCGCCCATTCCGGACCTGAACCTCTGCCCACCACTGTGTACTGGTAGGTTTAAACACATAACTGATTGGCTCTGATGTCGGAAATGGGATGATTTTCCATGTGATATTCATTCTTCCGGTCACTAACGGCTCAATCTTTGCAAACGCTTTTCTTGATAAATCAATATCTCCTTTTGCCCCCTCCGGTAACCGGTCTGTGATCAAAACATTAATCTTATCTCCATCTTTATCGGTAATTTCTACAAAAGCACCCGCCAGACCATTCATATAATCCTCGTTGTTCATTGCTGCAGTATAATAGGAAGCTTCATAATCATCTAAGTTGGCAGCACCGGCAGAAGTCCGGTCATAGTAAGTTCCCTCTCCCTTATGAACCTTGGAAATGGAATACTCACCTGCATTATATTTCGTTGTCGCCTCACTTGGAGCAGTTGTCTGTTCTGTCTGCTCTGTAGTCTTATTCTTCGTTGTAGTTGTCTTCTTCTTTACTGTAATCTTGCATTTATATTTTTTCTTGCCGACTTTCGCTGTAACCGTTGCCTTTCCAGCTTTCTTGGCTTTCACCTTTCCCTTAGAGCTGACACTCGCTACCTTTTTATTGCTGCTTGACCATTTCGCCTTTTTCTTGGTTCCCTTTACCTTCAATGTGACTGTTTTTCCCACCGTAAGCGTCTTTTTTGTCATATTAAGCCGAACCTTTGCAGCCTGTACCTGACTTCCATTTCCCAATATTCCAAGCACCAAAGCCAGAATCATAAAAATTGAAAATACACCCGTTCTTTTTTTCATCTAAATCCCCTCCTATATTGAACACTTAATGAGCAGCTATGCTGCGAATTTAGTGCGAAAATACACTTGCATACTTAGCGAGGTCTTTTCGAGCTTAGTAGGCATAGTGTTTCCTACTGTAAAATACCTGCCAGCTTCACCAGCATCTGTTCGATATGAAATTCCTCACAAATCCGTCCAATCTCTTCCTTCGCCTGCTGTTTCTTTTTCTCTGTCACCTGTCCTCTCACGGCACGGATCAATATATTCTTGGGCGAAGCTGCAAAATCCACAAACTCCAAAAGCTGTGTGCGGTAACCGCAGCAGGTTAAAACATTTCCCCTAATTGCATCCGTCATTAAGGCTGACACCCGCTCCTTCACAATCCCATACCTGGTAAACAGGGAAAATGTATCACTTTGTATCTGTGCGTTCAGCTCATGCTGGCAACAGGGGACAGACAAAATGATTCCTGCATTCCAGGAAATCGCATTATAAAGCGCATAGTCTGTTGCCGTATCACAGGCATGCAGGGTAATGACCATATCAACCGGCTTGTCCGTCTGGTATCCATTGATATCACCTAATTCAAAATGCAGATGTTCATAATGATACTTTTTTGCTGTTGCATTGCATTTTTCAATTACATCCGCCTTTAAATCAAGCCCTGTCATCTCTACAGAATATCCTTTTATCTCCACTAAATAATAATAAAGAATAAATGTAAGATATGACTTGCCACAGCCAAAATCAATAATATGCATATCCTTATTAGGATAATCCTTCACCACGTCCTCCACCAACTCCAAAAAGCGGTTAATTTGGCGGTACTTATCATACATGGTACGAACGATTTTTCCCTCCTTCGTAAACACACCCAGGTCAACTAACGGAGGAACTACCGTTCCCTCTTTTAACAGATAATTCTTCCTTCTGTTATGGGATGGCAATTCATCTGTATCCGGTACAATCAAGCTGACTCCCACGTTCTTCTTATTTCGCACAGGCAAATCAGAGGAATCTTTGGTCGATAAAACCTTATCTTTTGGCAGTCTTCGAACGTTTGACAGCAGCTTTCCCTTCTTTGTCATTTTATAATCCCATTGCGTTTCCTCTCCGAATACATTCATCTGACTGTATACTGTCGGAAACAATTCCAGAATCCTGCCTGTCAGTTCTTTCATGTCTATATTTTCATGAAACACCTGTTTTTCGGTAAACCGTTCCATCTGATATGCCAAATTTCCCTTTATCACCTTCTTTGAAAGTACTGTCTTCCTATATAAGTGTGTCCTGTCTGCCAGATTACTCAGTACAATTTTCAATGGCTTCGTCTGTAACATATCTGTAATCTGCTTTATATCCTCTGCTGCAAGTACCATAAGCCTTTTCTCCCACTCAACGCACCATAAAAATGCTTCCAATTGCTTCATTTCCTTCATTATATATAGATTGCCCACCTCTTGCAAGTCAAACATAAAGGAATGTATTTAAAAGCATTTGACGAAAGCAACCCCTGCTTATATAATAATATATCAGTGAGTTTTCATGACACCTTTATCACTTTTTGGAATATTGTATAGAAAGAACAGAAACACTAAGATTGTACATAGAGATAAGGAGATTCTTATGTGGGTAGCGAATAACTGGAAAGATTATGAAGTAATCGATACATCAAACGGTGAAAAATTAGAGCGCTGGGGCAAATATATACTATTGCGCCCAGATCCACAAGTTCTATGGAACACACCGAAGAAAAATCCTGCATGGAAGCATTTAAATGCACACTACCACCGCAGTAAAAAGGGCGGCGGCGAATGGGAGTTTTTTGATTTGCCTGAGCAATGGTCCATTCAATACAAGAATCTGACCTTTCAGCTAAAACCGTTCAGTTTCAAGCATACTGGTTTGTTTCCGGAACAGGCAGCAAACTGGGACTGGTTTTCTGACCTGATTCAAAATGCAGGCAGACCAGTCAAGGTTCTGAACCTGTTTGCCTATACA
This sequence comes from uncultured Clostridium sp., assembly GCA_947178445.1. Taxonomy (GTDB): domain Bacteria; phylum Bacillota; class Clostridia; order Lachnospirales; family Lachnospiraceae; genus CAG-590. The sequence continues at coordinate 3,488 of CAMWYJ010000036.1, forward strand.
GGCGGTGCAACCTGTGCCGCAGCAAAAGCAGGCGCTTCTGTTACACATGTAGATGCATCTAAGGGCATGGTGACCTGGGCAAAGGAAAATGCACAGGCATCCGGGCTTTCGGATGCTCCAATCCGATGGATCGTAGATGACTGTGTAAAATTTGTGGAACGGGAAATCCGCCGAGGCAACCATTATGATGCCATCATTATGGATCCACCATCTTACGGCAGAGGACCAAAAGGTGAAATCTGGAAAATCGAAGAAAAAATTCATCCATTTATTTCATTGTGCGAACAACTGTTAAGTGATGATCCACTTTTTTTCCTGGTAAATTCCTATACAACCGGATTAGCACCGGCTGTCCTCACCTATTTGATTTCCACCGAGGTAATGGCAAAGCATGGCGGTCATGTCATATCCGATGAAATCGGTCTTCCTGTTTCCGAAAATGGATTGATATTGCCGTGTGGTGCAGCAGGCAGATGGCAGAAATAAAAATAATAAAAGAGGGCATTACATGAACAAAAAAAACACAATCAAAACATTAAAACGAGATTATAAAAATTACCCACTTTTTACAGATAAGCTTATCTGGATTTTTTTGATTGTGTTCATTCAGCTCTGGTCCATGCTGATGGTCTATTTCAATCTGCGCGAAAAATACACCATCATACAGGTAATCATGTCTGTCACCAGCATTGTTGTTGTAATCTATATTATCAACCGTCCAATTAATCCCTCCTACAAACTGGCTTGGGGAATCACGATACTTTTTATACCAGTCTTTGGTGGACTCTTTTATCTGCTACTCTCCCTAAACAGCACAAGAAGGCAGTTCCGACGCAGCGTAAGAAATGCAGTAACAGATGCCAAAACACATTTAACCCAAAATGAAGATGTCCTGCAGCATATCAAGTCGATCAGCAATCATGCCTTGCCACAGGCAGCATATATCCATAATCTGACAAAATACCCTGTTTATGAAAATACATCTGTAGAATATTATGCCTCCGGAGAGGAAATGTATATGCAGATGCTTATTGAACTGGAAAAAGCAAAACATTTCATCTTTATTGAATATTTTATTATTCATGAAGGAGCTTTCTGGGACAGTGTATTAGAAATTCTAAAGCGGAAAGCACGAGAAGGTATTGATGTCCGGGTGATTTATGATGACATGGGCAGTATCAGTACTTTACCAAAAGAGTATCCTGTTATCCTCCAGGAATACGGAATCAAATGCTATGCCTTCAATCCATTCCGTCCAACTCTCTCCTTACGCCTTAACAACCGCGACCACAGAAAAATACTGGTCATAGACGGACACACCTCCTTCACTGGCGGTATCAACCTTGCGGATGAATACATTAACCATTTGGAAATGAACGGTTACTGGAAAGACACCGGAATTATGCTGAAAGGAGAAGCCACCTGGAATTTTACCAATATGTTCCTGCAGCTTTGGCAGCATTTGTCCAATGAAAACATGGATTTTGAAGCATTTCACATACCAATGTCAGAATTTCCTGCCGACTGTAAAACCAATGGGGATGGGTTTGTCCAACCTTATGCAGATAACCCGCTCTTTTCAGAGATTGTCGCTGAAAATGTATACCTGAATATGATTCACCGCGCTACGAAATACATCTACATTACCACCCCATATCTAATCGTAGACAATGAAATGATTACCGCTCTCACCTTAGCGGCAGAGAGCGGCATTGATGTACGAATCATCACACCAGGGATTCCTGATAAAAAATATGTATTCATGATGACACGCTCCTTCTATGAACCACTTACAAAAGCAGGCGTTAAAATCTACGAATACACCCCTGGATTTATTCATGCAAAAATGATGGTGGCGGATGACGTCTATGCAGTGGTAGGTTCCATTAACCTTGACTATAGAAGCCTTTATCTGCATTTTGAGTGTGCTGCCTTTCTATATCACAGCCGGGTGATCGAAGATATCAAAGAGGACATCGAGAACACCATAAAGGAATCACAGGAAATCACTTACGACTACTGCCTGAGCCTAAACCAGCCATACCGACTGTGGCAAAGTCTGCTGCGATTGTATGCACCACTGCTATAATTACAGCACTTACCATTCTTTTCATCTATTCCCGCAAGCAACGAGCCAAGTGGCTGTTTACAGACATTTGGCGACTGCCGCGAGAGTCAAATCCCCCACCCCTTAGGGCGTTTTAAATTTGATGCCCCACTGCTTGAGGCGGGTTCTTTTACTTAACCACTTCAAAGCCAAGGTCCTCAATCGCTTCTGCTGCCTTTGCTGCAGCTGCCTCATCTCCTTCAAATACTACGGTCTTGTTTTCCAGCGACACCTCTGGCTCCAGTCCAAGATTACGGAGTGCCTCCGTCACACGCTTTACACAGCCCTCACACATCATTCCTTCTACATTTAATGTTGTCATATTCTTTTCCTTCCTTTCTTTTTATATATTTATTAGGTAATTGCGAAACTCTTTTAACTTTACATTACAGTTGTACAACGAAAGAAAAAATTGAGTTTTGCAATCACTTATTTTCTACATCAGCTTTTGCAGGGTATTGACCAATTCCTCTACCTTGTCTTCTTTTCCCTGCTTCACATCCTCTACCACACAGGTAGAAATATGCTCTTTCAACAATGCCTTATTAAATCCGGCAAGCGCAGACTGGATTGCCGCCACCTGCGTAATAATATCAATACAATAGGCATCCTTTTCAAGCATCCCCTTGACACCTCGCACCTGACCTTCAATCCGGTTTAAACGGTTCATTAATTTCTTAAACTCTGCTTCGTTTCTATGTTTTGTCTGACAGTTACAGCACTCCTTGCTACATTCTTCCATTTTATTCCTCCTTGCAAATATCTGTTTTCAAATTTATGTTTACGAGGTGTTGAGGTTGCGGAATTTGCAATATCACAACTTCCTGCCCCGCAATCTCAGCGCATTGCCAACAACACAGACAGAGCTTAACGCCATTGCCATTCCTGCAAACTGCGGATCGAACAATTTGCCCCAAACCGGGTAGAGCACTCCTGCTGCAACCGGAATTCCAACCGTGTTATAGCAAAATGCCCAGAACAGATTCTGCTTCACGTTACGAATCGTAAGCCTTGATAATTCAATCGCCCGTGCCACGTCATTCAAATCTGATTTCATCAAAACAATATCACCGGATTCTAAGGCAATATCGCTTCCACTGCCAATCGCACAGCCCGTGTCTGCCTGAATCAGTGCCGGTGCATCATTGATACCGTCACCGACCATCATAACTGTTTCACCCTGCTTTTGCAACTCCTCAATATAACCTGCCTTTTGCTCCGGTAATACACCGGCAAACACATTGTCAATTCCAACCTCATCTGCTACTGCCTTTGCTGCCTGTTCCCTGTCGCCAGTAATCATATAAACTTTAATGCCCTTATCCTTAAGCTTTGCAACCGCCTCCTTCGATGTCTCCTTCACACCATCTGCAATAAACAGTACACCCACAATCTCTTTGTCCTCTGCGACAAACACATGTGTTGCTCCTTCCTGCCCTTTTAGCAAAGCTGGTGCTACCCAGTCCTCTAAAGAAATACCATGCTCCTCCATCAAAGCTTGATTTCCCACATAAATATTTTTTCCCCCGCTAACTGCCATAATTCCTTTCCCGGAAATATTGGTAAAGTCGGTAATTTCATCAAGAGGCACATTGCAGGACATCTTTTGTTCGTTATTGTTACTGTTTCCCTGTGGGATATTTTCCAAATCAGACCTATTCTCTCCTGCATGCTCCTCCCATTTTTTCACAACAGCCTCTGCCAGCGGATGTGTAGAACCTTTTTCAACAGATGCGGCCAAACGCAGCACATGTAGCTGCTGCTTGGTAAATCTTTGCATGTCATCTGGCTTAAAATCTTCATTTTCGCTGTTTTGCTCTCCCTGATTCTTCACCAAAATATCTGTAACCTCCGGCTGGCCCTTCGTAATTGTTCCTGTTTTGTCAAGAACGACTGCCGTCACCTTATGGATCTGCTCTAATGCCTCACCACTCCGCACCAAAATACCGTATTTTGCACCAAGTCCGGTTCCAACCATAATCGCTGTCGGGGTGGCAAGCCCTAATGCACATGGGCAGGCAACCACTAAAACTGCCGTGAAAATGGTAAGCACAAAAGACATCTCATATCCAAGCAGCGCCCATACCAAAGCAGCAAGCACTGCAATACAGATTACCGTTGGCACAAAAACACCCGCTACCTGGTCAGCCACCTTGGAAATCGGAGCCTTCTTGCCCTGTGCATCCTCTACAAACTGGATAATCTTTGCAAGAATTGTATCTTCCCCTACCTTTGTAACCTCCATATATACCATGCCATTCTGGTTAATGCTTCCGCCAATCAAAGCATCACCCATCTGCTTCTCCACCGGGATACTCTCACCAGTTAACATGGACTCATCTACACTCGTTTCACCTCTTATCACAACACCATCAATCGGCACCTTACTGCCCGGCTTCACCAGTAAAATATCTTTAAGACGTACATCCTCCGCCGCAATTTCGGTAATACTTCCATTTTCTTCCACACGGAATGCTGTATCCGGAACCAGAGCCATCAATTCATAAATAGCACCTTTTGTCTTTTCCTTATTATTCTTTTCCAAAAATTTACCAAGACATATGAATGCAACAACCACTGCCGAAGATTCAAAATAAAGTCGGTGTACGTAGTCAGGTTCTACCGATATGAGATAGGTCGCTATAATACTATAGATAAAGGAGGTTCCACAACCAATTGTCACCAATGCATTCATATTCGGATGTAAATTCTTTAATGATTTTACACCGGATACAAACAACTCATAATTGAGCACCAATACCGGTATCGTAAGAATCATCTGTGTCATGGCAAAATTCACCGGATAGGCATGCATATCCATAATATGGGGCAATGGCAACGGAACTGGCAGCATATGTCCCATGGAAACATACAACAGGATCACTGCAAATACCATCGTTGCAATCAAACGATACCGCTTATCCCGCAGGATTTTCTGGTTTGCCTCCTGCTCCTTGCGGCGCTTATCCTGCCTGGCATCATTATTTTTCGTCTGCACACTGACAGTTTCCTCCGCAGACAGTACTTCTTCTAACTCGCAGCCAAAACCAGCCTTGACAACCTTATCAATAATCGTCTCTGAGTCCACTTCATTTTCATCATATACAATCCGCATACGCTCCGTGGTAAGGTTGACATCACTTTCCTGTACACCGGCAAGCTTTCTCGTTACCCGTTCCACTGAAGCACTGCATGCAGCACACATCATTCCCGAAATAATATACTGCTCCGTTCGCATCATTGTCCTCCTTGCTGTTATCTTACTTATACTTCCCTAAATATCTGTCTTCATTCATTGTCTATGCCTTTATGCAGATATACCTATGAGGGGTATTTATTTTCATTAATATAATATACCCTTTTGGGGTATATGTCAACAAAAAGATCAGGATAACAAACAATGGAAAACTCTATGCCTGTAGCAAAACACACTGCATCATCCTTCCAGGCTTTAGGATTATAAAATTCAAAGATACTCCTTAAGCCCCGCCCTCCAAATCTCCACCAGCCTCTCTAAGGAAAATGCCGCATTTGCCGGACTGGTGGAAGGCATTGTTAAGACAACACCTTTGTAGCTGTTGCTTTGATATTTCTGAAACATTCTGTCCGCTGTTCTGCCATTTGTTACTACGACCTGTATATCTGACTCTGCCACTATTTTTCTGATATCTGCCGGAACCACATTTTTGATACTGCTGTCACTGGAACCTTTGATATCACAGCTCTCGATTACATCATAAACTGCAATTCCATGCTTAAGCAGTATATCCTTCTTTTCCTCAACCGTAACCGGTTCTTCCACTTCCAATATATTGGCTAACACCTTCCAGAAACGATTCTGCTTATGACCATAATAAAATCCCATCTCTCTTGATTTCACAGAGGGAAAGCTACCTAGTATAAGTACTTTTGAATTTTTGTTATATATTGGTTCAAAAGGTTGAACCACTCTCTGGTATTTTGCTGTCACACTCATTTTACTCCTTCTTCCATACACGGATAATGAAAAAAGACCACACAATCGGCAATCCTGCCCATGCAACAGCAGGACTGCCTTTATATGGTCTACGTACAACATTTCAAAAACAGTTCGTTACTTATATCACCTATACAGCAAAATCCACATGCTGTATCGTTCCAACCTCTCCGGTCTCCTTTAAGAATACTCCTGTCTTCTGAATGACTGCATTTGTCTGGTTGGTATATGCATTATTTAAATGCATCTGGGTGTTCGCACTTCCCAAGTAAATTGCACCCACATTTGCTTCCTTCAAATCAAGAAGCTTATCATTGCCATCGGCATCCTTGATCCATACCTTAAGCTTGTTAAAAATGTCATCATTTTCATCAATCCACCCGTTACCATCCCGGTCATAAGCCGCAAGATCTGCAAATCCATCCCCTGACTTTGTACCAAATAACTCTGAACCATCATTGATGATACCATCACCGTTTTTGTCGTAGGCTAAGAATCCACTGCCGGCTCCAAGCTGGCTAATTTCTTCTTCTTTTCCATCGGAATCTAAGTCAAAGTAAAACTTTTGGTCGGTTACGGTAGCATTGTCATTTTCTAAATTAATTACAAGCGGATCCGTCAACACAACGGCCTCATCCTTCATAGAAAATATCTGACCTGCAAAGCCTCTGGACATAGAAAGATCCACACCAAAGCTGATTTCCCTGCCATCCGCAGTCTTTGCAATTCCCTGAGCTGAAAATGTAGTACTCTCCTGCTCCATCACAAAACTGCTAGTCTCCGTATGCCGAATCCACTGCGTACCAGAACCACTACGAATTGATTGAGCGCTTCTAAGGTCAATCACATTTGCCATAATACTACTGCTCTGGTTAATCGAAAAAGATCTGCTCCTGCCTGCCGAAAATGCTCCATCGCTCATAGCCACGGAAGCCGAGCTTGATTCGCTAAAGTCCGCTGACCAACTAGTCATCTCGCTTAACGACAAGCCACTTGCCATAAAGCCATCCTTTTTACGAATCTTATTAAGCATCTCTAACATTCGCTTTAAGGTTTTAAGCATTTGCTCATTCTTGCTGCTAACCCGGTAACCAGGAAGCTTTGCCTGTTTTGTCTGTTCTACCTGCGGCTCCTTATTCTGTTGTCCCTTTGCAGATTTTTCTTTCTCTGCCATCAGGTCTTTTAACATAGATTGGGATTTCTCTGAGATAGATACATCAACGCCATCCGCAGTCTCCTGTTCCTCCCTTGCCTTTTTCACAGCCTCTAACTGCTCCGGACGGACAAGTATGGAGGTGACTTTTGACTCCTGATAACGGCTGTAGCTGGACGTTCCTGCCATTGCCACAGCACTTTTGCTGATTTTCATGGTACTCAACTCCTTTCTTTTCCATGAAACTGCGTAACAGTTCAAATCCAATCCCGCAAAGCCCCAGTCTGACTCTGAACTGTTACAAACCGCGATATCAGCAATCTGCTAATGAACCTCTTCATCCGACCACAACCTGTGACAATTATACACTTTCACCGAAAGCCGCAAACTGCAGATATCTGTTATTTAAGAATATATGATTAGAAACAGCTGCGAAACATCCTTGTCCCGCCAGTGCAATCTGTTGAAAATTGCACTAATATGCCCTTTCTAATTGTTTTATCGGCTCTAATGGACATATACTTAACCCTTACATGAAAAAAAAAGTACTTCAAACCTTCATTTTCATTCATCCTTAATTACATCGGCAAACTTACCATTTACTGCCGTGACTAAATCCTGTGGATTTAAGATAATCTGCACGCCAATTTTACCACCACTTATGATAATCTCATCAAAATCTGCCGCACTCTCCTGAATCACCGTCGGGTACAACTTCTTCATTCCTAAAGGAGTACAGCCACCCCGAATGTAACCGGTCACCGCATTAATATCCTTTACATGGATCATTTCCACAGACTTCTCCTCCACAACTCTTGCAGCCTTCTTGAAATCAATCTCTTTGTCAATGGGAATGACAAACACATAATAACCACCACTCCTGCCAGCCGTTACCAACGTTTTAAAGGACTGGTCATAAGGATCTCCATTTAAATCTGCGACATGGATGCCGTCAATAAACTCCTCGCACTCATAGGTTTTTGTATGGTATGGTATTTTATTCTTATCTAAAATGCGCATTGCATTTGTCTTATTCTCCTTCTTTGCCATTGTAATCCTCCTGTAAAAAAGTTATTTTTCGGATAAAATCTTATTGATATTCAAAGCAAGCACTGTCACACATATAATCGCTGCCGTTCCATCTGCAATCGGTTCTGCCCAGTATATTCCCATAACCTGATAAAACCGGGGTAAAATGACAGCGAGCGGAATCAGCAAAATCACCTTGCGCAGTAATGCCATAAACAGTGAAATCTTCGCCTGGCCAAGCCCTAAGAACATTGTCTGGGAGCTCATCTGCAGCCCAAAAAGCAGACAACCGGCCACAAAGATTGGCAATACCCTTTTCACAAGAGCAAGCAGCGCTGCATCCTTTGTGAAAATTGCTGCAAACATACCAGGAAACAGTATAACCGCCATCGTAAATACCACACAATATCCCACGTTAATTACAATCAGCTTTGTCATAATACTTTTCACCCGTTTTTTATTTCCTGCCCCGTAATTATAGCTTACGATCGGCTGGACTCCCTGATTAAATCCATTTACCGGAATTGTAATGAGCTGCATCACACTTTGCAGGATAATTAATGAGCCAACGTACAAATCTCCTCCATAACGCTGAAGATTTGTATTAAATACCACCGAAATCATACATTCTGTCACCTGCATAATAAATGGAGATACACCAAGTGCCATAATACTAAGTATCTGTTTCATATCGGGCTTCATCATTGAACGCTTAATCCGTAATGTGGATTGTACCGAGGTTAAAAACTTTAATACCCATATACAGCTTACAAGCTGGGACAAAATAGTGGCAAATGCTGCACCACGCACACCAAGCCTGAAACCAAAAATAAAAATGGGATCTAAAATGATATTTAACACCGCACCAATGAGTACCGTACACATGGCAGTTTTCGACCTGCCCTGTGCAGTGATAAACATATTAAGCCCTAACGTAATCTGTACAAATAATGTTCCAATCAGATAGATAGAAAGGTAAGCATCCCCATAAGGACAGGTAGCATCACTGGCACCAAAGGCATAGAGAACCGGTACCTTAAATATATATAATCCTACCACAAGAATGATTGAAAAAAACAGCAGCATCGTCACTACATTTCCCATAATGCGCTCTGCTTTTTCCCGATCGTTTTTTCCAAGGGCAATGGCGGCAAGCGGGGCACCTCCTGCCCCGGAAAGTGCGCTAAACGCAGAGATGATTGTAATAATCGGCAATGTCACTCCAACACCGGTGAGGGCATTGGTTCCTACCTCTGGAATATGTCCAATGTAAATACGGTCTACCATGTTATATAAAATGTTGATTAACTGTGCAACTAAGGTTGGGAGCCCCAATTTCACCATTAACGACAAAATGGGAGCTTTCCCCATTTGTTCTTCTGTGTTCATATGTGTCTTTCCTTTCAAGTCCTGTTAGAAACCGGTACAACGTTATTCTTTTCTTAATATATCCAGTGTATGCGCTCCGGCTCCAAGCAGCTCCGGCCGTTCACAGGTAGATAGATGATAATCTACAAACAGCCCAAAAGTCTCCTCGTCCATGGCATTTAATATCGGACGCATATAGTCTGCCGGACCATCTGCCGATATGATTTTGATTCTTTTAAGCCCCACCGCATCATTTAAAGCCGCAATATCCTCTAACCGCATGTAGTCGTATAAATCCTTTTCTTCTGCCACACAGTGATAATCCGGATTCAGCCTCCCGTCTGCTAAACATTCCTTGATGTTATTTTCCTTAAATCCATATGTCAGCACACCATATTCATTCATGCAGTATGCCACCAGGATAACTCCTCCTGTTTTTGTCACCCTCTTTGCTTCAGACAATGCTTTTTTCTTGTCTTCAAAGGTATATAAATGATACATTGGCCCAAACACCAGCGTCATATCAAAGCTTTCCTCTTCAAACCGCTTCAAATTCATAGCATTGCCCTGATAAGCTTTTACACTGCTGCCCTTTTTCTTCAATATTCCCAGATTGTATTTTACAAGCTCCAAAGCAGTGACATCATACCCTTCCTCTGCCAGCGCCACAGAATAGCGTCCTGTCCCTGCTCCCACATCAAGAATATGCAAAATCCCTTTGTCTTTTTCCATCCGCTCCACTGAAGAATTGGTTTGTCCTTCTGTGATTCCGTCCTCTGTCCTGTGTTCTGTATTTCCTATGACATGTCCTGTCATTTCCTCCTTAAGTACATCAAGATATGTATGTATGTACTTCATGGACGTGATATACTCTACCTGTCCATGCCGGCGCAACAGCCGTTTATCCTCGTTAAATTTGTTGTAGTGCTTTTCTAATTCTGTCATCCTGCTCTTCCTGCTATCATCCTTCCGCTTTGTTAAGCTTTCCATTCCATTCAATCTCTTTAAATCCTACCAGCACAGTATCCTCAGTTACTACAATCGGGCGTTTCACTAACATTCCATCAGTAGCAAGCAGCGCAATCTGCTCCCCTTCTTTCATATTGGGCAGTTTATTCTTCAATTCCATTTCCTTATACAGCATACCACTGGTATTAAAAAATTTCTTTACCGGCAAACCACTTTTCTTAATCCAGGCTGTAAGCTCTTTCACTGTGGGATTGTCCTCTTTTATGTCACGGTCAATGAATTCCTTTCCATGTTCCTGTAACCACTTCTTTGCCCTTTTACAGGTTGTACATTTTGGATATTCTACAAATAAAATACTCATATGCTCCTCCTTCTTTCCTCTCAATTATAAATCTGTTTAGATGACTGCGAAACTTAAGTTTTGGCAGACTTCCGCCTCGCAATATAGACAATATCAACGCTGGGCACGCTTGCGCTGCTTGTCACTCGCAATGGTGCTAAGCTCGAAAACACCTCGCTAAGCACCAGCGGCTCCAAAGCACCCTGCTTATGATATTGTCTATATTGCACAACTAGGTTTTGAAAATCAGGAATTTCACAATCATCTAATGAATCTTTAAGCAATTGCCCGATAAATCACCTAATTTATTATATAGCGACCAATGCATTGTATCAACAGGTCAATACCATTTTATCAAAGATTTTCCACACACTCTTCAAGCTTCTTCATTTTCTCCCGGTCAGGTCCATAGGTGCGGTAAAAACGGTAGCTCAATTTTTCTCTTCCAAGCAGATACCAGTAATAATTCATCATCAATGTAATTGCAATCGGCATCGCTTTTTCAAACCGCTTTATCAGCTCGCTTGTGACTTCTTCACACGCCGCATTTGGACGGCTTCGCATGATAAGCCCCCGAAGCACTTCATAATGCCCAGATACCCCTAACAGAGAATGAAGCGTGCCTTTTTTCATCATGTTCGTTGGCAGCAGCCAACTGGTCATTCGTTTCATGTGCTGCAGGCAAATACCAATTTCCCGTCCTGTTAAACCCTCATAGAACATTGCCACCTGCTCTGCTTCCTTTCTTGTGAGCTTGATTCTCACCGAATTATGGCACACTGGATTATAGCCATCCCGTTCTAACAGCTCTCTCTCCAAATCCATTTCTATCTCTGTATGGCTTAATCCCTTATTTTCTATACAGTATTGAATATAACTATGACATTCACTGTCTAACACAAAATGACAGATAACTCCCAATATATAAGCAAGTCCTGCTCCTTTCGCAGGATTTTCCTCTGCTAAAATAATTTCTCCTGCATTGGAAAAAAAATCCGCTGCCATTTCCTTATGCAGGGTAAAGCCTAAATGATTCCATTCTGTTTTTCCGGGAATTCCATAGTAAAACAAGAGGTCAGGACCATATAACCCCAAATCAAACATTTTGGGAAAATGGGCAATGACCTCCCGCACTTTCTTATTTGATAAATGATATAAAATTTCCTGTCCAAATTTGTAATGGGTATAAGCTGCTGGCATATTGCATATTCCTCCTAACAGAAAAAGGGCTGCACCTTCACACCCTTTTATTCATTCAGATAACTGTTTTGCATCCATCCTTCAAAACCTTTGTCACGAAATACGGTGTAAAACAGTTATCAATTGATTACATATAGAATATACAAAAAGCTTATGATTTATTCATATAAAAGAAACCTCGATATTCCAATCCTTTTTACTCTGCTTCTAAACCAGTTCCTGCTGCCTTTCTCTTCCCTTTACAGCATTTTACATTGCCATGATAATCTCTCTGGCAACACCTTCTTCCACCGGAGTGGCAAACACACCATCTTCAAATTCCACCACATCACCGATTCCTTTCTGAATCACAAACCGCAGCCTGCCATCTCTCACCTTCTTATCGGTATAGAGCTTCTTCACGAGTGTCTCCCTGTCAATATACTCCGGAAGCTTTGTCGGAAGCTTTGCCTGTTTTAACAATGCAATGACAGCATCCCGCTGCTCTGCCGTCACATAACCCATCCTAAACGCCAGCATTACCTCTGCCACCAGTCCAATTGCGACCGCCTCACCATGCAGCAAACGGTAATCACTGACCGTCTCCACCGCACGTCCTACGGTATGTCCGAGATTTAATACCTCCCGCAGTCCGCTTTCCCGCTCATCCTTCATAACAACATCATATTTTACTTCGCAGTTCACCTCTGCAATGTGCTCACAGGCTTCCTTTTCCAGAGCTAAAATATTATCCATATTGTCCTTCAGATATTCAAAAAAATCTGCCCTTGCAAGACATGCATGCTTGATCGTCTCCGCAAGACCGCTGACAATCTCACGCTCCGGAAGGGTTTTCCACGTCGCAATATCAAGATATACCTTCTCTGGCTGATTAAACAATCCAATCAGATTCGTTGCAAGCGGTGTGTCTACTGCGGTTTTCCCTCCAACCGAGGCATCCGCCGCCGCTAAAAGAGTGGTCGCATAATTGATAAAAGGAACACCTCTTCCAAAGGTTCCTGCCACAAACCCTGCAAGGTCTGTCACAACGCCGCCGCCAACTGCAATCACACAGCAGTCTCTGCGGTAGCCCTTTGCCAGCATGGCATCCTCTATGTCCTCTTTTGTCTTTCGTGTCTTACTCTTTTCTCCGGCCGGAAATACAAACACGTCAGCCTGATACCCTGCTTCTTTCAAACGCTCAACGATTCCATCGGCATATAATTCTTTTACCGTGCTGTCTGTCACCACCGCAAATTTCTTAATCCTGCCGATTAAACCATTCTTTATATCCTCAATCAGCTTATTTCCCAGTTCAAATCCAATTTCAATCTCGTAGCTGTCGTCCACAATTTTTTTCAATTCAACATTAAATGTACGCATATCCATTCTCCATTTCTGCAATTCATCCTATATTTCAAAGTGACTCATGCGCTCCATAAGATTTTAAAGCACAAGTATCTTTGGGATTTCTTCATCTTTATGTTTCCCTTTATTATTTTTAAGGAATAATTTCTACCATAGATATTACCACATAACAACCGATTATTCCATTATAATATATCACCAATTTTCGGAGAAAATTGATGACCTGCCCCCTCATCAGCGCAATTCATTATAACATATCCACCCAGCTAAAATGCCAGATGGATATGTCCTTTGCTCTGAATTTCTCTTCCACTTTCCGTCAACAGCCCCGCGGCAGTCGCCAAATGTTTCTGCAAGCACGTCCACTTGACTCGTTGCTTATGGAAGTTAAAATATGTTATGCAAGCCCACGCTCCTCAAGCCAGTCATATGGAAGAATCTTTCCCTTTCTCTTTGCCACACCCTTAAAATGGAAGGAAACAATGGTCGCTGCTGTAAAGATCATAAACAAAACAACCATTACCCTTACAGATGTTGCAATGCTCTCTCCACCACAAATTGTACTTCTAAATGCATTTACCGTATAAGTAAATGGTACAAGATTATGAATATTTGATACAAAGTCCGGAGAAAGCTCTACCGGATAAGTTCCCGCAGAACCTGCAAGCTGTACTACCATAAATACCAGCATCAAAAAGCTTCCAATCTTTCCTAACCAGATATTAAAGAAATACATGATGGAAGTAAAGGTAACTGCCGTCAGGCAGGCAAATGCAATTGTCTTTCCATACTCCACCGGGTGGAAGTCTGCCAGCTTATTTAACATTGTAATCAGGAAGATACCCTGTAAAACAGCTACCGGATATAATACAGTTGCTTTACTTGCCCACCACGCAAGCCCGGATTTCAACTCACCCTTATATGACATTAACGGATATACCAGACAAAATGCCAGACATCCTACCCAAAGTCCCACTGACATCATATATGGTGCCATAGCATGCCCATTGTTTTCAACATGTGTAATCTTTGTCTCTTCATCCTCGATTGGTGTTGCAAACATCTCATAGGTATTCACATTCGTATCAACTTCTTTCACCTCATTGGCACCATCCTGAACTGCATCATGCAATTCCTTTGATCCATCCTGTAATTTATTCATTCCATCCTGCAATTCCAAAGAACCATCATATAGCTTTAAAGAGCCCTCGGAAATCTTTGCAGCGCCCTCTGCTAACTGGGTTGTGCCACTTAGCAACGTTATGTTGTTAGAGGTTAATTCCTTTGTACCGGACAGTAAATCCGAAGTTCCTGCATTCAATTGCTTTGCACCTGCTGCAAGGTCTGAAATGCCCTTTGTTACCGCAGGGGTATTATTTTTAAGTGCTTTTGCGCCTTCTTTTAATTTTGTGCTATTTTCTGTCAAAGTATCAAATCCCTGATTCAATGCGGTAATACCTGCCGCTGCTGCCGGAAATGATGCAGTACTGGTTTCTAGTTTCTGTAATCCTGCCGATACCTGCTTTGCACCTGCCTCTAATCTTACCGCACCATTATATGCCTCCTGCAACCCTGCGTTTAACGCTGCCATCGTGTTTCCCGGATTTGCTGCGGCCATCTTTTTTGCCCCATCTGTCAAGCCATCAATTGCCGGTTTCAATCCATCCGAAACGCCAGATAAACCATTACTGATACTCTGCATGGTTTGTGTATCCAAACCAATCGTTGATATATTCCCCAGATTCTTTAATGTACTCAATGCCCCATCTACATCTGCGCCATCCTTCTTTGCCTGTTCCAAATCCGCAATTGCACTGTCAATTGCACTATTGGCGTTTTCAATCGATGTATTTGCTTTGGAAATTTCATTCGCACTATCACTAAGCACCTTTGCACCCTGCTTTGAAAGCTGCGCAGCATTTGAGATACCCACACTCGCTGCCTGAATCGTATTCGCTGCATTTGTCATACCACTGGATAAACTTCCCAATGTTTCTGATGCACCGCCCACACTTGACTGAATTATGCCAATGCCTTCCTTCAAGCTGGCAGCTCCTGATACAAGGGAAGGACTCGTCTTTGAACCGGTTGTCACTGCCGCATTTAACTGGCTGATACCATCTGACACATCGCCAAGCTTTTCCAAAGCAGCAAGCTTCTTTGCACCCGCTGCCAACTGATTTGCACCATCTACATAAGCTGTAATGCCGTCTGCTAAAGTATCCACACCGTCTGTATACTGCTTACTCTTTGTTTTTAGAGTGTCTGTACCCTTCTTTAAATCCTTTGTTCCCTTTGAAAGCTTCTTTGCGCCGGCGTTAATCTTTCCTGCACCGTCTGTATAATCCTTGACACCTTTTGCCAGCTTACTGGTTCCGTCTGTCAAATCATTTGCACCATTTGCCAATGTATTCAAATTTGTTGAAATCGTATCGCTGCCCTTAGCAGCCTCCTCAATTCCTTCTTTTAACTCTAAGGAACCATCTGCAGCGTCCTGCATGCCATCCCCAATCGTTGCAATCTGCTCAAATACATTCTCCGAATAAGTCTTTGTGACTTCTGCAGCTACACTATCCTTGATTTTCAGAAGTGCTGTTTCACTCATCTTCGATGCAATATAATTCGTACCGGGATTCGTCTCATATGTAAGCTCCATTTTCTTTGGACTTTCATCCATTAGGGTGGTTGCATTTTCCGAAAAGTCCTCCGGAATCGTGATCACCATATAAAAGGTTCCATTTTTAAGTCCCTGCTCAGCTACATCTGCATCTACAAAGTTAAAGGCAAGAGAATTATTATCTCTTAGCTCATCAACCAAATCATTTCCAACCTGTAATGTTTTTCCTTCATACTCAACCGGAACATCGTTATTAACAACAGCAACTGGCAGATTTTCTATTTCACCATACGGATCCCACATGGATTTTAAAAATAAACCTGCATAAATTAATGGAATTGCAATAATCGCTATCACAACAATCAGCATAAACTTATTTTCCCACAAGCTTTTCCACTCATTTTTAATCATTATGATTCCCTCTTTCTATATTTTTTAAGAATGTTATCAACCTGTTTGCATAAATGATATCTTTCACCAAACAGCTTCTATTAATCCAACGCTATCGCTAGTAATAGATTATATCTTGATTAATCAATATCTATTTGTTTAATAGAAATCACCTCCATTAATAAACATGTTGTTGATTTTTATATTTGTTTGTATTATACTTAACCTATCAGGGCAAAACAACCATTAATTACACCTCGTTTTGCTTATTAATGGATATATTTTCAACATTTTGTCTATTATCTTTGTTTGAATAGACATTTAACAGTTACTTGAGCTATTTTTGTAGGTAATTGCGAAACTCTATTTTTCAATATGTTTGTTGTAAATAGAGAGTTTTACAATCACCTAAAGCTATTTTTGATTAGAAATGAGCAAAACTCATTATTTTCAAAATCTAGTTGTGCAATATAGACAATATCGCAAGCAGGGCATTGGGGAGCCGTCGGTACTTAGGTGCCGTACTTTGGCACCTTACGTACCGTTACGAGCGACACATAGCAAAAGCGTGCCCGGCTGTGATTTGTCTATATTGTACAACGAACGTCTGTAAAAACAGAGTTTTGCTCACGGCTAATTTTTGATTAGAAAGGATGGATTTTATGGCAGAAAAAATAGACCGACGTATCCGAAAGACACGTGCACAACTTCGTGCAGGTCTTGCACGGCTTATGCAAAAGAAAAATATCCGTGAAATCACGGTCACAGAACTGGTAGATGAAGTAGATATTAACCGCTCTACCTTCTATCTCCATTATGAAGATATTTATCAAATGTTAGAAAGCATTGAACAGGAAATTATGGATGAGATAAAGGGCTCAATTGAAAAGAATCCAATCGAGCCCATCGCCAGCAGTAAGTCACAGGCATTTATTGTACACATCTTTTCTTATCTGGAAGAAAACCGTGAGATTTGCAATGCTTTACTTGGACCCCACGGAGACATGGCATTTGTGGAACGGACAGAGAAGTTGATTTCAGAGACCGTGTTTGATTCTCTTGCAGCCCAGTTCCCCAGAAATACTCCAGACTTAATCTACACTTACTCTTTCTGTCTCACCGGCTTAGTCGGAATGACGAAGACATGGCTGTCTGCCGATCAGCCAGAATCACCACAGTATATGGCCGATCTGACACACCGCCTGTTTGCAAATATTACACAGGATATTATTTCATCATAAGGAAGCTCGCTGTTGCTTGCGCAGGTCATCCTGTTATCTCACTTACCGTTCCTTCCTCATCAATATATACATTTACCGACACATCATTTAAAAGCTTGATAATCCTCACATAATCGTTATCCTGATTCTCACACCGATGGGTTCTTCCACCGGTTTCCATACAGGGAATGTACTGTGCGTTGGCAATGCCATCTATTGTAACCCTGAGGTTCAAAATTGTACTGTTCACCGTCTTGCTGCTAAAGCTAAAATTACTCAGGGAATAGAAAATCGGAACTCCTTTGTAATACTCTGCACCCTGCAGACAATGAGGATGCCCGCCCACGATCACATCTGCTCCCGCATCAATAAATGCATAAGCAAGCGCCTGCTGATCCTCCTGAACCGTTGTTACAAGCTCTGTCCCCCAATGTGGATATACTACTACAAAATCACAGTTTTCTTTTGCCTGGCGAATCATCTCCACCACAACATCCGGTTCATAGCATCTCACCACCCCAGGCGAGGATTGCGTTGCTTCCTTTGTAAAAACCGGTTCATCCCGTTCTACCTGGGTTGCTGCAATATATCCTATCTTCATGCCATTGGCGATAAAATATACAATATGATTCTTCGCATCTTCCAAATCCATACCCCCACCAACATATGGAATTCCGGCATCATTTAAGGTATCCATTGTATCCACAAATGCTTCTTCACCATAATCATAAGCATGGTTATTGGCAATAGACACGATATCAACCCCCATCTCTTCTAATCTTTCCACTCTTGATGGAGCCGCCCGGAAATTATATCCCTTTGGTACAGGTGTACCTCTATTGCTGTAGCAAAACTCATTATTCAGCATAAATATATCCGCTGACTTCATCATCTGCTGTACGTCTTTACTGAAAGCCCCATCAATTCCCTCTCTCGTATAATTTTGCCCCGGTCCATAATCATCTGTGGCAGATATATCACCTGCAAAAGAGAGGCTTATGTAGTCCTCTTTCTCACATTCCTTCCTGTAAATCAGATTCTGTCCCATCATCACTTCCGAATCAAGAATCCCATTCGCTTCATCCCTTAAAACAAACAGGCTATTTCCGGTCTCATAATACCACTGTGCAGGTTCATAATCTCCCAACTGCATTTTTTCCGCAATCCTGCTGCAGACCTCCGGGTACTGATTAACCAGCCACCGGGCAAATCCGTCATCAATACGTTCCTCCTGCCCTGTCAAAAGACTGCAAAGCTGCTCTGTCTCTTCCAAACTCTCATCCGGTGCATTTTCCTCTGCCAGATTTTCGCGCTGATTCTCTATTTTTTCCACCGTCTGCCCTGTTTTGGCTGACTGTCTCTCTAATGTCCTGTTATATCGAAATAAATATGCTGTAGCAAGCCCTGTTACCACTGCCATCAAAACCAAAGCAATTCCTGATAGCAAAAATGATATCTTCCTTTTCATCCCATACCTTCTCCCCTGCTTGATATCCTTATTTTCTATTATTTGTCGAATTTTGTCAAACTTGTTTTTCTTATGTCGCACAGCCGGAATGAAGCAACATGCTGCAGGGTATTTGACTTATTGTGGAAATGCCTTATCCATGATATAATGTCACCAACCAAAGCAAGGTGGAGGTTGATGACCTGTGCGAGCATAAGCGAGCTTCATTATCAAAAACAATGCCCGCAGAAACGCCAAATATATTAAGAACAGGAGAATGAAACATGGGTAACTATTTTAATCCGGAAATTGAAACAATGCCTGTAGAGGAGATTAAGAAACTCCAGAGTGAGCGCTTAGTCAATCAGGTAAAGCATGTATATGAAAATGTTGATTTTTATCGTAACAAGATGGATGAAGCTGGTGTAAAGCCAGAGGATATCAGGGGTATCGAAGATCTACATAAGCTTCCGTTTATCAACAAGAACGACCTTCGGGACCAGTACCCTTACGGACTGCTCGGTGTGCCGCTTTCAGAGTGTGTCCGTATCCAGTCAACGAGCGGAACTACTGGCCGCCGTGTTGTTGCATTCTATACACAGGAAGACATTGACCTCTGGGACAACTGCTGTGCCCGTGCCATCGTGGCAGCGGGAGGCTCAAAGGAGGACGTCGTTCATGTCTGCTATGGATATGGATTATTTACAGGAGGTCCCGGCTTAAATGGCGGCTCTCACAAGGTAGGCTCCTTAACCCTGCCTATGTCATCCGGTAACACCGAGCGGCAGCTCCAGTTTATGACCGACTTAGGCTCTACCATCCTTTGCTGTACGCCATCTTATGCCGCATATCTCGGCGAGGCAATCAAGGAACGGGGGCTCAAAGAACAGATTAAGCTAAAAGCCGGTATTTTCGGTGCGGAGGCATGGACCGAGGAAATGCGCCACAATATAGAGGAATCCCTTGGAATCAAGGCTTATGATATTTACGGTCTGACTGAAATTTCCGGTCCCGGTGTTTCCTTTGAATGTGAAGAGCAGAGGGGAATGCACATTAACGAGGATCATTTCATTGCAGAAGTCATCAATCCAAAGACCGGTGAAGTGCTTCCAGAGGGAGAGAAAGGCGAGCTCGTATTTACATGTATCACAAAGAAGGCATTTCCTCTTCTCCGTTACCGTACCCGTGATATCTGCGTGCTATCCCGTGAGAAATGCTCTTGTGGACGCACCCATATCCGTATGAGTAAGCCATTGGGACGCAGTGATGACATGATGGTCGTAAAGGGAGTCAACGTATTCCCATCCCAGATTGAAACCGTCCTGTTAAATGACGGCTACGAGGCAAATTACCAGTTAGTTGTTGACCGTATTGGCAATAGCGATACTATCGCATGTGATGTTGAATGGCTGCCAGAGAATCCGCCAAAGGATGCCGAAGACAAGGCTGCCCGTGAGAAAAAGCTGGTTGCCCACTTAAAGTCCATGCTCGGCATTATTGTAGAGGTTCATTTAGTAGAGCCAAAGACCGTGCCAAGAAGCGAGGGTAAGGCAGTACGTGTAATCGACAAGAGAAATCTGTTTGAGGAAAGCACGTTAAAATAATATCATCTGGATATCAGTGAAAGGGGCTGGTGCTAAGATACATGCACCAGCCCCTTTCGGCTGTCTTACACCCGTATTTTCAAATGTACTCTATAAGGAAGATGTGCCTCTTACCCTGAAAACATCAGGGGTTACACTTTTTGCACGGCTCATATCCCTCCAAGATTAAATCCTCCCTCTTCCCTGTCACTTCCTCTTTATGCTTTGCTTTTATATCACGAACACTTCCACAGGACGGCAGATGGAATTTTTTTGTGTTGGTATTGAGAATATAGAAAGAGCTTCCGGTTTCTGCCCCTTTTGATTCCTTTCCACTTTGCACCTCTAGCAAAGAGCTTTCCCCTGTCGCATAGTCAATCGCAATCCCCGGCTGGCAATTATACACATATACATGATAACAAATCCCCTCTCCTTCATCCTCCACGGAAAAGGCTTCCATTTCCACTCCATCTGCCACGAGATTATTACCCTCGTACACCGGTGTAACCCGGTATAATACATGGTTCCCTGTTGTATGTACGTAATCTGCCACCTTATTCTCAAAAGGAAGCATTCCCTCTGTGTTAAGATATCTTGTACCGGTTATCAGGTTCTTTTCATTTGCATTCTCTCCCGCTAACTGGTAGCCAATTAAATGACAACGGTTATAAAGGTATTTTCCATCAATATTGTCATATTTCACTGTATGCCAGCCGGAAGGCTTGATCTGTCCGATACCCTCCCTCTCCTCCTCTGGCATAAGCTCTATACATATATTGGCATATGCCGTACCACATCTCCCAAGCATATCCAATTCAGAGTAGTGTTCAAATGGTTCTGTATTCTTTTTCTCTTCTTCCGTGAAAAATGGAATATTCTCATTCAAAACAGCATAAGCAGCTCCTACTTCATTTTCCGTAACCGCTTTCTTTTGTTTTTCCCCATACTGGGCAAAACTCGCTTGCTCTTCCTTGCCTGTCTGCTTCTCACTCTGCGACGTGGAAACCCCATTTAAAACAGTACAGCCAGTCATACCAGCCAGCAACAAAATTCCGACAACAATCAAATATATTTTGCTTTTGGATGTTATATATATTTGTTTCATACAATACCATTCTTCCTACGTCTTATTTATATATATTACAGGGATTATTATAGCATATGTCGCCAAATGTCTGCAATCAGTCACTTGGCTCGTTGCTCGCGGAAATAAAATCTGTCTTTGTTCAATTATCTCTCCAAAATCCGTAAAAATCACTTGCTTTTTTTTCATATCCGTTATATGATTATATAGTTGTATCGGGGCGTGGCTCAGTTTGGTAGAGCGCTTGGTTCGGGACTAAGAGGTCGCAGGTTCAAATCCTGTCGCCCCGATTCAGTAAAAGCAAGGATTTGCAAAATCCTTGCTTTTATTTTTTTATAGAAAAGATAAGCATCTATCATTTTGCACAAATTATTTCTGCTATATATAGCAACTTTAAACATATTCTTTTAGGTTATCTTGTGTTAAAATATACTTAATAATTTTCTTTTTTACTTAAATTGCATTATCTCCTCGTTACAAAAAACGTAAATTTGGGGGATTGAACTCCAAACTCTTATATATGTGCATACACTTGAAAGGGATGGGAACAGACATGAACACAACACACAAACGTTACAATATTGGCTTAATTGTAAGCGATATAGAAGATGACTTCTCAAATCATATCTGCCGTGGTGTTATGGAAGAATCAGAAAAAATGGATAATAATCTTTTTATATTTCCGGTAAAATACCTGGCTCCTCTTTCTTACTTTGAAGCACACTCCGATATTTTGTATGAATACCAGTATAACGTTTTATTGTCTTATGCACAGTCCAAATCCTTAGATGCAATCTTACTCTGTCTAAGCTGCATTGGCTACAAGACAACACCGGATGTGTATCGTCCCGTACTGGATATGTTTCCAGATACTCCTGTCATTCTGCTCTCCTGTGAGGAGGAAGGCTTTCCCTGCGTGATGTACAATAATACCATTGGTGTAGAGGAGGGACTCACAAGACTAATCTGCGAAAAAGGCTTTACAAAAATCGGAATGGTGAGCGGCGATATCAATAACACGGATGTCCTGGAACGCTTTACCGCCTATAAAAATGCTCTGAAACGATATGATATTCCATTTGACGAATCCCGTGTTGTTCAAGGAGGCTATTACGAGATGGATAAAATCCGCATCGGGGAATGGCTTGATGCACACCGGGATTTAGAAGCCATTTTTTGTGTAAATGATACCATCACTAAGTTGCTTTATGAGGCTTTAAAAGAACGGGATATTGTAATCGGTAAAGACATTGCTATCTTTGGATTTGACGATATCGAGGATGCCGCTCACATGAATCCCCCTCTGGCAACAGTACGGGCAGATGCCTCCCTGTTAGGCGCCTATGGTGTCTTGGAAATGCATTCCCTTTTGAATAATATGGAACAAGAGATTCCGACACCTGTAAAACGCTCTGTGGTACCTACAACCTATCTTCACCGGGAATCCGCAAGTGGTGTTTCTGTGAATGAACCTACGGAATCAATTAATGCGTTCCAATATTACAAAAGCCGTTACGAAAAAATGATCGACATGAATCACAAAATGAATATTGTGAACAGGGATATGCTGATGTTTGGAAATGACAGTAGCGAAAGCTATGCCGCATTGACTCATGCCCTGTCTATGGAAGAAATTCCCAGCTACTACCTGTACTTTCTTTATCATCCGGTGGACAATCTAGATCCTGCAACATGGAATCGTCCGGCAAATATTTATCTGCACAGCTACCGGAATGGTGATAAAATAACAGAGCTTCCAAGAACGAAGCAGCGCCTTTCCGTGGATGAGATGTTTAACCATCCCCATCTCCCAGCAGAACGGAAGACATATGTATTAATAGATATTTACTCCAGAGAACAGCAATACGGTGTGTTTATGTGTGAACTGCCATACGAGTATTTTCACTATGCAGAAATGCTTTGTTATCAGATCAGCACAGCAGTAAAGATTACCTCTCTTTTTGATACCCAGAAATCCCTGATGGATGACAAGGAATCCATGGTCCGTAAGCTTCAGCAGGAAAATTCAAAGCTGGACAACATCTCCAATACAGATGTCCTAACTGGAATTTATAACCGGCGAGGATTTCTAAACCGGTTAGAGCATGCTCTTGCACGAGTAGATTACCAGAACAAAAAAGCACTCCTGTTCTATGTTGACTTGAATTATCTGAAACAAATCAATGACGGATTCAGTCACGAAGATGGTGATTTTTCCATTAAACTGTGTGCAAAAGCCCTATGTAACGTACTTGGAACGACTGCATTAGTTGGACGGATTGGCGGTGATGAATTCGTAGCCTTTTTAATGACAGATACATCTGCTGGCTGCTACTACAACAAAATCAAAGAATATTTTACTGAATTTAATAAAACAAGCGGCAAGCCATATGAGCTGACTGCCTCCGTAGGAATCTATCCATTTGATATCCATGCAGACTTGTCCATTGATGTTCTTTTAGAGCAGGCAGATAATCTGCTTTATGAGGATAAACACATTAAGCCTGCTTTTCGGACGAAGTAATCTGAACAGTAAAAACAATCAGCTATGGGTAACTTACTCCATTCCAAGAAATAATGCCCCAATAATACCCTGATTTCCACAAAGTCCTGCCGGTACAATAAATGTATCAAGATTTTTAAGCTGCTCTGTGTCCATATATCCATTCATCAGTCTTGCAAACTGCTGCCGTATCTTAGGGAACAAATGCAGCTGCTTCATGACTCCTCCTCCTAAAACAATCCGCTCTGTTGCCAGCACCATCGTATAGCTTACCAATGCCTGTGCTATATAATAACTCTCCAGCTCCCAGACCGGGTGCTCTTTCGAAAGTTTAATCCCTTTCATCCCGGTGCGTTTCTCAACCGCCGGTCCTGCCGCCAGGCCTTCCAAGCAATTATCATGAAACCGGCAAAAGGACTCCATATGATCCTCCGGATGCCTTTGCAGCAGAATATGTCCAGCTTCAGGATGCAGCATACCATGCACCAGCCTTCCCTCTGCAATAATTCCACCGCCAATACCCGTTCCAACCGTTAAATACATCCCATTTTCTATCCCCTGCAACGCTCCCATCCGCTGTTCGCCAAGAGCTGCCACATTGACATCTGTATCTACGATAACCCTGCATCCAATATGGTCTTTAAAGAAGCGATAGAAATTAAATCCCTGCCAGCCCGCCTTTGGAGAGGTCAATATCTTTCCATAGTATTCCGATTTGCGGTCAAGTTCAACCGGTCCAAAGGTTCCAATTCCCAAAGTCTCGATTTCATACTTTTGAAAAAAAGCAAGCATGACCGGCATGGTCTCTTCCGGTGTTAAAGTAGGCGTTTCCATCCGCTCTACAATCGAACCATCTGCATTTCCCACCGCACAAACCATCTTTGTACCACCTGCTTCTATTGCTCCATAATACACAGTTTTTCTCCTCCCTTTGTTATTATGATTATCACATTTACTGCCGCTGTCTTTCTTTTATCCGTTCATAAATCTTTTCACAGACAAAATCTGCTTCACCACTCTTTTAATCCGGTTAGCTACATTTTAATGGATAACTCCATACATCGCAAGAAAAACAAAGCATGAAACATGTGATTTTTCTATGTTTTTTATGACAATCCGTTCATAAATTAATATACAAAAAACTGCCAGCAAGCATATTCTCACTGGCAGAAAAACTTTTATATCACCGTTTTATTGTCTCTGTAATTACTCTATTGATTTTTTCGCTAAATCATCAAATCTTATCTATTCTTACAGTTCAACTACTACATCATTTTCAGCCAGTAATTCACTTGCTTTTAAGTAATTATCCGCTAAGACCGTTCCATTTAAGGTCACCTTCGTGACACCGGATTCCCTGCCATTTGGATTCTTCACTGTTATATGAAGCTTTGCCCCGCGGAAATCCTTCTCCATTGTGAATTCCTTCCAGTCAGAGGAAATCGCCGGATCAATCCGCAGTCCTTCAAAATCCGGACGGAGCCCTAAAATACCTTCCACGC
>CAMWYJ010000037.1 GCA_947178445.1 uncultured Clostridium sp.
TGAAGTTATATAATAATAATTTGCTTCCAATAAAGGATCAAAGTGATTTATTACTTAGTAAAGTTGAAAAGGTTGCTGATTTATATAACTTTTTAGAAAAAACATTTATTAAGAAGAATAACTATGATGAATATGCAACTGAAAATATTGCAGTGGTTGTTAGTGAAATTGAAAGTAAATTAGAAAAAGAGCTTTTGAAAAATAATATTTCTATAAGAAAAAAAGATTTAAAGGTTCAGTGGTATATGCCTAAAGGTGTTTTATTGCATGTGTTATATAATCTCTTTAATAATTCCATTTATTGGATTGATATTAGAGAGAAAAGAGCATTAAAAGAAAAAAAATATTTTGTTGATAAAAATGAAATAGTAATAGAACAAAAAACAGATACCAATATATGGGTATATGATACTGGTTTGGGAGTATTGAAAAAAATGGAAAATGTTTTATTTGATGCTTTGCAATCAGGAAAAGAAAATGATGGTAGAGGTATGGGGCTGTATATTGTAAAGAAACTTTTAAATTCTTTCGAAGCTGATATTGAATTGTTAGAAGAGGTAAATGAATTTGGTAATAGATATATATTTTCTATTACGGTTCCTAATGACTGCACAAGATAAGGAGATATTTTATGGAGCAAGTTACATTTGATGAATTTTATTTATTGATGGATATTTCTGGAATAATTATTATTGAAGATACAATGGAATTTGATTTGTCTAGAACAGCTATAATATATGATTATTTAACGATGCCCGATTCAGATAGGGAGATTTTAATTTGTAATGTTTTGGGTGAACAATTAAAAGAAAAGCTCAAGAATATATATGAAGAATATTTAAAGTGCAAAAATATGTTTGAGTGGGAAGAAGTTCCCAAAAGAGATATTGAGTACTATATACAGAAGAAAGAATTTTATGCTCTGTATCAAGCGATTGAAAAAGTATCAGATAGTGATATAAAGATGAATAATGTTTTGTTTCATAGGTATGGCTTGGGCGTGAAAATTGAAAATGCAGCAGGATATAAAGGGATGTTAGAAGGGGTGAAAGATAAAAGTTTACCGTTAAGAATCTATACAGATTTCACAGCCGGTGATCTTAGAGATATTGAGCTGGATATAGAATTATTTACGAAGAATGACAAATTTTTTCTATGTGTAATTGATAACTTTATGCATGGGGAGGCCAGAGGAAAAGATATAATTGATAAATTACATGAAAATGAATTTGCTCGAAAGAATGGAATATGTATTGCATTAAGCTCGCAACAAGAAGATATTACAAGAAAAACAAATGAAATGTATATAGGGTTTGTTAATAAATCTATTAAAAATATAGATATTGAAATAAAAAAGCATTTGATTATGAGTCAATATAAAATAATGCTAGGTTTGCTCAATAAAAAAAGATTGAACTCTCTTCAAAAAGCATTTATGCATGCTGGAGAGAATATGGAAGTAGCTGTTTTTTTGGCGGCAATGGCTAAAGAAGAAGGAATTACGAATCATGAAATCTTAAATCAATGGATTGATTTAAGAGAGAAATATTATACATATCAAGAGAGTAGACAAGAAATTAAAAGAACAATTTTACTGTCAAGTTTGTTTGAAAAGATGGCTGATGGTGAAATGACAAAAGAATTAGAGATGTCTGATTTGATAGAATTTCAAAGGTTTGAACAATATGATTATAATGTAAATGAGTTTTTGAGTCCGCCGATGACAGGTGATATTTTTTACATTAAAGGAAAGTATTATTTGTTAGTAGGACAGGAGTGTGATTTATCAATAAGAGATGGAAAAAGGAAAAATTCAATTGCAGAGTTGGTTCCTATTAATCTAGTTAAGAACAAGGATATGGGGAATTTTAAAGAAGATTATAATTTTGAAAAATTGCTATTAGGTAAATTTAAAACAGTTGATGGACAGACTTGTAATATCTCAATTGATTGTACTAAGAGAGAAATTATTGATAATGAGATTCTGGATTTATGTACATTTAATGACCAAGGAGATTCTCGATTTAACGCAAATCAAGAAATAAGGGCAGATGTAAAATATTTACTACCAAATCAATGGCAACAATATTATGATAATTTGAAAAGACGCTTTTGCAGTTTGCGAAATAAATACATTACAATCAAGCAACATGAACAAACATTAGGATTTAATGTTGAACAGTTAGTAAGCGATATGGGAGCAAGCCATAATAATAGATTAGTATCAATAATAGATTTCACAATAGATAATGATGTGATTAAATATGATGTGAGAAGAATTTGTAGAATTCGTAATCATGCTTTATTAATTAACAAATTGTATTTGGAGTATAGAGGTAGGCAGGCATTTAATACAATCAATATGGATGTAGGTAGAACTGCTATTTATACATTGGTGATGGAAGGTAGCAACAATAGAAAAGAAGGGAAAGAGGCAATAGTTATTTTGACAACTTCAAGAAAAGAAAATAGTAATACAAAAAGACGTGATTGGTTAGTGGATAAAGCGGATTTATTACAGATTATAAACGATACAAGACCGGGGGAAAGTAGTAAGTATGAGAAATTATTAAAAAATTTAGACGAGAAGATTCTGCTTGAAAATATAAGCGGTTCCCTTGGAGAAAATGTAGTTAAGTATACTAAGCAAGTAAAAGGAGATGAGCTTTTACTGAAAATTCAATTGCTACAATAGTATATGATTGGCGTTGTCTTGCACCGCTTAGTTACAGCATTTTCTGTACTTTTAAGCTTTTGCTCAATAAGTGAGGAAAATGCTATAAAAGGACTTCAGATTTGTTAAAATTTAGGTGTCTAAACTAAAACAAATAACAAAAACTCATTCACTACTTGTGTAAAAAAAAACCATGTAGGAACACTGAAGGTTACAAAACATTCTGATGGATTTAAATTCACGAAACCCGGTATACTCAAGCTTCCAATTGAGGATATTTATCGTGGCGTGAATTTCAAACCAAGAAATCCACGTATGCAGACGATGTTTAGAATGATTGGATGTAGTGATAATATAGGTTCTGGTTTTCGGCTATTTTAGCTATATGGAAGGTCAGATGAGATAGCAAAGTTAATATGATCAAAAGGCGAGTGAACAAGACAGTTATTAAATGAACTTGTATGTATGGAGAAATTAACATATATGTTTACTACTAAAAATAGAAGATATATTAAAGTGTAATTTCTTTGTTACGAAGATAAAATAAGCAAGAAGGTGAACCTTATGCAATTACCATATTCAGAAAATCTGGAAATTGAATATTTAAGCCGAATATTTGATAATACAAGTGAGTGCTACAAATTTTTTTGGTTTCAGGCAATTGTTTCCAAAGTGCTGGAGGGTAAACAGTACATAACATATGAAGAATTAATTGATGAGATGATTGTCGATGCATGGTATATGGTAGTTGAGTATCATTTAAATTTAGGACCTAGGGATACTTTGGAAGGCTTGGTGCATTATTTACATCAAATATCCGGGCTGAAATCTTCTGAAAAAAAGGAAAATATCATTAATTATTTGAAGAACTGTAAGGATAGGGAGGTAGCCAGACGAAAAAGAATACTTACCAAAAACGTTCCATACCGTATTCAGGCACCATTCATGGATAAGATTAAGGGAAAAGAATGGAATGTGTCAGAGAGTGCATTGATTTCCCGAATTAATCAAGAACGCAGGCTAATGTATTACTTTGAAAATTTAAATGGCATGCAGACTACAATTCGTTTAAATCCAGAGTGGTTTGCATATATACATAAGAATCAAGAAATTATAAAAGGCTGGCTTATGTATAATATAATTATATATTTGCAGAAACGAAATCCGAGTGTTCCGGGAATTGCAGATAAATTGTATCCGCCTCAGGAGCGAAAATTGGAAAAAGTCAAAAAATATTGGAAACTGTTATTGACATTACAACCAGTCTATGAAATTTATGGACATATGCCATTGTCAGATAAAGATATTTCGATTGATCATTTTGTTCCGTGGTCGTATGTGGCTCATGATGAATTTTGGAATTTGCATCCTACGACAAGAAGTATCAATAGCAGTAAGAGTAATCATTTGCCAGACTGGAAGACCTATTTTCCGCAGTTGGCAAGGTTAGAGTATTTTTCTTATGAAATGATATGGAAATATGATGCTGTACGTGATGAATTTGAAAAATGTGCGAGGGAACATTTAAACGATGATATGGTGCGCAGAAAAATTTATCGGGAAGGGCAGGATTTTGCAAGTTTTTCCAATGCATTGGAGGAAACTGTGCAACCGGTATATCAATCTGCAAAGAATTGTGGATTTAAAGATTGGATTTATATGAGTGGAAAGGATAATAATGAATCAGACAATATCTTATTATGATAAGCATGCGGAGGAATTTTGCAGGGAAACGAAAGATGCGGATATGAGTTTTTGCAGAGATAAATTTTTGAATCTTTTAGAGCAAAAAAACAGTATTCCGAATATTGAACATAACGGAAGATTAAACATTCACATTTTGGATGCAGGCTGTGGCAGTGGACGGGATGCCAAAGCTTTTTTGGATGCAGGCTATCAAGTAACTGCAATGGATGCATCGATAAAAATATGTGAGGAGGCAGAAAAACTGTTAAACAAACAGGTTCTTTGTTTAAGTTTTGAGGAGCTTATATTTAGGCAGGAGTTTGATGGTATATGGGCATGTGCTTCCTTATTACATGTTTCTTACAAAGAAATAGATGATGTATTAAAACGTCTTTGGAATGCCTTGAAGAAAGATGGAATACTATATGCTTCTTTTAAATATGGAGATGGAGAGCGGGTTGTTAAGGAAAGATTTTTTTATGATTATAATGAGGTTACTTTAAAGGAGCTTATGATAAAAAATGGTTTCTACATAGAAGATATTTTTATGACACAGGATGTTCGTGAAGATAGGAAAATGGAACGATGGATTAATGTGCTGGCGGGGAAAGGACATTGAAGGTGGGATTGAACCAGTGTTGGAAGAGGATACCAGGCTGAATCAGGTGATATTAACGTTAAATATGCTTTCAAATTGATATACAAGGAGCACCGCAAATGATACCTGACCTGTTTTTGGTTGCAGTAGATAGAAAGACGGGAAATACTCACACATCTTATTGAAAATCACTAAAAAATGGAGGAGTATATATGTATTTAGAGATGCAAAAAGAGGAACGGAAAGAAAAAAATGTACCAATTATTCAAAGGCAGGATAGTGTAAAACAAAGGAATACAGGGGATTACAATGTTCGAATACGAGACAAAAAGGAAAAATACTTAAAATATATGTCACAACAAATACAAAAAAAAGGTAGAGGAGTAAATATTATTCAAAGAAAGGATGGTATTGAAAAAGGAATTATTGTATATGTCAAAGGACATGAAACAAAAGGTACAGTTGTGGAAGAAAAAGAAGCAACATATATAATAACTATTGGAACTATTAATATAGAAGTGCAGAAGGATGATGTGGTTCCAATGTATTCAAATGAGGGAAAGAGTAATGAAACATTTGATTCTGTAATGGAATATGGGATTTTGTCACCTAGTGCTAGAGCGGAAAAAGGTGTAAGTCCTGGTGCTACTACTAGAGATTCGAGAATGGATGGTTATAATATGGGGACCGATATATGTGTAAATACATTTTCAATTCCTGGACATACTGACATATTTAATGGTGCTGCTAATGGTGCATATTTGATTGCTTTAGAAAATAGTGATGCTCCAGCATTTAGAATGCCATCAGTAGATGAATGTGAAAAATATTTAAATGGAATTGCTGGTCGACAAGAACAATTAGCTATTATTCGACAATATTTTTCTTCCACGTATAAAGAAAAGGTACTAAATTTATATATTCAAGCAAAGAATGAAGAACTTACTTCGTACATTAGAGATATTTTTCAGGAACGGATAAGAAGGACTATGTTAATAATTGCAAATGCGGATGAAAGTGAAACCAATTTTGGCGAGAATCGGATACCTGAAATAGCTCCGAACTCTTTTGTATATATATTATTACCAGAGAATAGTACTGTAAGTCCTGAAAAAGCAGCAGGGGATAAAATAGTAAAGGTCAGTATGATGAGAAAAACATTGCTAGTACCTATAGAAGGTTATTTTGCTGATGCTGATGGAAACGATATATCAGGAGTAACATTTGAGATAGACCTCGATGTTCCGAATTACGAAGAGGTATTAGGGGCTCTGGGAGAAGGCACATATCATTCTCATCTTGTGAGATTATAAGTAAAAGCATAGATTCATATACTTATTGACAAACAATACCCTCACACCCGCTTCCGTTTCAGCAAAACACACGCAATCACATAGTTGAATACACATAAAACCAGCGTTACAATAATCGCCGGAAGACAGGTATCCTCCGTAAAGGCAGTACCGGGCTTGATTGAGGAATTTCCTGTTACTAAATCGCCGGCATTTAAGAGCGTAACAGGAAGATATTTTGAAATTTTTGGTATCATGCCCACAAAATAAAGCCCTGCAAATATTCCTCCCGTAGCAAGCATAACGGCTGTGCCGGATGACAGGAGGGCAGAAATGGCAAATATCACGGTAATCAGCCAGACACCGAGAAGGTACAGGCAGAATACCGAAAGGGCAAGGTGGGATACAATATCGTTGTCCCAGAAATATGCATTATATGCATAAGTGATTCCGAAGCACAGATAGTAGCATAGCGTCCATGCTGTCAGTGTCGTGATCATTTTTGCAAATAGTACACTGCCTCTGGAAAGTCCTCTTGCGTACATCGGAATCAGGGTGCCTTTTTGATATTCATTTGTCAAAATGCCGGAGAACATACAAACCAGTACAACCAGCTCCATAAATGCATTTTTAAAATATTGTGTCCAGGAGGTCAGAGCGGTTACCTCGATCTGTGATATGGTGATTCCCTGCTCCTTCATGCTGTCTGCAACCATTTCATAGAGTGCAGGGGTAAGCTTTGCCAGTGCAGGACTCATGATGCCAAACAGCACAAACAGGATGAGCAGAATGGTCATCTTGCTGCTCCGAAACATTTCCATCCATTCTTTTTTGATAAAAGCAAGTCCAGGTTTCATTTGTCAATTACCTCCATAAATAAAGCTTCCAGAGAAGGCTCGCATTGTTCTATACGCTTTGGGACAATGGAATGTCTGGTAAGCAGGGAAAGGGCAGTGAGCAAGTCCTTATTTTCTCCGCCGGGATATTGTAGTGTCATTTTTCCGGTGCGGCTTCCGCCGGGAATAATCCGGTGTCCGTGTCCCTGCTGTCCGGGGGTAGGAAACCGCAAATCCGTTATTAAGGAAACCGGCATTCCGGTGGTGGAAACCTTTATCATAAATCCTTTAGAATGTAATCATGCACCATTTGGTGTAAATACATTTAAAGGAGGTCATGACTATGACCAAGTATCGAGAGATTCTCAGGCTTAAAAGTCTGGAACTCAGTCAACAGAGCATTGTCGACAGCTGCAATGTATCCAAGAAGACGGTCAATCGTGTTTTAAAGCGTGCTGAGGAATTAGGAATTTCCTGGCTACTTGACGAAAACGATACCGATGCTGTCCTTGCAGAAAAGTTCTTCCCTTCTGCAAAGCAAGTCAAATCCAATAAAAGGATGTCTGACTATGCTTACATCCGCAAGGAGCTGCTCCGTAATGGAGTCAACAAAAAACTATGGACTGAATACATGGAGGACTGCCGTGCCAATGGCGAAGAACCACTCATGTATTCCCAGTTCTGCTATCACATCCAACAGGATGAACAGAAACGACGTGCTACCATGCATATCAACCGCAAACCCGGTGAACAGGTTAAGGTGGACTGGGCAGGTGATCCTGCAGCAATTATCGACCCGGACACCGGGGAAATCATCAAAGCCTACATATTTGTTGGTGTGATGACTTACAGCCAGTATGCATATGTGGAAGCCTGTCTGGATATGAAGCAGAAATCATGGATGAATGCCCATATCCACATGTACGAATATTTTGGCGGTGTTGCCAGGATTCTTGTATCGGATAACTGTAAAACCGCAGTTATTCACAATGGTGGATTGAAAGACCAGTAAATCAATGAAACCTGTCAGGAAATGGCCGAACATTATGGCACCGCTATTATTCCGGCACGTGTCAGAACCCCCAGGGATAAGCCGAATGCGGAAGGAACAGTAGGAAACATATCTACCTGGATCACAGCAGCACTTCGGGATGAACAGTTCTTCTCCTTTGCCGAATTAAACCGTGCAATCAGGGATAAACTCGAACTGTTCAACCAAAAGCTCTTTCAGAAGAAAGACCATTGCTGGCACCATTACCTGCTACCCGTTTTGAACTGAGCGACTGGGTTATAAGAGTGTTAAAAACATCCTTGTAACCGGTTCTGTAAAGCTTGTATCAGAAACAACTGATACAAAGACCACACACAAAGCACACGGTATCACAAGAGGTGCCGGCTACTATCGGAGATAATGCTTATGACCAATCAAAATACAATGGATAAATTAATTGAAATGCGCCTTACATCCTGCCCTCCCGAAGAATTATACCATCGCCTTGGTATAATTCTTCGGGAGGGCAGGATTGAAACCAACAGATTCAGAACAAAGGGATATCTTTGAACTCCTTCACAGAAGACGCAAGAAATCATCTACGATTTTCTGTTCCCAGTATGAGTTTGAGGAATGGTATGACCAACTTGGTGGCGATGCCAGTCCTTTGGCAGGTGCAATCATTGATCGTATTGCCCATGACAGTTATCGTATCAATATCAAAAGCATTGATGCCGAACATGATATCTCGATGCGTGAGGTATATGGCTTAGACAAAACATTATGCGAGTAAACTCGCACAAGCGGTTTCCGTTAGTCCGGACAGGCGGTTTCCTGCCTGCCGGATTTGCGGTGTTACTACACCGTAATATTCAAAAGTTACAATAATTTATATCAGAATACAATTTCTATTCTCAATCAAAAATCCCTCAAATACGAGGGCTTGAGAACTATTAACAATTTCTGAAAATATACAATTTTTCCTCAAAAGTGACAATACACAGATTGGAAAGAGCTTCGATACGATAAAAATCTAATCGGTAAAAGGGAGAAAAAGTTGACACAAAGATGTTTCATTGTTATAATATGTTTCACTATATAAGTGAAAGAAGGGGTAAGAGTGAAACCAATACCTTCAATGGAATGTGTTGCAAAAAAGTTTCTTAAACTTCCCAATATTCAAAAATATGAAGTCAGTGCATTAACAGGATATGGATTTGTTGTTTCTATTGAGATGGACGACGGATTTGAGTTTAAAATACATGTGTACGTTATGCTAAAATCATACCCGTCTGATGTGATGCAGTTATTAGAGAAAAGAGAGAAGGATAAGAGAGATTACGTATTAGTATCTCCGTATATTTCAGAAAGAACTGCGCAGATATGTGAGGAAAATGGTGTTGGATATTTTGATTATGCTGGAAACTGCTGGTTTGTTGGACACTCCATTTATCTCTCTGAACGGGGAAACAAGAATTTGAATCCGGAAAATAGCAGGGCATCTACTTCTGTATTTGAGCGTTCTGCGGTGGTATCGTCTATGATATTGCGAGAACTTTTTGCAGATATAAATAGGCTATGGCGATTAAAACATCTCGCAGAGACAGTGGAGTGTAGTATTGGTCAGGTTTCCAAAGTGATGGATTTTTTGATAAAAAATGCATGGGCAGTGAAATCAGCGGAGGGGTATCGTATTTCAGAACCGGAACTGCTTTTGGTGGAGTGGAGTAAAACATACGGGAAAAAGACAGTACCTGCTTATTTATGTTATAGTTTGGATAACCCTTC
The DNA here is from genome assembly GCA_947178445.1 of uncultured Clostridium sp. Classification (GTDB taxonomy): domain Bacteria; phylum Bacillota; class Clostridia; order Lachnospirales; family Lachnospiraceae; genus CAG-590. The sequence continues at coordinate 9,866 of CAMWYJ010000037.1, forward strand.
TGTACTGGAAGGAAAATTGAGTGACTTGAAGCGGGATATGGGAATTGACTATTATCTTACCGGATTTTCTGGTGGAGTTCGATATGCTCCGGTTGTGCGTTATAACAAAGTGCATGTGTATATTGCTCCCGAGGATATATTGGAAGCAGTTGATTATCTGGGGTTAAAGGAAGTAGACAGCGGTGCAAATGTCATTATTTACTCGCTGGAAAATGATTCTTATAAAAAGGACAGCCGGATTATTGGGGAGGATATGGTGGTATCGCCATTGCAAGTATATTTGGACAGTATGCAGATAAAGGGACGTGGGGAGGAACTTGCAGAAGCGGTCCTGCTAAAGGAGATTTTGAAATGATACGAGATGAAGACTTGAAAAGTAGCGTGGACTATTCGGAGGGGCAGAAAGAGGCAGCTCATAGAATATTAGTGGAGTTGGTAAATATTTTCGGGGAATATGAAGAAGATATCAGGATTGTAGGAGGATGGGTTCCGGATTTAATGTTTCCGGGGGAAGGTCATATAGGCAGTGTAGATGTGGATGTATTAATTAATCATCTGACACTACATGATGAGGGATATCAGAATATGTCAAGGATTCTTTTGAAAAATGGATATAGGGAACATCCCGAAAAATACTTTTCCTTCACAGAAAATCTCTTTGGAGGCTAAAAGACCAGATGGGGCAATTGATGTTGCAAATGTTAGTGTAATTGCTGTAGTTCCATATTTGATTATGAAAACAGCAGCAATGGGGCGTGGGAAGGCAAAGGATTCCTATGATATCTATTTTTTAATTAAACATTACAGGGGTGGCGTAAAAGAATTGGCAAAGGAATTTCAATCAAATGCTGGTAATAAACTTGTGCAGGAGATGAAAGAAAAGCTTGCAGGCAAGTTTGCATCTCTTGATCATGCAGGTCCTAAAGATATAGTGGATTTCTTGGGATTAACAGATGAGGATGAAATTGAAATGATAAAAAGGGATGCCTATGAGCAGATGCAGGCTTTAGTACGTCTGATATCTGTATAATGATTTAGGATTATGATGAACTGGTTTGAATATGAATTTCCGAAACACTGTTTAGGAAATTTGTTGTTGAAAAAGCGAAACAGTGTTTAGCCTTTTTGTTATTGAAAAACCCAAACAGTGTTTGGGCAATTTGAAAAATTTGTTTCCAATTTGGGTTTAGTTTTGAAAAGGTTATGAAGTTGAGTGAGCAAGTAGTATGTAAAAGATTTGCTCTGGAAGATATTCGGAAGATTCGGGAATATAAATGCGTGAAAGCATAATTTCAAAAAAAGACATATTAAGCAGAAAAGACAGGAACTTCAAGAAGTTTATCTTGTCTTTTTTTGGTGATAGCTGTAATAATGTAGAAGAGTAGGCGGATTATTAAAATATTACAAAATCGTAAGGTTAGTGTAAGCCAAAACGATGGCAGCATTTCCCCTTTTTTTCTATACTTAAGGTACGGAATAGGAAACTTCGATCTTTTAAAGAAGATTTCCTGATTTCAAATTACTTAAAGTAACGAAAGAAAGGGGCGTTTTGTATGATAATCAATAATCATAGACCTTCTGCTTTTGGCAGAAGGCTTCAAAAAGGGTTGCAGATCACATTTAAGCTGTTTACCCGGATATTGGTAATGGCAGTTGTTTTGGGGTGTATTGTCATTGGATCTTTTATGGTCAGGGGCTATAGGTTATATCGGGCGGCTGTGAATGAAGAGGGCCTGGAAGCGCGGATTCAGGCGATTGAGGAAAAAGAGAGCTATGTGGCACTAAATGATATTTCGTCAGAATTTACAGGACAGCTGATTGAATCGGAGGACAAGCACTTTTACCAGCATAGTGGGATAGATATGGGAAGTACGCTAAGAGCTGTTGTGACGGATATAAAAGCAGGTGCATTTGTGCAGGGGGGAAGTACCATTACCCAGCAGCTTGCAAAAAATCTGTGCTTTTCCTCTGAGAAAAAAATTGAGCGTAAGATAGCAGAGCTTTTTGTCGTGTATAAATTGGAAAAGGAATATTCTAAGGATAAGCTTTTGGAGTTATACTGTAATATTATTTACTTTGGTGAAAACTGCTATGGTATTCAGGATGCAGCAGCTAATTACTATGGTGTAAATGCCAGTGAGTTAAGTAAGACACAGGCTTCCTGTTTGGTATTTACAATAAAATGTCCCAATTATTATAATCCCAATAAGAATTCATCCTGATGCTCTTCGTCGGAAAATCTCCAGTCTTTATCGGAAAAAAGGAAAAATATATAAAAGATGTGATATTCTAATTTCGTAATCTGAATCTTTAAGCATGTTCAGGACGAGGAGGATAGCATACAGTCCGGAGAGGGACTAACAACAAAGATAAAGGAGGATTTATATGAAGAAGAGATTATTAATGATGGCGATCATGATAGTAGCTGTTATAGGATTTGCCGGGATTGATGTGTGTGCGGCAGAGGAAAAACTGACAACGGGGGAGATTAACTCAGCCAGAAATGTAGATATGGGCAAGAACTATACAGTAACATGGAAGGATGGTGTTACGAATGTAAACAAAATTTCTCTTGCTAAGAAAGGACTATTAACAATAACTGCATCAAAGGTAAGCAATCCAACACTAGGTATGCGTGCGATGAATGTGGCAGTATATGATGCAAACGGAAAGATTGCTTGGGAATGTCGGGATGAAGGGGGCAATACCAATCCGTCCTTTTATGTCGGTCTGAATGCCGGTACTTATTATGTAGTGGTAGAAACATCCTATGTAAGTTATGTAGAGGGAACGACTACCACCTATTCTTTTGAATTTACAGCAAACCAGTATGTGGAAGCAGAGAACAACAATACGAAGGAAACGGCAACTCCGATTCAAACGGATGTTACATATACGGGATATCTTGGTTCTGGATTTTCTGTAACGGACTCATATGATGATGGGTATGATGTGTACAAGGTCAAACTTGTGAAAGGTAAAAAATATCGGTTGGTTGTAACGGGAGTGAAGGGAACAACCCTTTGTAACTGGGGTACAAAATCGACAGCGGTAGACGATATATTTAATACAAACGATGAAGGAAAGGATTATGTCGCATCTTATACCGGAGACCATTACATTTGTGTGTGGAATTATGGCAACGAACAGTACAAATATACAATACAAATGCGCACGGTGAGTAATTATCCTCCGAAAACAAGTATTACATCGCTTAGCGGAGGAAAGAAGTCTTTTGTTGTGAAGTGGAAAAAGGTTAAGTGTTCGGGATATCAGATTCAATACGCTGACAACAAAAAGATGGAAAAGGCAGTAACAAAGACGATAAAGAAATCAGGAACTGTGAAATACCAGGTTAAAAAATTAAAGGCAAAGAAAAAATATTATGTCAGAGTCAGAGCTTATAAGACTGTAAAGGGAAAGAAATACTGGTCAGACTGGTCTAAGATTAAGAGTGTAAAGACAAAGAAATAATATCTATTCATTTTACGGAGAAAAACGGATTGAGAAATTCACAATAGATGAATAGGAGAGGCTGCCGCATTAGGACACCCGGTTGTGGGGTTTGAAGCGGCACCTCTTTTTGTTTTCTTGGAATGAATTTAGGGAAAGCTATAGAAAAAGAGGAATATATTTGTTAATATTATGCGGTAAGCATTTGGTTACAAAACTTGGGAGTTGGAAGGATGATACAGGAAACTTTGTCACAGCAATTTACAATCTATATGTGTGAGGATATCAGGGAACACAGTGAAAAAATGTTAGAGATATGCTCGCTGTTAGGGAAAGAATATTCTTTGAATATAACGGTTTTTCAGTCTGCAAAGGAGCTGTTACAGTGTCTTTATAAGCTGCAGCAGGAAAATGCAGAGTTTCCGGATTTGATTTTATTGGATATTGAGCTGCCTGAGATGGATGGCATCACGCTGGGGAAACAGATTCGGGAAATGAATGCGGATGTGTTTCTGGTTTTTATTACCTCTTATATTGAGTATGCAGTGAAGGGTTATGAGGCTGATGCCTTCCGGTACTTGTTAAAACCATTATCAGAGGAAGTAATGCGTAATTTACTGATGGATATACAAAAGGAGTACTCAAAAAAGAAGAAAATATCGGTTAAAACCATAGATGGGGAGATACTGCTGCCATTGCAGGAGCTGGTATATATCAGTGCGGAGGATAAATGTACGGTATTGTATACGAACTCACAGCATTATATCAGTGATTATAGTCTGAAAAGATATGAGGAGCAGTTGAGGGAATATGGCTTTTTTCGTATCCACCGAAAATATCTGGTAAATCTGTATCATCATAAGGGAATGCAGACCGGAAAAATTATTCTGTCACCGGGATACAGCCTGCCAATTACTAAGAAACGTATGCCGGAGTACAGGCGGCAATTATTTCATTTTCTGGGAGAGAATTTAATATGATGGATATGATGATGGAGCTTATATCGCTCCTTATGAATATGTTTGCGATGCTGGATATATGGTTGATTTTAAGCCTCTTGTTTGGCTGTGATATGAGGGTGACGCCGCGTAATTTAGCCATAGCGTCAGGAATATTCCTTTTTGTAGATGAGATAAGCCTTTACATTTTTGATGAGAATGCGGTAATCGTGACGTCGATTATTTTTGCATATAATGTACTGGTAACATTGATTTTAACGAATAAAAACCGTATAAAAGCACTGTTGCTGGAAATCCCTGCACTACTTGTATATATACAGTTTGGTATGTTCATTAAGCTGCTTGGAAGAATATCAGGTTTAAATAAATATTTTATTGGAGAAGAACAGCTTACGCTGCTGGATATTGTGGCAGATGTCCTGCTGTTTGTCATCTTAGTCCTGCTTGGCAGAACAAAGGTGGCAAAGGCCAAATCCATACAATTGACGATTGGAGAAGGTGTGGCACTTACTATCTTCTGTTTTTTTAGCCCGCTTATTGTAGGTGGGTTTGAGTGGTTTGAGGGTACGGAACATGATGTGGTTTATAAGCTGACATGGATTTGCTTTATGATTATATTGAACGTGGCGGTGGTTTATGCCATTGTACACAGGAAGATGGCAGCATATTACCGGCAGCTTTCGGAGAATTATAAGAAGGAATTTGAGGCGGAATACTCTTTTTTCAGGGATTATAAGGAGCAGCAGGAGGATACGGTCAAGTTCCGCCACGATTGGAAAAATCATATGCTGTTATTGCAGGAAATGCTGGAAAAGGGAGAGTATGGAAAGGCGGAAGGCTATTTTAAGGACCTGACAGCCGACACGCCGCAATCTGTTTATAAGATAGCGACTGGAAATGAACTGGTGGATATGATTTTGAGCACTAAGATGGCGGCATTGGAGAAGCATGAGATTACCCTCCAGTGCAAAGGTGTATTATCGGAATTTAATTTTATGAATTATGTAGATGGCTGTATTCTCCTCTCTAATCTGATTGACAATGCGGTTGAGGCAAATGTAAAGGTAAAGGGACCGCACTATATCCTGCTGACGGCAAAGAAAACAGAGAAACTGTTTTATCTGGAAATAAGAAATCCAATGAAAGGAAGCTTGCAGCAGGAGGATGGGCGGATTCTGACGACGAAAACAGTGAAGGAAAGTCATGGCATCGGACTGCAGAATGTATATGATATCATTGAAAAATATAATGGAGAATATCATATTATGACGCAAGAACAGGAGTATGCGATTCAGATGGTATTTACTGTCTAATCTTTCCCACGAGCGGATTTCAGATCTGTCCGTGGGAATCTCTTTTACACCCGCTTCCGTTTCAGTAAAACACCCGCAATCACATAGTTGAATACACATAGAATCAGCGTTACAATGATTGTCGTAAGACAGGTATCCTCCGTAAAGGCAGTGCCGGGTTTGATTGAGAAATTTCCTGTTACTAAATCACCGGCATTTAAGAGTGTAACAGGGAGATATTTTGAAATCTTTGGTATCATGCTTGCAAAATACAATCCTGCAAATATTCCTCCCGTAGCAAGCATAACAGCTGTGCCGGATGACAGGAGGGCAGAAAAAGCAAATATTACGGTAATCAGCCAGACACCGAGAAGGTACAGGCAGAATACCGAAAGGGCAAGGTGGGATACAATATCGTTGTCCCAGAAATATGCATTATATGCATAAGTGATTCCGAAGCACAGATAGTAGCATAGCGTCCATGCTGTCAGTGTCGTGATCATTTTTGCAAATAGTACACTGCCTCTGGAAAGTCCTCTTGCGTACATCGGAATCAGGGTGCCTTTTTGATATTCATTTGTCAAAATGCCGGAGAACATACAAACCAGTACAACCAGCTCCATAAATGCATTTTTAAAATATTGTGTCCAGGAGGTCAGAGCGGTTACCTCGATCTGTGATATGGTGATTCCCTGCTCCTTCATGCTGTCTGCAACCATTTCATAGAGTGCAGGGGTAAGCTTTGCCAGTGCAGGACTCATGATGCCAAACAGCACAAACAGGATGAGCAGAATGGTCATCTTGCTGCTCCGAAACATTTCCATCCATTCTTTTTTGATAAAAGCAAGTCCAGGTTTCATTTGTCAATTACCTCCATAAATAAAGCTTCCAGAGAAGGCTCGCATTGTTCTATACGCTTTGGGACAATGGAATGTCTGGTAAGCAGGGAAAGGGCAGCGAGGAGATCCCTATTTTCTCCTCCGGGATATTGTAATGTCATTTTTCCGGTGCGGCTTCCGCCGGGATAAAAGGTACAGAATTTCTCTAAATCGGAAGGGGTTCCAAATTCGATAAAAAAGCCATTGTCCGGATGGTGTCCTAACAGCTCATCCATTGTACCGGAGCATGCCAGTCTGCCGTCATGGAGCACGCCGATTTCGTCACAGATGCGTTCCGCATCGGATAAAATATGTGTGGAAAAAATAATTGTCGTTTTTTCCTTTACGGTATGAAGAATATCCAGGATTTCTTTTCTTCCCACAGGGTCTAAGGCAGAAGTAGGCTCGTCACAAATCAGAAGTTTTGGTGTGCCAAGCAGTGCCTGGGCAATGCCAAGCCGCTGCTTCATTCCTCTGGAAAAACCGTGAATCCGTTTATCTGCACCGGAAAGTCCTACTAGCTCTAAAAGCTCCGGAATCTGTTTTGCTTTATCTGTGTCAGACATGCATACAATGTCTGCGCACAGGGTAAGATATTCTGCCGGTGTCATAAAACCGTAAAATTCCGGTACATCCGGAAGATAACCGATATAACGGCTGGTCTGGTTTTCCCCATAGGTAACAGGGGTATCATAGACGGAAATCTCGCCGCTGTCCGCAGGGTACAGACCGAGAATCATTTTCATCGTGGTGGTTTTTCCGGCACCATTTTGCCCGAGAAAGCCATAAATGCTATGTTCCTTCACATGAAGATTTAAGTCCTTTATAATTTCATGATTTCCAAAGCGCTTGGAGATGTGATTTAGTCTCAGCATATTAATTATCCTCTTTTCCAAGAACAAAATATAAAACAGGTCCGATAAACTGCATGCCGACGATGACGACAATCACCCAGAGAAGACGGTTGCCGTGCTTGTAGGTTTTGTGAGTCAGGATATGGTGCAGGGTGAAGGCAAGCAGGACCAGCTCTGCAAGGGCAAGAGGAATGATAAAGGGTAACAGCTCCTGTGGATTCATATTCATATAGATAACCTCCTTTCTAATTCTGATTTGAGTTTCTTGTATTCAGTGTCTTCAAAGAGAGCGGAAAATGCCGGATTTTCGAAAGCCTGTACAGCGCTCTTTGCAACGGTTTCCTTATCCCTTGGTGCATAGGCATCTACTTCGGGGCTGGAAACCCATTCATCAATCCGTGTAAAATACCCGTCACCATGTAAGGTGATGTCATTTTCTAACAGGGTTACTACGTCGGATACAAACTGCTTCAGATAGGACAGGGCATTGTCCCTATCGGCATAAGCTGCGTAAAATATAGCGACCTGATAATAAAACTGCAAGCAGGCATTGGGATGCAGCATATCTAACTGATAGGCGGCAATCACCTGCTCTGTCCGCCGTATGGTTTCCTTGCAGTAGTCCGGCTGGTCCATATGAAGTGTCAGCAGGGAGATACTGTTAGCGATTAGATATATTAAGTGGGTATATGCATGGAACTGACAGTAATAGTCGGCTTTCTCGTTTTCTCCCAATATATGATAAGCTTGAACAAGAGGTCCTTCTACCGTCATCCGGATTTGCTTTGGGTCAATGAATGGAGTGAGGATATCAATAGCCTCCTGTGGTCTGTTTAGCTGGAGATGTGCAATTGCCCGGAGGATACATGCCTCCTCCTTTAAAGGAATCTGACTACAGTCTGATTCAACCCGGTTGCAGAGCACAATGCATTTTTCCAATATTTCTGCCTGCTGCCCCGCATCCTCTGACAGCATGTAATGATTCAGATACAGCAGGGCAATCCGGGATAGAAATGGATAACAGGCATAATATTCCTTTGTCAGTTTCTCACATTTGTCAATCACGGTATCAAAAGGAAGTCTGGTGAAATCGGTCGACAGGTCCACGTAGTATTTTTGAATCTGCTGCTGGGAAAGCTGGGGATTGTAGCCCAGTAACTCGTCAGTGGTAATGTTGAAAAAGGTTGCGATCTGGGGAATCAGCATAATATCAGGATAGCTCTGCTTTGTCTCCCACTTTGAAACGGAGGCTTTCGTGACACCTAAAAAAGCGGCAAGCTCATCCTGGGTAATTCCCTTTTCGCGCCGCAGCCTGATAATGTTTTCTGCAATGGATAATGGATTCATGGTAAATCATCTCCCTGATTGTATTCGTACATGGTCTGCTTTGATAACAGCAGCCTCCTGTTGTTTCCAGACAGGATATTCATGAGATTAGTATATACAGAGCCGGGAAATAAAACAATGGATTAGAAGTTGATTTTGATTAATTTTGTCAACTGGTGAGAAACTTAAAGAGGACTCAGAGAAATAAAACGGATGATATTTTCAATTTTATATGCTATACTTTATTCCACACAAGCATAATTAAACAGGTAATTGTGAAACTCTGTTTTCGCTAACATCCGTTGTGCAATATAGACTTTGGAAATAATGAGTTTCGCAAACACCTAGCAATTAGAAATAGAAAGAGCGATTTTTGAGAGGAGGAAGATGCATGAAGAAAATTTTTTGTACAGCCATGTTTGCGTGTCTGATTTTCCTGGCCGGTTGTGGTCAAAGTGGAACGGTTACGGATTTATCTTCAAAGCGTCAGGACAATGCATCTGGCACGACAGTATTTGTCAGCGGAATGGGATGCAGTGACCGGGACTGCACGGACACATCTCACCACCACGACTGTCCGCCGGATTGTGGAGATTATGAGCATTATCATAACTGTGATTTGGATTGCACGGAGGCAAGTCATCATCATGCGAATACCGGCAGAGAAGAGGATTATCAAGCCGATTCAACAGCAGACGTTACCTCTTCTTTTATCAGTGGAATGGAATTTTCTTTATATCCATTTGCCAGAGACCAGTTATACACTGATACTTCTTTTGTCAACGGAATGGGATGCAGTGACCCTGACTGCACAGACACATCCCACCACCACGACTGTCCGCCGGATTGTGGAGATTATGAGCATTACCATAACTGTGATTTGGATTGCACGGAGGCAAGTCATCATCATAATGACACGAATAGTGCGAGCAGTGCTAAAGGAACAGGACAGCACCATAAGGAACAACACCACGGGGGTAGCCATCATTAAAATTTTTGCCAAACAGACAGGGCTTGCTTGAAGATTTGTCTGTATTGTACAACGGACGTTTTCAAAAACAGAGTTTCGCAATCATAAGAAGATTTGATAGGAGAGGATCAGGTTTTGATAGTTAAATTAGAAAATCCGCAAAAGGCGGAGAATTTATTTGCCGGCTGGCAGGAGGGCTGTATTTGGTCTGCACTGCAGGGAGTTATGGGCGATATCTATGTCAATGATGAGGACAATCCCGCCAGTGGAGCGGTGGTGCTAGGTGATTTCACTTTCCTTGCAGGAAAACCAAACAAAGAGCTTATGCTTTGGAAACCATTGGCTGGTTCGAAGGATTTTATGATTATGGTTCCATACGATGATGACTGGAACGAAATGATTGAGGATTGTTACGGCAGCAGGGCGAAGAAGGTGGTCCGCTATGCGATAAAAAAGGAACGGGATATCTTTGACCGGGAGCACTTGGAGAAGGTAGTTTCGAACCTTCCGAAGGAGTACAGGGTTTCCGTTATTGATGAGGAATTGTTTACACAGTGCATGACCGAGGAGTGGTGCAGGGACGGAGTGGCAAATTATCCGGATTATGATTTGTTCCGTAAGTACGGTCTGGGAGTAGTTATTCTTAAGGGAGACGAGATTGTGGCAAGCTGTTCCTCCTATTCTGGATTCCGTGACGGAATTGAGATTGAGGTGGATACCAGGATAGACTACAGGCGCCAGGGTCTCGCCTATGTCTGTGCGGCAAAGCTTATCTTAGAGTGCCTTGACAGGGACTGGCTTCCGAGCTGGGATGCCCAAAACCTGATGTCGGTGGGACTGTCGAAGAAGCTGGGGTATCATTTTGACAGGGAGTATACTGCATATGAAATAAGGGATTATTCGGTGGTATAGTGTAAAGTGGAAACCCAAATTTGAAAGCGAGAATAAATATCACAGAGCGGGTATCTGTGAAAGAAATTACGGTAAAGAAACCTGTGTAACAGCCTGTTACACAGGTTCCAAACAGTAAAGACGATTGTATCAAATGTGACAAAATATTTCGATAGCTGATATTTAACGGCATTCTTCTATGTTACTGAAGGACCATGCATGTATATTGATTTCAATAACAGGAGTGCCACAGTAATCACATACCTTGGCTCCAAGTGAGGAAAGAGGAGCACCGCAGTTTGGACAGGTGACACCAAGTGCAAGATCCAACTCGTTTTCTACCAGGTTCCGATCCTGAATATAGATTAAATCCGTATTATATTTGGTCTGGTATTTATATTCCTTTGAACCATCCACAATACGCTGTGAGGTGTCTGTAATATAGTGATAACATTCTAAGGATGACTGGAATGTGATGATGCAACGTCCCTCTGTCTTGCGGTATTGGCTGATTTCTGTTCGATGGATTCGAATCTGGTCAAAATGCTCGTGCATATCCTTTGCAGAAAGCATTTGAATGTAATCGGAAAGCTGCTGTTTTAATTCTGTATTACCATCATTTAATGAACCCGCGTTGCGCTGGGATATCGCTCTTAAATAGCCGGTCAAAATGTTATTTGTGCGTTCCTTCATTTCATCGTATTGAAAATCCGGGAAGTCTGATACAATTTTTGGCAAAAGCAGGCTGGTCATAGCGGATACCGATTTTGGAGTTGTGGCATAATCCTGCCGCATTTTTTCCGCAGCCTGTGTTATGTCAGGAGTTCCAAATATCTTACTTGAAAATTCTCTGGTTCTCTGTTTTATGTAGTGTATGCCGCAGTAAATCGCAATAATGATTGCTAAAATAAGGATTAAAATAATAATAATAGGTATATATAGCATACAGCCTCCTAATTCCATATTCTGAGATAGTATAAAAGTGCAATAACGGCAATGACTCCGATAACAGTAATGATTACCTTTGGAATCGAAATAGGAGTTTTGCCGGCAACTTTTCCTGTCTGGCCGTTTACCATAAACTGGTATACCCGGTCATTGTATTTAAAGTTGGAAATCCATATTGGAAGCAGCAGATATTTGTAGGTGATATCGCGGTAATCTGTGCTCAGGTTTAAATTGCGGATACGGTCCGCACGATGCTCCTTTTTTATTTTGTCTGAAATATGGCGCCTTAATTTTTCTTTTATACTGTTCATGGCCTTGGACCAGGCATCTTTAAGACCAAGGGAATAACGTTCTGCTACAAAGCCTGCAATATATTCAGGTGCATAAGTTTTGTTATTTTCCGTGTCAAATGGCTCTAATTTATGCAGGATAGACATATCATGGTTTTTAGAAGCTAAAACCAGTTCGTCATTGATAAATTCCCTATGGGTGCCGGATGTTTTATGCCAGTCTGTTACGGTTCGTGTGTTGCCATCCTTGTCTTTTTTGGTATGGTCGATTCCGTATTCCCCTCTGTAGGAGGAAACGGTATTTGTATCAAAAGTCCAGTATGGTAAATAAATGCCCTTAAAGCGTTTTGGTTTTGCGCTGTCCTTGGCAAGTTTAGGGCAGAACCATCTCTTTTTAATCCATTTGTGAAATAGTTCAGAGGCTTCCTTGTCGCTAATGCGAAATGGTACGACACCGCCAGGGGCGATGGTATCCTGCTCATTTGCATCCATAACCTGGTTTGAACCACAAAATGGGCACACTGCGGAAGTCTGCAAGGCATCGTAGATGGATTCGGCGCCACAGGCTTTACAAAGAACGGTTTTTGTTTCCGTACCCCAGTCTTTATTTGCCGTGTGTTCTGCAGCATAGAAATCCATTTCTTCCGCTTTTTCGGGTGCCGTTTCTTCTGTTTTAATGTTCTCCTCGTAGTCACAATATGGACATTTTAAATTACCAGTGGAAGGGTTAAAGTCCATAACTCCTCCACACTGGGGACACTTTTTGTCCGTTTCTTCTTTTGTGTCAACAATATTTATATCGTTAAAATCATCCATTCATTTTCTCCTTATATAAACTCCTGTTTGTGCAACTCCCTCAAACGCTGGCGGATAGGGAACGGACGATAAAATTCACCAAAGGAAGTGGTGAGGAGTGAGACCTTTGGCGCTTATAAACGTGCTCCGTTATGCAGACCATTCCGACGAGCCTCAAACCATATGAGAATGGGCACAAAACGAGGTGCCCATTCTCACTGAGTCTCCTCTCCATTGCATAAAAGTCGCACTTATTATAAGTGCCAAAGGTCTCACTCGAATCTACATTGCCTCGTGAATTTTATCTGATTGTCCTCTTTCTCCCAGCGTTTTCGCCACACCCGATGCCGTCCGGTTAAAAAAGTGTATGTAATATACAATGACATAAAAACATTCATATGCCTGATTTGGTACAAAAACGTAAATGGTTGCAGATTTCCTGGGAAACCAAAAAGTAGTGTCGGGCTTGGGTTTCTATGAGATTTCTGCAGGGACCTTTGCCTCCGTTGGTAGTTGGCGAGGTACTTTCGAGCCTACTACCACTACGCAGGCAATGGAGCGCAAGCGTGCCCAGAAGAAAACTCATAGATACCTAAGCCTGATTCACCATACCTAAATTTCCAGGGAATCTGCAACCTCAATGCCCCGTTAAACAGGAATTTACTCTATATCATTTTCGTCAAAGACATCACCGCATTCCGGACAGAACTTTGGCGGGTTCTTTGGATCTTCCGGCTGCCAGCCGCATTTGTCGCAGCGGTATAGCGGAGCATCGGCAGGCTTTTTGGCGCCACATTCCGGGCAGAATTTGCCTTGGTTGACTGCACCACAGGTGCAGGTCCAGCCATTCACTGGCGCAGGCTTAGCGGCACCGCATTCGATACAGAACTTTCCAGTATTGGCAGCACCGCAGGAACAGGTCCATGTGTCGCCGGCAGGAGCCGAAGCTTCCGGTGCAGCGGAAGCAGAAGGTGCAGGGTTTGGTGCAGCCGGTGTTGGACTCGTTGTCTGTTGTTGTCCCATTGCAAACAGGGAATTTGCATCCATACCACCAGCCATATTTGCCATGTTCATTCCGGCAAATGCCATCATAGGACCGGTTGAGGTGTTGGAAGCGGCTGACTTCATAGCCTCTGCCTGGGCACCAACCAGCGTTGCGGCTGCCATATTTGGATTGCGGAGCACAGCCGTTTTCTGGAGATCCTTTATCATTGCCTCGTCTTCCTCGGATGCCTTAATGGTATTGATACCAAAGGAAATGATTTTCATACCTCTAAGGGCGCCCCATTTCTCGGATAACTCTGCGTTTAATGCATCTGCAAGCTCTTTGGTATGTGCCGGTACGGCGCTATAACGGATGCCCATTGCAGAAATCTGTGCAAATGCTGGCTGGAGGGCAGTCATTAATTCTGTCTTTAACATGCTGTCGATTTTATCTTTTGTAAACTCGTCCCTTACATTGGCACAGACGTTCTTATAGAAGAGGAGTGGATCAAAAATCTGATAGGAATATTCGCCGTTACACCGGACAGAGATATCTACATCTAAGCCGATATTGGCATCTACAACCCGGAAAGGAACTGGCTGTGCTGTACCATACCGGTTTCCCATAATCTCCTTTGTGTTGAAGTAATACACTCTTTGATCCTTGCCGGGATTTCCACCAAAGGTAAAACGCTTACCAATCTGGGCAAAGGTTTTACCGAGATTTTCGCCTAAATTACCATACAGCAAGCTCGGCTCTGATGAGGTGTCATATAAGAATTCGCCTGCTTCTGCACAAAACTCTACGATTTCACCCTGGTCAACAATGATCATACACTGGCCTTCATTGACAACAATGACAGATCCGTTGGTGATAATGTTTTCGTTTCCTTCGTTATTTGAGCCAAATCTGCTGGAAGTTTGTTTTTGACCCTTTGCCATTAATACATCTTCTTCTAAGGAATCACAGTAAAAAAACTCCTTCCACTGGTCAACTGCAACACCCTTGATTGCTCCTTTGATTGCTTTGATTAATCCCATAACATTCTCCTTTTTCATTCTTTTTGTGTAGTGATAAGTACGCTGTACAATTGTGAAAATAGTACAAGTAGTGCTCTTTCCTTCTATGTATATGGTCAACAAAGAAGAAACATTACGCATATAACAATTATACCTTTTTCGTCGAAAAATGTCTATCATTATCGTAATGGGCAACAGAAACATGTTTTCAACATTTTAAACGATGACTTATTTGAAAAAAATAGTTTTTTGGAGATTAAATTTTCGCCAGACCGTATAAAATATGAGTAGGAGGACTGTTTTTATGAAAGAGATTTATCAGTTGACGAAAGAAGAGTTATTTGAAAGGTTTGGCGGCAGCAATGGACTAAATGAAGACCAGGTCAGCCAGCGGTTACAGGAATATGGTGAAAATGTATTAAAAGAACAGGGAAAGAAAAGTGTAATGGCCGTATTTCTTGGGCAATTTGCAGATTTATTGGTGGTGATACTGGTTATTGCAGCTGTTGTATCCATGTTGTCTGGGAATGTGGAAAGCACAATCGTAATCTTTGCTGTAATTATACTGAATGCGGTTTTGGGAACCGTACAGTATGTGAAAGCTGAGAAATCTTTAGATTCTTTGAAGGAATTATCTGCGCCAAAGGCGAAGGTGTTGAGGGATGGAATAAAGAAAGAAATTGAGTCAAAAGAAATTGTGCCGGGGGATGTATTGCAGCTTGAAGCAGGAGACATGATTGTAGCGGATGGCAGAATCATCGCAAATTATTCCCTGCAGGTGAATGAAAGTGCATTAACAGGAGAATCGACAAATGTGGAGAAAAAGGAAGAGGAAATATCTGGGGAAACGGCACTTGGCGATCGATACAATATGGTGTTTTCCGGAAGTCTGGTTACCTATGGCAGAGCAGATGTATTGGTAACGGCAACTGGTATGGATACAGAAATGGGTAAGATTGCTGCGCTGATGAATAACACCCAAAATAAAAAAACACCGCTGCAGGTGAGCCTGGATGATTTCAGCAAAAAACTGGCTATCGTAATCATGGCTGTTAGTGTAGTTGTTTTTGGCTTACGGTTCTGGCAGGGCGACCCCATTTTAGATTCTCTTATGTTTGCTGTTGCATTAGCAGTCGCTGCAATCCCGGAGGCGCTCAGTTCTATTGTTACGATTGTTCAGGCAATGGGAACCAGAAAAATGGCGGCAGACAATGCCATTATGAAGGATTTAAAGGCGGTTGAAAGCCTGGGATGTGTCTCTGTTATCTGCTCGGATAAGACAGGAACATTAACCCAGAATAGAATGACTGTAAAAGAAATCTATCTGGATGATAAGTGTATTTTGCCGGAAGAGCTTGACTTAACAGTACCGTTACACAGATATTTTCTCTATACGGCAATTTTGAATAATGATTCTGTGCTTCGTGACGGTAAGGGTATTGGTGATCCCACAGAAACCTGTCTACTCAATATGGCAAGAAAGTCAGGTCTTTTAAAAGCGGGAGCATCTGAGGAGGATATCAGAAGCATGATGCCAAGAATGGAAGAAATTCCATTTGATTCAGAAAGAAAATTAATGAGTACGAAATATCGTGTTCATGGTGTTCCCACCGTATTTACAAAAGGTGCTGTGGATGTCTTGCTGGAAAGAATGGATTATATTGCAACAAGTGCAGGAAGCCGTGCGATTACAGAAGCGGATAAAGAAAAAATAAAGAAACAGAACTGGTTCTTTTCGGAAAACGGTTTGCGGGTATTAGCGTTTGCATACAGAGAATGTAAAGAAGATGAAATTTTAACGATGGAAAATGAGTACGGCTATACGTTTGTAGGATTAGTATCTATGATTGACCCACCGAGGGAGGAGTCAAAGGAAGCGGTGTCAGATGCCGTCCGGGCGGGAATCAAACCGGTTATGATAACAGGTGACCATAAGGTGACAGCCGCTGCCATTGCAAAACAGATTGGAATATATCGGGATGGGGATTTGGCAGTAACCGGACAGGAGCTTGATAAAATGCCGAATGAAGAATTAGATGCTGTGCTGGAAAAGATTTCGGTATATGCAAGAGTTTCTCCGGAAAATAAAATCAGAATTGTGGATGCATGGCAGAAAAAAGGGCATGTTACAGCCATGACGGGTGACGGTGTAAATGATGCGCCTGCCCTAAAAAAGGCGGATATTGGTATCGCAATGGGGATTACAGGAACAGAGGTTTCAAAGGATGCTTCTGCCATGATATTATCCGATGACAATTTTGCCACGATTATAAAGGCAGTGTTAAATGGGCGAAATGTATATAGAAATATTTTAAATGCAATCCAGTTTTTGTTATCCGGAAACACGGCTGCAATTATTGTAGTTTTGTTCTGTTCCCTGATGGCTTTAGATACTCCATTTGAGCCCGTACATTTACTTTTTATAAATCTTTTAACAGATTCACTGCCTGCATTGGCAATCGGTATGGAGCCATCCGATAAGATGCTCCTAAAAAAGAAACCGAGGGATCCAAAGGAAGGAATCATTACAAAGGATTTTTCACTGAAACTGTTAGGGTATGGTCTGTTTATTGCAGCCGCGACATTGGTAGCATATTATACAGGCTTATCGGTAAGTTCAAGGACTGCAAGTACAATGGCATTTGCGACGTTAACGTTAGCAAGACTGTTTCATGGCTTTAATTGCAGAAGTGAATTTTCAATTTTCAAAATTGGAATCCGCAGTAACATGTGGAGTGTAGCAGCGTTTTCTGTGGGAGTTCTGCTGCTTGGCTTCGTGTTGTTTGTACCATTTATGCACAGCTTGTTTATGGTGACTGCGCTAACCGGTGTTCAGGTAGGGTGCATTGCGGTGCTGGCATGTGTACCAACGGTGGTGATACAAATGGCAAGAAGAATGAATGAGGGAAACCAGATCTTCAGGAGAACAGAAAATGATAAGGAAGTACCGATATAGATAATCCCCTATAAAATTATAAAGAAAAATATTTTATGAAGGAAAACAACAATGAAACCAGAAAGGTGACCAGAATATATACTCGTATTAATAGGGTAGAATAATCTTTTTGGCGTTTTCCTTCATAGGTTTCTATTATCCAGTCAAAATTTGTAAAATCATATGTATTTTCACAATATATGCATTTTGTGCCCTCTAACACATTTAATGGGTTTCCACAAGCAGGACATGGATACATCCGCATGGCGGTGATTGGTTGATCCACTACATTCTTTTTTCCATACATGAGTAGTTTGATTTGTTCGTACTCTGTATGGATATGCCTTCCGGAGTAACAAAAAAGGCGAAGCATTGCATCACACTCTAGATAATAACCCTGTTTTACTTTGTTTCCGTTTATAAAATGCAGGTTAATCAGATCACAATCTACCACATTTTTATATGCAGGTATGAATTGAATTAAGCTGCATTTTGTAAAGGCACTGGCTTTTTTTGCATCGTCAATCAGATGAATATTACAGAGCTTGGACTCTACATTTTGATAAAAATCCGGAACGGAAAAGTTGGAAAATAATTTTGTCCCATGTTCCTGTCCGGTTATAGGATGATTATATAATCGCTGCTTTGTTTCTGGCAGTATACAATTTAGCAAAAACAGTGTAGGTATAGAGAAAAGAAGAGCATGATATCCGGCAATCAAGATGATTCCTAAAAAATCCCAAAGAGAAAAGAGCCATACCGGTAATTCAAAAAATAAGTCTATCAGGGATAATAGACAATAAAGTAAAATTAAGATACAAGCTATGCAAAATCCAGGAATCATAACAATACGCGCGGCTGAATCAGAAACATCTTTTAATTTTGTTTGCATATTCTTTTCCAATGAAAAGCCAGAGATTTTGGGTTCAAAATCGTGGATGGTAAATTTTGTTCCGCAGGCAGCGCAGCCTTCGATAAAGCTGGAAACAGTTCCAGAATATCCGCAGTTTGGACAAGAGGCAACACCATCCTTTACCTTTGACTTTAATATGGAAACAACAGACATTTCCGTGCTTTTTTGTTTGTAAATACATTTTTTCTTTTTATAGAACTGTCGGTGTACATACATTAGTCGGTTACGAATTCCGTATTCATTCTGTGTATCTTCTTTGGACTCCATATTATAGTATTCGCTTCCATATTTTAAATCATCAGTAGCATCTGAAAGCTCCAGATCCATTGTTAGTCCCAAAGAATCCAGTCGCTTTTTTCTCACCTGCATACTTTGTCCAAAGGGTTGGGTAGTCATTTCGGCTAAATCAAGATCACTTATTCTGTTATTATAATACTCACGCTGAAAATAAAAAAAACTTTTTGACATCCGCATCAGATAGCCAAGCATTTTATAATGGGGCGTTTCGGATAAAGGAATTCTGTTTTCTTCGTTAGCAGATAATGTTACGTTTTCTTTTTCATTTGTGGGTTCTTTGATTTCGTCCATTGGTCTATGTACCTTTCATAATTAGCGGAATTATTTTGTATAATATAAAATTTTTTAGGCGTTTGCGAAACTTAAGTTTTTGCAGACTTCCGCCTCGCAATATAGACAATATCAACGCTGGGCACGCAGCACAAGGCATACCTTCCTACTAAGCTCGGCAAAGCCTCGCTAAGTATTCAGGCATTGCACTGCTTGTCACTCGCAATGGTGCTAAGCTCGAAAACACCTCGCTAAGCACCAGCG
>CAMWYJ010000038.1 GCA_947178445.1 uncultured Clostridium sp.
AACTTTACACATGAATTTTAATTTTAAAGGTGGATAAAAATGGATATTTACGAAAAATCATTACAGTTACATGAAAAATGGGCAGGTAAAATGAGTACCGAACCAAAATGCGAAGTAAAAACCCGGGAAGACTTATCCTTAGCATATACACCTGGTGTTGCAGAACCTTGCAGGAAAATCGCTGAGAATCCTTCTGATGTCTACAAGTACACACAAAAGGGCAATACAGTTGCTGTGATTTCAGACGGAAGTGCCGTATTAGGTCTTGGAAATATCGGTGCTGCTGCTGCCATGCCGGTTATGGAGGGAAAGGCTGTCCTATTCAAATCCTTTGGTAATGTCAATGCAGTTCCAATCTGTTTAGACACTCAGGATACTGACGAAATTATAGAAACCGTTATTCGTATTGCTCCTGCCTTTGGCGGCATTAATCTGGAAGACATTTCTGCTCCCCGCTGTTTTGAAATCGAACGACGTTTAAATGAAGCACTTACGATACCTGTATTCCATGACGACCAGCATGGTACTGCTATTGTTGTTTTATCAGGAATCATTAACGGTCTTCGTATCACGGGCAAGAAAAAAGAAGACTGCAAGGTCGTAGTAAACGGTGCCGGTTCTGCCGGAATTGCCATCACAAAGCTTTTATTAACCTACGGTTTTCCAGATGTTACAATGTGTGACCGCAACGGAATTTTACATAAAGATTACGAAGGACTTAACTGGATGCAGGAAGAAATGATCAAGGTTACAAACCTTTCCGGGAAGACAGGAAGTCTGGCAGATGCCTTAGTTGGCGCAGATATCTTTGTCGGTGTATCTGCACCCGGTATCGTGAGCGCCGAGATGGTCCAGTCCATGAACAGAGACTCCATTTTGTTTGCTATGGCGAATCCAACACCGGAAATTATGCCTGATATTGCCAAAGCTGCCGGTGCAAGAATCGTAGGAACCGGACGTTCCGATTTCCCTAATCAGGTAAATAATGTAGTTGCATTTCCTGGCATCTTCAAAGGTGCATTAGAAGGCCGTGCCTCTATCATCACAGAAGAAATGAAGCTTGCTGCCGCAAATGCCATTGCTGCCCTAGTATCAGATGAAGAACTAAATGATGACTTTATCATGCCGGAAGCCTTTGACCCACGGGTTGCAGATGCAGTAAGCGCTGCTGTGAAGGCTCACATCAGATAAACTCAAGGAGTATTTATATGGGTGACGGATTGATGTTATACAAACTAATAATTTTATATATGCTGGATCGGGTAGATTTCCCTCTTACCGGTTCCCAGATTTCCCAGTTCATTTTAGACAAAGGCTACACGAATTATTTTAATTTGCAGATTGCCCAGAATGAACTGATTGAGAATGACTTTATCAAGCCAACCATTGAGCGGAACCATTCTCTTTATGAAATCACAGAACAGGGTAAAGAAGCGATTGAGTTATTTGAATTTAAGATATCAGACTCCATCAAAATGGATATCTTAAATTACCTGACCGAGCAGAAAATCGAGCTTCGCAACGAATCTGCCATCTCATCAGACTACTATCCTTCTAACAATGAGTATATCGCACAGTGCAGCATCAAGGAGCGGAATCAGACTCTGCTTGAGATAAAAATTACAGTTCCTACCCAGGAACAGGCGATTCATATCTGCGATTCCTGGCAGGACAAAAGTGAAGAAATATATCAGTATTTAATTACAAAGGTGTGGCAGGATGGCTAGCGTTCTGCCTCTTCAACCACCATTCCAATATATTCAAGAATTTCATCTCTTCCCTGCTTAGAAAGAGCTGAAAATGGAAACAGCATATCCTCTGCCTGCATTTCCAGCTTTGTGCGGATAATCTTTATCTGCTTTTGCAATTGAGACCGCTTAATCTTATCTGCTTTTGTAGCAATAATAACCGGAGTAAAACCATTATGCAAAATCCAGTCATACATCATTTTATCATTCGCAGACGGCTCATGCCGGATATCAATCAGTAAAAAAACAAGAACAAGCTGTTTAGAAGTATGCAGGTAATTTTCAATCATTTTTCCCCAGTTCTCCCGTTCTTTGACAGATACCTTTGCATATCCATATCCCGGCAAATCTACAAAATAAAACTGCCGGTTAATCTTATAAAAATTGATCGTCTGTGTTTTGCCGGGCTGTGAAGAGGTACGGGCGAGTGATTTCCGATTCAGCAAGCCATTGATCAGAGAAGATTTTCCCACATTTGATTTGCCTGCAAAAGCAATCTCTACTCCTTCATTTTGTGGCAGCTTACTTGTAATACCACACACCGTTTCCAATTCTGCATATTTTATAACCATTTCTTTCCTCCGTTTCTTTATGTAGATACATTACACTGCCTGTATCTTACATTTTCAACATAATCTTTTGCTTCACAATCCCCTGGGCAATCACTTCATTCATGGAAGTCACATAGGAAATTTCAATATTTTCTGTAATCTCCTTTTCAAACTCTGTCACATTCTTCCGGTTTGCCTCCGGAACTAACACCTTTGTCATCCCGGCATTTTTTGCAGCAAGAAGCTTTTCCTTCAGACCGCCAATCGGCAGTACTTCCCCTTTCAGCGTAATCTCACCTGTCATTGCAAGGGTTCCCATGACCGGACGGTTCACTAATGCCGAATAAATAGCAAGTGCCATCGTAATCCCGGCAGACGGACCATCCTTTGGTGTTGCTCCCTCCGGTACATGTACATGAATCAAATGCTTTTCAAAAAATTCATCCGGAAGCTTCTTAATATCTGGCAAGGTTCTAACATATGACAATGCAATCTGGGCAGATTCCTTCATTACATCTCCGAGATTACCGGTCAGTGTCAGGCCTCCCTTTCCATCCAAAATATTAACTTCCACGCTAAGCGTATCCCCTCCAACTTTGGTCCATGCAAGACCGGTCACCACACCCACCTTATCTTTCAAGTTCCGGTCATTTTCACTGTATTTTTCCACTCCCAGCATTCCGGTAAGCTTCTTGGGATTCACAGTAATGGACTTATAAGCCCCTGTCATAATACCCCGTGCAGTCTTTTGCATTAGTGTATTTATCATCCGTTCTAAATTGCGGACACCCGCTTCCCTTGTATAATTACGGATTAACTTATAAATTGTATCATCCGTTATTTTAAACTGCCGCCTGTTCAATCCGTTTTTTGCAAGCTGCTTATCTACAAGATATTGCTTTGCTATCTGAAACTTTTCATTTTCGGTATAACTGTTTACCTCTATCAATTCCATACGGTCTCTCAACGGACCTGGAATTTGTGAAGCATCATTTGCAGTCGCAATAAACAAAACATTGCTGAGATCTACCGGAACTTCAAAATAATGATCTGTAAAGGTAACATTCTGCTCTCCATCTAACACCTCAAGCAATGCAGAAGATACATCTCCCTTATAATCATTGCTTGTCTTATCAATCTCATCTAATAAAATCAATGGATTTCTCACACCGGTCTTTGTAATTGCTGTCACAATACGTCCTGGCATAGCACCAATATAAGTTTTACGATGCCCCCGGATTTCTGCCTCATCCCTTACGCCGCCTAATGCAATCCGCCCATATTTTTTATGAAGTGCAGCCGCCACAGATTTTGCAATAGATGTTTTACCGGTTCCCGGAGGTCCAACCAGGCATAGAATCGGTGCATCCTTTCTGCCGCTTAGGGCTCTGACTGCCAGATAATCAATAATACGCTCTTTAATCTTTGTCAAGCCATAATGATCCTTCTCTAGTTTATCGATGGCTGACTGCATATCTTTATTATCTTCGCTTTCTTTCTTCCATGGATAATCCAAAACCGTCTCAATATAATTGCGCAGCACGGCACTTTCCGAAGATGTATAAGAAAGGCTTTCAAAACGTTTAATTTCCTTTAGAATCTTTTCTCTTACCTCCTCCGGTGGATTCGACTCCTCAAGCAATTCCCGATAATGTGCGCCTTCGTCTTCTGTATTATCTTCCCCAAGCTCTTTACGGATTACCTTCATCTGCTCTCTCAAAACATATTCCTTTTGATTCTTGCTGACACAATCTTTCAGCTTTTCCGATAGCTCTCCCCTGATATCAGACACTGAAATTTCATTTAACAGAATTGCCAGTAATTCTTCCACACGTTCTGAAAGCTTTTCTATCTCAAGGAGCCTTTGCTTTGACAAAACCGGTAATGGCACGGTTTCGGCTGCCAAATCAACTAAAATCTCCAAATCCTTCACTCCATAAAGGGATACTGCTGCCAAATGATTTTGCAGGATATTCCGTTGTTCACACTGTTTTAAAACATCCTTAATGGAGCGGAGCGCTGCTTCTTTATACTCTGTTTTAAGCTCATCACGAAAACTTTCCATCACCGAGCACTCTGCCTGATAATATCCATTTTCACAGACAAAATGAGACAGCCTGGCACGTATCACACCACAAAACATGACTCGGATTAGTCCTTTCGGAAGCTTAAGCACCTGCTTAACCTTCACAATTGTCCCCACCTGGTATATCTGTTCTGCTGTTGCTTTTCCGTCATCAATCCGTTCTTTTGCCATTGTGACAAACATCGGTTCATCATGCTCTAACGCATAATTTACTGCCTTTATAGAGGTCTGTCTTTGTATATCAAAATGAACACTCGCTCCCGGCATAATGACCATATCTCCCAAAATCATCATCGGAATACCATATATATTATCCATTGAATTATTTTCAAATTCCTTATCTGTCTGGTTCATTTCCTTCACCCTTATCCTAATTTTACAATATATCTTAAAACAACTTAACATTCCTTGTATTAACAAAATGGAACCTGTAATACTGACAAGTCCCATTTTATCATATCTATTCTCTTCGCTATGCAATTTCGCCGTTATTCTTCTTTGGATAACGTTTCATAAAAGACTTGCGAGGCCTTGGAGAATCCGAGTAAATGATTTCCGGTTCACCAGTTCCCTCCACAACCTCTTTTGTGATAATACATTTTGAGATAGTTTCATCGGAAGGCACCTCATACATCAGATCATTCACTGCTTTTTCAATGATAGAGCGAAGACCTCTTGCTCCCGTCTTTCTCTCCATTGTCTCCTTTGCAATCGCTAAAAGAGCATCCTCTGTAAACTCTAATTCTACACCATCTAACTCAAACAGCTTCTTATACTGCTTGCAGATTGCACTCTTCGGCTCTGTAAGAATCCGCATTAATGCCTCTTCATCCAGCAAATCCAATGTTACAGCCACCGGCACACGGCCAATAAACTCCGGAATTAAACCATATTTAACAAAATCGGTTGGGGTAACCTTCTTTAAAAGCTCTCCTACATTTTCATCCGTCTTCTCTGATAAGATACCGCCAAAACCAATGGATTTTTGCCCAATGCGGTTTTCAATCACCTTCTCTAACCCATCAAAGGCACCACCACAAATAAACAAAATATTGCTTGTATCAATCTGAATAAACTCCTGATGCGGATGCTTTCTTCCTCCCTGTGGAGGAACGGAAGCCACGGTACCCTCAATAATCTTAAGAAGTGCCTGCTGCACGCCCTCACCAGAAACATCCCTTGTGATAGAAACATTTTCTGATTTCTTCGTAATCTTATCAATCTCATCAATATAAATAATTCCGTGCTGAGCACGATCCACATCATAATCTGCTGCCTGGATAATCTTGAGCAGAATATTCTCAACATCCTCGCCCACATAGCCGGCTTCCGTTAAAGCCGTTGCATCCGCAATTGCAAATGGGACATTTAAAAGTTTTGCAAGCGTCTGGGCAAGATATGTCTTACCGGAACCGGTAGGACCTACCATAATGATATTACTCTTCTGCAACTCTACATCAAAATCCTTATCCGACAAAATTCTCTTATAGTGATTATATACTGCTACCGATAAAACCTTCTTCGCATCATCCTGTCCAATCACGTATTGGTCAAGAAAGTCCTTAATCTCCTTCGGCCTTAACAGATTAATGTCAGTAGACTCTTCATAATCCTCTAATTCATCTTCTATGATTTCAGAACAAACCTCAATGCATTCATCACAAATATACACATTCTGTCCGGCAATTAATTTTCTCACCTGATCCTGTGTCTTATTACAAAATGAACAACGCAATGGTTTTCTGTCATCTCCGCGACCTGTCATTCTTACACCTCGTCTTCTATATATTCTTATTCTCGATTCGAAATAATAGAATCAATCAAACCATACTCTAATGCTTCCTTCGCACTTAACCAGTTATCTCTGTCTGTGTCCTTCTCCAGCATCTCAACAGTTTTGCCTGTTGCATCTGCCAAAATCTCATTAATCTTACGCTTTGTCCTTAAAATATGCTTTGTGGTAATTTCCATGTCACTTGCCTGACTTCCACCTGGCATACCACCCATCGGCTGATGAATCATAATTTCGGCATTTGGCAATGCCATACGTTTTCCCTTCGTTCCACCTGCCAACAAAAATGCCCCCATGCTCGCTGCCATACCACAACAAATCGTAGAAACATCACACTTAATATATTGCATGGTATCGTAAATACCAAAACCCGCCGATACAGATCCGCCTGGACTATTGATATAGAGCTGGATATCCTTGGAAGGATCCTCTGACTCCAAAAATAATAGCTGTGCCATTACAAGACTTGCTGTAGTATCGTTCACTTCCTCACCAAGAAAAATAATACGATCTTTTAGCAGTCTGGAATAAATATCGTAGGAACGTTCTCCACGACTTGTCTGTTCTACAACATAAGGTACTAAACTCATACTAAAATCCTCCTTTATTCCCATGGTATCCATGTCAGCATAAACAGGAAATGAAACCAACACATCTGTCAGTTTCATTCCTTTATCCATACTGTAAATTACTTCTCAACAGCGGCTTCGGTTACCACATCAACAGCCTTCTGAACAGCGATATCCTGCTTAATTGCATCCTTTTCCGCATCGCCAACAAGGTCAGTCAACTGCTCTATATCCATCTGGTACATATCGGCCATCTTCTTCAACTCATCATTGAGCTCATCCTCTGAAACCTCAATATTCTCAGCCTTTGCAATAGCTTCCAACACAAGACGGGACTTGATTCTTCTCTCTGCTTCAGGAGTAGCAGTCTCTAAGAATTTCTCTCTTGTCATTCCGGTAAACTGGAAATACTGTTCGATAGAAAGTCCCTGATAGCTAATCTGCTGAGCGAATTCATTCATCATCTGTTCTTTCTGTGTCTCAATCATTGGCTCCGGAATTTCCATTGATGCATTTTCGATAATTTTATCAATTACCTTTCCTTCTTTTTCATTTTTTGCTGCCTTTTCCTTCTTCGCTTGTAGGGTTGCCTTAATATCTGCTTTGTATTCATCCAATGTATCAAATTCTGACACATCAGCTGCAAAATCATCATCCAATTCTGGAAGCTCCGTTTCCTTGATACCATTCAACTTACACTTAAATACTGCAGGCTTTCCTGCAAGATCTGCCGCCTGGTAATCCTCTGGAAAAGTCACATTCACATCAAATGCTTCCCCAATGTTCTTGCCTACAATCTGGTCTTCAAAGGTATCAATGAAAGAATGAGAGCCTAATGTCAACTGATAATTCTCTCCCTTTCCACCTTCAAACGCTTCGCCATCAACAAATCCTTCAAAATCGATTGTTACTTCATCATCCATCTTTGCAGCCCTGTCTTCTACAGGAATGTTACGTGCATTCTGCTTTTGAACATTTAAAAGCTCTGCTTCAACATCAGCATCTGTAACCTCTACCTCTGTTTTCTCTATTTCAATACCCTTATAATCACCTAATGTAACCTCCGGTTTAACAGCTACCGTTGCAGTATAAATGAATTCCTTTCCCTTCTCCATCTGCACCACATCAATTTCCGGACGTGAAACAACATCTAAACCACACTCATCTAATGCATCCGGATAAGAATTTTCCATACATGTATTCGCAGCATCCTCATAAAACATTTCAGGACCATACATCTTCTCTAAATATGCCTGTGGCACTTTCCCTTTACGGAAACCAGGAATGGAAATCTTTCCTTTCTGCTTGTTGTAGGAAGCCTTCATTCCCTCTACAAATTCATCTGCTGGTACCGTAATGGTAAGCTTTGCCATATTCTTTTCTAAATTTTCCACTGTTAAACTCATCTTTAACATTTCCTCCTTAAATATATATATCCTTTTATTCATTTGCAGTTCTTACTATCGAATCCGCGCATGCAGCTATCCGTCTGTCTGCATTAATCAGTCAATTATAGCATGCAACATGTGGAAATGTCTAGTGCTTTTATAAGTTTTTCAGAGATACTAAGCGAAATACAGACATTCTGATCAGGTTCATTTCTTTTGCCTAAACATAGAAATGACTGTACTACAATTATTGATTAATTACAGTACAGCCATTTCATGTTTCCTTATAAATATTATAAGTTTTTAACCTATGACGGTAATTACTTACCTGCCATCTGGTTCATAGAAGCCTCAACAAGCTTCTTTGTCATCTGTCCACCAACAGAACCATTCTCTCTGGAAGTCAAGTCACCATTGTAACCATTCTTTAAAGATACACCTACCTCAGATGCACACTCCATTTTGAATCTGTTCATTGCGTCTGACTTCTTACTTGCATTGTTGCTTGAGTTTGCCATAATTGTTCCCTCCAAATAAATAATATTTTAAGACACTTTAATGTCTTGATTATATTATTTACAGAGGCTTTTATTTTATTATGGAAATTATTGTAATTCATAATATTTATTTGTATTTTTTTCTTAATGTAACAAATCCAGCAATACCGGCAAATACCAGCATACCCAATGCTGCTACAGGAGCCGTATCTCCTGTCTTTGCAGAACCAGAACTCTTAAGCGTCCCAACAGATGCGTTGCTTCCGTTTGGAGATGCGCCATCATCTCCTGTTAAATCAGAATTACCTATTCCCTCCTCAGCCGGAATCACTATATTGCCATCATCCTCGGTTGGATTATCATCCTTGATTGGATCATCAATCTTGGCTTCCGGATCATAC
Source organism: uncultured Clostridium sp. (assembly GCA_947178445.1). Classification (GTDB taxonomy): domain Bacteria; phylum Bacillota; class Clostridia; order Lachnospirales; family Lachnospiraceae; genus CAG-590. Next base: position 9,033 of record CAMWYJ010000038.1, read on the forward strand.
AATACAGCATATGTAGAAAACTGTGTTGTTGTAATCGTATATGTGTTTGGATTATTATCCATATCCCTTAGAGATGCTCCAACGAATGCATCCCCGGTATCATGAATACGAACAATCTCCAAACCGGATTTGCCAGCCAGATCACCAAGTGGAATCGTTACAGATACATTTGCTCCATTTGCAAGCTCTGTCACACGCTCCCTCTCAACCTTTCCATCGGCATCCGTTATGATCTTGTAGAGAGAAAGGTCTAAGTATGCACCAACAATCTTATTGCCGTCTGTAACTGCGTACATTGCAGAAATCTCATTTGCAGACACACTTGACACACTCATCAAGGTTGCATACAGTCTAAACTCTACTGTTCCGCCAGCCTCAATCAATGTCTGATCATCGGTTGTATAATTAACCGGATCATCATCAAAGATTGAATCCATATTATCGGCTGTGACATGCGGTGTATCGGTTGATGTAATCACCACGGATGTATTCTTACCCGATAATATCAAATCAATATATTTTGTAGGATAAATCACAACTCCATCCTTTATGAGCAGACGCATTGTCTTTGAATATACGCCATCTGTTGCTATAACACTATAATTACCATCCGGTACATTACTAAAGGTGAATTCCTCTCCGGCATTTATTTCCGTTGCCATAATGCAAACATTTCCTTCGAAGATACCAACTGTAACAGCACCCTCCCGAGAAGTCGCATACCTTGCTGTACCTGTTATTGTTATTCCCGCATTATTAGAAGATAATGTCTTAAAATATCCTTCATATTCCAATACCTCACCTGCTATAGAATCTGCAGGTGCTGTGGAAACAGCGGTAACTTTATATACATAAGCCGTATTTTCTGATAAGCTGCTCAAAACTGTGGAAATAGACCAATTGCCATTATCATCCTTCACCGGCAATGCCTCTGCCTGTGTATAGTTTGCATCCGATATCTTACGGTATGCAATGGATACATTTTGAATATCAAATGTTCCCTTATATACATTCGCTCCTAATACCGCTGAGTTCGTGGTAATATTTTTAACAGCCTTAACCTTCATACTCATCGGAGTAAATGCTGCTGTCTGCGCTACATTACCAGCAAAATCCGCTACAGAAATCGTATAATCACCTGTTTCTGTTATCTCGAAGCTTCCTGTACATACGCCATTCTCCTCTGCAACCTCTGCAACAATCTCCTTGGCACCATGCATTACCCGAACTGTACTCGCATCTACACCGCTTCCGATATCCGTAACAGTAAAATCAACTATAATAGAAGCACCGCTTCCCTTACCCGTTGTAAAATCAATCGTTGGTTCAATCGTATCAACCTTGACCTGAACCTGATCCCCTTCTGACGAAATACAGTCTACACCTGATGCGCTCCTGCTCCATGCCTTAATGTAGTAGATTCCGTCTCCTGGAATATTCCTTGTCTCACCATCCCCTGAAACAGTTGCTTCCATCATCGGTTGGTTATCATCCTTCCACATTTGATATTTCGTGGTAACCGGTGTTTGATCAGCTGTAAATTTCACATTCTGGATTGTTACTGCCGGAATCGTATTATACCAGCCGTTTGCACCATTTGGTTCTGACGGTGCAAAGGTAATCTTCGGACAATCAGGCACCTCTCTTGAAATCGTATTAATTTCCCTTGACCATTCATGTACATTACCGGCATGATCCACAGCAGTCACCACATAGACGCCCTTGGTATCTACATTAAAGCTCGCTGTGTATAACCCATCCTCATTCGGATTTCCCAAATCACAGTTCTGGGTTCGCATTTCTCCATTCACCATATGGGAAACTCTGACATAGTTTACACCACTCAAGTCATCTCTGACTGTAAACATAATCTTATTATCCTGTGTGTATTCGCTTCCATCATAGTAAACGGTTAATACCGGCATCACATCATCAATCTTAAGCTGATATTCCTGCGTCTTTTGTGAATTACCTGCATTATCTAAAATCTCTGCATATACCCGATATGCATCACTTGAACCATTTGCAGGAATCTCTTTTATCACAGTATCCGATGTTGTAACCTTCGAAGTGTAAGATGTTGTATCTGCCAATTCACCATTGATATACCAGTTAATTGCATGAAGTCCGGCTGTCGCATCTGAAACTTTAAGCTCTGCCCGGCAGTGATTATACCATTCTCTGCTGCTGTATATCGTCTCATAATGATAATCACCATTGTTTGTTCCCACCCGGTATTTTATAGCAAAGTTATCAATTTTAGGGGCATCTGCCTCCACACTCCACTCATAATTACCGTTATCGCCGGTTGGTGACAAGCTTATAACCGGTGTACTTTCATTTCCTGCATTGTCCTCTGCATAACACTTAATCGTCCCAATTCTCGGCACCATATCTGCTAACACAGTGATGACTGCATAACCTCTTGTATCATCTAACTTAATGAAATCAGCCGTTTGATTTGGCTCATCTCCAAATAATCCATAACGCAGGCGTTTCAAACCTGATGTCTTATCTTCATATATTACCTTCAATTGAATGGTTGACTTTGTATAGGTACCAAAATCCATGACACCACCAATTCCCGGGAAGTAGAGACCATCATAACTGCCATTGAATCCCTCCGTTGAAAAATCAAGGCTGTTGCCGTCCTCACCCTGCTGTGTAAATTCATATCCTATATATTCCGGTGCTTTTCCATCGTAAAGCAATCCAAGAGGAACACGCTTTGTAAAGGCATGCGTAATGGAACTGTACAGATATATCCATACATCTCCATTATTGGAATAGTCCTCAAAAACCTCCCGCAACACATTATATGTTCCGTTCTCACCATTTGTTGAAATATATACCGTATCATAAACAGTACTCTCTAATGCCTTCACAGAAATATCGGAACCATAGTACCACTCATTATTCTCTGTCTTATGCATACCAGTAATAACATAGTTTCCTACCGCATCTTCCTGCTTCACCTTAAAACGCTGCTCATGAAGCTGATTGGTATCAATGGTTGGTACATAGTTGCCACTTCTAACATCTTCTGAATCCGTTTTGATATCTACTCTGATAACCTGATATTCCTGATATTCCCGGTCATCTACCAAATTCTTATCCACTCTGTCTGTTGTATAGCTAATATCTTGCAGCCATGAATCCGGAAGATCTCCCGGTTTTGTTTGCCCATCTGCGACTGTAAACGTATATGTAGGATCATCCTCACCGGTACGGATATAATCAATGCCATAGGCTGTTGATGACTCTGGCATATGCAGTTCGCCTACAACTTGAATTTGAACCGGAGTTATCGTACCAGGAATATAACACTTTCCACCTTCAACCGTAACTAATTCATAATTTTCTGATGCATTTTCCCCGGAATCTTTATACTTAAGCGTATAACTGCCATCAAAGATAATCTTATTCGCTTCTCTTGCATTTGGCGAATTGAATGCTGCATTGTTTGTGCTGCATTCAACAATTACTTCACTAACATGATTCGAACTATCTACTGTATCTAACTGAGCAATACCACTGCCGGCAAATGGTGCTCTCGCATTTCCGTCATACTGTTTTGTATTCTTCAAACTACCTGGAACAGCAGATATCTTGCATTTTGCAATAATTAAATTAATTGTAAATTCTGTCTCTTTTGAATCTTCATCCCTTGCATTGGAATCCTCTACCATCACCTTGACACTGCAAGTTCCTGCCTTTTTAGGACTATCTCCATTAGGTTTGAAATAAAAACCATTTTTTACCTTGACCAATTCAAGACCATAGTCCGTTAAGTTATTTCTCGAATCATCATCTGCAACAGAAATTTTAAAATCGCCATTACCTGCATTGCTCTTTTTGTAAGATGCATAATATGTATCAGAGCTCCGATCCGACTTATAACTCATATTAACATCTGTAAAAGTGGTATCTTCACTTTCATTCAAACAAATTCCTGCATATTCAAAAACCGGATACAAGCTTACATGGCTGCCTTTTCCTTTATAGTACGGATTTGCAATCGTTCCGTCTGTAGGAGCGAACGTAACAGATTCGCCTCCCGTCACAATATCTGTGGAATTAACGGAGCCAACTTTCCATTTACCTGCAAAAAAGTATCCAGGAACTAATCCAATTGTTCCGGCATCTCCAACCCAGAACCTATCTGTTGTATCATCAAATTCCACCTGCCAATTATTCCAGTTTGGAGCATTGGTAATCAGCTTCCCATCTTTATCATAATAATCCAAATAGTATTCATTCGGCTGCCAGATAAGAGTTACTGTCTGCCCTCCCACATCACCTGTTAAGGAAATGGTTGCTGAGCCCACTTCACCTTTTTCGACTGCCTCTACACGACCACTACCTGTCATTTCTACATTATACAGGGAATAACCCTCTCTGCGAATACCGCTGAGATTCAATGTTGCTCTTTTCGGATTCGAACCTTCTTCTATATCAACTATGTAATAACTTGCATTCGGAGTTACGCCATCTGTGTATTCCGGATCCGTAGACCAGTCCGTTGCATCCTGTCCTGCTACTTTACCATGTATAATCGAAACTTTATATTTTACCAATTCTCTCCTGCAATATACCATTGCATATCCGTTGCTTGCGATTGGAACATTTTTAATATCTACCTGATGGGTCAAACGCAAATCACTATACCATGCCGAAGTATCCAGAGAATATTGAGCATCCGAATCATTTACTGCTTCTACCGCTCCAAGATAAGCCTGATTCGTTAAAATGGAAGAAAGATCTGCCGTTGTCGCATTTATAGGAACCGAGATTGTTTCATCTGGAACATATAGACTGGATCCCGAAAATTGACCTTCGCCAACCTTTGTAGAATAATTAAATGCAAAACGAATCTCTTTCGTTTCACCGTCTAATTTTGAATCCAGTTCTGCATCCTTTTCCTCTGTCGTTGTCTCTTCCCCATCCTCTGTCGAAACAGCATCTGCATCTGGAGCAGACACATCTTCACTGCTATCCTGATCCGGCACCTCTGCAACAGTCTCTGCCGGCTTCTGTGTTGTTTCGGCTGACTCCTCTTTTGGAGTCTTCTCTGGTTCCTCCTTTGGTGCTTCCGTCGTTATCTCATCTTCCTTCTCTACACTTGCATCTTGAATCTCTTTCTGAATCAAAGCCTCCTCTTCCGTATCCACCAAAGCGGTCGCAGATGATGTCAGAAAATACGACTGGGATACAAACATGACCATAACCATAATAATGGCAACGACACGCTTGCCTGCACCGTTACGCCAATTAAACAGGTTGCCAAAAAAACTTATAATGGCAACTACTGCAAGCACAGGATAGGTTAATATCTTATGCTTCTTGGCACTTTGTAGTAATCTTTCAATCAATCTGTTCTTTGCATTCATACCCAATCACCTCATACATATTAATATCTATCTTTCGTTTTCTGAACCAACGTACGATCTTGTACATTACCGCTTACATAAAAGCATAATTCACCCTTTTATGCAGTCTATATAATGCAAGTATAGCATATCTTACTGAAAATGCAAAGTTTTTTTGCATGATTTTTACAATTCCTATTGTTTTTTATTTATGCAAGCTACTAGATATTGTGTTCAGATATGCACAGACTATAGATATTTTATCGGTATTCTTTTTTACTTTATTTAGAGTAATCCTAGTTTTCTTTTTCATACTTCCTTTTCTAAATTTATAATGTGCAGGCAGCCATACAGATATTTTTCACGATTCTCCCACTGAAACCCTTGACCGAAAATCCTTTGAGTGATACTATATTTCATGAGAATTTTTCCCAAAAATAATTAAAAATGAGGTGTACAACAATGACAAAGACTTTTGACGATTTATTAGCAAAAGTTACTGCATGCTCCATCAAGAAGGTAGCTGTTGCAGTAGCACAGGATGATGCCGTATTAGAGGCTGTTGCAGAGGCAAAGAAGCGAGGGATTGCAGAAGCAATTTTAGTCGGCGATGAAAGTAAGATTAAAGATGTTGCACAAAAAATCAACATGGATCTTACAGGCTATGAAATCATCGATGTAGCAGATGATTATGAGGCTGCCCTTACTGCTGTCAAGCTTGTCCATGACGGCAAAGCAGATATGTATATGAAAGGACTGATCGATACCAAATCCTTCTTAAAGAGTGTCCTGGATAAAGAAGTTGGTCTCCGTACAGACAAAACCCTGTCCCATGTATGCATTTTTGACATCGAAGGACATGATGGTCTTTTGTTCTTAAGTGACGTTGCATTTATCCCTTACCCGGATTTAGAAACAAAGGCAAATATCATTCGCAATACTGTCGAAATTGCACATGCCTGCGGAATTGAATGTCCTAAGGTCGCACCACTTGCAGCTGTCGAAGTAGTGAACCCTAAAATGCTGGCAACCGTTGATGCCGCCGAGCTTACGAAAATGAATGAAGATGGTCAGATTACCGGATGTATCGTAGACGGACCACTCTCTTACGACCTTGCTATTGACTCGGAAGCTGCTAAACATAAAGGCGCTACCGACCGTAAGATTGTTGGAGATGCCGATATTTTGTTATTCCCGGATATCCAGGCTGGTAATATTACATACAAAGCGCTTGTTCACAATGCCAAGGTTATAAACGGTAACATTTTAACCGGTACAAAAGCACCTGTTATTTTAACTTCCCGCTCGGATGACTTTGAAACCAAAGTGAATTCCATTGCAGTCGGCGCTGTTGTTGCAGAGGCAATGAACAAATAATGAAAACTATTATACGGACTGTCTGTACAGGCAGTCCATGTTTTTACAAATTCATATCATAATTTAGGAGGATATAAAAAATGGCAAAAACAATTTTAATCATTAACCCAGGCTCTACTTCTACCAAGATCGGTGTTTACGAAGATGAAAACCAGATATTCGAGGAAACATTAAGGCATCCAACAGAGGAAATCGCAAAGTACGCTTCCATCATCGACCAGAAAGATTTCCGTAAAACTGTTATTTTAGACGTCTTAAAAGAAAAGAATTTTGATATCAAAACCTTAGACGTTGTAGTAGGTCGTGGTGGTTTATTAAAGCCAATTCCGGGCGGCACTTACGCTGTGACAGATGCTTTACTGGAAGATTTAAAAATCGGCAAACAGGGACAACACGCCTCAAACCTTGGCGGTATTTTAGCAAAAGAAATCGGTGATGAGGTTGGTGTTCCTTCCTATATTGTGGATCCGGTTGTTGTAGATGAATTAGAGCCGGTTGCAAGATACTCCGGTATGCCGGAGCTTCCAAGAAGAAGCATCTTCCATGCACTTAATCAAAAGGCGGTCGCAAAGCGCTATGCAAAGGAAATCGGAAAATCTTACAATGAATTAAACTTAATTGTAATTCATATGGGCGGTGGTGTTTCTGTCGGCGCGCACAAAAACGGTAAAGTTGTAGATGTCAATAACATTCTAGACGGCGAGGGTGCATTTTCTCCAGAGCGTGCCGGTACCGTTCCGGTTGGTGATTTAATCAAGCTCTGCTACTCTGGAAAATATACAGAAAAAGAAATTTATAAGAAAATCTGCGGAAATGGTGGTTTCAACGGATATATCGGAACCAATGATATGCGTGACCTTGTAAAAATGAAAGAAGAGGGCAATCAGGATGCTGCGAATCTCATCGATGCCTTTCACTATCAGATAGCAAAGGACGCAGGTGCCATGACCGCTGTACTTAACGGTAAGGTCGACCAGATTATCTGTACCGGTGGTATCGCATACAACGAAGCAACCATCGATGCCTTGAAGGAAAAGCTTGGATTTATTGCTGACTTCACCGTATATCCGGGCGAGGATGAATTACTTGCCCTCGCACAGGGTGCACTTCGTGTCATGAACGGTGAGGAGGAAGCTCAGGTTTACTGATTCTCTTAAGAATATTCAGTTTCATTTAAATTTTGAAAAAGTTTCCCTTGTACTTCTCTTATGCGTACAAGGGAAATTTTTTATTATAAAAGCTGCGAATATACCATTAACTGGATGGCATCTGCAAAAGCTTCCGCCCCGCTATAATCCGAATAACTCTTCCTGACCACAAGCCCTCTTACTTCCATTATCCTCTCGATTTCAAATAATGAATACAATCTGGTTGGATTCCCTTTTTCTATAACCGGTTTAGTCAAGGGCTCGCCATACATATAATCCAGCTGCCCATACAGCATAACTTTTGTTCTCTCATCCCATTCAAACTTTGACAATGTAAGGGATTTTTCTCCTTCATCCCACAATTTACAAGGAAAATGATGCTTAGCATAATCTGCATTCATAATATCCATAAAATGCTTGCCACCGGATTTTAAGGCATTTGCAATAACATCAAATATTTTTAAGTTTTCATCCTCATTTTCCAGATATCCAATTGCGCCATCTCCCATATTGATTACAACATCAAATTCATTTTTAAATGTAAGCTCCCTTATATCTGCCAAAAGAAATTCAGCATCCAGATTATTCTCTCTGGCAGCTTTGTTGGCAAAATCTACATAGTCCTTTGTAATATCAATTCCCATCACCGAAAAACCTCTTTGGGCTAATTCTATAGAATGCCTTCCAAAACCACATGCCAAATCAAGTATCCTTTCATCACCCTGTAACTCCAGTTCATCAATCAAAAAGTCCACCTGTTCTTTTGTACCTTCCACCCACGACTGATTCATAATATCAAGTGTCCATATTTTTCTATACCAGTCACTTCCTAAAGATATCATAAATATCACCTCCAATATTTGTAATTCATTTTGCTATACAAAATGGATTGCCGGCAATATTTATCATATCAATTTCTCAGAAAAATACTAGACTTGTTCTTTCTCATCTGCTATAGTGTTGTATTAGATGCGGAATCTTTTAAATATATATTATATTCTATATAATCTGATTCACATACATCCAGTTCTGCCGGAATTCCCGCATCAGGTTCCAATAACCGCCTCCCCGGAAGCCATACTCTGCAATGAGGTTATATTTTTCCATAATGCTCCTGACATCCTCAAACCACACCACATGGGATATCCCATCCCTTGTATAGTAATAATAAGGTGCTTTTGCAGCTTCATCATATAGAATTTCCGCGCCATATTCTGCCGCACGCTGCACAGCCTGCAGATTGCCAATCGTTTCAGCAACCGTCTCATTTCGCACATATGGCAGCGGCCAGTCATAGGCATAATTTGGAATCCCCATATCTATTTTTTCTCTTGGAATAACCGATACAGCATAGTCCAATACCCTTCTGACACTTGGTATTGGAGCAACTGCCATCGGAGGACCATATTTATATCCCCATTCGTAAGTCATCAAAAACACCGTATCTGCTGCTTCTCCTATCGCCTGGTAATCAATCCCCTCATATAACAGCCCCGGCTGGTCGTCTGACACCTTCGGTGGAACTGCAACACTCACCTGATATCCCAGTTCATTTAGCCGCTGCCTTATTTCTGCGATAAATGCAACATATTGTGTGCGGTACTGTCCCGGAATGAATTCAAAATCAATATCCAATGCCTGATATCCCTTCGTCTGCATAGTGGAAATTACATTGTCAATCAAAATCTGTTTCATATTCTCATCCGTAACAAGAGCAACCACCAACTGGTTGTTAAACCGCTCATTTCTATCAAGAGGTGTTAATACCATACGTTTTCGGTTACCGAATAAGGAAGCTGCATTCAGCAAACGCTCATCATTCATCGGAATTAAAGTGCCATCCAGGTTGTAACCGTAGGAAAACGGCAGCAATTCATCAATATACAGGCAGCTTTCCGCTAAAATATCCTCTCTGATATACGCATATGCATAGCCAAAAATATCAATTTCCCTTTTTGTCTGTTCCGTGTATTGGATTACAAGCTGCCTGCCCGGTAGCAGAAAATCTTCATTCAGAAGAAAGGAATTATTTCTTGTTAGCTGCAAAACACTTATACCAAACTGTTCTGCAATGGACGCCAACGTATCTCCGTTTTGCACGGTATAGACGGTTTCCGGCTGTAAAATCAACAATGCCTGGCCTACCACAAGATTCTCTCCATCTATTTCATTATCATATGCCAGCCGTTCCACAGATACTCCGTACCGGTTCGCAATCCCTGCCAATGTATCCCCCGGCTCTACAACATATATATCCATTCTTACTGCCTTGTTTTTTATGATATTTTATTCAGTCCATACACAGAATATGCTTTTATCATTCAAAGCAAAATTCCCAACAAAATCCTTTAAAACGTAAAAAACAGGAGCCACCAAAAAAAATTTTTTTCTGGCGACTCCTGTTTCTCTATCTGCCCTTTTCCCTACATTGTCACAAAAATAAACTTTAACACAAACAATGCAGCAATAATGGTAATCACCACATCCTTTTTGTGATACTTTCCGGTAAATAACTGAATCAGTACATAAGCAATAGCCCCAATTCCAATACCATTTGCAATGGAATAGGTAAGTGGCATCATAATCAGTGCCAAAAATGCCGGAACTGCAGATGCAATATCATCCATATCTACCTTGCTGAAATTCTTAAGCATCAGCACACCGACATAGATTAATGCCGGAGCGGTTGCCGCACTTGGAATAATATTGGCAAGCGGGCTTAAAAACAAACATAATGCAAAGCAAACCGCTGTCACTACGCTGGCAAAACCGGTTCTGGCACCAGCTGCCACACCGGCTGAAGATTCCACAAAGGTAGTACAGGTAGATGTACCGATTGCAGCGCCTGCCACCGTTGCAATGGAATCACATAACATAGACTTGTTTACATTGATGGGATCTCCATTTTCATCTAACATGTTCGCCTGGGCAGCAGTACCATAAAGCGTGCCAATGGTGTCAAACATATCCACTAAGCAGAAGGTTATGATCAACATAACTGCATTAAATAGACCTCCAACCGGAGCACCAAGAAATGCATCCGACCATGCCTTTCCATCAAAAAGCCCTACAATGCCAATCTCCCCAAAATCCTTAAAGGTCTGGCTGATTGCACTCATATCAAAGCTTGGCACCTGCATCATCAAAATGTAATAGATGACGGTAGAAGCAAAAATACCAATAATCACATTCCCTTTCACATTCTTCTTCGCAAGGATTGCAATGATAATCAATCCTAAAAATGCTGTGATTGCCGGGGCAACTGTTTCCCAAGCATCATTTTGCATCGCACCATGGATGTCTACAAACTGTACAAACGTGTATATGTTTGCCTGAATCAGTCCCGCATTTTTAAAGCCAATCATGGCAATAAACAATCCAATACCCGCCGGAATTGCCTTTTTCAAACATTCTGGCATCGCCTTTGCAATATATTCTCTTGCTCCAGTCAGTGAAAGCACCAAAAATACAATACCTGAAACAAAAATAAGCACCATGCCGGCATGATACCCTTCAATCACATTCACACCGCCAAAGCAGGCACCTGCCACAAATACTGTACAGAAAAACGAGTTAAGTCCCATACCACATGCCTGTGCAAAGGGCATATTTGCAAGAAATGCCATAAGTAATGTACCAATAACCGCTGCCAAAACAGATGCAACAAATACAGAATTCCAAATCTGTCCAAGCTGGGCAGAAACCGCTTCATTATCCATTGCCTGTGCAAGCCAGCCGGAAGCACCCTCTCCTGCTACCTGGTTTGGGTTCACAAATACAATGTATGCCATAGCAAAGAAAGTGGTTAATCCTCCAATAATCTCTGCTCTTACTGTTGAGCCACGCTCTGTAATTTTAAAAAACTTATCCATTTAATTCTCCTCTTTTCTTTTTGTTTTTATATTATTTTTTCTCCTGCCTTTACGGCTGATTTTCACCTCCCGTTTATATTCCATAATAGACATTTATAAAACTCACTATTCCAAAATCTAGTTGTGCAATGTAGACAATATCGCAAGCAGGGCATTGGGGAGCCGTTGGTACTTAGGTGCCGTACTTTGGCACCTTATGTACCGTTACGAGCGACACATAGCGAAAGCGTGCCCAGCTGTGATTTGTCTATATTGTACAACGGACAGTTGAGGAAGTACAGTTTTGCTCATGGCTATATTCCATAAAACAATTCAACCTCCAATCCACTATCAAAAATCTATCATAATGCTTTAATAAATGATACGTGATTGGGCATTTCCACAAACCCTCTTTTTTTATAAAATTCATATGCGGGCATACCTCTGTCCGTTTGTAAGAAAATCCTGCTTAAACCCTCCGTCTTCAGATATCCCTCTATCTGTCTGATAAATTCCGTCCCGATTCCTTTTCCCTGCATATCTGTAGATATGCACAATTCATCAATATGATACTCTGCTCCCTCATACCAATGGCGGATACATCCCATAGCTAAGCCAATCATCTTTTTATCATCAAAAAATCCGAATGTCAAAGAATTGGGATTTCCAATCAATTCCATAATATATTGGTCTAGCTGCTGTTCATCGCTCCAATCATCGTTCCAAGGAGTTTTTGTAAATACCTCTTTAAAAAATATTGTTATCGAATCCTTATCCACGATTGACAGCCTTTTTAAAATCATCACTTTTCTCACTTTCTTAGTTTTTAACAATCTGATTAGAATTTCTTATTCTATTACAACAAAATATACTCCGTTTTTTAGGAAATATCAATAAGATATCGGATTTCGTTCCGTTTATTTTAAATTTATCTCTCAATATGGATTCCATTCTCACTTTCTTATGTATAATCCGGATTTTCGGTTATCAACAGCTTACCAGACATTCTTATGTATTCTTTCCGTTATAGAATATTCCTTATAACATAAAACCCAGAGGATAACACCTCTGGGTTTTTGCTTCATGTTTAACGGAATATAACTTCATCCATCCTAAACATAAAATACATATACTGTCAGCTAAGACTCTTATATCTTACTTGTTCGCTATCTCAGCCTTAACAGCTGCTGTAAGCTGTGGAACAATCTTATTCAGATCACCAACAACACCATAATCAGCTACATCAAAGATAGGAGCATCCTCATCCTTATTGATTGCAATAATAAGATCAGACTCCTCCATACCGGCAACATGCTGGATTGCTCCGGAAATACCGATTGCAAAATACACCTGCGGACGAACCGTCTTACCGGTCTGTCCAACCTGTAAATCTCTTGGTAACCAGCCGGAATCAACCACTGCACGAGAACAGCTTACTGTTGCTCCAAGAACCTCTGCAAGATCCTCTAAAAGCTTGAAGTTTTCTTTGCTTCCAACTCCACGTCCACCAGATACCAAAATCTTAGCATCCATAATATCTTTCACATCTGAAACAGCCTTCACAACTTCAAGAATCTCTACATACTTCTTATCTGGAGTAAATCCAGGATTGTAATTGATTACCTCTGCCTTAGCACCAGCAGTCTTCTCAAGCTTCTGCATAACACCAGGACGAACCGTTGCCATCTGTGGACGGTTATCTGGACATGCAATGGTAGCGATTGTGTTACCACCAAATGCTGGACGAGTCATTAATAACTGGTTATGCTTCTGCTCTTTACCCGGAATTGGGTTAATTGGGAAATCACCAATCTCAAGTAATGTACAGTCAGCAGTAAGACCTGTTGCAACTCTTGCAGATACAGTAGGACCTAAATCACGACCAATTGCTGTAGCACCAACTAACATAATTTCCGGCTTATACTCATTGATAACAGAAGCTAAAGCATGTGCATATGGCTCTGTTCTATAGTCCTTTAATTCCGGATCATCCACAACAATCACTCTATCAGCACCATACTCTGCTAATTCATCAACAAGACCTGCAACATCAGAACCTACCAATACTGCGGTTACTTTTTCATTTAATTTTTCAGCAAGTCTCTTTCCCTCTCCAATCAACTCAAAGGAAATGTTGCTTAACTTATTATCTACCTGCTGTGCAAAGACAAATACGCCTTTGTACTGCTCTAATTGTTCTGCGCTCATTGCACCCATTTTATTCACCTCTTTATTAGATAATGTGCTTTGACAATAACTTGTCAACGATTAATTTAGCTGCATCTTCTGGAGAATCTGGAGCTACTTTCTCACCAGCTCCCTTACGAACCTTATCAGAAGCCTTTGCAATCTTTGTCGGAGAACCATTTAAACCTAAGTTTGAATCGTCAACATCCTTAAGATCTGCTCTTCCCCATGTTGTAATCTCTGCATCATATGCATCAAAGATTCCACCTGGTGTCATATAACGTGGCTCATTTAACTCAGCTAATGCTGTAATTAAGCAAGGCATCTGAACCTTCAGCATATGATATCCGTCATCATACTGACGTTTTACTACAACGCTGTCTCCATCAATCTTAATTTCCTGTGCATAAGAAATAACCGGAAGTCCCAAATGCTCTGCAATCTGTGGTCCAACCTGTGCGGTATCGCCATCAATTGCCTGACGACCTGTAATAATCAAATCATAGTCAATATTTCTTAATGCACCGGCAATTGTAGTAGATGTAGCCCAAGTATCAGCACCACCTAATACTCTGTCTGTAACAAGGATGCCCTTGTCAGCACCCATAGCCATAGCCTCGCGAAGAACCTCTTCTGCCTTCGGAAGTCCCATGGTCACAACCGTAACCTCTACATCATCATACTGGTCTTTGATTGTAAGAGCTGCCTCTAAACCAGCCTTATCATCTGGATTCATAATGGTAAGCATTGCACCTCTATCCAATGTTCCATCTGGATTAAACTTTACTCCACCCTTTGTATCAGGTACCTGTTTTACACAAACAACAATCTTCACGTTAATTACCTCCTAGTTTAAAATATTTGCAGAGATAACCATACGCTGAACTTCTGAGGTTCCTTCGTAGATCTCTGTGATCTTAGCATCACGCATCATACGCTCAACGTCGTACTCCTTAATATATCCATATCCACCATGTAACTGAACTGCCTTCGTTGTTACTTCCATAGCAACCTCTGCAGCGTATAATTTTGCCATAGCCGCTTCTACAGAATAAGAAACCTTTGCACCGTTCTGGTACTCGCCCTTCTTCATAGCAGCCTTATATACTAACATCTTAGCAGCCTCTACTTTAGTAGCCATATCTGCTAACTGGAACTGTGTATTCTGGAACTGAGCAATGGAACGACCGAACTGCTTTCTCTCCTTTACATAGTTGATGGTTGTCTCCAAAGCACCCTCTGCAATACCAAGAGCCTGGGCAGCGATACCAATACGTCCACCATCAAGTGTATGCATAGCGATACCAAATCCCTTACCTTTTGCACCTAATAAATTCTCCTTTGGAATACGGCAGTCGGTAAAGATTAACTCATATGTAGAAGATCCACAGATACCCATCTTACTTTCCTTTGTACCAAAAGTAAATCCCGGTGTACCTTTCTCAACGATAAACGCAGAAATTTCTTTCTGAACACGTCCACGCTTCTCAACCTTACCTGTTACAGCGATTATAATATAAATATCAGCTTCTTTACCATTGGTAATAAAACATTTAGAACCATTTAATACCCACTCATCACCGTCTAATACAGCCTTTGTCTGCTGTCCCTGTGCATCGGTACCAGCGCCCGGCTCTGTCAGACCAAAAGCACCTAACTTTCTTCCAGAAGCTAAATCAGGAATATATTTTTCCTTCTGCTCTGGTGTACCATATGTCTGGATTGGATCTACGCAAAGGGATGTATGCGCAGATACGATAACTCCTGTCGTACCACAAACTTTAGATAACTCCTCCACACACATAACATATGTCAAAGGATCACAGCCCTGACCGCCTAACTCCTTTGGAACAGGAATACCTAAAAAGCCTGCTTTTGCCATCTTTTCTACTGTCTCTCTTGGAAATCTGTGTTCTTCATCAATTTCCTGAGCAAGTGGCTTTACTTCATTTTCAGCAAATTCTCTAAAAAGAGTCTGTGCCATTTCATGTTTCTTACTTAAAGTGAAATCCATTTTTATTTTTCCTCCTATATTGAACACTTAATAAGCAACGCAGTTGCGCATTTAGTGTGAAAATACACTTGACCACTTAGTGAGGTATTTTCGAACTTAGTGGGCATAGTGTTTCCTAATCGAACACTTAATAAGCAACGCAGCTTCGCATTTAGTGTCTCCTTATTACTGGGCATCCACTGGTGTCTTTGTACGGTCAGCATTGTATACATAAAAGCCCTTACCGCTCTTTACACCAAGATTACCACCGCGAACCATTTTACGAAGTAACGGACATGCACGGTATTTGCTATCGCCTGTCTCATTATAGAGAACATCCATAATAGCAAGGCAGATATCTAATCCGACAAAATCACCTAATTCAAGTGGTCCCATTGGATGATTTGCACCAAGCTTCATTGCAGAGTCAATACCTGCAATATCAGAAACACCTTCCATCTTGATGAATGCAGCTTCATTGATCATAGGAATTAAGATACGGTTAACAACAAACCCAGCAGCTTCATTCACCTGTACAGGTGTCTTGCCGATTTCTTCAGAAATCTTAACAATCTTAGAAACGGTCTCCTCCGGTGTGTTCACACCAGCAATTACCTCTACTAATTTCATACGGTCTGCCGGATTGAAGAAATGCATACCAATCATTGGACGTGTAAGACCATTTCCAATCTCCGTAATAGAAAGACTTGAAGTATTCGAAGCGAAAATACACTCTGGTTTAACAATCTTATCTAACTCAGAAAATGTTGTCTTCTTCACATTCATGTCCTCAAATGCTGCCTCAACAATCAAATCACAATCTGCACAGAGATCTTCTTTCAGACCAGGAGTAATACTGTTAAGGATTCCATCTACCTTCTCCTGTGTCATCTTTCCTTTTTCTACAAGTCTTGCATAACCCTTTGCAATCTTGTCCTTTCCGCCTTCAGCCCACTCCTGTTTGATGTCACAAAGTGCCACTTCATATCCTTCAACCTGAGCGAATGCCTTAGCAATACCCTGACCCATGGTTCCTGCACCAATAACGCCAACTTTCATTTTCATATCCTCCTAAAAAATTTTTTTGAATATACAGTTTAAATTCATTTACGTTTCGTTCAAACTGCTATCCTTATTTCACACATTAAGGATGGTCAAAACGACCACCCTGGATGTGTTAAAATCATATAATTACTTGTTCTGGAAAGGAACAACTTTAAGCTTCTTCTCTTTGTCCTTCTCTAAGAAATTACCCATTCCAGCTTTCTGGTCTTCTGTCTCGAAACAATCACCAAATAATTTCTCCTCTATTACGATTGCCTGATCCATATCTACCTGCAAACCGTCATTAATTGCCTTTTTACAGTTGCGTACAGCAATCGGAGCCTGTGCTGCAATTCCTGCTGCCATCTTCTTTGCTGCCGGCATTAACTCCTCTAATGGATATACTGCATTTACAAGACCAATGCGGTATGCTTCATCTGCCTTAATATTACGGGCTGTATAAATCAACTGCTTTGCCATACCCGGACTTACCAAACGTGCCAATCTCTGTGTACCGCCGAATCCTGGTGTAATACCGAGTCCAACCTCAGGCTGTCCAAACACTGCATTTTCAGAACAGATTCTGATATCACAGCTCATAGAAATCTCACATCCGCCACCTAATGCAAAACCGTTCACTGCTGCAATCACAGGAATTGGGAATGTCTCCAGCTTACGGAATACATCATTTCCCTTCTTACCGAAAGCTTCACCTTCTGCTTTTGTAAGGGTAGACATCTCACCGATATCTGCTCCTGCAACAAATGACTTCTCACCAGCACCAGTTAAAATAAGTGCTCTTGTCGCCTCTAAATCCACTGCATCCAATGTTGCATTTAACTCATCTAACACCTGACTGTTGAGTGCATTTAAAGCCTTTGGACGATTGATTGTAATAACACCTACAAATCCATCCTGCTCATATGTAATGAATTCCATCTGTCTATCTCCTTTTTCTTTTTGAAATAAATGAATCTAAGAATCCCTTTTTGGACATATCCTCCAAGGGAATTGACCTGTGTGGAAGGCATACACCAAATTGGAATACATGTATTCCAATTTGGTACTGCCAACGAATTGCCAAAACACGCCCTGCGAGTTTCTCATCTTCACAAATCAGAAATTCCTATTACGGATTAGTCACGCTCTACAATAGTTGCGCAACCCATACCACCACCGATACAAAGTGTAGCAAGTCCCTTCTTTGCATCTTTTGCTTCCATCTCATGAAGCAGGGTAACAAGAATACGGCATCCGGATGCTCCAACAGGATGTCCAAGTGCAATTGCTCCACCATTTGGATTCAACTGCTTTTCAACATCAATACCTAAGTCTCTTCCTACCGCAATAGACTGGGCAGCAAATGCCTCATTTGCCTCAATGATATCAAAGTCAGAAATCTGATAACCTGCCTTAGCCATAGCCTTCTTAGTAGCCGGAACAGGACCAATACCCATAACCTCTGGACGGCATCCTGCAAGTGCACCTGCAATAAATGTAGCCATAGGCTTCACACCTAACTCCTTAGCCTTCTCTTCACTCATAACAACGATTGCTGCTGCACCGTCATTGATACCGGATGCATTACCTGCAGTAACAAATCCATCCGGATTGATTGGACGAAGCTTCTGTAATCCCTCAATCGTAGAGCCTGCTCTTGGTCCCTCATCCTTTGCAAACTCAATCACTTCTTTTCTCTTCTTAACAGATACAGGAACGATTTCCTTATCAAATGCACCGGAAGCCTGTGCAGCTTCTGCTTTCTTCTGGCTGTTTAATGCAAACTCATCTAACTCCTCACGGGTGATTCCCCACTCTTCACAAATATTATCAGCCGTCTTAATCATATGGTAATCATTAAATGCATCCCATAAAGCATCATTTACCATTGTATCAACAATCTTATTGTTATTCATTCTGTAACCAAAACGAGCCTGCATCAGGGCATATGGTGCCATAGACATGTTCTCCATACCACCTGCAACAACAATATCTGCATCGCCAGCCTGGATCATCTGTGCTGCCATATTCACACAGTTAAGACCGGAACCACATACAACGTTGATAGTAACTGCTGGAACCTCATTTGGAATTCCTGCCTTAATGGAAGACTGACGGGCAACGTTCTGACCTTGTCCAGCCTGGATTACACAACCCATATATACATGATCAACCTGTTCTGCAGGAACGCCAGCTCTATTAAGAGCCTCCTTAATAACGATAGCACCAAGCTCTGCCGCCGGTGTTGTACTTAATGAACCTCCCATTGTGCCGATTGCTGTACGACAAGCGCCAGCCAAAACAACTTTTTTTGACATAAAAATATCCTCCGTTTTAATATTTTACGGGTACTACCAAGCAACCACTATTCTAGTAAATAGCAATCTCCCGGCACAC